>CALKND010000001.1 GCA_938092065.1 uncultured Rhodospirillales bacterium
ATGCCTGTGGATGGTGCGGGCAATCCCGTAGTTGAACCAGGTCAACCCGAAACTTGCCCAGCTGATGCGTGCCAAGCTCCTCCAATGGACGGTGCATGTGCTACAGCTGCGCCAAGTATGATGCCCCCAGAAGGCGGATATGATCATGCTCCAATGAATGATGACTTTGTAATGCCAGAGCCATTTGTGATGGCTACACCAGATCCAACAGGTGAGTTTTCCGGAGCAGAAAACATAGCACCAGATGCCATGGGTGGCCCCGCTATGACTACCCCAGAAGATTTTGGTAACCCAGCCGGTGATGATCCAATGCAGGCAAACTTGGATGATGGAGGAAGAGAGGCCCTGGAGGATTCTATAGGGGCTGACCACGCGGGGATTGCAGTTACCCAAGACGGACCTAACCAAGACGATGTTGCTGTCGGCGCTGCCATGGACGGAGCAACAGAGCAAGGTGGAGGGGTCGGTTCCGGTGCTAGCGTCGGTCAGGACTTTGGCAACAATGGCGAAGGTGAGGAAGGGAACGATTCCCAAGATGTTGATCCTTCTGCTGGCATGGGTTGACATAAACAAAATAATACATAAATCCCGTAGTCACTTAATCAGTGTTGTGGGATTTTTTTTTCTTTCTTTATTTTTTAAAATAGGTTTCAGTTAAAAAAGATGAGCGAGTTTTTGCGAATAAAAGAAAAGGTCTGGAACCTCAAGGGCATGAAAGTTCATAGTTGCTCTTATTTAGGGCTAAAAAATAGAGATAAGAGTGGCAATAGAACGCGATTAATTACCTCTGATCAGAAGCAAAAATACATTTTGACGTTTTGATATAATTTAGCTTTCGCTGAATTAGAAGTTTTAAAGCGCCTCTCGAAAAGGAACGACGCCCTGCCAAAGTTAGTGAACAGAGCAGGCAATTGGTTGGACAAGTAAAACAATAAAAAACATAAGGCGCGTTCAAGTCTCAGTAAAATATGCATGCTTTAGATGTAAGGCGACTTTGTAGCCTAATGGTTTTAATGAAATTGTGTTCTATAGACTTCGATAACGACATCGTGTTTAAACATCCTAGCAATCGCAATTTCAAGCCAGTTCGCCGTTGAAACTGTTTACTTCTCCTGATATAAAATTTGACCAACTTTGGAGTACCCAGAAAAGCCGAGAAGGATATTCTTACCCATTTAACCTGATCTGGTTAACACCAGCAAAGGAAACGAGGCTTTTTTACAATCCATGCATCATTCAAGTTCGCTTTAGTAAACGGATTTGTATATATGAGGACTAAGACATGTCAAATATAGTGTCTAACTCAGTTTCGACGGCACTGACCATTGCGGGCTCCGATAGTGGTGGTGGAGCTGGCATTCAGGCAGACTTAAAATCTTTCTCAGCGCTTGGTGTGTATGGCGCAAGCGTGATAACTGCAGTCACTGCTCAGAATACCCAAGAAGTGACCGCCGTTCATGGAATTCCTGACAAAATTATTGCGGCTCAAATTGAAGCTGTCTTGTTAGATATTCGCGTTGACGCACTGAAAATTGGTATGTTAGCTACATCTAGCATTATTCAAACAGTCGCAAAAAAACTAGAATCTCAGTCTATTCCAATTGTTTTAGATCCTGTCATGATTGCAAAATCAGGTGATGTCTTACTGGAGGAAGAAGCAATTTTAGCCCTTCGTTCCAATTTATTACCAATGGCATCACTTCTCACACCAAATTTGCCAGAAGCTGCTGTCCTGCTCAATACCAAAATGGCAACGACTTTTGATGAAATGGAGAATCAAGGACAGGCCTTGCTTGATATGGGCCCACAAGCGGTCCTCATGAAAGGTGGTCATGCCAAAGGTTCCAATTGTGTCGATATTTTGGTTCTTGGTGACGCACCAGCAATTCGATTTACTGCTCCACGCATTGAGACGACAAATACACACGGAACGGGCTGTACACTCTCATCATCTATCACCGCAGGACTTGCAAAAGGATTAACGATTCCAGAGGCCACAAGTGAAGCCCACAGCTATCTGCAAGGTGCCATTAAAGCCGCTGATGTTCTGAGTATTGGTTCGGGCCATGGGCCAGTACACCATTTTTATGAGAGTTGGTCTTAGCTTTTCGTATAGTACTTATCTATTATTGAGCAAACACAAAAGAACTGAGGTAGCTAATGACTTGGCATATAATAATGGTTGCGCTGGTATGGCTTTCAGTTAGTAACTCCGCAAATTCGCAAGATATAATTTCTCCACATCCCAATATACAGCCACAAGACGTTATAAAAATTCAGCTTAAATCATTACAGCAAAATAATAAGCCCTCACTAGACGCTGGAATTTTACAAACTTGGGCATTTGCGCATCCAAGCAATAAGATCATGACAGGGCCGGTTGAACGTTTTACTCTTATGATGAAAAGCCAAAATTATAAGAATATTTTATATCATCGTGACCACAGTATTGAGTTAATTTTCAAAACTAAAAGATATTCACAATTCGCCGTTTCTATAACCACTTTAGATGACCAAAAGATGATATTTAAATGGGAGTTGGAGAAAGTTCAAAAAGGAGAGTTTTCCAATTCATGGATGACTACATCTGTCTCTCCTCCCTTACTATCCGTAAACTCTTTATAGCATTAATTATAGAATTCGAAGACACTAAAGCTAACTCCATCAGCTTGAAATTGCGTAGAATTAAATTTCATATTAATAATTTCTTACTCCGTCTTATTGAAAAAAACAATAAAATGGTTGTAAAAGATTTAATGGTAAAAAATGTGGCTACTGGGCACACTGGGCAAGGATAAAGCTAATTAATTCGTCACGCGCTTCGTTAACTGAGACAGTACCAGTATTAATGATGAGATCAGATTTTTCTGGTGGTTCGTAGGGAGCGTTCGGTGAATACCCAATCAAGTTCTCCATTTCCCCGTTGCGAGCTTTGACATAGAAGCCTTTTGTGTCACGGTTTTCAAGTATTGAAATTTCGGCAAATAAATAAATTTCAAAAAAACCAGGAGATAGTTGTTGCCGTGCTTTAGTACGGGATTCCGCGTAGGGAGAAATAACTGGCACTAGAAGAATATCAGCAAGCTCTCTCTCACTTTCGCACAACTCAGCAATAAGTTTGTTGTTTTCTTTAATTTCTAATTCGCTAAAACCAAGATGACGATGCAGACGGTTTCGAACATCATCTCCATCGAGCACAGATACCTTGAAGTTCCGAGTGTTAAGGCGCTCGCGCACTAGGTTAGCAATAGTCGTTTTTCCCACCCCAGAAAGTCCGGAGAACCAAAAAATTAAGCCCTGCTTCATTCTACAAACAAGGTTTGATTTTTAGCGACTTCTAAACGCAGGCTATCTTGAACAACTTCACGCATCATCCAGTCAGGGATGCTCTTCCCATCTCGTAGGGAAGCTCGAATTTGTTTGTCGTCAATCGCGAGCATATTTACACTATCACTAACAGGTCCGTAACTGGCTGTTGAAGTATTGTAGCCAACAGTATCAAAAAATACCAACTGAATGCCAAAATCACCAAGATTTTCTATAAAATCTTGGTTAGCCCCAAGCGCATGAAAATCTTCTACACCCGCATAATCACTGCCAAAGATGTAATGGCTACACCCCATATTCTTACGACACAAGGCCGTAAAAACTAATTCACGGGGCCCCGCATAACGGGAATATGCGGCAACAGTCCCAAGGATAACCTTGCCTTTTGGGAACAGTCCAAAATCTAACATCGTCTGATAGCTCAGCATAATTGGGCCAAGCATAAAATCACCATACTCTTTTGGCTTAATAACTGGATTGATATACAGCCCGTCTGCACCCGTATCTTCAAGCGCTTTTAGTTGTATATGCTCGTGACCACGATGAATTGGATTGTGAGTATAAAAACCAATCACTTTTGACCACCCTTTATGGGCAAAAATGAATCGGCTTTGCGCTGGGGTCAATTCGTAGTGCCTATGTGAAGACGGCAGCCGCTCTACTAAGAAAACATCACCCGCGACAAACCGATCACCACCCTTAAAAAGCCGAGCGACACCTGGATGTTTCTTAGAAGTGGTATTGAACCATTTTTGTGCAAGTGGCTCCAGGTCCATAGTAAAAATTTCTGAAACATCTAAGGTCGCGTAAACTTTTCCATTAGCCCCAGCAAGGGCAATTCGATCTCCAACTCCAAAGCTATTGGCAGCTATCTCAGGCGCAGCTAGGAGGATTGGCATTGTCCAGATAGTACCGTCTGGAAGTCGGTTGGTTTCTAGAACTGCTTCGCAAGTCTGATGGTCCATAAAGCCAGCTAATGGTGAGTAGGTGCCATGGGCTATTTGCTCACAATCAAGAAGTGTTGTGCTAGAAACTGAGAGCTGAATAAGATGAGTTACTTGCTCACATTCTTTAACGCTTGCAAGGCACTGAACAAGACTCCCGCCATGGGGTTCAACTAGCAAGGATATAGGATCAAAAGGATATTCTAGCGGGTCAGCTAATTTAGGCTTTTCGAAATTACGGACCATCTTAACTACCATAGAAGCACAGGCAATAGGATGGTCGCCAATTGCCGTTTCTGCAGCAAGGACTAAACCATCAGCGCCATCAAGCAAGGTGTTGTATATATCATTTACTTCGGCTCTAGTTGGTGTTGGATGTGTGATCATTGATTCCAGTAAATTTGTAGCAACATATACTTTGCGGTTCATATCCTTGGCACTTTGGATGATTGCTTTTTGAACTTCTGGTATGCGCTCCAGGGGCAATTGACGCGACAAATCTCCACGGTCAATCAGCAAGGCGTCAGAGGCAGTCGCAATTTCAACTAAATGGGCCAGTCCCAGAAGAGACTCTATTTTTGAAATAATGAAGGCATCGTTTCTTGTTAGTTGGCGGATCTTTTCGACGTCTTCACTGCAACTAGCGAAGGATAGAGCATAATGACTAAGATTTCTTTCCATACCTATAGCTAGGCAAGCCTGGTCATTTTCTGTTAAGGGAGCCAAAGCAATGTCACGGTCAACTGTCACTGCTTTGTTTCGACCAACCAGACCCCCATTAATGACACGCAAGATTGCACCATCTTCTTCTATTCCTATAACCTGAACCAAGACAGAGTTAAAGTCGATGCTGATGAAGTCTCCGATTTGGAACTCATCAACTATATTATTTGGATAGAAGTTAAAGCTTTCTGCGTCACCAGGAACCTTTCGGCGGTGACCACAGACAATATTGTTTTCTTTAAGCTCAATCTGATTCTCAACAAAGTCACCAGTCCTGACCTGCGCGCCTTCCGTATCTAGACAAATGGGTACATCAGTATTACACTGAATAGTCTCAATAATTGACGGTAAATCATGGGCCTTAGTGTGAGATAAATTAATACGAAAAAGTCCAACTCCCAGCTCATCTAGCCGCTTAATAATCTGTCCATCCAATGAGCTGGGCCCAAGTGTACATAAAATTTCTTTTTTGTTTTTTTTCATATGAGGGACGTTATCCAGGGATTTTAACTTTAGTTTTAAATAGCACTCTTAGTATCTCTTCGTTAGCCGTCATAAACAGCCACAAGCTATTCCTAATCACGAAGGGTCCCTTATCTAATTTCAGGAAGGCTCTAAACTTATCCATGGGTTAAGATTTGGCTTATTTGTTTTTGATTGAAATTAATCACAGGTTGTCCTGTTATGCCCTTACTCGGATAATAGAACTTTAACCGCATACATTGCTTTGATCCAGATCAAAGCAAAATTTATCATCACTGTGATGACCAAAAAAACAGATTGTATTGGTAGCGCCTTGATGACTTTTTATGTATTTTTAACATTAGAAAGTTTGGCACATCACCAAATGAGGTTATTATATTTTTTAACTTTAATTCAAACTCCCAGTCAAAGACGCTTAACAATCTTAGTAATACTTACAGCAAGGTGTTCATCGATTACCACTACTTCCCCCTTAGCGATTAAATTATCTTCTGCAAAAAGCTCAATTTCTTCACCGACGAAGCGTTCCAGTTCAACAACTGCACCACGTCCAAGTTTTAGGACTTGGCCTATCGGCATATTTGATGTTCCAAGTACTGCCGTAACATCAATGGCAACTCCATAAACAGCCTCAATGACTTCCTGATCAGCATCATCAACCTTCAAAGCCCCACCAGAACCAAAATTATCATCTTCGGCTTTTAATGCCTCACCAGAATCAATACCATCATCCTCAGCCTTTAATGTGTCACCAGAGTCATTATATTCTTCAGCCATTTTTATTTACCATAGGATAGCTTAAACCTGCTTTACACCAAGCGTCCATGATTTAAGTCAATGTAAACAATTTTGCTCTGGATGCGTTTTTTCAAAAATGCCATCAACAAGCATAACCAAGCGTTTCCATATTCTATAGCCAGTCATATCACCCGTACTCAACTTCTCACCAGCTTGTAGGGATGCAAAAACAGAAGCATCACTGCCATGTTGTTTCAGAAGGGTGCCAGCCATTTCATAAATTTCTGCATTTGAGAACTCCTCACCTAAATTTCGTTTCTTCATATTTGAATAGCAGTCATCTAACTACTCCAGGGTGGATTTTTCTACAGCAATCTTGAGTAGTCTCTGTCCACTTATAAAGGCAAAGCACCTTATACTTTTGCCCAGCATTAATGCCAGTCCTTGATATCACATATTCATTATAATTCTGTTGATAGCGCATGTTTGTTCTAAATAGCCTGAAATGTCCAAATCCTATTCTAGAAACTCTATAAGAGCTTTCTCAACAAATCGTAAACAGCTAGGAATTTCAATTTCATTTTTTATATTATATTCAAGTGAATATAGGAGTTTCATGATACGAACTTGAGATGGAAAAAAATATATTTCAGGGCAATTGAAGTTAACAACATAGATCTCTTTAAATGTAGAAGAGAAATGAATTTTTTGAGGGACTTTAAATTTAGCTGTTAATAAATAACTGTCTGACCTTTACAAACCAAATTAACACTTAAAAAGAAAATTGTGAACGGAAGTTATATTAGCTATTCAAAGCACAAGTGGTATCAAGTTAAAGGATTTTAAGACTGAAAGTTTTGCTTCAGCAGTAGCAAAAAACCAAACAAACAATTATATAATTTATATTCTGATTACTTTGGTCTCTAACAACTTGAGCAAGCATGCCTAAACCTAGATACAACCCACAACACAGTAAGCTTTCAGGCGACTTCAGTTCAATTCGCTCCTTATTGCCCTATCTATGGCCACAGGATGAGTTTTCAGTGCGGGCCCGGATTGTTTTGTCTATGGCGTTACTAACACTTGCAAAGCTGAGCGCCGTGGCAGTACCGGTCCTCCTTAAATATGCTGTCGACGCATTAAGCAAACCAATTCCTGGACAGGGGATCGATGCCGAAAGCTTTGTCATCATTGTTCCCATTGGTCTACTCATCAGTTACGGGTTATTGCGAGTATTATCTTTGGCTTTTAAGGAATTACAGTGTGCAGTTTTTGCCACAGTTGCTGAGCGGGCGATCCGTAAGGCAGGTGTCCAGACATTTCGCCACATACATGATCTCGCTTTACGCTTCCATTTGGATAGACGTACTGGAGGCTTAAGTAGGGCTATTGAGCGTGGCACAAAGGGCATTGAATATTTGCTACGTATGTTATTATTTAACGTCATCCCAACCATGGTCGAGATCCTGTTGGTGCTCGGCCTACTTTGGGGGCTGTTTGACGTTTTGTTTTCCTTAGTAACAGCCGTCACCATAGCCTGCTACGTTTTTTGGACCCTAGTAGTTACTGAATGGCGTATCAAGTACCGCCGTACCATGAACGATTCTGACAGCGATGCGCACACCAAAGCCATTGACAGCCTAATCAACTATGAGACCGTTAAATACTTCGGCAACGAGGAACACGAGGCAGTGCGTTTTGGCAAGGCCATGAGAGCGTATGAAGCCGCAGCTATAACGGCTAAGGTTTCTCTATCGTTTCTTAACACGGGACAAGGGGCAATCATTGCTAGCGGGGCAACTATAATCATGATTATGGCTGGATACGGCGTTACCAGTGGCACTATGACCGTTGGAGATTTTGTTCTTGTCAACACCTACTTGTTGCAGCTCTATATACCGCTTAGCTATTTGGGCTCAAGCTACCGCGAGATTAAACATTCCCTAATCGATATGGAACAAATGTTCGCTTTGTTGAGTGAACAAGCCGAAGTGGTAGATTCCCAAAGGGCTCCGATACTTAAAATTAAGGGTGCGGAAGTGGAATTCAGAAATGTCTCGTTTGCCTACAACTCGAATAGGCCTATCCTTAATAATATTTCGTTCAAGATTCCAGCAGGTAATACCACTGCTATTGTCGGATCTAGTGGCTCTGGAAAATCAACAGTATCTCGACTTCTTTTTCGTTTTTATGATGCCAACCAAGGCAGTGTGCTGATCGATGGGCAGGATACCCGCAGCGTCACTCAAGATAGCTGGCGCGCCGCTATTGGCATAGTTCCACAAGATACTGTGCTATTTAACGATACAATTTTTTATAATATTTGTTACGGGCGTCCTAACGCAACCTCTAAAGAAGTAGAGGAAGCCGCAAAACTAGCTGCTATCCACGACTTTATTTCTAGCCTACCAGATGGATACCAGAGCGACGTTGGCGAGCGTGGTCTTAAGTTATCTGGTGGTGAGAAACAGCGTATAGCCATAGCCCGTACAATCTTAAAAAGACCATCTATATTTGTGTTTGACGAGGCAACATCATCACTAGATACCCACACAGAAAAAGAAATTCAGGATTCTCTAAAGCGTGTCTCCAGTGGCCGCACAACTCTGGTTATTGCCCATCGCCTATCCACTATTATCCATGCAGACGAAATTATAGTGCTAAATGGAGGTTGCGTGGCCGAACGTGGCAACCATGCCACATTACTAGCTAAAGAAGGAATATATTCAGGCATGTGGGTTCACCAACAGGAAACTGAAATTACCGGTGAGATTTTTGCACATACAGGTGCAATTAAGTCCCCCAAAGAAGCAACCGCACAATAATATATTATTCAATTTCGTCTTCGCGCATAATCCAGCCACCACCCATGACCCTGTCACCATCATAAAAGACACACGCCTGCCCGGGCGCCACGGCACCTTGCGAGTCTTTTAAAACAACTTTTGCCATACCTTCGCCGCATTGACTTATAATTGCACTCAGGGGAGGTTGGGTGGAGCGTAATTTGACCTTGAGCTTAAAATCATTTTCTGGAAAATCACCAGCTCCCAACCAGTTTATATCCTTGAGGGTAAGGCACTGGCGTTTAAGCGCATTTTTTGGGCCAACAACCACTTGCGATGTGAGTGGATCCAAGCGTATCACATAAAGAGGCTCTTTAGCGGCAATACCTAAGCCCCGTCGCTGACCAACCGTGTAGTTAATGATGCCTAAATGACGACCCAGAACATTTCCGTCTAAGTTCACAATATCACCTTCAGTCACAGCTTCTGGGCGCAGTTTACGCACAATGTCACTGTAGGAGCCTTTCTGCACAAAGCAAATATCTTGGCTATCGCGTTTAGAGGCGACAGGCAGGTTATACTTGCGGGCCAGATTACGGGTGGCATTCTTGTCCATGTGACCCAAAGGAAAGCGCAAAAAATCAAGCTGTTCACGATTCATAGAGAACATGAAATAGCTTTGGTCGCGTGTATAGTCGCTACCGGCATGAAGCTCGGCCCCATCCTGCCCCATCAGTCGGCGTACATAATGTCCAGTTACCATCAAATCTGCACCCAAGTCTTCTGCTTTGACCAATAGATCCGTGAACTTGACAGTTTCATTGCAACGTACGCACGGAATTGGGGTTTCTCCACGCAAGTAAGTATCTGCAAAGTCATCTATCACTGCTTCTTTGAAGCGTGTCTCAAAATCTAGAACATAGTGTGGAATGCCAATGGCATCAGCCACATTGCGTGCATCATTTATATCACGTCCAGCGCAACAGGTGCCTGACTTTGATACAGCCTTGCCGTGATCATAAAGCTGTAAGGTGATGCCTACTACGTCATAGCCATCATTGTGCAACATGGCCGCTGTGACTGAACTGTCAACGCCACCGGACATGGCAACAACGACTCGAGTTGCCGATGCTGACTTTGCTAATCCTAAAGAATTTAGTGCAATACTCATCTAAAGGAATATAAGCGTTTTGGGCACGCGTACAATAGCCCTTTTTAAGGACTAATACTAAATAATTGAATGTCGAATTTTTGCGGAGACCCACTCACTCAAGATCACAGTCACTAAAATAACAAGTAAGATCAATGAAACCTGCGTCCAGCTTACTGTGTCGATTGAGGAACTTAGCTGTAGTCCAATTCCACCAGCTCCAACGAGGCCCAAAATAGCTGACTCACGAATATTGATGTCCCAACGAAAGACTGAAATACCTGCGAACGCAGGCAATATTTGAGGCACAATACCATAATTTAGCACCTGCGAACCCTTGGCCCCAGTAGCGGTAACAGCCTCAACCTGAGTTTCATCAATTTCTTCAATCGCTTCATACAGAAGCTTAGCGCAAAAACCTATTGAGCGAAAACCAATAGCCAATACCCCCGCGAAAACACCAGGACCCAGAATGGTCACAAGCATTAACGCCCAAAGTAAGGAGTTTATTGATCTGGAGGAAACAATAATAAATAAAGCAAAAGGGCGAACAAAAGCTGTCGATGGGGTTGTGTTTCGCGCTGCTAGAAAGGCGATAGGAAAAGCAAAAACCACAGCCATCAAGGTTCCCAATGTAGCAATGATGACCGTATCCCAGATGGGGCGCCAGAGGACGTCCATATATTCCCACTTTGGTGGCAACATTCGCTCAAACATATCATTTGCTTGATGTGGTGCGTCGGTGACAAACATCCAAATCGTGTTATCAGAGACTAACTGCCAGCAGTATACAAATATGGCAACACCGATAAACTGGCAAGCCCAGATCGTCAGTTGATGTCCGCGATCACGGCGCTGCCAGATTTTTATTTTCGCTTGCTGCTCGTTTGGCATTACTGAACCCACTTCCTGATATAGCCAGACGAATACTCTACAGCCATGACAATACCGATGATAATTAGCAAAATGGAAGCGGATGAACTGAATTCATAACGATCAAACGTGGTTAACAGAGTCGCACCAATGCCACCCGCACCTACAATACCAAGCACTGCCGATTCCCGAAAGTTAATATCAAAACGATACATGGCCAGTCCAATCATACGAGGGGTAACTTGCGGCTGAACCGAATAATTTAGCCACTGTAACCACGACGATCCCGTTGATTTAACTGCTTCAGCCTGCACTGGATCCATGTCTTCAATATCTTCCGCAAGCAGCTTTCCGTAGAATCCAATGCTGCCAATGGACAAAGCGATTATGCCGGCAAAGGGTCCAAAACCAAATAATTTAACTGCAAATAAAGCGATGATAATTTCTGGAAAAGTCCTTGAAACTGCAAGAACTCCTCGAAAAAACAAGTAGATTGGACGAGGTGCTAAATTTCGTGCAGCTCCTAAACCTATTGGGATAGAGAGAAGAATACCAATCACCGTAGAGACTACGGTCATCCAAAGGCTTTCAAATATTCCTTCCCAAATATCACTGGACTTACTTGCAAAATCTGGTGGGAAAAAAGAGGAGATAAACCGTTCTGCCCGCGGTACACCTGCTGCTACCCGCTGCCAGTTAACGTCCATGGTGCCAATGGCAACTAATAAAAAAAGACTGCCTCCAATGGTCAGGCTCCAACGTAGCCAAGCTCGTTTAATAAATGGTGGGCGCTTCCAGATGCGTATAGCGGACATATTAATTGCCCCCTACTTTCCCGATGCCAAAGAAGTTGAGTCTTTTCTCTTTTCCTCAAAATCTTCTTCTTTAACTTTTTCGATAGTAGACTCCCAGTCCTCTTCACCATAAATTGTCGTCAACACATCAGGTGTTAGGCCATCGGGTGGGCCATCGTAGACAATTTCACCCAATTGCAAGCCGACGATACGTTCAGCGAACATTTGCGCTAAAAAAACATCATGAATATTAATGATTGCAGAGAGTTTCCGCTCCTTGCACAGCTCACATATAAGCCTCATAATTTGACGCGAAGTTTTAGGGTCAAGGGAGGCGGTCGGCTCATCAACTAGCAGTAATTCCGGGTTCTGGATTAAGGCTCTACAAATTCCTACCCGTTGACGCTGGCCACCGGAAAGTTCATCAGCACGTTTGTCAGCCATATGATCCAAACCCACCCGCGCAAGCAACCGGTATGCTTCATCCACATCAGTCTGTGGGAAATTTCGAAAGTACGAACGCCAAAACGATACATATCCAAGACGACCGGACAGCACGTTTTCCATCACGCTCAAACGCTCGACCAAGGCGTATTCTTGGAAAATCATTCCCATACGGCGGCGTGCTCTCCTCAACTCGCCCTGGCTAAGGGAAGAAAGTTCTGTTTCATTTAAACAGATGCTGCCTGAAGTTGGTTCAACTAGGCGATTAACACAACGGATCAATGTTGACTTGCCTGCACCAGATGGACCAATCAAAGCCATCACCTGACCATCAGGTATCTCAAGATAGATATCGTTGAGAGCCAAGTCGCCCGTTTTGTACTGCTTAGTTAGTTTATCAAGGCTTAGCATTGTAAGACTCGCAAAAAAACAATGATTTGTAATGATCCTCGTGGGGAGGCAGGCCGCAAACATGCGCCATTGCCTCCCTGAGAGAAAAATTTACTTACAGGTGTATTTTATACCGTTGGCCGAATCAATTTTACGAATAACGTCCCAATCGAACTTATGAACTATTGAGATAAACTTACCTTCTCCTGATTTCTCAAACTCTTTTTTCAAAGCGGAGCCTTCCCACTTAAAAGTAAAGAAAGCCTGACGAACTTTTGCTGATAGGGCTGGGTCCAGATTATGAGAATGTCCAAAGCCGGTGGTTGGAAAGGTCTGTGACTTGTAAATAGTGCGGATCTTAGCAGGATCAACAGCCTTGCGGTCAACCATACGGCGCATTACAGAGTTGGCAACTGGAGCAACTTCATAATCCTTGTTGGCAATCCCAAGAACAGAGTTATCATGTTTTCCTGAGAAGCTGGTTTTAAAGTCAACATCCTTAACCAGACCAAACTCGGATTTTAGCAAGGCAGATGGAGCCTTGTTTCCAGAGTTTGATGTAGGAGAGGTAAAAGTGAGTGTTCTGCCCTTGATATCAGAAGGCGACTTGATGGGACTGTCTACGGGAACAATAATTTCCATCTCGTAGCCGAAGGATCCATCATCAGAAGCCATCATTGCAAAAGGCACAAAGCCAGCGCAACTAACGGCAATAGGGTTTGAGCCAGTATTAAAACCTGCAACATGCAGACGGCCGGAACGCATGGCTTCTAACTGAGCAGCGTTGGATTGAACCGAGAAAAATATTACCTTCTTTCCGGTTGTCTTGGAAAGATGGTCAATAAAACCAGCCCAAACAGACTTATAGACAGCCGGATCTTCAACAGGTGTGTATGCAAAAATCAAAGCTTCTGGATCAACCCATTTTGACTGGTCAATTGGCAGATCAGCTGTAAGATTGCCATCACGGTCACAATATTGTTTATCCAGTGTACCGCGAGGACATTCCGCAGCTTGAGCGATGGTTGTCAGAGATACCAAACCAAGGGCAACCATGCCACTCAGTCCCATAAAGAAGGCACTCTTAGTCTTTTTAATATCAAACATAGTATTCTCCCTTAGTGTGAACCTCTAGCCAAATTAGGCTGATAGATGATAATTTTCTTATTTTGCAAGGAACTGTAGATGTTCCATTTATTTTAACACAATGAAGTTAACTTTATTTTACATTTTTTCACAAGCAATCTTCTCAGCATGTGGGATGCCGTTTTAAGTAGCAAATGATAGAAATTGATAACGTCTAAATCTCACAATTGTGAATTGCTCGGGTTAACTTATCAGTTATTTTATATAAATAACCAACGTTGAAGGCGATAACTTAAAATGAAAAAAATCAATTATTAGCTCATTATTAGGGGTTTTTTTAATCGTCTTTGTCATAGTCAAAACTTATTTTTTGGTGTTGTGGTTCCACTGCCGCTAGGTATTAATATAACTTTTACCCTAAACGCCTCATCAGGGCATTTGAAAAACGATTTTATCAGAGCCGAGGAAAACCAACGCTAACTATTTTTCATATTAGCTTGGCAACGTCCATCAAGCTATTTCTCATTGAAATGCAGATGCCAACTATCAACGAACTTATAAACGTGAGCAACAAGCCCCGTAGCCTTATGTTGCAAGAGTAATTACATCATCGCCAACGAATGGGTTGGTCTTACGCTCATAACCAAAAGTTGATGTTACGCCGTGACCGGGAAAAAATTTTACATCATCGCCCAAGGGCCACAGTTTCTGAGTAATGGAGTCAAGTAAGTCCTGATGGTTTCCACGGGGAAAGTCAGTACGCCCAACAGATCCTTGAAAGAGCACGTCACCAACCAATGCAACGTTTTCTTCTGGCTGATAAAAAATCACATGACCCGGTGTGTGGCCGGGACAGTGAAACACCTTGAGGTTTACATTGCCGATATTAACGGTATCACCATCATCAAGCCATCTTTCAGGAACGAAGGATTGACTTTTTGGAAAGCCGAACTGAACCGTTTGTTCCGGCAATTGCTTTATCCAGAAGTCATCATCCTTATGGGGGCCCTCAATAGGTACGTTGAGACGTTGAGCTAATTCAAGAGCCCCTCCGGCATGATCAACGTGGCCATGCGTAATCAGAATTTTTTCAACGTTAAGACTGTTATCATCAACAGTCCTGATGATCTGATCTACATCACCGCCAGGGTCAACAACACCTGCCTTCATAGTTTTCGAGCACCAGACAACAGAACAATTCTGCTCAAACGCAGTGACAGGAACGACTATGACTTTCATCAGTCCCTTTCATCTAACCAGGCCATCTGGATGGCCTCAAGAACTTTCTCATTGGACTTCTGAGGATCATCATCAAAACCAGGTAGGGCCTGAACCCATTTCCACAAGTCAGTAAAGCGAAGATTAACTACATCAACGTCAGGATGTGCATATTCTAGCTCAATGGCAATGTCATTAATGTCACCCCACTTCATTTTAATCAACCAACATATTGCGAGTGGCTGAAGGCAACGTGACTCGAAGACCGTCAAACTCTTCAGACATTTTAATTTGGCAACCAAGGCGGGATGTGTGTGTCAAGCCAAAGGCAAGATCAAGCATATCTTCCTCCTCCTCAGAGGCCTCGACCAATTTCGGAAACCATTCATTGTCGACGATGACATGGCAAGTTGAGCATGCCAGAGATCCTTCGCAAGCACCTTCAAGGTTAATATCATTTTTATGAGCGACTTCCAATACCGACAAACCATTTGGAGCGTCAAATTCCTTGGATGTGCCATCAGCGGTAACGAAAGTGATCTTAGGCATCTGTTTTTCTCCTTAGAGACAAATAAATAAAATAGTTGAGGCCTTTTAGCCTTTTGACGCTTGCTCATCAAGGGTGTCCACATCAACCCCACGCAGAGCCATGCGAATGCCTTGGTCCATACGCTTTTCAGCGAAGTCCTTGGTCGCCTTTTCAAGCTGTTCAGCGGCTTCCGTAATAGCATCTCGATCAGTACCCTTAACAACGTCTTCTAGTTGACAAATAACGGCCTGAATCTCAGCAAATTGGGTGCTACTGAGTAAGTGTTTATCTTTACTCAGGGCAGCAGATACCGCATTAAGGTTTCGTCCTGCCTCAACCCTAGATTCTGCCAGCAAGCGCTCTTCCATATCGTCTTTAGCGTATTTCATACTATCGTATAGCATCTCGGCCATTTCTTCTTCATTTATGCCGTAAGACGGTTTGACTGCAACTTCGGCTTCCACCCCAGTAGTGTCCTCCATTGCTGACACAGTCAAAAGCCCATCTGCATCGACGGCAAAAGTGACCCGAATACGAGCAGCCCCCGCTGTCATTGGTGGTATTCCATGCAACTCAAAACGCGCAAGGGAACGATTATCCTCGACCATTTCACGTTCACCCTGAGTAGCATGAACCGTCATGGCCGTTTGACCATCGATATAAGTGGTGAATTCCTGAGCCTTGGCTACAGGGATCGTTGTGTTCCGAGGTATAATCTTTTCAACCATACCACCCATGGTCTCAATGCCAAGGCTCAAAGGGGTAACGTCAAGTAATAAAGTTTCGGAGCCAACTGTTAGGGCTTCCGCTTGTAAGGCTGCCCCAACAGCAACTACCTCATCAGGGTTAATATCTGATAAGGGATCTTTGCCAAACAATTCAGCAACCTTTTGT
This sequence comes from uncultured Rhodospirillales bacterium, assembly GCA_938092065.1. Taxonomy (GTDB): domain Bacteria; phylum Pseudomonadota; class Alphaproteobacteria; order Rhodospirillales; family JABHCV01; genus JACNJU01. Next base: position 16,380 of record CALKND010000001.1, read on the forward strand.
CGGACAAGGGGAATGCGGGTCGAGCCCCCAACCAGAACCACACCTTTGATTTCTTCGGGCAGTAGGCTTGCATCTTCAGAAACAGTCTTACAGATATCAATTGTATGCTCTACCAAAGGACTAATCAGACCTTCAAATGTGGCACGATCAAGTTTGTGGTAAGATGTATTACCATCTATTTCAATAGACCACTCATCCCTATTTTCAGTACTCAGGCATTCCTTAGCACGACGCGCCGTCATCAAGGTCATTTTCACTTCACTAGTGTTGAGTTTGTCTTTTACTTTATCTTTAAGAAAATGCTCCGCAATTACATGATCAAAATCATCCCCACCCAATGCTGCATCCCCGCCAGTTGCCAAGACCTGAAAAACACCTTTTTCCATACGCAGAATGGAAACATCAAAAGTTCCCCCACCCAAATCGTAAACTGCGTAGGTGCCCTCTGTTCCCTTATCTAAGCCATACGCAAGAGCCGCAGCTGTTGGCTCATTGACCAGACGCAGAACTTCTATTCCAGCCAGTTTAGCAGCGTCCTTTGTAGCAGTGCGCGCCCCATCGTCAAAATAGGCTGGAACCGTGATGACTGCCTGATCAACAACATGCCCCAAGTGTTCCTCAGCACGTGCTTTCAAAGCGCTCAGGATGTCTGCGGAAATCTTCACTGGGGTCAACTTATGCCCAGCCACTTTTAGGCGAACCATACCACTTTCATCTTCTGTTTGAGGCTCGACATCAAAAGGAAGTACACCAGCAAGACTTTTTACATCTTTAAGACCGCGACCCATCAAGCGCTTAACAGAGGTAACGACGCATTCTGGGCGTTCAATCAAAAGGTCATTTGCCAAACCACCAACTATGAATGACCCATCTGGAGCATAAGCGATTGTAGACGGAACCAACGCCCTTCCATCCTCATCACGCAGAATTTCAGGGTTATTTTTATCACTAACAGCAACAACAGAATTAGTAGTGCCCAGATCAATGCCAATGGCCAAACGAGGTCCGCCGCTGTGAGGCGTTGGAGTTTCACCTGGCTCATGAATTTGCAGCAAAGTCGCCATAGCTTTAGATCAACTTCATTTGGTGAATACGGGTTTCTTCGGTCAGCTTTTTCAAATATCTCAGTCGTGTCTTTAACCTACAGGCACCTTCGATATCATTATCCTTAAACAGTTTTGAAAGTTTCTCAATACAGCCTTTAATTTCGTTTTCGGCACGGGTTGACAAAGCATTGACTTGCTCCAAAGTTTCACATTCCTCTAAGGCCTCGCGTAATTCCATAGTTTCCATAAGCAAGGCTTGATCATTGACCAAGTCGCAACCATCTGGCAATAGGTCAGCGCTGAGCAAATCAACCAAATAATCAGCTCGCCTCAAAGGCTCCTTGAGTGTTTCGTAGGCGTCGTTGATTGTTGTGGCCTGTTGTTGGCTCAATGATTTTTCTTGAGCGGAGCTTATTGCAAAGCGATCTGGATGAAGGTTGCGCTGCATATTAAAATAATGTTGATCGAGCCAATCAATATCAATATCGAAAGAAGTCTCAAGGCCAAGACGAAGAAAATGATTTACTTGTCCTGGCGGCTGCACTGCCCCGCACGTTTCGCAGAATGGTACCACTTGTAATACTGGCCCCTTACATGACCAACACGCAATGACACCTTCTTCATGGGCCTTTTGCTCTTCAACTGTAGTATCCAGGCCGTCCATAAGACCATAACTTCCCTAATGTGATACGGGACCGCCCCAGTTTTAAGGAAGCGGCCCCCATACTTTAATGCATTATAGCTGTATCAAACGTGGAAGGATTCACCACAGCCGCAACGGCCTTTTTCATTGGGATTAGAAAACACAAAACCTGATTGAAGCTTATCAACAACATAATCCATTTCAGTACCAATGATGAACATGGTTGCCTTGGGATCTATCAAAATAGTGACACCCTTCTCTTCAAGAATTTCGTCGAAAGGTCCCTTTTCATCTGCGAACTCAAGAGTATAGGACATACCAGAGCAACCCTTAGTACTAATTCCAATACGAATTCCTACAGAAGGCTTGTTTCGACTACCAAGCAATACCTGTACCTGCTTAGCTGCAGCGTCACTTACACTCATCAATGCTGGACGTTCAATCATGTTCTCTGGTTCTCCACCTTCAACATTCTTAAAAAAACAGCTTTATTCGGCCGCTCTACTTTTTGAACTTTTCTTTGATTTATAGTCAGCAATTGCAGCTTTTATAGCATCCTCAGCAAGAATCGAGCAATGAATCTTAACTGGCGGCAAAGATAGTTCCTGCGCAATGTGCGTATTTTTTATTTCCGATGCCTCGTCCACTGTCTTGCCTTTGACCCACTCAGTTACTAATGAGCTTGATGCAATGGCAGAGCCACAGCCAAAGGTTTTGAATTTAGCATCTTCTATAATGCCATCTTCATCAACCTTGATCTGCAACTTCATCACGTCCCCACAAGCTGGTGCTCCTACCAGGCCTGTGCCAATGTCACCCTCATCTTTGTTTAGTGACCCAACGTTGCGAGGGTTTTCGTAGTGGTCAAGCAATTTGTCGCTATAAGCCATTTTCTTAGTCTCCTTAAATTTCCGGGAAAATACCCGGCACATATTACCTAAATCAGTGGTCTGCCCACTCGATGGACTTAATATCAATACCTTCTTGCGCCATTTCCCATAGTGGGCTCATTGCACGCAGGCGGGTTACTTCGTTGGCAATTTTTTCTACCGCATAATCAACTTCTTCTTGGGTGGTGAATCTACCAAAGCCTATTCGCAAAGAAGTGTGGGCCAGTTCTTCCTCAACACCCAAAGCGCGAAGTACATAAGATGGTTCAAGCGAAGCTGAGGTACACGCTGAACCACTGGATACCGCTAAATCGTTGACCCCCATCATTAGGCCTTCGCCTTCAACATAAGCAAAACTAATGTTCAAATTGCCTGGAATTCGTTGTTCGAGGTCACCGTTCAGGAATACCTCGTCCAAGCGCTCATTTATTTTTGTGTAGAAGCGCTCGCGCATCATCTTCAATCGTTCAGTTTCCACGCCCATCTCTCTTTCTGATAACTCACAGGCCTCTCCGAGACCCACACAAAGTGGAGTGGGCAACGTACCTGAGCGCATTCCTCGTTCCTGACCACCACCATTGATCATTGCGACTATTCGAACTCGCGGGCGACGACGCACATAAAGAGCACCAATACCCATGGGGCCATAGAGCTTGTGACCGGAAATGCTCATCAAATCTATATTCATGTCATCAACGTCAAGTGGGATTTTTCCTACCGCTTGGGCTGCATCTGTGTGGAAGAAAGCACCTTTTTTACGACACAAGGCACCAATTTCCTTAATTGGCTGGATAACGCCAATTTCATTGTTAACAGCCATAATTGAGACCATCAGGGTGTTGTCAGTAATGGCCGCATCTAATTCTTGTAAATTAATCAGCCCATTTTGCTGTACTGGCATATAAGTAATTTCAAATCCATCCTGTTCCAGATGGCGGCAAGTGTCGAGCACACATTTGTGTTCAGTAACACAAGTAATAATATGATTTCGTTTGTCTTTGTAAAACCTACCCACGCCATTAAGCGCCAGATTGTTAGATTCTGTTGCACCAGATGTGAAAATAATTTCCTTGTGGGTCGCCCCGATTAACGAAGCTACCTGGGCACGAGCAACCTCGACTGCACTCTCTGCATCCCATCCAATTTGATGTGTTCTCGAATGAGGGTTCCCAAAGCGCTCTGAAAAGAACGGCAACATTTTTTCAAGCACTCTAGGATCCATTGGCGTAGTAGCTTGGTAATCCAAATAAAGGGGAGTGTCCTTGCTCCAGTTACCTTTTGTCATACTCATAATCTTATCCTATATAAAGCCCTTAAAATATAATTAGTAATCACAGTACGTAAATGAATACTAGATAGATGTCTCTCAACCCGTTTTTTTAGGCCGCCGATAAATTAAATCTTCGAGATGATTTTCGTGAATTTAGTTCACGCCAGGCTTCAACAAAAACCTCAACATCACTCGCCTTACTATTCCATCCCAAAGATACTCTAACAACACTTCTGGCATTTTCATTTGAGACATTCATTGCTTTCAAAACATCAGAGGTCTTTGCCTTACCAGAAGAACAGGCAGATCCTGCACTGACCCCGATCCCTGCCAAGTCAAATGCCATGACCTGAGTGTCACCATCGGTGCCAGGCATTGTTAAACATGAAGTATTGGGCAGACGCTTGACGTCTTCACTAAAGATCACAGTTTCTGGTTCAATCATTTTGATAGCCGTCTCAATGGCATCACGAAGCTTTGCTAGCTTAGCAAAATCGCTCAGCCCAGAGAGAGCCGCATTTGCTGCCGCGCCAAACCCTGCAATACCAGCTAAATTTTCTGTACCCACCCGATACCCACGCTCCTGTCCACCGCCAAGCAAAGTCCCCTTGAGATTACAACCCGTTTCACTCCCAAGGCCCGGAGCGATCAGCGCCCCTGACCCTGCGGCCCCACCAATTTTATGCGCTGACAAAGACATAAGGTCGAAACCTAAATCAATAACATCAACTGGAATTTTTCCTGCAGCTTGAATGGCGTCACAATGGACAAGCGCACCATGACGGTGGGCTATATTGACAATATCTTTGATAGGTTCGATGACGCCAGTTTCGTTGTTGGCCAGCATGACCGAAACCAAAGCTGGTGTGTCATCAAAAAGGAGTTGCTCATCAAGTCTATCAAGATCAACAACACCATTTTCGTCAACCTCAATTATCTCGCCACCACCGTTCAAAACGGAAGAATGTTCTACGGCAGAAACAAGCCTACGTGTGCGCCCACAACCAATTAGCGCAAGATTATTTGCTTCAGTTCCACCGCTGGTGAAGACGACATCCTCTGCGGAACCATTGACTAGTTCGGCTATAGATGTGCGAGCTTGCTCCATAACCTTTCGTGCTTCACGTCCGGGTTTATGAACAGACGATGGATTACCAACACTTGAAAAAATGGACATAGCCGCCTGAATTGCTTCAGGTCGTGTCACTGTCGTTGCGTTATGATCTAAGTAAACGTATTTGCGCATATCCTGCCTATTGCACATGATGGTAATAAAAAAATCGCGTCACTACTTTACTGCACGCCAACAACCCGAGCTCCTTCATTCACTTGACGTTCCAACTGCAAACTACTCGTTCCAAGAACCCGCTTTTCGCAAACATCCGCGAGGGAGACCGAACTTAAATACATAATAATCTGATTTGTAAGTTCGTCCCACAAATCATGGGTCAGACAACGACTTTTGTCAGCTCTACAACCTTCTGCTGAACCAGGCGAACAACGGGTCGCTGATAAATGTTCGTCAGCAGCAGTAACAATGTCTGATATCCTTATGTCTTCGTAATTGCGGGAAAGTAAGTATCCACCCCCTGGACCACGGACACTCTTGACAAGGCCACTCCGTCTTAACTTACCCAGCAACTGTTCCAAATAGGAAAGAGATATTGCCTGACGGGTTGCTATATCAGATAGGGAAACTGGCTTGCCTCTTTCAGAGGTGGAGTTCGCCAAGTCAACCATGGCCATAACGGCATAACGTCCTTTTGTACTTAATTTCACGGCACATCTCCTACAAAGCCTGAGCGCGATCAGCGCTTGCCCCTGGAAGCAACAACTTTTTCCTTATTGCCTTCGCTATCACCTGCAACATTATCATCAAGGCGATTTTCCATGTCTCTTACTTGAACCATTAAGGTCGTGACTTGTTGACGCAAACCTTCAATAGTTCGCAGCACCGGATCAGGACACCCATCTATAGGTTCACCATAGGCGACAAACTTCTTTGCCTCCTCCTTATCGCGAGGCATTACAACTCGAGCAGGTATTCCAACTGCCGTAACACCGGCAGGAACATCCTTGGTGACGACTGCGTTTGCTCCAACACGGGCACCTTCACCAACAACAATTGGTCCCAAAATTTGCGCGCCTGAACCAATTATAACTTTACTAGCCAGTGTCGGGTGGCGTTTTTGGTCTACTTGCTCGTGGGAATCTACCGACGGAGATACACCCCCTAGCGTGACCCCTTGATATAAAGTGACGTCGTCGCCGATAATCGAGGTTTCCCCAATAACAATTGCACTGCCATGATCGATTACAAAACGTCTCCCAATCTCAGCGCCTGGATGAATTTCGATCAAAGTTACCAACCTACCAATTGAAGAAACAAAACGTCCCAACACACGCCAATTGTCGCGCCACAGCCAATTAGACAGGCGATAAAACAGCAAGGCATGGTATCCAGGATAGCAAAGCGCCACCTCAAGACGAGACCGTGCCGCTGGGTCACGAGCCAAAAAGGCATCTATATCTTCTTTAAACCTCTTGAATTTCATCAGTTTTTCTTTATATGTTGGGCAGCAAATTCGCTTATCAATACTCAATACGTTGACTAAATTTTTTACTATTCAATTTTGATGATTATAATAAGGATATAATATGTCCGACCCTACAGGTCAAGTATTAGACGAAGTTTTTTTGTCTTTGCTACCGTTAATACCCCCTAGAAAAGACTCGGGATTTTCCCCTATTAATGAAAAACGAAAAATAAATAGCAAGTCATGCCTGAAGTAATATTTAACGGCCCAGAGGGCCGCCTGGAAGGGCGCTACCAGCAGTCGAAAAAGGCCAACGGCCCAACCGCACTGGTACTTCACCCCCACCCACTACATGGCGGCACCATGAACAACAAGGTAACCTACGCGCTTTATCAGACCTTTGTTAAGCGTGGCTTCTCTGTTTTACGCTTCAACTTCCGCGGCGTTGGGCGATCGCAAGGGCAGTTTGATAGTGGCATTGGCGAAATGAGTGATGCAGCTGCAGCCCTTGACTGGATGCAAACCCAAAACCCTAATGCCTCAACCTGCTGGATTGGTGGCTTTTCGTTCGGTGCCTGGATCGCCATGCAGCTTATGATGCGGCGCCCAGAAATTACTGGGTTCATCTCGCTGGCTCCACCTGCGGATGCATATGACTTCACCTTCCTAGCCCCGTGCCCTGCTTCAGGGCAAATCATCCATGGCGATAAAGACGAAATCGTACAAAAAGATGCTGTGGATAAACTTGCACAAAAGCTTTCGAGCCAGAAAAACATCGTCATCGACTACGACACTATTGCTGGTGCAGATCATTTTTTCTCAAATAAGATGGACATACTTAACAAATTGACTGACAATTATCTCGATAAGACATTTGCTGATGAAGCAGTTTAGCTAGCCAACTTTCAAACCTCAAAAAGAGTGCCCCCCATCATGGGGCGTGAAACCTTTGTTGTTTTTGGGAGGCTTAAGGGCAGGCCATACAATGAACGTATTGCGAGAAAGGCAAATGCCTGAGCCTCAAGTGCATCCCCATTAAAATTGATTGCTTCAATAGGCTCGACACCCCCACCTACAAGTAAATCCAGCATAGCCATCATGGTATTATTATGACGACCACCGCCTGTCACCAACCAGCGCTTGGCAACCTTAGGAAAATAATCACGTGCCTTGCCAATACTGCGAACACTAAAAGCACACAAGGTCGCCGCACCATCTTCAGTAGACAGTCCTGAAACTGCATGCATAGCCCAAGCAAAGTCGTCCCGATCCAAGGACTTTGGCGGATTCCGATTGAAGAAGGGATTTTCAAGCAAGCCGTTCAATATATCTTCGTGGACCCTCCCCGCTTGGGCTAATTGGCCACCCTCATCCATAGAGCAACCTATGGTTGTTTTTACCCAGTCATCAATTAATGCATTGCCGGGGCCTGTGTCGAAGGCCATAATATTTGGACCTTCGAAGGTGTCGTCTCCACCAATCCAAGTCACATTAGCAACTCCCCCAATGTTAAGAACAGCCAAGGGTTTTTCCAAGTCGGCACAGAGCGCGTGATGAAACAAAGGCGCGAGAGGTGCACCTTCGCCACCTTCGGCCACGTCATTAGATCTGAAATCGCCGATCACCGGAATGCCTGTCTCTTTAGCAAGTGTTGCTGGATCGCCAATTTGTAATGTTAATTGGTCTTCTGGACGATGCAAGGTCGTGTGGCCATGAAAGCCAAGCAAGTCTATGTCCGATGCATTCATATTATTCTCTTGGAGCATATGCTTAACTGCATTAACGTGATGACTAGTTAGTTTTCCCGCAACACCTGCGACACCAGTGTCCTCAAGAGTTTTGCCCAGACATGAGCGCAATTCCTCGCGAAAAACTGGATCGTAAGGAAAGCTTCCCAACGCACCGATTTCAATCAGCTGCACCCCATCGCTTACAATCACCGCCGCGTCAATTCCATCTAGTGAGGTACCACTCATCAGGCCAAGCGCCTTTAGTGGTAAATAGTTCGCCATGTATTCATGTCCTCTGTGCATTGTAAATTGAAGCAAGAATATGTTAAGACCGCATTATTGTAACTAGTTAAAGAACCATTCTCCAGATGAACAGTCACAGCTCAGAATTTATTCAAAACGTTATAGATCGTGGCTACATGCACCAATGTACAGATCTGAACACGTTGGATGACCTTGCTTCAAAAAATATTATCTCAGCCTATATCGGTTTTGATTGCACTGCACCCAGTTTGCATGCCGGATCACTTGTGCAAATAATGATGCTGCGTCTTTTGCAACGCACCGGCCATAAACCTATTGTCCTTATGGGCGGAGGCACAACAAAGGTAGGCGACCCCTCAGGCAAAGATGAGAGTCGCAAGCTGCTAAACAACGAAGCCATCGCTGCTAACATGGCGGGTATCAAGGACGTGTTTGAAAAGTTTCTTACCTTTGGCGATGGCCCAACAGATGCTATAATAGTTAATAATGATGACTGGCTTACTGGCATTGAGTATATTGAATTTTTGCGCGATTATGGCCGATATTTTTCAGTCAATCGCATGCTTAGTTTTGAGTCCGTAAAAATCCGGCTTGAGCGCGAGCACAATCTCAGTTTCCTAGAATTCAACTATATGATTTTACAGGCTTATGACTTTCTTGAGTTAAGCCGGCGCTATGGCTGTTCGCTTCAAATGGGTGGCTCCGACCAATGGGGCAACATCATTAATGGCGTAGAACTGGGAAGGCGGACTGATCAACGTAACATTTACGGCTTAACGACCCCACTGCTTACAACCTCGTCTGGAGCAAAGATGGGCAAAACGGCAGCCGGGGCTGTCTGGCTTAATGCTGACATGCTATCCCCTTATGACTATTGGCAGTACTGGCGTAACACAGAAGATGCAGACGTTGGTAAATTTCTTAAGCTATTCACGGACCTGCCTTTAGATGAAATTGCCGACTTGGAAAAAGCTAAAGCTGTGGAGATCAACGACGTCAAGAAACGTTTGGCAACGGAGATCACTGAACTGTGTCATGGCGCTGATGCAGCTATTGAAGCCGCAGAGACCGCGCGACGTACTTTCGAAGAAGGTGGACTAGGTGATGCTTTACCAAACGTCGATATCCCAAAAGCCTATCTAGAATCGGGCATTGTAATCTTTGAGCTTTTCAAGCTTGCCGGACTAGCCGCGTCGAATGGTGAAGCAAGGCGCCTAATCAAAGGTGGTGGCGGCAAGCTAAATGATAAAAAAATCGACGACGAGACCCAAATTATTACCCGTGTGAACATAAATAGCGAGGGAGTGATTAAACTATCGGCAGGCAAAAAACGCCATGTAATTATAAACCTTGTTTAGAGACCTTCTGTCTTATTAATTATTTTTTTGTTTATCTCGTTTGTATTCTCACTTTCTTGGTGTGCCTTAGGGCTATCAGCCAAAAGGCCAAAAATGTTGCGTAAAATACCCGGTGCCAGAGCTGATAGCGGGTTAACCTTAACCTCTGGGTCTTCCAATGGGCCTTTCATTTTATATGTTGCAGCAAAGACACCGCTGCCATCCTCCGTACCTGTCAACAGGGTGCCAATAAAAGGAATGTTTCCAAGAACGCTATTCAGCGCGTATACGGGAACAACGGTCCCTTCAATATCAATTAACTCTGTGTATATATTAATCTTGCCTTTGGCCGTATACCCCAGTGATAGCCCTGTCGCCTTGACGTCCTTAATGTCAACAACACCTTTTCTTATAACAAAAGGTGCATTGAACTTGCCGAAGGCCAATCCGTCCCCCTGTAAAGCTTCTTTTAGACGAGCCAGTGTCATTTCTCCAACAAGCTGAGTCAAAGCAGGGGCATCAACAAGCCTATAATCGCGAATAAGAACTTCACCCGTCAGCGGATTGTCTTCAACTGTATCATCAAATGTAGCCTCCACATCAAGTGTTCCACCGATCATAGTGCCATAAACATCCAAGGTCCGTAGCATATTCCCAGCATCTGTCGTTTTAATCTTAACCCAACGCTTGCCCTTGCCGCTGGGCCTAAGCAGCACATTAAATTTTTCATCGCTGCTAAGACCACCGTCGACACTGATACCATGCCAACGATTGTCGGCTCTGTTAAGAGTGCCAGTAATATGCTTCAAAAAATGCTTTTGACCTATCCAAACCTTGTCAACATTAACAGACAGACTAAGCTTTAAATCTGACTCATCTTCAACATCTGGTGATGCTTTGAATAAGCTGTCGAATGAGGGTTCTAGGTCAAGGCTTGGTCCGTGGAAACTAACAGTCCAGCCGCCATCATTTCCGGGCATAAGAACACCGGCTAAATCAGTCCTTTTAAAACTGATTTGATCGATATTAACTCTATCTAGTCGGGTTCCGTCCTTAGCATAATCTGCAGAACCATTAATTTTCATGTCTCCAGCGGCAAGTGAAAATTTAGGAATATTGATTATACGGGTGTCATCAATTTCAAGATTGACGAGTGCAATTCCAGCAGAACCAGCCTTCTTAGACCATCCAATTGCAGGAACCGTTAATACGGTCTTATCCAAATCAAATCGAACCTGCACCTGACCTTTTCCAAAATCGTGGGTGGTCAACTGGATATCAACATCCACACCACCTTCAATAAAATTCCCAAGCAAAGGGTGAGAATTTATACCCGGATGGTTAAGACTTTGAAGATCATCAATTTTGGAGGCAATTTTATATTTTCCCCGATAAGGGGCACCAGCGCTGAAATTATGCCACACCTCAAGTGAAGCTGGGATATTTCCAAATTTTACATCTCCATTGACGATAAGCCCTTGCCTAGAGACTTTTAAAGAAAGTTGGCCATTCTGGATGCCTTGGCCAAGTATGATACTATCAATGGAAACATCCTGCATGCGCGCAGAGACATTAAAATCAATCTCATCACTGCTTAAATTATCCTCAACCAAAAAATTTAATTTAATATGGGCATCAGTCGAGCCATTTACCTGCTCAGGAGATCCCCCTAAAGCTGATATAATGCCCAAGGGTTCTTGATCAATCAAAGAGAGAGCGTTTTTTAAAGGCCCTTTAATAAACAAATCCATATTCGCATATGTATCAACCTCATCTAGACCCATGAATGAAATAACGCTTTTTCGTGTGCTTATACCCTTCACTTGTGCCTGAGTAATGAAAATATCGAATTTCTTTTTATTGAAACGTGCTGTTGCCATAATATTTGAAATTTTTGGCATAGACGAGAGGAAGCTAGCCTTTGCACCGCGTATGTTCATTTCTCCATTCAATGCCAACAACTCAAAACCTGTGTCTTTGGAATAACGTGCCTGAATTACTGCTCGAACTTCAGGCACACTTCCCTGTGACACATTTTCGATAACCCATTTCCGGGCTTTTTTGGCTAAACTTCTTGGCCAATGAGTAGAAAAGTAGTCTCGATTAAAATCTCTGACAACTCCATTGGCCCCAAGCGAGACTCCACCCCCATTCGTTACAAGATTAAGCGCAATTGCTATGTGGGGGCCGTCTAGGTCCAGTTCGAGCACATCAAGCTGAAGTTGAGAGCCTTCGCTAAAATACCGTCCACGTGCATTTAAGGTTTTGAGTGGCATTTCATGGTCAAAAGGATGAGGCAAATAAACTTTGCCCTGAGCACCTAATTCGAGTGTAAAGTTGCTAATCTCAGTTTTTTTGAGCTTTCCCTCATAGCGACCCATAAAGTTTATTGCTTCGACATCTAAGCTTTTAGACAATTGAAGAAGACCTAACTTTTTTGCTGTTTTAACAGGTAAAGCAACAATACCTCTTGACCCAGCCACTTCGAATCCAAAACTTTCAATCGCACCATCGCCCAACACAGAGAATGTCAAGGTTCCCTGAAGGGGAATTTCAATGCCTGCCAGTGCAGAAAGTTCAGGTGATAGCTTAGCAAAAGCCGCAGGCTTAACTTCGTAGAAGTCTATTCCAATATCAAAACGTCTTTCGGCTTCAAGGTACTCGCCTTGCATGGATATATTCGCCTTGGTATCACCTGCCAAAACATCCATTGTGACTTCGCTCGTTATACCCTTGGCACCGCGCAAAAGCTTAATCTGTACGTTCGGGGCACTCCACGAAATTTTCAAATTTTGATCAACTACTTCTAAGTCCGCATCAATAATACTGACCCTGGACAGGTAGCTCATGGGATGGGAAACACTAGGCTTCTGCAACAAGATGGCGAACATTTGTTGCAAGAATTCATCTGAATTTGCATCTTCAGTATTAAAGCCGACTTCCAGTGAGCCATCACGATGACGTATGACTTTAAGACTAGGGCGAAACATTTCGATGCTTTTTGGCGCAATCATTCCATTGAACAAAGCCTTGGCGCTAAAGGACAATGAAAGTTCAGGAACACTGGCGATTAAGGCGTCGCCTTCCCCCAAGACACGCACGTTAATAACACGAATATCCAATGTGCGCTCCCAACCAGCCCAGGTCAGGATGGTATCATCCAAGCGAATTTGGGAAGATTTATGAAATCTTGCCAGTGTGCTTTCAAAGTACGGTGACAAAAAAGCCAAGGAAATTGGGCCATTTGAGAGTTTCCAAGCCGACAGAACCATCATAATAGCCAAACCGGTGCCTAATCCACCCAACAGATGGATCACTCCACGAATAACTCGTTTAATCACACTATTTTTCATATTTTCAACAGTACTTTAGGGCCACAACATATAAAGTGAGCTTTGATAACATCTAGATTTCTACAATTACTATCATTTTGTGACGAATAAAGAGTTAATGATTATGCCATATTTCAGCGTAGCAAACGAACGAAGCTTAATCCCCATCACAATTGAACCCGAACTTGCAGCCTTAGGGATGGAACGTTGGTTGGATGCGCTCAAGACTTGCGGTGATAAAAAACTTGTCACGCATGCAAAAAAAATTATCAAAGATCCAGCTTTGAAAGATCTATTGGAGATCACCTTCTCATATAGTCCTTATCTAACTCAAAGCATTGTATCAGATCCAGTATTTACTTGTGCCCTATTTCAAGAGGGGCCTAAACGGTTAATGAAAAAAATACTGGCCAACATCCGAGGCGCTCGAAAAAAAATTCCAAGCACGCCTGAAGGAACAAACAAAATAGCTGCGCTTCTACGCAAAACAAAACGACAGGCATCTCTTGTCATTGCCCTAGCAGATATTTCCGGTGTTTGGGAGTTGGCAGAAATTACGGGTGCACTTTCTGAGCTCGCAGAGGCTTCAATATCAACCGCATCGTCTCATTTGCTTACTCTAGCAGCTAGTCAAGGAGCTATAATCGTTGAAGACATGAATAACCCCGAGTGCGGTTCCGGTCTGGTAATACTGGGCATGGGCAAGCTTGGCTCACGAGAACTAAATTACTCCAGTGATGTCGACCTAATTATTCTCTATGACCCAGACCGCCTGAAAACTAATGATCGTGAAGGTTTGCAAAATAACTTCGTTCGCCTTGCCCGAGGTTTGGTCAAACTGCTCGATGAGCGAACCGTTGATGGTTACGTTTTTCGTACAGATTTACGCTTGCGCCCGGACCCAGCAGCAAATCCTATTGCCCTGTCAGTTTTAGCGGCCGAAAACTATTACGAAAGCATTGGTCAGAACTGGGAACGCGCAGCCATGATTAAGGCGCGACCAGTTGGTGGTGATAAAGACGCGGGTGAAGCTTTTTTAAAATGGCTCAAACCCTTTATATGGCGCAAAAATCTCGATTTCTCAGCCATTGAGGATATTAACTCTATTAAGCGCCAAATCAATGCATATCGCGGTGGTGAAAAAATAGCCATCAACGGACATAACATTAAGCTGGGAAGAGGAGGCATACGGGAGATTGAATTTTTTACCCAAACCCAGCAACTGATTTGGGGCGGTAGACTTGTTGAGCTCCGACGGGCGCCCACAGAAAACGGCCTTACTGCGCTGGCAAAATTTGGCCAGATAACAAAAGCTACTTGCAACGACATGATCGCTGCATATCGTTATCTACGCCGTGTCGAGCATCGCCTGCAAATGATCAATGACGAACAAACTCATTCCCTACCTGAAGAACCCAGAGCCATTGCGGGTCTGGCCGCTTTTCTTGGCTACCCAGATGCAAGCAGTTTCACAAATGAGCTAAGCTACCATCTAAAAACTGTTGAAGGTCACTACGGCGCCCTATTCGAGAATTCACCATCGCTTGGCTCTGATGATAGTATCTCAAGTAATCTTGTCTTTACAGGCAGCGAAAGTGATCCTGAGACCCTAAAAACTATTGAGCGTATGGGATTTAGCAAACCTGATATTGTTGATCAGATAGTCAGGGGTTGGCATCATGGACGTTATAGATCTATACGTAATGCTCGTTCTCGTGAATTACTAACGGAAATATTTCCCGTTCTGTTGAAGTCGATCGCAGGTACCCGAGAACCAGACGATACATTTCTGAAATTTGATGAATTCCTGAGAGGTCTTCCCTCGGGAGTTCAACTCTTTTCCATGTTTTATTCAAATCCCAGCCTGCTTGACCTTGTCGCTGAGATCATGGGCGGTGCGCCACGTCTGGCTGAATATTTGAGCCGCCGCACGCAAGTTCTTGAAATAGTAGTAACACCTGGATTTTTCGGAGCCTTACCTTCAAAAGAAGAAATGCACTTGGAACTTTATAGCTTGTTGGAACGTGCGAGAAATATAGAAGACGTCCTAGTCGCAACTCGACGCTGGGCCAATGACAGGCGTTTTCAAGTCGGTGTCTTAAGTTTGCTGTTGAAGATTGATCAACTTGAAAGTGCGGATGCTCTTTCGAATATAGCTGATAGCGCCATCAGTGCCCTTTACGAAAAGATAGAAAAAGAAATGGCGGCACAGCACGGGCGAATCTCCGGGTCTAGTATGGCAATCGTTGCCATGGGCAAACTAGGCAGTCGGAAGATGACGCCTGAATCTGATCTAGACCTAGTCTTTGTTTACGATTTACCTGAGAACTCAAAGTCATCTGACGGTTCCAAGCCATTATCACCAGGACATTATTTTGCCCGGCTAAGTCAACGTTTTATCACCGCCATGACCTCACAGACTAGTGAGGGTAATCTGTACGAAGTGGATATGCGCTTGCGTCCCTCGGGCACTGCTGGACCTATCGCCTCTAGCTTGGACTCTTTTAAACAATATAACTATGAAGAAGCTTGGACTTGGGAACAAATGGCACTGACTCGTTCAAGAATCATCAGCGCGCCAAACCATCTAGCCAAAAAAATCACCGATATCATTTATAACACACTTACACGCCAGCGTGACCCAAAAGCTCTATTAGCAGATGTGAATGACATGCGAAACCGTATGCTAAAAACTCACAAAACGAATTTTATTTGGGATGTGAAACATATTCGCGGGGGGCTCATTGATGTGGAATTCCTGACACAATTTCTACAGTTGTACCATGCCCACAAACACCCAGATATTCTGGCACGCGATACAAAGTCCGCTCTAGAAATTATGACGTGTAAAAAATTAATCGACCCGGTCATAGCTAGTGACCTGCTGCAAGCCCTAGAGCTGTGGAACGGCCTGCAAGGTATGCTGCGCCTAACTATTCCAAGAGAATTACGCCAAATTCGCCAACACGACATTCCAGTGAGCCTTCGTGACAAACTTTCCTGTATCGGTGGAGCCAAAGATTATGATAACTTACTACATATTATGGATTATTGCGCAGCTAGGGTTCTTAAGCATTTCAAAACTATTATAAGCAGTCAGGCACTAAACCTGAGGTTAGAAAAGAAAAATACTTTATAAGATTGCAAAGCTTTGGAAGCTTAATTATTCGTCATTTTTCTATTGGCGTAAAAATGCATCAGAAGAGCTCAGTAATACCCTTTGATATATTAAAATCAAAGGATGTAAAACTTAGGATGCTATATGAAGAGAATCTCAAAAAAATTACCCGAAGCATGCGGAGCGACATTATTAAAATAGCCAGCGACGTCTTGAACTTGGTAAAATTGAGTGGGTTTTATTGTCTCTTTTACTATATCTTAATTTCCCTTGACCCGCGCAGCTAGAGCTGCTGCCATAAAATCATCTAGATCTCCGTCAAGCACACTTTGAGTATTTGATGTTTCAAGTTCTGTGCGTAAATCCTTGACCATCTGATAGGGCTGCAGCACATACGAGCGTATCTGGTGTCCCCAACCGATATCAGTCTTTGATTCGTGCTCGGCTTGAGCCTCATCCTCGCGTTTCTGGAGTTCCGCCTCATAAAGACGCGCCTTCAGCATGCTCATGGCTGCAGCCCTATTTTTATGTTGTGAGCGGTCATTCTGGCACTGTACGACAATGTTGGTCGGCAAGTGAGTAATACGAATGGCGCTATCCGTCTTATTCACATGTTGGCCACCCGCACCCGAGGCCCTATATGTGTCGACGCGTAAATCCTTATCCTCAATTTCAATATCAATAGCGTCATCTATCACAGGATAAATCCAAACTGACGAAAAGCTTGTGTGACGACGCGCACTAGAATCAAAGGGCGATATACGAACCAGTCGATGAACACCACTTTCTGTCTTAAGCCAGCCATAGGCATTATATCCAGATATCCGAACAGTTGAAGATTTAAGCCCAGCTTCTTCACCGATGCTTTCTTCTAGCCATTCAACTTTGTATCCCTTGGATTCAGACCAGCGGGTATACATTCGAAGAAGCATTTCGGCCCAGTCCTGAGCTTCAGTGCCTCCAGCGCCTGCATGAATTTCTAAGTAAGCGTCATTTGTATCAGCCTCGCCAGACAAAAGCGTCTGCAGTTCTGCCTTGGTCGCGGTTTTGTGGATAGCTATAAGGGCAGCTTCAGCTTCAGCTACGATTTCTTCATCGTTCTCGACCACGCCCATTTCAAGTAATTCTACATTATCAGTAAGGTCAAGTGTTAGTTGGTCAATGGCTTTGAGCCCATCCTCTAATCCAGTACGCTCTCGCATCAAAGCTTGGGCCCGCGCCGAATCATTCCAGAAATCTGGGCTTTCTGTCTCTGCGTTCAGTTCTTGTAAGCGTTGTAATGCATTATCATAGTCAAAGATGCCTCCTCAACAGTTCCAGTGACTGTTTAATTTCCTGGCCAAGGGCTGCTATTTCAGCACGCATATTAATATTCTTTCACAACCAACTTAAGGAGCTTGGGTTTACCCTTGATAAGAATTTAATACAAGCCACCCGTACCCGCGGATGGCGAGGGACCAACAACAGATTCACCTCGTAAAATTTGAGCTTCACCTTTTGGAACGGTTCCCGGCTTAAAGGCCTCAAGAATAATTTTTTTATCACCACTGCGTGCCAAGCGGCCTGTCGTGGCATTAACCCTGACAAGACGAATTCCTGGTGGAATACGGAACGTTGTTGCAGGGCTGTCGGCCAAAGCCTCTTTCATAAAGGCTTTGAAAATAGGCGCTGCAACCGATGCCCCTTGTTCCATATGGCCCATAGACCTAGGCTTATCAAAACCCGCAAACACGCCAACAGCTAGATCTGGTGAAAAACCAATGAACCAGGCATCTACACTGTTATTAGTTGTCCCAGTCTTACCACCTATGGGTTTTCCTATTGAACGAAGGGAACGTCCCGTGCCACGTTCGACCACTCCCTTCAAAATAGAAACAATTTGATATGCACTGGCTGGATCCGTTAATTGATCTCGAGAATTTGCCAATAATGGCACTGGCTGAGATGTCCAGAAAGGAACACTACACTCATTACAAGACCTAAGATCATGACTAAAAATTTTCCGTCCATTACGGTCTTGAATTCGATCGATCAAGGTTGGGCTGACCTTCTTTCCCCCGTTAACGAGCATTGCGTATGCCGTAGTTAGCTTTAGTAGCGTTGTCTCTCCAGCGCCAAGAGACATGGCCAACTGCTCGGGCATGTTATCGTACACTCCAAAGCGTGATGCGTACTCACTCACTTTATCCATACCAATAGTTTGGGCCAATCTTACAGTCATTAGGTTACGTGATTTTTCGACGCCCAAACGCATTGTGCTAGGACCATAGAACTTCTTTGTATAATTAGCTGGACGCCATTTCGGCAGACCTGGACCTTGGTCGATTACAAATGGCGCATCAAGTATCAGAGTTGATGGTGTATATCCTGAGTCCAATGCTGCCAGATATACGAATGGTTTAAATGCCGAACCCGGCTGTCTTTTAGCCTGCGTTACCCTGTTGAACTGACTTTTTGCATAATCGTAACCCCCGGACATTGCTAAAATCCTTCCAGTGTGAGGGTCCAACACGACGAGTGCGCCCTCAATTTCTGGAATTTGCCTTAATCCGTAAGTATCAGAAGGGTAAGCATTGCCTTCTTTGTCTTCAAGCAGAGCCTCAACGGCAATAATATCACCCTTAGCAAGGACATCTGAAGGGTGTTTTACTTTGGGACCAAGTTTTTCTTTTTTTTCCCAGGGTCGCGCCCATTTTAAATTAGCTAGAGAAATTTGCCCATTCGTTCCATCAGCAAGTCCTATGACAGCGTAAGCAGACTCCAATTTAAGGACCAATGCCAATTTCCAGCTGCCAAGGCCAGGCATTGGCTCAATGGCAGCCAATTTTGCAGGCCAAAATTGATCTACTTCACTTTCATCAATATGCATCAACGGACCGCGCCAACCATGACGGCGATCATAAGACAAAAGGCCGTTTCTAACAGCCCTGTCGGCAATATCCTGCAATTCTGGGTTCAACGTGGTACGCACAGAGAGCCCGCCTTTATAAAGTTCTTTCTCACCATATCGTTTAGCCAGTTCCCTGCGCACCTCTTCGGCAAAATATTCAGCCGTGACAAACTCAGTTTCCGAACGATTGCGAGTAATGAGCGGCTCAGCCCGTGCAATGTCTGCTTCAATCGAACCTATTATGCCGTCCTCAAGCATCCGCCCGATAACCCAGTCTCGGCGAATGATTGCAGCATTACGGCGTTTATGCGGATGATAGTTATTAGGCGCCTTAGGAAGAGCGGCAAGATAGGCGGCCTCAGCGATGCTTAGCTGATTCAAAGATTTGTCAAAATAATTAAGTGCCGCCGTCGCAACCCCATAAGAGCCGTAGCCCAAATAAATTTCATTCAAGTAAAGTTCAAGAATTCTATCTTTTGTGAAAGCACGCTCAATCCTAAAAGCAAGGATAACCTCTTTGATTTTGCGTTCCCAAGAAACCTCTTGTGTCAAAAGAAAATTCTTTGCCACCTGCTGGGTAATGGTTGATGCCCCCACCATGCGGCGCTGTTTGCCAAGGTTTTTGAGATTAATGACCACAGATCGAATAATTCCGGGAGGATCAACTCCCCAATGAGCATAGAAATTCTTATCCTCGGCTGACAAAAAAGCTTGAATAACAATGCGTGGCATGGCCCCAACTGGGACAAACACTCTTTCCTCAGTGGCATATTCAGCCAACAAACGTCCATCACCGGCGTGAACACGGGTCATTACATCTGGCTCGTGGTTACCAAGGTAGTGAAAATCTGGCAATTCCGGGCCAAATTTATTCAACACAAAAATCAACCCGCCTAGACCAATAAAGACGAATATGATTAACGTGCCTAAAAAAGTAAATATTCCCCTAAGCATGGATCTTAAGTTCTTTATTTGTGGACATCTGGTTTATTACCTAATTTTTCAAATTAAAATCTTAAGCCTTATCGTTGATGCGATAAAGAATTAAGAGGTAATCAGTGCAAGCACGTTATTTTTTATAAGCTTCTTCTATATTTGAGAAGTAACCAATTACCGCACGCACCATACCCTTGGCCAATTTGGCGCGAAATTTTTTATCCTTCAGCGCCTTCTCATCCTTCCTGTTTGACAAGAAGCCTAACTCGACTAGGACTGACGGCACATCTGGTGCTTTCAAAACAGCAAATCCTGCAAAACGATGGGTATTACGTAGCACCTTTGTCTGATGACGTAATTGCCTAACCAGGCCAATGGCGAATTTTGCCGACTCGTTCATAGACAAACGGCGAGTAAGGTCAATCAAGATGTTTGAAATCTCTGGTGTTTCTTCGCTAAAATTAATTCCAGCGATCAAATCTGCCTTGTTTTCTTTTTCTGCCAAAGCAGCTGTCTCACGATCAGAAGCCAGTTCTGAAAGAGTGTAAACAGAAAGCCCACGGGTTTTCCTATTCTTTGTGGCATCTGCGTGGATTGAAATAAACAAATCAGCCCCTGCATCACGCGCGCGTGCTACTCGATCGCGCAGAGGAACAAAAATATCACGATTTCTTGTCAACAGGGCTTGAAATCTACCTATCTTGTTCAGTTCCGACTTAAGTTGGCGCGCCATTGCCAGTGTTATATGTTTCTCATAAGTCCCACTTGCTCCGATAGTTCCTGGGTCAACGCCGCCATGGCCAGGGTCAATAAAGATAATCTTTTTGGCTGGTATTTTAGAAGTGATAGTAGGTTTCGCTAAGGCCAAAGGTTTGGGCATAGCAAATGCCGCGGGGGCAATACCTTTTTTAAACGGCGCATCATACGGTGAAGTAGTCTTCTTGCGCGCACTGGAGAAAGCTTCATTAGATATGTGGCCAAAATCTACAACCAGCCTATGCCCAATTTTACCTTCCGGCGTGAGAATGAATTTTTTTTCAATATTCGGCGGTTTGTTGACATCTAGGACAATCCGGGAGGTGCCCGGTTGAAATAATCCATAACGCATATTTTTTAACATACCAATACCCGCAGGCAAAGGACGTGCGGGCAAGCGCCAGCCCACTTCTGGTAAATCAATGACAATCCGATAGGGTTTAGCTAGAGCGAAAACCTTGAAAGGAATTTTTTCAGTCAGGTCTAAAACTAACCGAGTCGTTTGACCATTTTGTCCCACTCGTACGTCAGTGACAATGGATACCGCGCCGCTTGCTGTGCCCGGTGCAAACCCACCCCCCCCTAGAAGAAGTGCCATTAAGCTTAAAAGAAACGTGAAAGTTCCAAAACCTTGTTTTCCAGAGTGCATGGCTCACCAATAAAAGACAACACATACGCAATAATACGATTGTCGAACTAAATTCCTACCGTTATATTAATATTATTATCTGAGTTGTATAATTTTATGACTACCACAGTTTAAAATTTCACTAGTGTGAGTGGCTATTTTTTTGGCACCCCACATTTTAAGCAAGTTTTGAGTAAAAATTACGAGTTTTCCTATGCAGGATAAAGCAGCGCGAACATTCATGAAGGAAAAGCCGTCTTTATTGAAGGTCGAGAATTCGTTCGAATGCGCCGCCAGCTTTAAACAAACACGCATCGTCTCCATCAATGGATATGATCCTAATGACGGGCCGACGCTTTGGAGTTTCAGTTTTAATGTCAACCAACAAAATGTTAATCGACGCCGCCCACCCGGAGGAAACCCGGGTCGCGGTGCTAAGTGGGAATCGCCTTCACGACTTTGATGTCGAATCAGTAGCCCGCAAACAAATTAAGAGTAATATATATCTGGCAAAAGTTATCCGGGTTGAGCCATCGCTACAAGCTGCGTTTGTCGATTACGGTGGAAACCGTCATGGTTTCTTATCCTTCAGTGAGATTCACCCGGATTACTATCAGATCCCCATTGAGGACCGACAAGCATTGCTCGCCGAGCATCAAGCTGCTGAATTAGCTGAAGAAGCAACTGAAGAGGATGAACTTACAAAGGTTACTGATAAAGAATCAGAAACCACCGAAGAAAATGCCCTAGCTGCTGACACCGAAAACTTTAATGAAGAACCTGAAGAACAAAGCACCAGCTATGAAGAAACTGAAGAAGCACTTCCCAAACGCCGTGCGCCCAGTCATCACCGCTATAAAATTCAGGAAGTTATCAAGCGCCGCCAAATCCTGCTGATTCAAGTAGTCAAAGAGGAACGAGGTAATAAGGGAGCAGCGCTGACCACATATATTTCACTTGCTGGACGTTATTGCGTGCTGATGCCCAACACCGCGCGTGGCGGCGGTATCTCACGCAAAATCACCAACGGTGCAGACCGCAAGAAATTAAAAGCCATTCTTTCTGAGTTGCAAATTCCTGAAGGCATAGCAGTCATTGTTCGTACGGCTGGCAGCAAGCGATCGAAGGCGGAGATAAAACGTGACTACGAATATTTATTGCGCCTCTGGGATAGCGTGAGAAATCTGACTTTAGAATCTTCAGCCCCATCACTAGTCCACGAAGAAGGCAATCTGATCAAACGTTCGATCCGTGACCTTTATGCCCGCGAAATTGAAGAGATCATAGTAGCGGGTGAGCGCGGTTATCGCATGGCCAAGGATTTCATCAAGTTGCTGGTGCCAAGTCACGCTAAGCGTGTGCAGCCTTACACGGAAACAAAAGAAACCATCTTTCAATATTATCAAGTTGAAAATCAGCTTGATGCCCTTCATTCTCCAGAAGTTCAAATGAAGTCCGGTGCTTATATTGTTATAAATCCAACTGAAGCACTGGTTTCAATTGACGTGAACTCTGGCCGCTCAACCCGCGAGCGTAACATCGAAGAAACTGCTTTTAAAACTAACCTTGAGGCCGCAGATGAAATTGCGCGCCAGTTACGCTTACGCGATCAAGCTGGACTCATTGTCATTGACTTCATTGACATGGAATCTAACCGCAACAACTCCCTTGTGGAAAAACGGCTTAAGGAAGCTATGCGCTACGACCGAGCGCGTATCCAAATCGGCAGCATCAGTCCTTTTGGGCTTCTTGAAATGTCACGCCAGCGTTTACGCATGTCTTTGATTGAGACCAGTTCTGAGCCCTGCCCCTATTGCGAAGGCACGGGCATCAGACGCTCCACAGATTCTTCATCCCTTGTTGTCTTACGCGCCATTCAAGAAGAAGCCAATAACAAAGAGACCAGTTCTCTCATTGTATATGTTCCGACTGCGGTTGCTCTTTATATTCTAAACCAGAAACGCCAAACACTAGCCGACATTGAAAAAAGCACAGACGTTTTCATAACCCTCAACGCTGACGAATCTCTTATTCCACCCGCTCTGAGAATCGAGCGGCTTAACGCTGATGGCAAAATTGAACTGGTAACACAAAACCCCAACAACGATACAACCCCTACTGAAGAAAAAGTATCCAAGCGTAAACGCCGTCCGCGTCGACGCGTATCATCTGATATAGCGGCAGAAACAGTTGATGGCCAGCCTTCCAAAAACAACAGTCAGAACAAAGAAACAACTGAGGCTATTTCTAGTGATGATGAAACTAGTGAAGATAAGAATCCAAAACGCCGGCGTCGTGGAAAGCGTGGTGGACGCCGCCGCCGTGGACGCTCCGAAGAAGGCGACTCAAGTGAGAATAATTCTACTGAGAGTGTGACTGAATATAAAACTTCCGAAGCAGACATAGATGCTGTATTGGAGGGCCCAGTTGAGCAAACCGCCAAAGAAGTAAAAGATGGCGAAAAAGATTCTATTCCCGCCAAAAAACGAGTCAGTCGACGCCGTTCGATTAAGACCACTGCAGAAAAAAAGACAACCGCAACCGATGCGGTGTTACAAACATTTGGTGATGCATCCAACGTGTCAGCTTTGAATGAAAATATTTCAGAGCCATCAGTAACAAATAAAAAAAATGTTGCTGAAACTCCAAAAACTACGGTTATAAATATTGGTGATGGAAGCAACGTGGCTACTGAGAAACCTAAAAAGGGATGGTGGTGGTCCGGGTAATTGGCAGCTTACGTCACTTTTTGTGCCACTTGTTAAAATATAAAAGTGCATCCAAAATACCCGCTATCATTTGCTTGAATTAATATGAGCGAGCCACTTAACCATAGGAATCATTACAATTAAGATTGTTCATTTGAGCGAGTGAAAACTTTATCTATTGCAACCCTACAACTTAAGTCAAACCGTCTTAATTCAAATGCTAGCGCTGCCACTCAATCAAGCGTCTTGTTGCATCCACCATGTCTTCAAAGGGGCCAGCAAAGGAAAAACGCACGAACTGATTGCCGCGTTCAGGGTCAAAATCAATACCAGGAGTTATGGCGACGCCAGTATCGTTAAGACAGCGACGGCAGAATTCTTCGCTGTCGTTTGTCATGTGTGATACGTCTGCATACAGATAAAAAGCTCCATCTGCCTGTGATAACTTGTTGAAACCAGCCTTTGGTAGCAAATCAAATAATAAATCCCGGTTAAGCCTGTATTTTGCAACGTGGCCATCCAGATGCTCCCTACAATCAAAAGCTGCAACGCACGCTATTTGAGAGAGTGTTGGTGGGGAAATAAATAGATTTTGTGACAAACATTCAACAGACCTGAGTAAAGACTCCGGCACTACCATCCATCCTAAACGCCAACCGGTCATAGAAAAATACTTTGAAAAGCTGTTGATGACGATTGCATCATCACTAAATTCTAATGCTGAACAAGCCATCTTCTCATAGGTAATTCCATGATAAATTTCATCAGAGATCAGACGGATACTGCGCTCTTTGCAATACTCAGCAAGAGCCTTCATCTCGTTGTGCATAATCATAGTGCCAGTGGGGTTGGATGGGCTAGCTATAATCAAGCCATTCAGTTCGCCTTCGATAGTATCAAGAATTTTTGGTGTCAGTTGAAAGTTACTTTGTGGACCAACCGGAATTCCAATTGGTTCCACATCTAAGGCTTTCAGTATGTTGCGATAGGCTGGGTATCCTGGATTAGCTAAAGCAACTCTATCACCCACATCAAAAGCACTCAAGAAAGCGAGGATAAAACCGCCTGATGAACCTGTCGTAATTGCAATACGCTGAGCCGGAACTGCAAGACTGTAGAAGTCCTGATAGTGCTGTGAGAGTCGCTGACGCAACGGCTCAATGCCAAAGGCTAGAGTATAACCTAAATGATCACCATCCAGAGCTGCATGCGCGGCTTGAATAACCGACGGTGGCGCCGTTGTGCCCGGCTGGCCAACCTCCATATGAATGACATTCTTACCGCTGGCTTCCCGGCTAGAAGCAGCGCGCATTATATCCATTACAAGAAATGCAGGTATGGAACCACGTTTTGCTACTTTAAGCGTCATTGTAAAAGCCTAGTCATGTAACTTCACAGCCAGACCAAAACCCCTAGGATCAGTTGCCACTTCACAGCTATTCAAATCATTAGTCAAGCCTTGCAAACAGCCAACTGCATTAACCAGCCCAAGCGAAGGGGTTTCTGCAACCCGGTGGCCTTTTTTGATCAAAGTTTGAATCACAGCTTCATTGTAGCCCTGTTCGTAATAAACGATGTCCGGATTGCCACTATGGTGTATGCGCTTGGCAAGCAGAGCATCCTGAAGCCCCCCCACATTGACAGCGTTAGATAAGGCCACAGACATCAAAGCCGTAGGTGCGGTCACACCGCCAGAGGCTGCTCCAGCAAAGAAAAAATTATTAGTAGCATGGTCAACAGCAAGCATGGGGCCTAACGATGCTGAACCGCGTTCACCATCTGGTAAGGAAGCCATCAAAACCCCTGTGTTTTTGGCTACGAGTCCGTTACCAAACAAACTGTTCATGCTAAGCGCACAAGCAACAGCTGCACCATCTTCATCCATTACCGCAAAGCTTGTAGCTGAGGTGTCATCAACTATCTTAACCGGAGGCGGGCTTAATGACGCAGTCGCAACATGGGCATCAGCGCGATAGCTGCTCATAAGCTGGTCTATTCTGGGTTTGGAGACTAATTCAAAAGAATCAACGTTGCTGCTACCATCAGCCTGCATCCATAGCCCACGATCAGCATGTGCCCTAATGATGGATTCAATAAACAGATGTGGACGATCCTGAGGAGTGGAATCAATATAACGATTTCCTTGAAGCAGCATCGCCAGAATTTCCGCAGCAACAGCACCACCAGCAGCAGGCGGAGGTGAAAAGTGGACAGTAATGTGGCCCAAGGGAACTTGGATGGAGTTTCGCCATGCAGGTTTGTAGTCAGTCATGTCGGCAGCCTCAAGGAAACCACCACCAGCGACAACTGCAGCAGCAAAAATTTCGGCACCTGGCGCCTTATATAATGCCGCTGAGCCTTTTGTGCGGACATTGCCTATGACTTTGGCCAGATTCGGCTGCAGCCACTTATCACCTTCACCAAGTAGGCCTCCCAGAACCGGACGACTGAAAATATAATTTGCTGCCGGCTCTGAAAGCAGGGCATCGCCAATTTTTTCCAAGTCATGTGAAAAAGCACGCGATACACTTGAACCAAAACGAGCCAGGCCCTCCGCAGGAGCTACAAGTTGGGCCCAGGGCAATCTTCCATAACGCGAATGCAAAGCATGAAATCCAGCAATATTGCCAGGAACCGCATTGGCTCGCTTTGCAGGAACACCCGTTTTCTCTGGTGTTCTTGTAAGGAAATCAAGTGACTTAGTAGTGTTCGATTGTGCATCATGGACAATACAAACCCCGCCACCACCTATGCCTGCCACTGAAGGCATGGTTACGGCAAGGTTGAAGTATATCGCTGTTGCAGCATCGACCGCATTTCCCCCAGCTTCAAGGACATCGCGACCTGCGAGGGTTGCACTTGGTTCACCTGTTGCTAACCCGCCAAGAAACCCGACATAGTTATCCTCTTCAAAATCTGCTCGAAGACCCTTACCAAGTTCAGAAAAATCATCACTTATTTTAGTCATCGCACCACAGGATGTAAGCGTCAACGTAATCAATAACACAAGTGGCGCAATACGCTTAAATTGACTAGGGCGCTCTCTAGTACTATTTTTAAGAGTTATGGAACTTATAAATTGTCTATTAAAATTCATACCTAGGCCTGGCACCATCAGGTGGTTAATTCTTTGTGTGTTTATAATCTGCTTTGCTTTTATATCAGCAAAAGCTGAAGCCAAAAAGCTATCGTTTATCCGTGATGCGGAAATAGAACATATCCTCCGCAGCTATTCTACGCCAATTTTCCAAGCAGCTGGTTTGGAACCCTCTGCCGTTGATCTTTATATTGTCAATGACAAGTCTCTTAATGCCTTTGTTGCTGGGGGGCAAAAACTATTTATTAATACGGGCCTTTTGATGAAAACCAAAACTCCTGGGCAAATTATCGCTGTTATAGCACATGAAACTGGACACATTTCTGGTGGCCATCTTTCAGGGATCCGCGACGCTATGAAGAATAGCTCAGCGGCTAATATTTTGGCGACAGTTCTTGGCGGCTTAGCTTCAATCGGGGGATACGGTGAAGTTGGCACCGCCATCACTGCAGGCGGTAAGGGTATGAGCACCCGTAAATATCTACAATACAGCCGCACTCAAGAAGGCTCTGCAGATGCAGCAGCTATGCGGTTCCTTGAGCAGACTGGGCAATCCGCCGTGGGCATGTTGAGTTTTTTCAAAGTTCTTGGTGACCAAGAACTATTGAGTGTCGAACGACAAGATCCATATTATCGTTCACATCCTTTAACTCGTCAAAGAATGAGCGCGGTAAGCGCTTTTATTAGGTTTTCAAAGTATAAAGATAAACCTGATCCACCAAGTTTTATCCAAAGTCACGCTCGAATGAAAGCCAAACTAAAGGCCTACATTGATAAACCGAGCAGTACATTAAGGGCGTATAAGAAGGATGATAGTCGCGTTGTGGCCCGGTATGCGCGCGCTATTGCATATTACAGGATACCTGACTTGACAAAGGCGCTTCCATTGATTGATGGCCTAATCGATGAGTATCCAACTGATCCCTATTTTCAGGAACTAAAGGGTCAAGTATTGTTTGAAAATGGCAATATTAATGATTCTATAATCCACTATGAAAAAGCCGTAATGCTGGGTAAGGGCTCGCATCTTCTATACCGCGCACTTGGCCGTGTCCTAATCGAAACCGGTGACCCTGCATTGCTGAAACAAGCCATAAAAAACCTTACTCTTGCTGTTGATGCCGATAAGAGCGATAGCTTTGCTTGGCGGCTTTTAGGAACTGCCTATGGCAAAGCCGGAAAATTGGGGCAGAGCTCTCTGGCGTTGGCGGAAGCGGCCCTGCTTAACAGGAAACAGGCAGATGCACGCTTCCATGGCGAGCGCGCCGCTTCTTTGCTTAAGAAAGGCTCCGCAGAATGGATCCATGCAAAAGATATTTTGCACGCACTAAAAAGCCATAAACCAAAATGAAATTTCTACAAATTTTTCTCGAGGTGACCACACTTGCAGGAGTGATATTGCTAATACTACCCGGATGCACCGTCAAGCAAGCCAGCGTTGCACCGGAAGGTTTGTTGTCTGTCCTAGGCCCGTTCCCGGGCTTCTCACCCCTAGACCTTCCCATCGACTGGATTATTGAAAAGAGTGACAGCTTGGACGTTGGCCAACTTCGTGTTGTTACCAAAGACGGAATACCCTCCCTCAGAATTACCAACTCAGAAGAATCATTTATCATTGTCAGACGTACCAACGCAATGATGTTGGCGACACCTTTCCTCAGTTGGTCGTGGCTTATTGAACCGCCATCAACATCGGGCCATCACCCTGTGCGCATGGTTATTGGCTTTTATGGAGGTGCTTCAAAAGGTCAACGCGTCAGCAGTCAACCGTTTAGATGGCCCGGAAGTTCCCTTCCCACCCATGACCGTATAATAAGCCTAACTTGGGGAGAATCTGCCCTACAACGTGGCACCATAGTAATGCCACCTAAGGACAGCACCAACCCAGTTCCTCGCTACACGGTCAGAGGAGGACGTGAGAATACTGGGTCATGGTGGGTGGAGACAGTCGATCTGTCTGACCTTTACCGTAAAATCTGGCCAGAAGACAATAGGGCCATTGTTCAGGTTGTCTTTATTGGAATCTCGGCGGTTGCCGGACATGTTCCAGCACCAGTCCATATGTCAGGCATAATCCTCTCCCGCTAAATCGCTCTGGGACTTGCCTTAGGCTAGAAGCTGGCGCATTGTGCTATTAAATTATATTATTTATGTTTAAGGAATGATAAAAAAAATGCTCACAAAGACCATTTATTGCACCTTTCTTATAGCAACCATTTCGCTTTTTAATATCGCTGGCACATCCGCAAAAGAAAATATGAGCGATGCTCTGAGGAAGGAAGTCGAGGCTGTTATTCAGGATTACATCCTAAAAAACCCTGAAGTTCTTATGCGCGCCATTCAAACTTACCAAGTCAAAGCGCAAGCAGCAAAAAGCGAACGAGCCAAGAAAAACTTGACCAGCTTAACTTCTGAGTTAAGCCATAATGCGGGCTCACCAGTGATTGGCAATCCAGCTGGAGATATCACTATTGTTGAATTTTTCGATTACCGCTGTGGCTATTGCAAACGAGTTTTTCCAACTATTCAGGCCTTACTGGAGGAAGACGGCAATATCCGCTATGTGCTGAAAGAGCTTCCAATTCTAGGGCCTGATTCTCTTTTTGCATCTCAGGCCGCACTAGCTGTCTGGAACACGACACCAGAAAAATATCTACCTTTTCACGCCGCGTTGATGGCATCACGAGGAAACCTGAACGCAGAAAAGATCTTCACTATCGCTGACGACTTGGGTCTTAACAAAGACGTCATAACCAAAGGCATGAAAAATGAATCGGTTAATAATGAATTAAATAAGAACGCGGAACTATCAGAACGTCTAGACATCACTGGAACTCCAGCTTTTATAATAGGTGACCAGCTCTCCCCCGGCGCCATCAGTATGCAAGAAATAAAAAGAATGGTCGCGCTGGCCCGCAAAAGGTAAGCAACTGATAAATATATCTTTTACTCCAAAAAATTAAAAAATATCAGCTTGCACCTTCTACTAGATGCAATACGAGGTTTTTACACTTTTTTTTACTTCATATATAACATGATAAGGTCATAAAGATTTTTGACTAGTCAATAAATTGAATAATCTTACTAAGCTATAAAGCCATACTGGTTGCTATTTCGAATCGATTAAAGGCCATGATCAAATGAACTATGTGAAAACCATACTATGAACAGTCTGGCAAAGGAATATCATCAAGGCGAACCTGAGTCAGAATAACAGTAAAATCTTGATAATCCAACATTAGGGAGGGAGTGATGCCGTTATCAAGTTGCAAAACCTCCATCTCATAGGCGGGCATGGAATTCTTAGAATCTAGCTCATAAAAGCCCATGCGAATATTCCAACCTGGGCGCTGAGATAAAGGACCAAGTAACGTGCCCTGTTCTTTTGAAATATGCTCACCGTACTGCATTTTTTTACCAATAAACGCTGTAACTTTTTGAACTCCTTGTTGTGTGCCGTCAAAAAGTGTGTTGGACACCTGTCGTTCTCCGGCTAAGGCACGTTCTATTAACCATGATGTATGGCCAAGTGGGAACAAAGTGCCCTTTGGCAAAGGAACTTTTAACTCCTCAGGAATGCTGTAATTAGCATTTCCAGTTCCATTTTCCAATACCTTCAACGCACGTCCACGAAAGTCGTTCCGCACACCATCGACATTATTAGAAGCGAAAAACCGATAACGAGTGCCATCATCAGATTCCCACCCTGTAAAGCGCAAATCCTGAATAACCTGGCCCCCATCAGAAGTAGCCAAGATCATATGTAATGTTTGTGACATAGTCCAACCGTCACATGTGTGCTCTAGGGACAAGCTCACATTACCTTGTGCACCGATGAAGTCACTACCTTCACTTACAGTACCCAGTTTTAGAGAATAAAACGCTTTGTGTGCTACCAATTCAGCTGCCCAAGCACGCTCAGCATAAGAAAGTAGAGCTAATCCAAATAAACATTTGGTAATGTATTTATAACTGAAACTGGTAAACCTCATAAAATAAACAATAGTGTAATTTGCCTATTGAAAGGAAGTTCTATTGTTTTTTAGTCACCTACAACCCTTGCGGAAAAGTGTGGATAGCGATATCCAAGTGTATGAAAATTCTTTGTGTATTTGGCACACGCCCTGAAGCCATCAAAATGGCTCCGGTAGTGAAAGCCCTTGAAGCTAATCCAGACATTAAAAGTGAGGTCTGTGTTACTGCACAGCACCGTTATATGCTAGATCAAGTTTTGAGCCTATTTTCAATCTCTCCAAAATTTGATCTCAACATCATGCGCAAAGATCAAGACCTGACCCACGTCACTAGTGCTGTACTTTCAGGCCTTGGCGAAGTTCTTGATCAATACCAGCCGGATCGTGTTTTGGTACATGGCGATACAACGACAGCCTTCGCCGCTGCCCTAAGCGCCTTTTATCGCAAAATTCCAGTTGGCCATGTAGAAGCTGGATTACGAACCGGCAATATTATGGCGCCTTGGCCAGAAGAAATGAACCGCCGCTTGTGTGACAACATTTCTGATATACACTTCGCCCCAACGGCAAAAGCAGCTGAGAACCTCAAAAAAGAAGGGCATGCTCAGGAAAATATTTTCGTTACGGGTAATACTGTGATTGATGCCCTTCTCGACGTCACAAAACGTCTCCAAGACGACAAATTGCTCCAAAGCAATATAGTCAAGCTTTTCCCTTACCTAGACCTGTCCCGTAAACTAATTTTGGTCACCGGTCATAGGCGGGAAAATTTTGGTCAAGGCTTTGAAAACATCTGCCTGGCACTAGCAAAAATTGCAAAGCGCGGCGACGTTCAAATCGTTTACCCTGTTCACCTAAATCCTAACGTGTGTGAACCTGTAAATCGTATTTTAAAAGATGAAGACAATATTTACCTTATTGAGCCCCTGGACTACCTGCCTTTTATATTCCTGTTGGATCGTAGCTTTCTTGTGATCACGGATTCTGGTGGGATACAAGAAGAAGCACCATCCCTTGGCAAACCCGTTCTGGTCATGCGTGATGTCACTGAAAGGCCAGAAGCAGTTGAAGCCGGAACAGTTAAGCTGGTTGGAACAAATGATGACGTAATCGTACGAGAGTGCACGAGATTGCTCGATGACAAGGCCTCTTATGCGATAATGAGTAGAGCCTATAACCCTTATGGAGATGGCAAGGCAAGCCTGCGCATAGTTGATATGATTACTAAAAGATGAATGAGTTTAAAAAAATATGCGTGCTAGGACTGGGCTATGTTGGTCTGCCAACAGCCGCTATTTTTGCGTCACGAGGAGTTCAGGTCATTGGTGTCGATATTAATGAGACGACTGTTGAAACCATAAATCAGGGCAAGATTCACATAATCGAGCCTGGCCTTTATCTGATGGTTAATGAAGCCGTTAGTATGGGGAAACTTATAGCTGACCCTCAACCACAACCATCAGATGCCTACATTATCGCCGTGCCAACGCCCCTTACTATAGCCAATCAACCAGATCTCACTTTTATTGAGGCAGCGACGCGCTCAATTGCACCAGTGCTGAAGAAGGGCGCATTGGTGATCCTAGAATCAACCAGTCCCATCGGGACCACTGAAAAAATTTGTCAGTGGTTGTCACAAGAACGAGACGATCTAAGCTTCCCTAATGTTGCAGGAGATGAAGCTGATATTCAGGTTTCGCATAGCCCTGAAAGGGTTCTACCTGGAAATGTGCTTATAGAGCTTGTTAACAATGATAGGGTTGTTGGAGGGATCTCCCCCAAATGTGCTAGGCGGACCAAACAACTTTATAAAATTGCTGTTAAAGGCAAATGCCTACTGACCACTGCAGCCACCGCAGAATTTATTAAACTCTCAGAGAATGCCTACCGTGACGTCAACATCGCTTTTGCAAATGAACTTTCCATAGTTGCCGACAAAATTGGCATCAACATTTGGCAAGCCGTTAAACTTGCTAACCATCATCCACGAGTTAATATTTTACAGCCCGGCCCTGGGGTCGGCGGCCACTGCATTGCTGTTGATCCCTGGTTCATTGTTGATAGTGCACCTGATAATACACCACTTATTAAAAGTGCACGTAAGGTTAATGATGGAAAGCCAAATCATATTGTCGAGAAGATATTAGCCACTGCTTATAAAAAAGGTGCAACAACAGTCGCCTGTTTGGGCCTTGCCTATAAAGCTAATATCGATGACATGCGGGAAAGCCCAGCCGTTACTATCACTGCTACCTTAACTGAACGATTTGATGGTGAAGTGCTTGTTGTCGAACCAAACATTAAAACATTGCCTGACACACTAGCTGATACAAAAGGCCTCACCTTGTGCGACCTAGATTTAGCCTTGGAAAAAGCCCAGATCATCGCATTACTGGTTGACCACCAAGAATTTCAAATTTTGGACCCCATCCTTCTTAATGACAAGGTAATTATCGATACGCGTGGAATTTGGAGTTAGGTTGTTTTTGTAGCGAGCAAATAACTAAATAAAAATCCAACTAATCTCCGTAGTCTTGGGATCAAAAAGTCTTCCTAATGTAAAATCAATATTGATTTAGCTAAGTCAAAATTGCCCCTGACTTCCAATTGGGTCAGGGGCAATTTCATGTGTCAAATAAAAGCAAGTCTCACAAATAAGTATGAATACTACTATGCAGAATTTTATCACTTCTTCTGCAATACCATCATCGCCATGATGATTGATCGGTCCAAATTTTTTCACCTATTAAAAAAAATCTGATAGCTCAGGTTGTGGTATGAGGCGAGCACTAGCCATTCGAGTTTCAGTTTAAGCACAATTACACAAATGCGAATGATTTGCAGTTGCATATAATAAAATAGTAATATATTATGATATTAATAATTATTTTCATCTTGAAGCTACATTTATAGGCAACACGAAGTTATCTTTATGCAATATTCAGCCGTGCTCCCAACTCATTATGTCAATCTTCTGCACACTAAAAAAAAGAAACGCAAGAGACAGTTAAATAATTGGGTTATGTGATGGCCCAAGTAGAGAGAATAACCCACGCAAAACCTGAAGATGAATTCTTAGAATTATCATTTGGAGAACAATTTCTTCTTTGGGGAATTCGCATCTGGGTAATTAGCTATAGGAATGATTCAAATCCCCAGAATTTGCTTCGCTTAGCTTATACACAAGCTGGTGCTCCCAATGCGCACACAGAGCTAAACACTATGATGGAAATGATAACAGCCTCTGGATACGGTGTTATGGATGTCCACTGGCCAAACTGTCTAAAAATTAGCACTGATGAAATGCGTTTGATGGGGGCGATTGCCGCTTGGCAACATGGAACTGGCCAACACGATGGTGATATTTACTCGGAATACTTGGCAAAACCAGCAACCCTTCGCATTCTGCGTCCTGCTGCCCGAACCCTTGCTAAAGCTTTAAAAGAGGGTGGCCTATTGATCCGACCGCGTCCCTGGTCACTTAGCCCACTTTTACCTAGCAGGCAAAATACAAGCAATAAATTGCAGCACGTCACTATCCATTAACTGAAATTATTGTCCTAATCTCTTAAAAAAAGGAAATTAAAATGCGCAACCCAATTCATAAAAAAATAGGTGACCTTGTCCCAGATGCTATTTTCCCCATTCGACAAGGAGATGATTGGCACACATTAACAACAGCTGATGTTTTTAAAGAACGAAAAGTTGTTTTGTTTGCTTTACCAGGCGCTTTTACTCCTACTTGCTCCAAAAGTCATCTCCCCGGCTATTCGAGCCATGCAACTCAACTACTAGACACTGGGATAGATACTATCTGCTGCCTATCCGTAAATGACTGGTTCACGATGGAAGCTTGGAAAAAAGACTTGAAAATTGAGGAAGAGGTAATGATGCTGCCTGATGGGAATGCAGATTTTACAACTGCAATGGGTATGCTGGTGGACAAAAGACACCTTGGTTTTGGGGCACGCTCTTGGCGCTATTCAATGATGGTAAACAATTGCATTATTGAGAAGTTATTTGTCGAGGACTTTAATAATGATGGCGATCCTTTTAAGGTAAGTGGTGTAAAATCAATGTTAGAGACACTCGAAAAATAAGAGATGAAACAGACCTTGAGCTAAACTAGTTCAATAATTCGACAAAAAGATAAAACGATAATACTATTACTCGTTATGGGAACACTTAATAGCCAAATAGGCCGCGTCAGCAGATACGAACGCGAAGGTTTCGTATATCGAATGATAGTTCACTTAGATAAATAATATGGGCGCACCGCAATTTTTTAATACCCTTTGAGATGTAAAATAATTGGCTGATGATCAGATGCTATAGTTTCTTGCTGAACCTCAATATCTCTCACGTTCGCGATCAAACTATTTGATATAAAGAAAAAATCTCGGCAGTGCCCTCCCTGAGGCCATTGAGTGTGGTCATATATACCACAGGTTGGTGCATGTAATTCCTGTCCTTTGATGATCCTCCATGCATCCAGATATTCGTTTTCAGTAGCCTTTTGTGGCGAAGTGAGAACATTATAAACAAGGTCATCTGGGTCAGAATTGAAGTCGCCACATAGGATGCTTTTTGCAGGACGTGGGATTGCAGCATAGGGACCAGAAGATGGGGCTAGGTTAAGGTATTGCTGATTTTTTACGACCTCGGCTTGAACCTCAAGCAATCGTCTTGCCTGTGCTAAACGTTGAGCTTCAGAGTGATACTCTAAATGGGTAGTGGTTATTCGTAGAGGACCATCATTAGCCTCGACGACAACTTCAAGCGCCTGGCGAGGCATATGTTTGTAGGGACCCTCAGGGGCAGGTTGTGGAAGAAGATGCTTAAACACCTGAAGAACCGGCAATCGTGATAAAATCATATTACCAAATTGTCGTCGTTGGTTTTGCGTATTGCCTTGCCGGTTAAGCGCTGGACCAAAAAACGAGAAGTGATCTGAAAAAAAAGCACTCAGAACTGATACCTGATCAACCCCTTCTCCCCCGTCTAGTTCGCTATCGAATCGCGACACCTCTTGTAGGCAAATAATATCGGCGTCACCCATCTCTTTGATAACATCAGCTACGCGTATAAGGTCCACCCGACCGTCTACGCCAAGCCCACATTGAATATTCCATGTAAGAATGCTCGTCACTTTATGCCTGCATGCATAAAGGACTGGACAAACTGGCGCTGGAACAAAAGGAAAGCGACTAGCAGCGGCGCTACGGCCAACAGAGTACCAGCCGTAATAACCGACCAGTCTACACCTGATTCCGGTGCGCCGAATATTGCCAACCCAACGGTGAGAGGACGGGTGTTGACAGAATTGGTGATTACCAAAGGCCAAAGGAAATTGTTCCAGTGATAACTGACCGACACAAGCCCATAGGCAACGTAGGTGGAACGGGCCAGCGGGACGTACACTTTCCAGAGAGTTTGGAGCGTAGAGCAGCCTTCGACGCGCGCAGCGTCTTCTAGTTCTTTTGGTATGGTTTTAAAAGTTTGGCGTAGCAAAAAAATACCAAACGCACTCGCCATATACGGCAAGCCGACACCAGTGATTGTATCAACAAGGTTGAGTTTGCTCATAGTTACATAGTTTTCGACAATTAGGACTTCTGGCATTATCATCAACTGCAAAAGGACAAGCGCAAACGCTATTGATTTACCGGGAAAATCAAAACGAGCAAATGAATAAGCTGCCAGCGTACAGAGAATAAACTGCGCTATCAGGATTACTGTAACCAGCATGAATGTATTTAGAAAATATCGCGCGAAAGGGGCCTGATCCCAGGCGACTCTGAAGTTTTCAAGCGACAGAGGTGCGAACAGATCGAACTTTGTCGCATATTCTGGCGGGTGAAATGCACTCCAGAAAGCGTAGATCAGTGGCAACATCCACAAGAAAGCTAACAACCATGCGGCCGCTGTTTCCAGATGAAAGCTCAGTCCAGTATTTCTGTTCATCCCGCTCATCGGTAATGGACCCTCTTGTCGAGAAACACAAACTGGCCGATAGCGATCAGGGCGAGCACTGCCAACAAAACAACAGTTAGCGTTGAGGCATAGGCCTGGTCTAGGAAACTGAAAGCGACTTCATAAATGTAGTAAAGCAGCAAGGAACTTGCGTTGTCTGGGCCACCCTTGGTCAGGATGAAGAGCTGATCAACAAGCTTGAAAGAATTAATTACGGCATTGATCAGAACGAATAGTGTTGTGGGCATCAAGAGTGGGAACATGACACGGCGAAAGTAGTACCACCGGCTGGCGCCTTCGAGGTACGCCGCTTCCTCTAGCTCTGGCGGTAGCGTCTGTAAGGCAGCAAGATAGAAAATCATAAAGAACCCAGCTTCCTTCCAGATCGTAATGGCAATGATACAGCCAAGCACAGTGTCTGGGTCACCTAACCAATTATGGCTAGCAAAGCCAAAGTTCCGGGAGACCTGATCAATCAGGCCAATATCTGGTGTGTAAAAAAAAAGCCAGATATTAGCAACCGCGATCATAGGCAAAATTGTTGGGGTGAAATAACTCATGCGGACTATTGACTTGAGCGGCAGACGCCCATTGACCCAAACTGCCATCAAAATTGCCAATGCAATTGATATAGGGATTGTACCAACAGCATAGACGACATTATTCCAAGCAATTTTCCAGAAGATATCATCTTCCAGCAAGCTTTCAAAGTTTTCAAGCCCAACAAATTCAGACGGTTTGATAGCTGTACCCTGAGAGAAAAAGCTTTTCGCTAGTGTTGCGACGGTCGGGTAATACGTGAACGCAATCAAAAATATAGCCGCTGGCATTAACAGTAACCAGCCATAAATATGCGATTTCGATAGCCGTCGGTTCATATGAATGTGGACCTATAAAGAAAAAGAGTGTCCCGGAAACGTTTCACGTAAACGCTTCCGGGACGTGGGTTTTCCAGTGAGACTAACGGTAACGTTTCAACAGACGGTCAGCCTGCTTTTGTGCCGCACTTAACGCATCAGCTGGAGACTTACTACCAACCAACGCAGATTGAATGGCATCATCTAGCAATTTACGAACCCGGCCTGTCTGGTAGGTAGACAGTTCAGCTGTCGCAAATTCCAGCTGGTCGCGAGCGACGGCAGCAGGCGGGAAATCTTTTACGTACTCCATCAGTTTTGGGGTTGCATATGCGTCCGCACGTGTGCCGAGGTAGCCTGTTTTCATACTCCATTCCGCTGTGCGTTCGGGCTGGGTCAGGAAACGAATGAGCTTCAAAGAAGCTGAACGTTCCTCCGGAGAGCTTTTCTTAAATATATAGAAATTTCCTCCGCCAGTTGGGGTGCCGCGACGTTTTTTGGCCGGAAGCATGGCGACGCCAAAATCAAACTTTGCTTTCTTTTTGACAGTCGTCAAGTTTCCAGTTGAATGCCACATCATGGCGGTTTTGCCTTCCAGGAAGTTCTGGCGAAGGGTGCCCCATTCGATGGTGCCCGATGGCATAACGCCGTACTTGTTACCAAGATCTTTCCAAAACTGAAGCGCTTCAACCGTTGCCGGTGCATCAAAGTGGGTTTTGTTGCCATCACCATTCATCAGGGTCTGACCATTTTGCATGCTCAGGGCACCAAACATCCAGTAGGGGTAACCAGTGGATGGGATCATCGCGCCCCATTGATTTACATTACCACCACTTTTCTTGGTTAGCTTTTTGCCAATAGATACCATTTCGTCCCAAGTTGCCGGTGGTGCTTCAGGGTCGAGGCCGGCGGCACGGAAAGCATCTTTGTTGTAATACATCACAATGGTTGAACGCTGAAAGGGGATACCCCAGGTTTTTTCCTGCGTTATTCCGTTTTCCATCAACGCAGGATAGAAGCTTTTCAGCCATTTTTTTTCATCAGCAGTTTTGACGACGTCATCGAAGGCGACGATTGCCCCCTGTTCAATTAATTCATACATATCGATTGAGAACATCACTGACGTCTGCGCTGGTTTGCCACTTTTCAAGGCAGCCAGCGCCTTGATGCGCGCATCGTTATAGTTTCCGGCATAAATGGCGTTAACCTTTATGTTTGGGTTTTCCTTCATGAAATCCCCAACCAAGCCATCAACAATCTTGGTCAAAGACCCGCCGACAGCGACGGGGTAATACATGGTCAATTCAACCGCAAATGCGGTCGACGTCAGGCCGAGGCCTAAGGTCACAGCTAGGACTAATTTCTTGGCCTGGCTTTTTAGTTTGATAAGCATCGTTTGCTCCTTCTGTTTATGAGGAAAACCATCCCATTGGCTTCCTCCCTGTTCCCACCTCACTTTTGTAGTGATAGTAGGCATTAAAATATCAAAGCACTAGACAGCCAATCCCTGAACGCTGTCATTTCGTTTTCCGCTTTTGGAATCAAAAACGTGAATATTCTGATCACTCCAGGAAAGGTGTGCTGCGACGGGCTTTGTTACGCGGACCCGGCCAGCAGCACGAACAAGGATTTCCTGACTGCCAATGCGAGCGGTAATTACAGTTTCTGCGCCCAGGTAATCTCCTGATACTAACTCGGCTGGAATACCCTGACTGTCAGAAATTTTGACGTGTTCGGGACGAATTCCAAGCATTACTGGGCTCGCACTTTTTGCTAGTACGGGCGTATGATTTTCACTTTCGATCATGACGCCATTATCTGAAATCACTGTATTCAAAATATTCATTGGCGGCGTGCCTATAAAAGAAGCGGAAAATGCGGTTGCAGGTCTATCATATAAAGCGTCTGGCGTTCCTTCCTGCGCAATCTTACCGTCACGAATAAGAATAATTTTATCCGCCATACTCATTGCCTCAGCCTGGTCATGGGTGACGTAAATGACAGTCATTTTGAGGCGTTGCTGCAGAGCGCGAATTTCGATGCGCATATCATGGCGTAATTTAGCATCAAGATTTGACAGGGGTTCATCCATAAGACAGATAGAGTTTTCGGCAATAATGGCACGCGCAAGAGCCACCCGCTGCCGCTGTCCACCCGATAGCTGGGAGGGCTTTCTATTCAGGAGACTAGACAACCCAACGAGGTCAGTGACTTTTAACAATCGCGCAGACTGTTCTTCGGGTGGAATTTTCCGGATTTTTAAACCAAATAAAATATTTTCTTCAACATTCAAGTGAGGAAAAAGGGCATAAGACTGAAATACCATGGATAGTTTGCGCTCGGATGGAGCGGCATGGGTCATGTCAGCATCGCCAATCTTCAACTTACCTTCACTGATTTCTTCCAATCCAGCGATCATTCGAAGAGTGGTTGACTTGCCGCAGCCCGATGGCCCCAATAAGACGGTAAATGTGCCCTCCTCAACCCGAAAGGAAATATTGTCGACCGCAACCAAACCTCCCCATCGTTTGGTAATGCCACTGAGTTCAATAGCCGACATATCTATATTTGCCCTATCAATTAATGATCCCTGTTCCCAACTTTTATAACTCGCAAAACGTCAGAATCTGTACATTGTTAGATTAGTGTAACATATATTACATTTTAAGATCAAATTCTTCCAATACTGTTAGAGTCAGAAAAATTACTAGGTGGGCTTCTCCTTGCTAACTTCTGGTGCAATAAAAAGTTTTGTACCACCCTGTTCTATTGCATTTGAGATTGTCGCAGGCGGCTGAATATCAGTAAAAAGATCATCCATCTCAGAAACGTGAACGAAAGGCATCATTGCATCACCGTTGAACTTTGAATGATCCACTGCAGCTATTTTATGACGTGAAATCTTAAGCGCAGCTCGCGACGCTTGTGCATCACGATAATCATAATCTAGCAAATGCCCGTCGTCAGTTATTGAGCCAATTCCGAAAATGCCATACCCAACACGGAATTGACTCAGAAATTCTGTGGTAGTTTCTCCGGTAACGGCCCGGTCATGATTTCTAACAAGGCCTCCAGATATTATGATTTCAAAGTCTGTGTTTTCGCAAAATATTGAGACAACTCCAACATGATTGGTTATTACGCGCAGACCCTCGTGCCCCGTCAGGGCCACTGCGACTGCCTCCATGGTTGTGCCTATATCTATAAAAACGGATGCTTCATTGGGAATACGTTCTGCAATGGCCTCGCCAATAAGTGATTTTTGGTGAGCGTTTCGTATTTTTCGGTTGGAATAAGCTAAACTTTCTAATCCTGGAGGTAAACCTGCACCGCCATGATGACGCTGCAAAAGTCCCTTTTGGCTCAGGTATATAATATCCCTGCGGACAGTTTGCTGTGCAACATCAAATTTGTCCGCCATCATTTCAATAGAGGCGTAGCCTTGATCACGAACCAGACTGATAATCTGATCCTGACGACTGCTAATACCCAGGCGTTTTTGATCTGCCATTAGTTCCTCAATAATTCAGTACGTTAATTGAATGTCTGAAAGCCATGATAATGAAAATTACATAAAATGTAAATTATTTTACATTTTATGTAATGTTTTACCTTTCATAGAGAAACATACATATGTATAAAGTGTTTTTATAATTATAGGTGTCTTGTGAAACCACTTTCCATTTTCCCCATGGGAAAACTTGCATCCGTTCGTGGTATCTTCACTGATATCGACGACACGTTAACCACAGATGGTCGGTTAACCGCAGAAGCTTATTCAGCGATGGAAAACTTACAGGGACTTGGCATGGCTGTTGTGCCTATTACTGGACGTCCGGCTGGATGGTGCGATCATATAGCTAGAATGTGGCCAGTTGACGGTGTGGTGGGAGAAAATGGTGCATTTTATTTTTGCTACGATCGAAAAAAACAGCAAATGAATAGACGTTATGTCGACGGAATTGAGAAGAGAAGAAACAATAAAAAGAAGTTGATGATACTAGGACAAACCGTATTGGATAATGTCCCTGGTACGGCTATTTCCGCAGATCAACCATACAGAGAGACGGACTTAGCCATTGATCATAGTGAAGATGTTCCCACATTGCCCAGAACAGAAATAAATAAAATCGTTAGCATTTTTGAGAAAGCAGGGGCAACAGCCAAGGTCAGCTCAATTCATGTCAATGCCTGGTTCGGGTCCTATGATAAATTGACCATGTCAAAATATTTTGCGGCAGATTGTCTTGGGGTCGATTTAAACACCTGCGAGAGTGATTTTGTTTTTTCAGGCGACTCTCCAAATGACGGTCCAATGTTTGGATTTTTTTCGAACGCAGTCGGAGTCGCAAATGTTCGTGATTTTGAAGACAGCCTAACCGTTCCCCCAAAGTACGTAACTAAAAACAAAGGTGGTTTTGGTTTTTCAGAATTAGCTACATCTTTGATTAAGGCAAAAAGGGGCTGTTCCTAATTAAACTTAGTTATGAGTGTTAAATGGCAGAGTGGTCTTTATGTAAATTTTAGCACGAACACTCCCCCTTACGTAAACTTAGTTAATCATCTGAGTGATTAAATATTTTTTAAGCTTAGTTTGAGGGCTCAAATAGGAATAGAGCAAATGACAAATAACGAATTTGATACTGATATTTTGATCATTGGAGGAGGTATCAACGGGGCTGGAATTGCGCGTGATGCAGCAGGCCGTGGCCTAAAAGTTACCCTTTGCGAGAAAGGAGATCTGGGTGAGGGAACCTCATCTTCGAGCACTAAGCTTATCCATGGCGGATTACGCTATCTTGAACATTATGAGTTTGGTTTGGTTCGTGCCGCACTGAAAGAGCGTGAGGTTATATTACACGCCGCCCCACATATAGTGCGACCAATGCGTTTTATTTTGCCACAATCCCCCGGCGTGCGACCAGCCTGGCTAATCCGGCTTGGGTTGTTTTTATATGATCACTTGGGAGCTAGAAAACGACTGCCAGGCTCTGGTTCATTAAACTTAATTGGAACGCCATATGGCAAACCCTTGCAACCACACCTTCAAAAAGCTGCATACTATTCAGACTGCTGGGTAGACGATAGCCGGCTTGTCGTTTTGAACGCTCTTGATGCGCAAGCACACGGTGCATCAATTTTG
This sequence comes from uncultured Rhodospirillales bacterium, assembly GCA_938092065.1. Taxonomy (GTDB): domain Bacteria; phylum Pseudomonadota; class Alphaproteobacteria; order Rhodospirillales; family JABHCV01; genus JACNJU01. Next base: position 59,509 of record CALKND010000001.1, read on the forward strand.
GCTCGCACTGAATGCGTGAACGCTAAATCTGATCAAACTAGTGGTGGCTGGCTAGCCACATTACGCAATAGCAAAAATGGCTCCCTAAGAAAGTTGCACGCTCGTGTAATCATTAACGCCGCCGGCCCTTGGGCAAAAAGTTGTTTATTTGATGTAATTAAGGAACTGTCGGCGCCAGTGATGCGACTTGTTCGGGGCAGCCACATTGTCGTACCAAAGCTATTCGACCACGATAACGCTTATATTTTCCAAAACCCTGATCGGAGGATTGTTTTTGCCATTCCATATGAACAAAACTTCACAATGATTGGCACGACTGATGAGGATTTCGATGGAGACCTTGATTCCGTTGCAGCTTCAACGCAAGAAATAAATTATCTGTGTGAAACCGCAAACAGGTTCTTTGCACAGCGTATAAGCACCGATGATATTATATGGACTTTTTCAGGTGTGCGGCCACTCCTTGAAGATGGATCAGGTCATGCAGAAAAGGTAACCCGCGATTATCGACTCGACCTCCAGAAGACAAAGAATGGCGCAGTAGCCCTCTCCATTTTAGGTGGAAAAATTACGACTTACAGGAAACTTGCCGAACAGGCTATTTCAAAACTGAGTGCCACATTTGACACTGAAAATAGAGCCTGGACGTCAACTGCGATATTGCCTGGCGGCGACCTTCCAGGTGCTAACATCAACAAATTTATGGAGGTCACAGCCCATGAGTTCCCGTGGTTACCCCATAATTTATTGTACCGATATGTTACTTCCTATGGAACACGCATATCGTTGCTTTTAGATGGTATGACACGCTTAAGCGACTTGGGTGTTGAACTAGCCCCCAGCCTTTTTGAATGTGAAGTTCGATATCTCGTTACACATGAATGGGCCTTCACAGCTGAAGATATCCTTTGGCGACGAACTAAAATAGGCATCCTCACAGACACACCTACCACAGTCAATTTACAGAACTGGTTAAATTCAAATATTGAGAGCTAAGACTGCAATGCGGGAAGTATTGGTGGCCAATAAAACAACCTTTCACAAAGTCATTACTCATTCTGTTAAAAAATAAATAGGTAATATTGATGAAAGTATTTGATGATTGTATAGAGGGAGTAAAAGTTTAATAAAAATCTTAGCTGAAAAAGTGATCAAACGAGTGTATGGTCAATTATTTAAATTCATATCAGATCGTTTTTCGGCTGAAGATTATGATGAACTTGTGAATTTCGTTAATGATCAAGCCTACTTAATATGGCGATATTGACTTTTGTGTGCATCAACAAGTATCAATAAATACATATTAATATAGATAATATAACCGAAAAGAAATTTTGTCATCTGATAGACGCATTGTAAAAATAGATTTTTCCTTACCCTCTGTCTGCTACTTTATTATTGTTTTATAATGATTAGAACGATAAGAACCCTGTTACGGAGAGGTGGCAGAGTCCGGCTGAATGCGCCAGTCTCGAAAACTGGTATACCTGCAAGGGTATCGAGGGTTCAAATCCCTCTCTCTCCGCCATTCAAAAGAGAACTAATTGCCTGAAATGACTACGCTAAAATCACATGCACTTCATAATATTCCAAGGCCTGCTCTTAGCTTGGGGCTAGCCGGATTACTGCCGTTCTGGGGGTTGGCTATCTCAATTATAGTGCTGGATAACCCTATGAAAGACTTTGCCGTGCAAGCAGAAATCACCTATGGAGCCATTATTCTATCTTTCCTGGGTGGCATGCACTGGGGTTTGGCTGCAATGAATGAAAGACACGTAAATTGGCTAAATTTAGGTTGGGGTGTCACGCCTTCTTTGATTGCTTGGGGAGCATTGTTCTTGCAACCTTCTTTAGGGCTAATACTGCTCATTATTGGATTTTTAGCTGCAGCTATAATTGATTTTCGTATTTTTGTTTCCAACGGTGATAACGCGTGGTTTGGTAGGTTGAGGACAGTTTTAAGTATTGGCACAATAACCGCTTTGTTGCTTCCACTTTCCTTCGGTAACATTTTCTAAGCATAGGTTAATATGGATCCTGTAACGCAAGGCGCATTAGGTGCAATACTACCACAATCCATAAGGACTAAATGGTTGAGAAACCATAAACACCATGTAGCCCTCGCAGGTTTCCTTGGAATGGTTGGTGGCATGTCTGCGGACCTAGATGTGTTTATCAGTTCGGACACTGACCCACTTTTTTTTCTTAAGTATCATCGGCAATTTACACACTCTCTTATTTTTATTCCATTTGGTGGACTAGTAGTAGCGCTTTTAATGCACTGGGCTCTGGGGCAAAGATGCCATCTAAGGTTCTTTCAAACAGTGCTTTTATGTTCACTAGGCTACGCAACGCATGCACTTTTGGACACCACAACTTCATACGGCACAATGCTGCTCTGGCCATTCATCGAGACCCGGTATTCATTGAATATTATTTCAATAGTAGACCCACTTTTTACCATACCGCTATTATTAGCGGCTGCAATTTCAGCAATCTATAGCAAACCTAACATAGCCAGAATTGGCTTGGCTTGGGTACTTATCTATTTGTTTGCAGGCTTCGTACAACATCAAGGGGCACTTCAAATAGCTAAAAATTTAGCAATATCGCGCGGTCATTTGCCGCTTCGTTTTGAAATAAAGCCCAGCTTTGGAAATATTCTTGTATGGAAGAGCGTTTATCAAGCCAATGATAAGTTCTTTATTGACGCTATGCGGGTCGGAATTGCTCCCCAAGTTTATGAAGGATCGTCCGTATCAAAGCTAAATCCCACGAATGATTTTCCTTGGCTTATACCTCATTCGCAACAAGCACAGGATATAGGTCGATTTGATCATTTTAGTGATGGCTTTTCTGCGCTTGATCCAGAGAATCCAAATCGCATTATTGATGTGCGCTATTCATTTGTTCCAAATGAAATTAGCCCACTTTTTTCAATTGAATTGGAGCCTAGTGCAGATTTGACCAGGCATGTGCATTACAATACGGAGCGCAAACAAGCGTACAAAAAACTTGGTCAGCTATGGGATATGTTGTTTGAATAGAGCACTGATCGTTCATTAAGCTCTATATTGGTTGCATTCTGCCATTTATACAGCTCTTAATTCCATGATCAGATACTCACATCTGATATAGTTGAGGCTAACGGACAAAGCGGAAATTTCCTCAAGCTTGCATCAATATTTTGAAAGAAAATACAGAAATTAGAAAAAAATGGGCCAAAATATAGTTGGTGGGCCCGGCAGGACTCGAACCTGCAACCAGACCGTTATGAGCGGCCGGCTCTAACCAGTTGAGCTACAGGCCCACCGAGTCTTCCGCTCGTAGCTCACTTGCGGAGACAATGTCAAAAATGCAGGTATGCTCTCCTATAGCCCTTTTAAACTATTTTGCTACTTGGTCAATTTAGTAGTCCAGGAAACTTCTTAGTTTACGTGATCGGCTAGGATGCTTAAGTTTACGCAAAGCCTTAGCTTCAATCTGCCGTATTCTTTCGCGTGTAACAGAAAACTGCTGTCCAACTTCTTCCAAAGTGTGGTCAGTATTCATCCCAATTCCAAAGCGCATACGAAGTACGCGCTCTTCACGGGCTGTCAAACTGGCCAACACGCGCGTCGTGGTCTCACGTAAGTTGGCCTGAATAGCCGCTTCCAGTGGCTGTACAGCATTTTTATCTTCAATGAAATCACCTAAGTGCGAGTCTTCCTCATCACCAATGGGTGTTTCAAGGGAAATTGGTTCCTTGGCAATCTTTAAGACCTTGCGAACTTTTTCAAGCGGCATGGAGAGCTTGACCGCCAATTCTTCGGGCGTTGGCTCACGGCCAATTTCATGTAACATTTGGCGAGAGGTGCGAACCAACTTGTTAATAGTTTCGATCATGTGTACGGGAATTCGAATGGTGCGAGCTTGATCGGCAATGGAGCGGGTAATCGCCTGTCTGATCCACCAAGTGGCGTAGGTGGAAAATTTGTAACCACGGCGATATTCAAATTTATCTACTGCCTTCATAAGGCCGATATTGCCCTCTTGAATAAGGTCGAGAAATTGCAGCCCACGATTGGTGTATTTTTTGGCAATAGAAATCACCAGGCGGAGATTTGCTTCGATCATTTCCTTCTTAGCCTTGGCGGCTTCACGCTCACCTTTTTGCACAACCCCAACAATTCGGCGGAACTCACTGACAGGTAGACCAGCCTCGTCAGATATTTCACCAATTTGCGCACGAATCTCTTTAACCTCGTCACCAGAGCGATTCACAAAACGCTCCCATGCCTTACCGGGTAGTTTTGAAACTTTATTAAGCCAGCGTGGATCCAACTCATGACCGTTATATTGCTCAAGAAAATCCTCACGCTTAACCTTAGATGTAGTAGCCATACGCAAAATTCTGCCCTCAAAGCTAAGCAACCGGCTGTTAAGGCCGTATAGGTGGTCAACCAACTGTTCAATACGGTTGTTGTTGAGGTGTACACCTTCCATTTGTTCAACCAACTCCTGGCGCAGTTTTCCATAACGTTTTTCTTGAGCTGTCTTTATAGTTTCTCCCTTGGAAAAGGCCTCCATCCGCTGGATTTGCAAGCGGTGCAGCTTTTTGTAGGTCTTGGCAATAACCTCGAAGCTTTGAATAACCTCTGGCATCAACTTGGCTTCAAGCATGGCTAGAGAAAGATTCACCTCTTCTTCGGCGTCTTCCTCATCGGCTATCTCATCATCAGTTTTTTCGCGCTTAACACCATTTTCATCTGTGAGGGCATCATCATTGGCGGGCTGGTCACTTTTTTCTTCCTCACCCTCCATCTCTTCCTTATTAGAATTTTCCTCATCAGCGTTAGATTCGTCAGGTCTATTGAGGTTGTCGTCAGTATTCACATCTTTTTTGGGTTGACCCGGTCCGCCACCGTGTGTGGCATCCAAGTCAATTATATCGCGCAGCAACATTTTTTCATCGAGCAGTGCATCATGCCACTCAACAATAGCACGGATAGTTAGGGGGTTTTCGCAAACCCCACCAATCATCATTGCCCGGCCGGCTTCAATACGCTTGGCGATTGCAATTTCACCTTCACGAGACAGCAATTCAACGGAGCCCATTTCACGTAGGTACATGCGTACAGGATCATCTGTACGACCGAGATCACTCTCATCTACATTGCCATTGGCTTTTTCCGTTGTCTCCCCAGTGGGGACCTCTGACTTAGCCTCTTCTCCGTCCTCATTTTCAACAACATTAATACCCATTTCGGAGAGTTGGGTCATGGTGTCTTCAATCTGCTCGGAAGAGACTTGTTCAGGTGGTAGGGCAGAGTTTAGTTCGTCATATGTGACGAAACCACGCTCTTTACCCTTGACAAGCATTTTTTTAACAGCCCCACCCAAGGTGTCCAACAATGGACTATCTAGGGTTTCTTCTGACTGTGGTTTTTTTTCCACCGTGGCAGTAGATTTTGTTGCCATCCATACCTTCTTAATTCCGTGAACCCCGCCGCCTTATACCCATTTGGCGTTCTGGGATTATTTAACGTTTACTATTGTTTAAGTCTTAATTCTTTCTTGCAACTCCACCAACACGCTTTTCGAAGCTCTATTCCACGCCTTTAGAGGCCTTTAGCTTTTGCTCAGATAATGCATTAAGCCTATTAAAATTTTCAGACGAAGTATCATCTATAAGGCGTTGACTTTCTTCCTTGATTTCAATGCGCAAGTCCGAATTGTTGTAAAGAGCGTAGACTTCCTCCCAGCCCTCAAGAGCCGTTTCAATTTCTGTTTCCGGCTTGGCAAAAAAAGCGTTTACGAAAAACTTGGGACCCCAGACATTATATAGCATTTCTGAAAATCCATTATCACACAGGTGGCGTCTGATGCCCTCTGTGTCAAGGTTCGGTTTGTCAGCCAAGGTCTTTAGAACTTCCTGACGTAGATTGTCAAGTCCAGGAGAAGAAAATTGCAGAGTTCCAAGTGTTTCCCCGACCTGTTCAAATAGCTCAGGATGCCCCAAAAGTGTAGCAATTAAGATTCTTTCCTGCAGGGCGTGGGCATCAATTTTAGCTACAGCAGTGGCCCCCGCCCCAATGCTGATTGTCGGTGCAAGTTTTCTGGCGCCCCTGCTGCTTGCCACCCAAATACGATCCTTGAAGTCTTTTGAGAAATGGGCCCGCACGGTGGGGTCATTGATACGCCGGGCGTGATCTTCCAACGCTTTTTGTACACTTGCGCGTTGCTCTGGTGTTTTTAATAACCGGCCACCCGTCTCCAATCGCCATAACACCTCTGATAGCGGCTCAGCCCGAGCCATCAGCTCTCGCATAGCTTCAGGACCTTTAGTAGCAATCAGACTGTCTGGGTCTTCACCCGCGGGCAAAGTAGCAAAACGCAGGGCATAGCCCGGCTTTAAAAGGGCCAGTGCCCGTTCAGCAGCTCGTCCTTGCGCTCTCACCCCAGCAGTATCTCCATCGAAACACACGACGGGCTCACGCACTACTTTCCAAAGTTCAGAAATTTGTTCTTCGGTCAGGGCCGTGCCTAAGGGAGCAACTGCGTTTTCAAACCCAGCCTGGCTTAGCGCTATAACATCCATGTAGCCTTCGGTCACAATAAGCGTACCTTGATCGCGGGATACGTTTGACGCTTGGGCCAAATTATAAAGTACATGTCCTTTGTGAAAAAGCTCGGTTTCAGGCGAGTTTAGATACTTGGCCAGTTTTTTTTCATCCTCACCCGCCATCATCCGCCCACCGAAGGCAATAACCCGATTACGTTTGTCAGTGATTGGAAAGACTACTCGATTTCGAAATCTGTCATAGGCTTGCTGGCCCTTATCCTCAGGCTGTACAAGCAAGCCTGCAGCGACCATTTGCTCATCCGTAATATTTTCACGCCTAAGTGCCGCTTTCAATACACCGCGTCCATCCGGGGCGAACCCCAAGCGAAATTTACCAATGGTGTCCTCGTCCAAACCACGGCCACGCAGATAATCTAGTGCGACGATACCTTCTGGCATACGTAATTTTTGTTCGAAAAAGACACATGCCATATCCATCACTTCATATAATGATTGGCGAACCCTGGCGCGTTCACGTTCCTGCGGGCTATCTAAAGGAACCTCTACACCCGCTTGCTGAGCAAGGGATTCAACAGCTTCAGGGAAGCTCAGGCCTTCTATATTCATAATAAAATCAATGGCACTGCCATGAGCACCGCAACCAAAGCAATGATAGAAACCCTTTTCCTCATTTACAGTAAACGAAGGTGTTTTTTCCTTATGAAAAGGGCATAGCCCTGAATATTCATTACCCTTGCGGATAAGGCGTACACGTTTACCAACCAAATCAGCAAGAGCAGTGCGAAGACGCAACTCATCAAGAAACTGTGGTGTAAAAGCCATAGCCAGGAAGCCTCAAGAGTTAAACAATCCATCTTTAAAAATATGAAATGCGAATCTGCTTTTCATAAGAGACTTTAAACCGAGCAGCGCTCGTGTCAAATGTAGTAAATAAGTCTATAAACCATAAATACAAATAGTTATCCACAGGCAGGAAAAACTTCAGTCTCCTAAGACAGCTTCGCCTTAACCTGAGCGCTAGCCTTCGAAAAATCCATCTGGCCTGCAAATTCCTCTTTGAGGGCCGCCATAACCTTGCCCATGTCTTTTAGGGAAATAGCAGAGAGGTTACTGATGGTTTCTTGAACGGCAGCGTTTACAGCGTCTTCGTCCATTTGCTCGGGCAAAAAGGTCTGAATTATTACAATTTCAGTTGCTTCTTGTTCAGCTAATTCAGCGCGACCGCCTTGTTCATACATTGTAACACTCTCATGGCGTTGTTTAATCATAGACTGAAGTATGGAAAGGATTTCATCCTCACTAACCCCATCACTATTTCCCTTGGAACGGGCAGCGATATCACGATCTTTCAAAGCCGCCATAATAAGGCGAATAGTGCTAACAGTGTGCTTTTCTTTCGCCTTCATAGCCTTTTTCAGGGCATCACTAATTCGTGCGCGAAGCATGAAAAACCTCTCAGTTGATAACAAGGGTAGATAATTTACAGAATGCAGGCTAAAAAAGCAAATATTTGATTTAAATTAAAGCATTGAAAACAATGCATTTTTTTTGGTTTAATAGCAAGCCTTGACGTCACAAGGCGTATTGCTTAAACACTCCCAACTTTAACCTACTGAAAAGTAGTCTATTAAATGCCCGAGGTCGAGATAGCATCAATCACGCATAACGACACCCGACCTCCCGGAGTCAATGCTGCTATTATTCTTGAAGATGGCCAAGTTTTTTGGGGTCGCGGTGCTGGGATTGAAGGCATAGCGATAGGTGAGGTTTGCTTCAACACATCCCTAACCGGTTATCAAGAAATACTAACGGATCCCTCCTACGCCGGACAGATCATTACATTCACATTCCCCCATATTGGTAATGTAGGCGTTAATGATGAAGACATTGAAACCGATACTCCTGCCGTCAGAGGCTGCATCCTGCACGAAGATATCACGGAGCCTTCCAACTGGCGTGCCGCCCAACATCTCAACAGTTGGCTGAAGAAGCATCAACTGGTTGGCCTTACTGGTGTCGACACTCGCAAGTTAACCCGCCACATTCGTGATAATGGCGCACTGCGTGGTGTTTTAATTCATTTGCCAAATGCAAATGAGGATGTTGATATTGAGGCACTACATGCAATGGCACTGTCCTGGCCAAGTCTTGAAGGTACGGACCTCGCCAAAGATGTTAGTTGTATACAGACGTATTCTTGGAATGAGTCAGCATGGTCCATTGAGGGCGGTTACTCCACACAGAACGAACCCAAATATCATGTGGTAGCCGTAGACTTTGGGGCAAAAAAAAATATCCTACGCTGCCTTGCTGCCACAGGATGTAAAATTACTGTGGTTCCAGGCAATACTACGGCTGAAGAAATTATCGGACATAAGCCTGACGGCGTATTCCTCTCCAACGGTCCCGGCGATCCAGCAGCGACAGGTAAATATGCCGTGCCTATGATCCAGAACATTATTGCATCGAACATTCCAACATTCGGCATATGCCTAGGCCATCAAATGCTATCCATCGCCATGGGCGCTAAAACAGTAAAAATGCATATGGGCCACAGGGGCGCCAACCACCCAGTTAAAGACTTAGAGACTGGAAGTGTTGAAATTACGAGCCAAAATCATGGATTTGTCGTTGACCGCGAAACACTGCCAAAAGGCATAATCGAAACACATACGTCGTTGTTTGATGGCACCCTTGAAGGTATCCGTGTCGAGGGGAAACCTGCCTTTAGCGTCCAACATCACCCAGAGGCCTCTCCCGGGCCACAAGACAGCCATCACCTTTTTGAACGGTTTGTTGCGATGATGGGGAGGAACTCTTAAACCCATGCCAAAAAGAACTGATATCCGTTCCATAATTATAATTGGCGCTGGTCCAATTGTTATTGGGCAGGCTTGTGAGTTTGATTATTCTGGCGCACAGGCCTGTAAGGCCCTTAAGGAAGAGGGTTACCGAGTAATCCTCGTTAATTCCAATCCTGCCACAATTATGACAGACCCCGTCATGGCAGATGCGACATATATTGAGCCTATCACTATTGATATGCTGGAAAAAATTATCGCCAAGGAAAGACCAGACGCGCTTCTTCCCACCATGGGTGGGCAGACGGCACTGAACGCGGCTATGGATTTGGAAGCCACAGGAATTCTTGAAAGATATGGAGTGGAATTGATCGGCGCCGATTCCAAGGTTATCGCCAAGGCTGAGGACAGGCAATTGTTCCGCAATTCTATGGCAAAAATAGGATTGGACTGCCCAACAAGCCGAGTTGTAAAGGACATGAATGAAGCCTATAAAGCCATGGAAGCCATTGGCCTACCCCTGATCATCCGACCCAGCTTTACAATGGGCGGCATTGGCGGCGGCATTGCCTATAACAAATCCGAGTTTGAAGAAATAGTCTTCGGAGGACTGAATGCATCGCCGATGACTGAAGTATTAATCGAAGAGTCTGTTCTGGGCTGGAAAGAATATGAAATGGAAGTAGTTCGCGATAATGCGGACAATGTAATTATTATCTGCTCCATTGAAAATATTGATCCTATGGGTGTGCATACTGGCGATAGCATTACCGTCGCTCCTGCACTTACGTTGACGGACAAAGAATACCAGATCATGCGAAACGCCTCAATCGCTGTGCTGCGTGAAATTGGTGTCGATACGGGTGGCTCCAACGTTCAGTTTGCCATTAATCCAAAAAATGGTCGCCTGATTGTCATAGAGATGAACCCGCGTGTTTCAAGATCATCGGCGCTAGCCTCAAAGGCGACTGGATTCCCCATTGCAAAGGTTGCTGCAAAATTAGCAGTTGGCTACACACTCGATGAGTTAGTGAACGACATTACGGGGGTGACCCCAGCCAGTTTTGAGCCGACCATTGATTATGTGGTAACAAAAATTCCACGGTTCACGTTTGAAAAATTTCCCAGCACTGCCCCTCTATTAACCACAGCCATGAAGTCCGTCGGTGAGGCTATGTCCATTGGCTGCACATTCTCGGAATCTCTACAAAAAGGCTTACGTTCCATGGAGACGGGCCTTACAGGATTGAATGAAATCCAAATTGAAGGTGCAGAAGGTGGCAATAAGGATGCAGTAAAAGCAGCACTGGCAGTCCCAAGTCCTGAACGTTTGTTAGTCATCGCACAAGCGTTTCGTCATGGTTTGACAATAGATGAAGTGTATTCTGCATCAAAATATGACCCTTGGTTCCTTGAGCAGATTGCCAATATTGTGAGAGCTGAAGAGCAGATTCGCAAAGATGGCCTGCCGAAAAATGCTCCAGAATTACTGAAGGTTAAGAAGATGGGCTTTTCTGATGAACGCCTAGCAGAATTGGTGAATGGCACAGCAGCGCAAATCTTACAAATTAGAAATACCTTGAACGTGCATCCAGTATACAAAAGAGTTGATACCTGCGCCGCCGAATTCCCTTCCAAAACGCCGTATATGTATTCCACTTATGCAGGCGACGGTGTCAACCCACCTGAGTGCGAGGCGGAACCCAGTGCTCGCAAGAAGGTTGTAATTCTTGGTGGCGGGCCCAACCGCATTGGGCAGGGTATTGAATTCGATTACTGCTGCGTCCACGCTGCTTATTCCACCAAAGAAGCAGGCCTTGAGGCAATCATGGTCAATTGCAACCCAGAAACAGTTTCCACGGATTACGATACCTCAGACCGACTGTATTTCGAGCCGCTGACCGCTGAAGACGTAATTGAATTAATACGGGTTGAGCAGTCCAATGGACAGCTCCTAGGCGTTATAGTGCAATTGGGCGGACAAACCCCCCTAAAGCTGAGCCAAGCTCTTGAGACCGCTGGTATCCCAATCCTTGGAACTAGCCCGGACGCCATCGACCTCGCCGAAGACCGGGAACGCTTTCAGACCTTACTCCATGACCTGAAATTAAAACAACCGGCCAACGGCATTACTCGTTCCATCGAGGAAGCCGTTGCCGTCGCCAACAAGATTGGCTTTCCACTGGTTGTGAGGCCCTCGTACGTATTGGGTGGTCGGGCCATGGAGATCGTCCACGATCACGAGTCATTAAATCGCTATATGACGACAGCGGTAAAGGTCTCCGGCGACAGTCCAGTACTGTTAGACAGCTATCTGCAGGACGCTATCGAGATTGATGTAGATGCCCTTAGCGATGGCACCCAAGTCTATGTGGCCGGAATCATGCAACATATCGAGGAAGCGGGTATTCATTCAGGGGACAGTGCCTGCTCATTACCGCCATATTCGCTTAGTGATGACATTATTGTAGAGATTAAGGCACAGACGACTGCATTAGCCCTTGCTTTGGGAGTGGTTGGGCTGATGAATGTTCAGTTTGCTATCAAGGATAAGGATATCTATATTCTTGAAGTCAATCCAAGGGCTAGCCGCACCGTACCTTTTGTCGCCAAGGCCACCGGGATACCTGTTGCTAAGATTGCAGCTCGGGTCATGACTGGGGAAAAACTCAGCAGTTTTAATCTCCAAGACATGTCAAAGCAGAACCACGTAGCTGTAAAAGAGGCGGTGTTCCCGTTCCAACGATTCCCCGGTGTTGATATTATCCTAGGCCCAGAAATGAAATCTACGGGTGAGGTCATGGGGCTGGATATTGACTTCAGCCGTGCCTTTGCCAAGTCCCAATTAGGCGCGTCAATGCATGTGCCGAACAAAGGGTGTGTCTTTATGTCAGTCAAAGATAAGGACAAGAAAGTCTCCGCGGAGCTAGCAGTGCGTCTTTCTGTACTAGGTTTCACCCTGCTTGCCACAGGAGGCACTGCGGATTATCTGAAAGAGCAGGGGCTTGAAGTCAAGCGTGTCAACAAAGTTCTACAAGGCCGCCCACACTGCGTCGATGCCATAATTGATGGCGAAGTGCATTTGGTGATCAACACGACTGAGGGCGCACAAGCCGTCGAGGACAGTTATTCGATCCGTCGCTCAGCATTAATCAACAACATACCTCACTACACCACTATAACGGGATCATGTGCAGCTGTTGGTGCTATTGAAGCCATAATTGACGGCGGACTTGAAGTTGCACCCCTACAATCGTATTTTAAAACTCAATTATAGTCTTTATTCTGCTTGATTGTTAGTGCGACTACCAACACGAAGGTGTCGTAGGAAAAAAATTTTTGTATATAAGAAAGCCTGAAGATCTATGGAAAAGCTACCGATGACAAAAGAAGGCGTTATTGCTCTTGAAGCAGAACAACGTCACTTAAAAGAAAAAGAGCGCCCAGCTATCATTCAAGCCATTGCTGTGGCTCGCGAGCATGGAGATTTGAAAGAAAATGCTGAGTATCATGCAGCTCGCGAACGTCAAAGTTTCGTCGAGGGCCGCCTTGCTGAACTTAAATCTATTATCTCCCTGGCTGAAATCATCGACCCATCAACTTTTTCAGGTGATTTAGTGCGTTTTGGAGCCACTCTAGAGCTCGCCGACGAGGAGACGAACGCTGTGTCGACCTATCAGATCGTCGGCACCCATGAAGCGGATATCAAAAATGGTCGCTTGTCTGTAACGGCACCCATGGCGCGTGCGCTAATTGGAAAGTCTTTGGGAGATAGTGTTAAAGTAGTCAGCCCCGGTGGTTCAAAATTCTACGAGATCATCAAGGTCGACTATAAGTAACTTAATTTAGCTTATTCAGATTGCATTAATCGTTCGTCAAAAAACTGTCGAGGGGCACACTAGGAAGGCCTTTCGATGTTCGAATAGTTTCTAGTGTTGTTACTTTGATGACGTTCTCGGCGGATGTCAACTTCATGGTCAGAGCATCGCGCTGTTCTTTATCACGAGCCACTATTTTAAGCAAAAAATCTCCACCACCTCTAATCATATGGCATTCACGAACTTCAGGCCAGACGGAGACTTGGTCTTCAAATCCCTTTAATATGGTTTGCGCTTGCGAGGACAAGCCAACGAGAGCAAAAAAGAGCTCCTTGAAATCAAGGCGGGCCCGGTTCAGCTCGGCGTGGTAACCAAGGATGTAGCCATCTTTTTCAAGGGCGCGAACACGGCGCAGACAAGGGGGCGCCGAGATACCAACATTTTCCGCCAGCTTGACATTAGTTATGCGGCCATCTTCTTGCAAATCATGCAGAATTTGCTGATCAATTTGGTCAAGCTTGACCCTTTTTGAGCTTTTGTGTTCCAGAATTACCTCCATTTTGAGTAATTATATTACAATGCCTTTCAGTAAAGTCAAAGATCACACACAAAGATGCCCTTCAGTTATTTAAACTTCTTTCAAGGCCTGTTAAGCTATTATTTGTGTTATTGTGCGATGGCTTTTTAAAATATTTAAATAAAATTATTAACTTCAGGAAAAATTTAACTTCATGTCTGAAACCCATCACAGTAAAGCTCTTATTTTAGGTTCAGGTCCAGCCGGTTACACTGCCGCAATTTATGCCGCACGTGCTAGTATGGAACCAATATTGGTTAAAGGTCTGCAACCGGGCGGTCAACTGACCATCACGACTGAAGTGGAAAACTACCCTGGTTTTGCAGAGGCAGTTCAAGGGCCTGATCTGATGATTGCAATGACTGAGCAAGCCAAAAATGTTGGCACGATAATGTTTGACGATACTATTATCGAGGCCGATCTATCCAAACGTCCATTCGTCTTAAAGGGGGACTCTGGTACCAAATATACTGGTGACACACTGATAATCTGCACTGGGGCTTCGGCCCGATGGTTGGGGCTAAAATCAGAAAAAAAATATATGGGCTTTGGCGTCTCCGCTTGCGCCACATGTGATGGATTTTTCTTTCGTGAAAAAGCGGTTGCAGTCATCGGCGGCGGCAACACAGCTGTTGAAGAAGCTATTTACCTTACTAATCATGCCTCTAAAGTAACTTTGATCCATCGCCGAAACGAACTGCGTGCTGAAAAAATTCTCCAAAAACGAGCTTTGGAAAACCCCAAAATCCAAATTTTATGGGACAGCGTACTTGATGAGGTTCTGGGGGATAGCAACCCACCAGGAGTAAGTGGCATCCGCGTAAAGAATGTTAAAACTGGGGATACGTCTGAACTTAAACTCGATGGCGTCTTCATCGCTATCGGCCACAATCCAAATACAGAACTGTTTCAGGGGCAGGTTAAAATGGATAATGAAAACTATATTTTAACTAAACCAGGCACAACCCAGACCAATGTTCCTGGGGTTTTTGCTGCAGGAGATGTTCAGGATAAAATTTTTCGCCAGGCTGTTACAGCTGCAGGAACTGGCTGCATGGCTGCACTTGAGGTTGAAAAGTTTATTGCAGAATTCGCAGCAACTATTAAAGCCGCAGAATAAAGCTAGATATTATGGATTGGGATAAAATCCGTGTTTTTTATACTGTTGCCGAAGCTGGTAGTTTCACCCATGCGGGTGAGAGCTTACATCTATCCCAGTCTGCAGTTAGCCGGCAAATTAGTAGCCTTGAGGAAAGCCTGAATGTTTCCTTGTTTCATCGTCATGCTCGCGGACTCATTTTAACCGAACAAGGCGAGCTTCTATTTCGCACGGCTGCCGACGTATATAAAAAACTGTCCATTACGGAACAGAGGATCCTTGATAATAGAATTAGCCCTGAGGGTCCTTTGAAAATTAATACTACTGTTGCTTTTGGATCAGTCTGGCTGACCTCGCGTATGGCTGGATTCCTTGAGCTTTACCCTCGCATTGATGTTTCCCTTGCCCTATCAGACGATGACCTGGACCTATCAATGCGAGAGGCTGATGTTGCGATACGTATGATTGCACCTACACAAGGCGACCTGATCCAGCGGCACTTATTGAAAATGCCCTATAAGGTCTTTGCATCACCTGATTACCTTGAGCGCTACGGCATCCCCAAAAATCCCTGTGAACTTGATAATCACAGAACCATCGTCTACGGCGAAGGTGACAACCCACCCAGTAGCAACGGCAATTGGCTGTTAGAGGCTGGAGTTTTAAAGGGCCAAACACGCCGAGCCACCCTTCGGGTCAACAGTATTTATGCTATTTTGCGCGCCGTTGAAGGTGGCCTTGGGATCGGCGTGTTACCCGATTATATGCAGCGGGAATCAACCCAACTAGTCGAAGTTCTTCCCGAGTCTAAATGCCCACAAATTGATGCCTATTTTGTTTATCCTGAAGAATTAAGAAACATGAAGAGAATCGCAGTTTTTCGGGATTATCTGATAATGCGTATAGCTGAAGACGGCATTAACCATAGCGACGACAGTTAGTGTGAGCCTTCAAAGCCGGAGCCAAGAAAGTTGCAAAAATCTTATTTTGATCTGCTAATTTAAGCTATGCGTTTTATGCATGGTCGCCTTGTTAGAATATCGGTAGCAGCTTTGTGCATAGGCTCGTATATTGTTTTAACGGATTTTAGATAACTTATTTTTATATATTATCAATTATTTAAATTGTAAGTCATGTAAATTAGGTCAGTTAGTTTTTCGGCTTTGGATTAAGACTGCCCGCAATACAGAAATTTAGGATGCAACATCCTGAAAAAGGGTCCACAACATGTGGTTCCTTGCGTCCCCCCCCGACGTGAAACCTCTCTGTTAAACTTACCGGACCTTTTTAGGTCCGGTTTTTTTTATTAAATTTATTTTTTTTCAATCCAACAATATATTGAAAGTCACATTGTATTTTATTAAATTTTCCAGTTGCTCTTATAAAGATCGATGCTAACTGTCAACAAAGGGCCTGATAAAATTATCAGTAATAAATGCATCTCCAAGTTTAATTTTACTCTGCCACCTTGCAAAAAAACGGAACATGCTCTAGCTAGTTATCCGGTAAATTGTTAGAATTCTGATAGGTGTTGATTAAAAAAAGGTGGTAGGCTGCCTTACGATAAAGCAGCGCAGGCTTTCTGGATTCGGGTACAAGCTTCCGTCAAAAGCTCAGTGGAGGTCGCATAGGAAACGCGAAAGTGCGGAGAAAGACCAAATGCTGCGCCATGAACAGC
>CALKND010000002.1 GCA_938092065.1 uncultured Rhodospirillales bacterium
ACCCTATTGAGGTAGGTCAATCATTTGCAAAACAAGGTGCCTATCTGTCTTCATTGGCACTGGTAACCAAGTTTTCTCAGTAAACTCACAGAACAAAAGAGGCTCAAAAGTATAACAATTAATATTTTTTGAAACTTGGAAAAGTGTAGTGTGATTAAATTTGACCGAATCCATATAATCTTTAGGTTTTTAAAATGGTTGTTTAAAACAGCCCCAAGAGTTTTTTGTTTTGACTACTGGTTGTATAATGTATTCCCTGAGTTTTTTTTAGTACACTTTTAGCAACAAAATAGGAGTATATTGACACAGTAAAAATATCTATAGGATTACTAGTGAAAAAATTGACCCGTCGTGATTTTGGCAAGCTTTCTGCTTTGGGTATTGCTTCAGTGGGACTGCCAATGGGTGAGACTGAAGGGGCAACCTTGAGCACAGTGGCCCTTACGTCTATTGTATCGAGACATGTTAACTTGCCAGCAGCCAAAGGCCATCGAGTTGTTGTTGTTGGGGGCGGGTGGTGTGGGCTGACCATCGCAAAATACCTAAAAATTCACGGACCTGACCTTGATGTGGTGTTGATTGAGAAAAATTCCTTGTTTGTGTCTCACCCAATTAGTGGCTTGTGGCTTTCTGGATTAGTCAATCTTGAGGCTATCACCTTCAGTTATTTGGATGCGGCCGCAAATAACGATTACACCTATTTGAATGCCACATTGATTGACTTAGACCGAGTTTCTCGCACAATTTTTACGGACCAAGGTCGCCTTAATTATGATGATTTGATTTTGGCACCAGGTATTGATTATGACTATGATTCTATTGGAGTAGAAGACATTGCCCAAGAGCAATTATTGAAAACTCGTTACCCAGCTGGCTTTGTTTCTGCTTCTGAACACATGACTCTCAAGAACAAAATTAAAAATTTTGAGGGTGGCATTTTTGCTCTGAACGCACCTTCAGGTATCTACCGTTGTTCGGCAACCCCTTATGAAAGAGCGTGCCTAATAGCATCGGTGTTCAAGCGAGATAAAATAAAAGGCAAGGTCGTACTGATCGACTCACGCGAAAAACCTGCTGTCTCGGCGGAGGGGTTTCTTAGCGCTTTTGAGGAGCTTTACGGCGATACCATTGAATACATTAATTCTAGCGTGATTTCAGCCGTTAACCCTGAAAGCAGGAGCGTTTTGACAGACTTTGATGAGATTGTTTTTGATGACGCAGCCATTTACCCTCGTATACGTGGCGCACGCCTACTTGAACAATTGGGTTTGGCTGATTTCAACAGTGCTCAAATGGAAGCAGCCATTGACCCTTTTACTTATAACGCTGTGGGTGATGCACATGTTTATATTGCTGGCGACTGTCGCCCTATGCCTTTTTCGAAAAGCGGGAACACGGCAAGGACTGAGGGCGTGTATCTAGCTGAATTGGTTGCGGCTCGGGCTCGTGGGTCTGAAATTTCATGGAGAAGTCCTCGCACTATCTGTTACTCTATGGTCAACACTCAACCCAATGAGGCAATCATGGTTGATGGCAAGTACCAGTTTGACAAATTATCCGGCCAATGGGAACATTTTGAAAATTTCGCGGTAAATAAACGTAACCAGGATATGGGCAAAGAAACTTTCAAGTGGGCCGAGAGACACTTTCTTGATATGTTCGATTGACCCAGTTTCTCCTCTAGCAAAATGCTATGTTGGGTTAACGGTCGCAACTTATGCTTTTAACGGAAAAAAGTTAAACCTCCTCTTAAGTATTACGTTGTAATATTTTTTTATTGTATGTAAGAGTTAAACGAGTAGGTAGCCTACCCATTTAATCATATTTAAGGTAGTATACGTGTTGAATTTATCCGACAAACATATTATCAAAATTGTTGTTTCCGATAAATCTCCACTAATTCAAGTGGGACTTAGGACTCTGTTTGGCTGTGATAAACGTTTTGCATTGGTAGCTACAGCGGTGGATGGCGAACAGTTTATGAAACAAATCGGTCGTGTAGATTTTGATATTGGTATCATTGGCTGGGAAATGCCCTACCTAAATGGTCGTGGCGTATTGAAGGAAATGGCTAATGTCGATGGGCCAATCCCAAAAATAATTGTATATACAAGTAATTTAGCACCAGATGTTCCACGTCAGGTAATGCGGCTTGGTGGAGCTGGTTTTTGTCAAAAAAGTGAGAGCCCAGAACGTTTAATTGAGACTATTCTTGCTGTTTCTGAAGGCCGAATGGTTTTCCCGTTTATGGATATGAGTAAACCTGGGAATGATCCATTTGGTCTGTTGACGGGTCGTGAGCAGGAATTGCTAATAGCCCTTTCTGAGGGCAATACAAACATTCAAATTGCTAGCGAGCTAGATATTTCTCTTAATACTGTGAAGTTTCACCTCAAGAATCTATACAGCAAGCTTAATGTAAAAAATCGTGCACAAGCAGTAGCAAGCTATTTGAAAGAGTACACTACAGTCTAGCTTGCAAGTTCTGGCCCACCTTCCTAATTTTATGCTCTAGTGTTTTTTATATTTCTATCCCAAAAGAGCTGGGCATGAAGGTGTGCCGAGAATGGTCTTTGTTGCTTTTTCGGAGAGCAATCTTCTTTATACCCTGCAGCAATATTATCAGTTCCTTCATGAGGACAAACTGGTTACATCGCCAAACTAGAGACACAAATACTGCACTATCGATAAGCCAGTGTATGTGGAACCACGAGAAATTATCATAGGTGAAGGGCTATTGGTCTATTTGACCCTCTCAAGTGCGACGTTTATGGTAGCTGGAAATACTAGGGGAAAAATAGGAATTACCATATTAAATCAAAAATTCATCGTGATTAAGTTGTTCGTAATTAAAGTGAAACAAAAGTACCAGATTTACTTTACAAAAGAACTTTGATGGTTTTTGATTTTTTCAATACTAACGAACTTTTAAGCACATTTTTGAAAATTTTTTTGTACAAAAACAGTAGGCATAAAAAACAAGGCACTTCAATATGCTCGTCACACAAAGTCTCAGGCTCTAACTAATAAAAGACCTCATACCTATACAAGTTTCAGGTGTTAAAAGAGGAGAAAAATTAAAGCCTGTTTGAGACATTGACAGCAGAATAAAATATAAACCAGCTATTCGCTACAACTAATGAAGAGCGTGCTAACAAAATAGAAAGCCAGCATTTGAGAAGTATTGTGGGGAACTTCACAAATGAATTAAGAATAATACCTCAAGACATTATAGCATATCACGCTATTTAATCTTTGGAGAGAACTGATAGATGACTACGACACATACCCAAATGGCTAGCGCCATACGCTTTCTTTCTGCTGATGCTGTTCAAACGGCCAAGTCCGGCCATCCAGGTATGCCCATGGGCATGGCCGATGTTGCTACTGTCTTGTTCACAAAGTTTCTAAAGTATGATCCTAAGGCCCCAAAGTGGCACAACCGTGATCGCTTTGTGCTGTCTGCTGGACACGGTTCTATGTTGATTTATTCATTGCTGTACCTCACTGGTTATAAATGCTCACTTAATGATATAAAAAGCTTCCGCCAGCTGGGTGCAAAGACTGCTGGCCACCCTGAGTTTGGCCACATTGATGGTGTTGAAACCACTACAGGGCCTCTAGGACAGGGTATTACAATGTCAGTAGGTATGGCTTTATCAGAGAAGATGATGGCTAATCGCTATGGTGATCAAGTTATAGACCACCACACTTACGTTATCGCTGGTGATGGTTGCTTGATGGAGGGCATTAGCCAGGAGGCCATTTCCCTTGCGGGTCATTTAAAGCTCAACAAGATGATTGTTTTGTGGGATGACAATGAAATTAGTATTGATGGTAACACAAATCTTGCCACCTCTGATGATCAGTGCGCCCGTTTTGAGGCCTCTGGCTGGGATTCCCAAAGGATCGATGGCCATGATCCTGCGGCTATTAGTAGAGCTATTGCTAAGGCAAAGAAGTCAAAAAAACCATCTTTGATCGCCTGCAAGACTATTATAGGATTTGGTGCTCCAACCAAGGGTGGCACGCACCATACCCATGGTGCTCCTTTGGGTGAAGATGAGATTAAGAAAATGCGTAAGGCGCTGAATTGGGAATACCCTGCTTACTTTGTTCCAAAGGAAATTCTTAATGCATGGCGTGCTGCTGGTGCTCGAGGTGCTGCTGATCGTGCTGTTTGGGAAAAACGTACCAAGCGTTTAAAAAGTGCTGATGAAATGAAAAAAATGGCAGCTGGAAAGTTGCCAGCTGGATGGACTGCCAAGCTAAACTCTTTTAAGAAAAAAATGGTCACTGAACAGCCAAATTTGGCAACCCGTCAAGCTTCTGGTAAGGTACTGGAAGTATTAACATCGGCAATACCTGCGTTGATTGGCGGTTCTGCTGATCTTAGTGGTTCTGTCAACACCATGACATCTTCAACAAAGTCGATAACTAATAAGGACTTTTCTGGTCGTTACATACACTACGGAGTTCGTGAACATGGTATGGGTGCAGTGATGAATGGTTTGACCCTTCACGGCGGTTTCATTCCTTATTCTGGAACTTTTGCTGTATTTGCTGATTATATGAAGGGTGCCATGCGCTTGTCTGCTTTAATGGCCCAGCGTGTTGTCTATGTTTTGACCCATGACTCTATTGGTTTGGGTGAAGATGGACCCACACACCAGCCGGTAGAGACACTACCCATGTTACGTGCCTTACCAAACTTCAACGTCCTTCGCCCATGTGATATTGTAGAGACAGCTGAATGCTGGCAGATTGCGCTTGAAAATAAAACAACTCCCTCTGGCATGATGCTCAGTCGACAGGGTGTTCCAACACAACGTAAAATCCATATTAAAGAAAACATGTCTGCACATGGCGCATACGTATTACTTGAAGGAAAGGGTGGTAATGCTAAGCGCCAGGTAACATTGATGGCCACAGGCTCAGAGGTCGAAATTGCGGTTGAAGCACGGAGGATATTGCAAAAAGATGGCGTTTCAACAGCTGTGATCTCTATGCCTTGTTGGGAATTATTCGAGACACAGAGTATAGCATATCAAGTCAAGGTACTTGGCAAAGGTACCGTCAAGGTAGGTGTTGAAGCCGCCTTGCGTTTCGGTTGGGATAAGTACTTGGGATCAGATGGTGGCTTTGTTGGTATGACTGGCTTTGGAGCTTCTGCTCCTGCTCCGGAATTGTATGAACACTTTGGTATTACTGCCGCCAATGTTGTAACCGAAGCAAAAGCACGTCTTTGATTTTTGATTTACATTTCGAAGGAAGGAAAAAAAATGGCTCTAGTAACTTTACGGCAGCTTTTAGACCATGCAGCTGAGAATGATTATGGCTTGCCTGCTTTTAATGTCAATAACATGGAGCAGGTCAAGGCGATCATGATTGCAGCTGATGAAACAAACAGCCCTGTCATCTTACAAGGTTCAGCAGGTGCCCGTAAGTACGCTGGTGAACCTTTTCTGCGTCATTTAATTTTGGCTGCGCTTGAAGCTTATCCTCACATTCCAATATGTATGCATCAGGATCATGGAACGTCACCAGCTGTTTGCCAACGTTCCATTCAGTCTGGCTTTTCGTCAGTTATGATGGACGGCTCCCTTGAAGCCGACGGAAAGACACCATCGTCCTATGAGTATAATGTTGAAACGACCCGTACTGTCGTCGATGTAGCTCACTCTTGTGGTGTCTCTGTTGAAGGAGAACTTGGCTGCTTAGGCTCCTTGGAAACAGGTGAAGCCGAAGCTGAAGATGGTGTAGGTGCAGAAGGGAAGTTGGATATGGATCAGCTATTGACTGATCCGGATGAAGCGGCAGACTTTGTTGCTAAAACACACGTGGATGCTCTTGCTATAGCTATAGGAACCAGCCACGGTGCCTACAAGTTTACACGCCCTCCAACGGGAGACATACTAGCTATTGACCGTGTGAAAGCTATCCATGCTCGTATTCCCAATACACACTTAGTAATGCACGGATCTAGTTCAGTTCCACAAGATTGGTTAACGATTATCAATAACTTTGGTGGTGATATGGGTGAGACATATGGTGTGCCGGTTTCAGAAATTGCCGAGGGAATTAAAAACGGTGTTAGAAAGGTCAACATTGACACTGACTTGCGTATGGCCTCGACTGGTTCCATCCGTCGTCATATTTCAGAAAATAAATCTAACTTTGACCCTCGTAAGTTTTTTGCTGATTCAACAAAGGCAATGACAGAAATTTGTAAGGCTAGATATGAATCTTTTGGTACTGCAGGTAATGCTGACAAGATTACTGAGCTATCACTAGAAGTTATGTTTGCTGAGTATGCATCTGGTTCTCTAGATCCACAGGTTAATTGAGTGATTGCAGGTGATTTATTAAAGACAAAACCCTTGTTTCTAAGAATTTACTAGGGACTAAAATGGTGAGGCTTGTTTGTGCCTCAAGTTCGGTGACTTGTTTTCAAAGCATAATCAAAGCACCAGCAACTTAAAAAGTTTGGACGGGGCAGTTTTTTGTTTTGTTGAAAGTTTCGAATTATATTTTCAAAGATTATAGGTTCAATAAAATTAGAACATTGAAGTAAAAAAGGCACCTACTTGAAAGGTGTCCATTCGAGTGTTGTTAAAATTACTACCTTGCCTGTTCATCTGTTTTATTTGATAAAGTAGAATACCATTTAAACTAAATATTTATGTAGCTAAGGGGTGTACCTGTGGCTCAAAGGAAGAAAAATGACCGTTAAAATTGCTCCAAGCATTTTGTCTGCCGATTTTGCTCGGCTTGGTGAGGAAGTTAGAGCGATTGACGAAGCCGGCTGTGATTATATTCACATTGACGTAATGGACGGACACTTTGTGCCAAATCTGACCTTTGGGCCACCAATAATAAAATGCATTCGTTCTTGGACCGAAAAGCCATTTGACGTTCACTTGATGATTGACCCAGCACAAGCTTATTTGGAGGAGTACGCTACTGCTGGTGCTGATATCATTACTATTCATGCAGAGGCAGACAAGCACATAGATCGTTCTTTACAAGTGATCAAGGGCCTCGGTAAAAAAGCAGGCCTTTCCCTAAATCCAGCAACACCTGAACACATCATAGAATACGTTATAGATAGTTTAGACTTGATTCTTGTTATGTCAGTAAATCCAGGTTTTGGCGGACAAAGTTTTTTAGGTTCTCAGCTTGAGAAAATACGCCGCATCAAATCAATGATTGGTGATCGTAATATTGAATTACAAGTTGATGGTGGGGTTAGTGTTGATAATATCAAGACAATTGCCGATGCTGGTGCCACAGTTCTTGTCGCCGGAAGTGCTGTCTTCAACAAAAGTGATTACAAGAAAGCTATTGAGGGCTTGCATAAGGCGGTGGGGTAGGTCAGCGAGCGAATTCCATGGAGATGGATACCCCAGAAAAAGTCTTGCAATGTGCTTTTGGCTTTAATAACTTTCGCCCCGGTCAACGAGAAATCATAGACCTGCTTATGTCGGGTAGCAATGTCTTGGCTGTCATGCCCACCGGGGCAGGTAAATCAATGTGTTATCAAATTCCGGCGGTGCTTACCAAAAAACTAACTATTGTGATCTCACCCCTGGTCGCTCTAATGGATGATCAAGTTGCAGGTCTGAAAGCCAATGGAGTAAATGCTGCTTGTATTCATTCGGGTATGCTCCGGGGGGATCAAGAACAAGCTTGGATTGATATTAAGTCCGGCACAAGCCGTTTGCTGTATCTTTCACCAGAAAGGCTGATGACGGAGCGTATGCTAGCAGCTGTTGCGAAAATAGAAACGGCCATGTTTGTCATTGACGAGGCTCACTGTATCTCCAAATGGGGGGTCAGTTTTCGTCCTGATTACGACCAGTTGTCACAATTACCTGACCTTTTTCCCAAAGCAACTATTTCTGCATTTACGGCAACCGCTGATAGGGCTACCCGTGAGGATATAGCCTCAAAGCTATTCAGGGATAATGGCCAGATTATTGTGCAGGGCTTCGATCGTCCTAACTTGCGCCTCTTTGTGGCGGCCAAAACTGACTGGAGAAGTCAGTTGATGGCGTTTCTTAAGGATAAAAGTACGCAATCGGGAATTGTTTATTGTTTGTCGAGAAAATTTACACAAGAAGTCGCAGACTTTCTCACAGCTAGAGATATTAACGCTTTACCCTACCATGCGGGGCTGGACCCAAGTGTGCGTAAGGTCAATCAAGATCGCTTTATGAGCGAAGATGCGGTTATTATGGTTGCTACCATTGCCTTTGGAATGGGCATCGACAAACCGGATGTTCGTTACGTTTGCCACCTCAATTTACCTAGCAGTATAGAGGCCTATTACCAAGAAATTGGAAGAGCAGGGCGCGATGGGGCGCCTGCTGAAACCTTGATGCTGTTTGGTCTGGACGATATTCGATTGCGTCGCATGTTTATTGTTCAGGACGGTAAGGACGATGTCCACAAATTGCGTGAACACAAACGCCTTGATTCTTTAATGGCCTACTGCGAAGCATCTCAGTGTCGTCGAAGTGCCTTACTTGCTTATTTTGATGAAGAAATAGAGCCCTGTGGAAATTGTGATAATTGTCTCGATCCACCAAACGTCATTGATGGCACATATCAAGCCCGTATGTTGTTGACAGCTATTATGGAAACTGGACAATATTTTGGAGCAACACATATTATTGATATTCTTCGTGGCGCTGATAATCAAAAGATCAGAGAGAAGC
Organism: uncultured Rhodospirillales bacterium; assembly: GCA_938092065.1. Classification (GTDB taxonomy): domain Bacteria; phylum Pseudomonadota; class Alphaproteobacteria; order Rhodospirillales; family JABHCV01; genus JACNJU01. Next base: position 8,721 of record CALKND010000002.1, read on the forward strand.
GACATAGCGCACTTTCTTCTCACGGTAGCGGCAAGATTTATTCGAAGGAGTATTGGCAGGCTTTTATTAGACAAACCGTGGCTGGTGGTTTTTTGAGTATTAATATTCAAAAATACGGCTGCTTGGAAATTACAACTCGTGGGCAAACCGTGCTGCGTAATGACGTCGCATTTCACTTCAGGGAAATGAGTGATAGCAAACTAGCCAGCGTGCAAAGAAATTCATCAAGTAAAAATAAAGTGGCAGTACTATCTGACTCTGATACAGCTATCTTTTCTCAGTTGAAATCTCTACGTCTTGAGCTTGCAAGAGAACGCACGGTTCCGGCCTATGTTATTTTTTCTGATGCTACTTTGCTTGATATGATAGCAAAACGGCCAACGTGTCGCGAAGAGATGCTGGAGGTGAATGGAGTTGGGCATGGTAAGTTTGAAAAATATGGGGATGTATTCCTTGCAGCTTTGTTGTGACACCAGTCAACTGATTGAAATGAAATAGAAAATAACATACATTTTATTTGAGGGCTTTATACTGTCTTCTAGAATTAGGAATATAAATTGTTTAACCCGCGTTTAACTAAAGACCCACTAGAGAAAAGACTGAAACTTCGCCGTTTAAGAGTTATGTCTGGTTTCTCACCAGATCTGTTTCGCGAGAAGGCCGTGGCTGTCGGAAGTCATTTAAATTTGATCTATTTCTGGGATAAGAAATGGTTCTATGTGGCTATGCTTGTCGGTACGCTAATGCTCCAATTACCACTTCCTGACGGACTTAGCCAGGAAGGACTAGTTGTTCTGACCATGTCTGTGGTTGCCACGATATTGTTTGTGACTGAACCCGTGCCATTACCGACTGTAGCGCTAATGATTATCTGCGCTCAGGTTCTATTGTTGGGTATTGACTCAACGAATGTGGCAAAAAGTCTGATGACGGACTCAGTTTTATTCATAATGGGTTCTTTGATGCTGGCCGTAGCTGTTGTAAAACAAAAGCTGGATAAGCGAATTGCCTGGTGGTTGGTCCGGATTACAGGCACGCGAACATCAAGGATCTGTTTTGGAATATCAGTTACATCTGGGTTGTTAGCTTCTTTTATTGGTGAGCACACTGTTGCAGCGATGATGTTACCTGTTGGCATTACCTTGATTACCTTGACGTCTGATGATCCAAAAAAAGTTCGAAATTTGGCAGCGGTGCTTTTATTATCGATTGCTTACGGTTGTTCCATTGCTGGAATAGGAACGCCATCAGGTGGTGCTAGAAATGCTATTATGATTGGTTATTGGAAAGAATTTTTCTTTGATCCGACGAATTCTGAGACCTATCGCTTCATTATCGATTATATGAAATGGATGATGTTTGCCTACCCGATATTCTTGCTACAATTACCATTTGTTACCTTCATTCTGTTTAAGACTTTTCGTCCTGAATACCAAGATATGTCTCGCGCTGTTGTCAAGTTGCGTGCTCAGGTAGAAAAAGAAGGTGCAATGAAGCGTGCTGACTGGATGGCGATTTTTCTTTTTTTCCTAATTTTGATTGGGTGGATCACTGTCTCCAGCAATATTGGCATGGGCACCGTTGCTGTACTTGGTGCATCTGCCTTCCTAATCGCTGGTCTAGTGCGTTGGGAAGATATAAACTCTGGTGTTAACTGGGGTGTGGTGTTGCTTTACGCTGCCGCCATATCATTAGGTGTGGAGATGAAAAACTCCGGCGCAGCCCTATGGGTAGCAGAGCACTTCCTTGCCTTGCTTGCGCCATTGGGGGCTGACGAAGGATTTGGATTGTGGGCAGCGGTATCTGTATTGACGACTATTGTTACTAACACCATGTCTAATGGAGCCGCCGTTGCTGTGCTTGGACCAATTGTATTGAAGGTGGCCGTTGCGGCACAGGAAAGTCCTATCATTATTGGTTTTATCACTGCTATTTCTTCTGCTTTTGCATATTTAACAGTTGTAGGAACACCAGCTTGCACAATTGTTTACGCATCGGGATATTTGAAAACCACCGATTTTCTTAATGTTGGTTGGAAAATGGTTTTATTTTCAACCATACTTATGTTGTTGATCGCCATGGTTTATTGGCCTTTTTTAGGAGTTTAGGTAATGAGTAAAATTACCAAAACCATGACAGAACAAGAAACCCGGAAAGATCGCTTTAGAATTCTTGTTAGCATTGATGGTTCTGAAGAGGCTTACCAAAGTCTCCGCTATGCAGCCAAAATGGGTAATGGGGTAGATGCAGATATTGTATTGCTCTATGTGCGGCCTATCGATCAAGGATTGCGCTCTGGTGGATTGCAGGTAAGAATAGCGCGTGAAAATATGCTTGATTGGGGCTTGGAACTTCCTGGTATAAAATACCTGAAAAAAGGATATGAAATTCTACTTGATATGGGCGCAGCAGGAGATGACTGGCACGAACACAATTATCATTCCAATGTAGATGGTGACCCTTTGGGTGACAATAAAATTGAATACATAAACAAAGAGGGCAAGGTGATAGTCCTTAAGCTCAAGGTAGCCACTGATATTGCTACGGGGATACTAGAGCAATGGGAATTAGGGCCCTATGACCTTATCATTTTAGGTGCTTCGGGACGTTCGCGCGGTATCGCTAAAAACTTATGGAATCCGGCTGTGGCTGAAAAGGTTGCCACACATGCCCAGTGTTCCGTTTTAGTCGCCCGAGAGTTGGATATTGGCCATGGTCATTTAATATGTACTGATGGATCAGAAAAATCCCTAGAAACTGTCCGAAAGGATGCCTATCTAGCTAGTCGCTGTGAATGTCCGGTGTCTATTATTTCTGTAGCTTTGGATGTTGAAAGTAAAGAAGAGGCTAAAACTTTTGTCGAGACTGCTCGCAAAGAACTTGCAGCCATGGATATCGAAGTTGTGAATGCCATTGCCTGTGTAGGTACACCTGTCGATAAAATCATCGATGCGGGCACTGACTATTCTGTGATTGTGTTGTCTGACAGTGGAAAAAAAGGATTAAAGCGGTTACTTCTGGGAAGTGTCGCAACTAAGGTTCTGCAAGAAGCATATACCTCGGTTATGGTGGTTAGGTAATTTCGTTAATCTCAATATCTGTCAGGTTGCCAGGAACCACAGTGACTGGAATGCGCAGACGGCCAGCCATTTTTTGAATAAGATAGGACACCAGTGGACCCGGTCCATCAGTGCCTGTAGCGGCACCTAAAACCAAAAGTGAAATATCCAATTCTTCTTCAATCAATTCCATTAGTTGTTCGTGCAGCACACCCTCACGAATATAGACTAGGGGAGTTTTGCCTGTACGTTTTTGGACAATGGCAGAAATAATACTAAGCATTTCTTCTGCCTCTTGACGACGTTCTTCACGCATTAAGTCCCCAACAGATGCCCAGTGTTGAAACTCAGCAGGCTCGATGACATAAAGCAGAGAAACTCGGCCACCAACACTAGTCGCACGAGCACATGAAAAGCGCAGAGCTTGAGAGAGCTCTTCGCTCTCATCGACAACACACAAGAATGTAAATTCTTTTTCTGCTTTTATTGATTTAACATTAGTCAATATTTAAACCTTCCGAAACATAACACTGGCTAGCCATCCTGCCATTGCTGCAACAAGTATTGCCACAATGCCATATGTCAGGGAGTGTTTGTGGGCGAAGTTATAGACTTGGGCTTCTATACCCTTCTTCTGTATGGGTAAAACTGTGGACTCTTTATTAATAATCTTACCGTCTCTAAAGTCGTAAATATCGATATTGTAATTGCCCACGGGAACGTTTGCTGGAAACTTTAGACGAGTACGAAAAAGGTGTTTACCTTTATAACTTACAAGTCCAGGACCTTCACCATAAAGCCCTTGTTTTTGTTTGTTCCGAATAAAAGCTCTTTTAAAATCCTCAATAATTATGGAATCATCGATAGCACCTTTGACTATAAGGGCCATGGCTGGATAGCCGATTTGCTCTTTTTGGGCTGTATCACCAGTAAGAAATTGACCTATGGGGCGGGTCGAGGCTAGGAAATAATAGGTTGGAGCATCAAGAAAAGTTACTTCCTTGTCATTGACCCAAATTACGGCGCTTTTCTTCTTGCGCCTGACAGTTTGGTTTTTATTTGGACCCCTTACGACCACAAGAATATCACCACCACTTTCAGAGGCGCCATAAAGCATAAGTTCAGAACCTATAAAATTGGCAGTAATTGGAACTGCGTTTTTCGTAAGGTCAATGGCTAATTCTTGTCCGCTGGTGGGTAGGGCCGTTATTACAAATGTAAAACACACAAAGACATACTTAAGGGCTTTCATTCTTAGTGTCCCGCCATGCCAATGGAGTAAAGGTCAATAGGAGTTGCCACTAAATCGTACCCTATCTTAATACAAACACCTAAAACCATGAGAGCGAGTAGGCCACGCAACTGTTCGCCTTGCAAACGCGCTCCAATCCGCACGCCAACCTGGGCGCCAATGACACCCCCAGCAAGCAATAACAAGGCAAGAACAACGTCGACAGTCTGAGTGCTTACCGCCTGCAAAACTGTGACGTTGGCAGTAACAAAAATAATCTGAAAGAGGGAAGTGCCAACCACGATTACAGTAGGCATTCCAAGCAGGTAGATCATTGCGGGAACCATGATGAAACCCCCGCCGACACCCATAATTGCAGCCAGCAAGCCAACTAATAGGCCTATAGAAATAGGCAGTAGCGCACTGATGTATAGTCGTGACCGGCGAAAGCGCATTTTGAATGGAAGGCCGTGCATCCAATTATGGGTATGTCGCTTGACTGGCTCTCTTTTTTTTGTCTGTTGAGAAGAATTAATGCTTTCAATCAACATTAGAATACCTATGATTCCTAGGAACACCACGTATGAAAGCTTGATAACCAAATCTAATTGACCCAAGTCCCGCAGGAAAGAAAAAAGCTCGACACCAAGGGATGATCCAATTATGCCTCCAAAGAGCAAGGCAAAGCCCATTTTAAAGTCAACATTTCCTCGCTTCCAGTGAGCTAACACCCCCGACACCGATGAAGCAACAATCTGGTTAGCTTCCGTTGCAACAGCTACAGCTGGGGGGATGCCTATAAAAATCAATATAGGTGTCATCAGAAAACCACCGCCTACACCAAAAACGCCAGAGAGAAAACCTACGGCACCACCCATGCCAAGGATCAAGAATATGTTGACTGAAATTTCAGCGATAGGAAGATATATTTGCACTAATCTTTGCTCAGTTCCACAACCAGCAGTAATCCACATATTGGATTTATTTGCACGGTCCTTTGAATAGGAAGTCAGCTATTTTAAGCATGCAAAATAGCCTCTTAAAAAATCCTATTTGAATACAGGTTGAGAAAAATTTGAATAGAAAAGAAAAGCAGGAATATTTCTTTTTTTAAAATTTTCTAATAACTCAAAAAGAATTCATGACTTCTAATTTGCGATATCATCGATGTCAACACTATCTCTTAATTAATTAATGGATATAGTTTTGCAATTTGCATCACAATTGAGACATCAGTCTATCCACAGGGGCGTAATCGTCACTTAGTATTGGAGGTGCAGTATTTCTTATGCGTTGTGATAAATCCTCATCAGGCCAACGTTGCCACACTCTTTCGGGTCCACGCTGTGATGTGAGAAATTCTATTGGGGTTGAATGTGCAGAGGCAATAACAATAAAAGTGACACGGCCTGGGTTGCCAATTTCGTTACGCTCAAGCCAAGCCTCGACACTTGGAAAGTCTTTTTTTAAGGTTTTAATTAAGCTAAAAAGAAATAGTGGATTGGCCCCGTTATCAACGACGTTAATGGCATAAACACCGTCAGTTGCAAGTCGCTTGGCTATTTCTCTGTGAAATTCTTGAGTCACAAGATGGGGTGGAATTGAAATATCATGAAAGGCATCTCCAAAAATCAGGTCGAAAGGTTTATCCACGGGCAGGGATTGTAATAAAGCGCGGGCATCGCGGTGATGGATACTTATTTCTGGAGTATTTGTGTTTAGCCATAAATTATCATGTGCTACTTGTGTTACCTTAGAATCAATTTCAGCGACTATCAAACTTGACATTTTATAATCATTAGCCCATGCGCGAGGTAGGCTATAGCCGCCTCCACCAATAAAATAAGCGCGTGGCGTGAAATCTTTTGGCTTTTGCATGAAGCGTATTTTTAAAAGTTCATCAACACCGTGAATATATGGACTGTAAAGTAAAGTTGGATCATCTCTGTCGTTGATTGAATGAACCAAATGATCAATTACCATCAATGCACTAGGGCGTCCTGATTGATCTGTGTAGTCAGCAATGCGTATACAAAAATAATCACTTTCGACATTACAAGGTGACGTGAAGGCGTGTGTACGTTCACCCAGCCAACTTAGGGAAGTTCCCCCCGCCACTAGAGAGACCAAAAATAGGGCGCGCAGGCTATCAGAAAAGGAGAAAGCCAACCCCAGTAATGCATAGATTGCGGCGACGGCGATCACTGTTCCGGTAGAACCGATCCATGATATAAAAAAATAACCTGCCGACAAGGTGCCAACAATTGAGCCAAGAGTACCCAGCGCATACATACGACCAATAACAGCACCATGCTGTTGTGGATCCGCATCGATAGCCAGCTTGGTCAATATTGGCGAGACAATGCCAACAAACAGACTGGGTAAGAAAAAAAGAACAAAAGTTAATGAGACAATTGATGAAATTGGACTAAAACCAAGACTTAATAATGGGGTAGCAACTATCCTGAGCAAGACCAGTGAGGCAAGTGAGGAAACAGCGGCTAACCCAAGTGCAATTGCTACGCGCCGTCCACCCCTAATCGAATCTACATGAGGAGCTGCAAGCCTCCCACCAATCCAGTGGCCCGCAGACAAACCCGCTAAAACAACGGCAATGATTGCAGTCCACGTGTATAGTGACATTCCCACGTAAGGTGCAATCAGACGACCTGCAACAATTTCAACTATTAAGCCACAGGCAGATGAGAGAAATAGAGCGCTAGCGTATGCAATTTGTCTGAGCATGGTGAGCCTAAAATTTATAAATATGCAATATTGTGTATCTTTGCATTTCTTTTATCTATCTAGCTTACAAAAATCATAACTGATGTATAATATTTAGAGAAGTTTTCAATTTAGTAGGAGTATCATCACTATGCTACGTCCTTTTATTTATTGCCTTGTTATTCTTTTTCTGGTGGCCAAGCCTACAACTAAAGCTAATGGGGCAGGGCAAGAAGATTTATTGCCAATGCCCCAAGTAGGTGAAGACGGACTTCATACTCAAGATTGGTTCCACGAGAGCTTCCTTGATCTTTCAGAAGATTTACAGGAGGCTCAGGAGCAGGGAAAAAGGTTGGTTATCTTTTGGGAGCAACGCGGCTGTCCATATTGTAAGCGGGCCCATGAAATTAATTTTCGTATTCCTACTATGGTTCAGTACATAAAAAAGAATTTTATGGTTCTACAATTGAATTTATGGGGAGATCGGGAAGTGACTGACTTCGATGGCGAAAAACTATCTGAAAAAAAATTAGCAGAGAAATATGCCATTTTATTCACTCCAACTCTGCAATTCTTTCCAGAAAACTTGGAAAAAGTTGCAGGACAAAAGGGAAGTGATGCTGAAGTCGTAAGGATTCCTGGTTACTTTAAACCGTTCCACTTTTTCTTCCTGTTTCATTACGCATTTGATAAAGGTTACGAAAAACAACCTAGTTTTCAGCGCTGGCTCAGTAACATAGGAAATGAGTTGGATGAGAGGGGGGTAGAGTATGATCTGGATGCAGATGCCTTGCCGAAGGACTTACCAAAGAAGTACCTTTAATATTTATCTGCGCAAGGAAAAATATTTGCACCTACCTGATGATCGTGGAAAACATACATTTTTTTCCTACTCTCATTTTGTTAAGATTTTAGTGTTTTACGTTAGGCTCGAAAAGTCACTATTAATTGACTGTGTTACGAGAAATTATTGCGAGTGGGTAAGGTTAATATGGGGTCCACTAACCGACACTATAAAATGTGGGGAAGGTATCCAGCAACCACTGGGCAACATTGGCGAGGGAGCCTGTCAGAATGGCCGCACCCGTTATGGCTAGCAGTATGCCAATTATTAACTCAACTTTATGTAGGTGTCTTTTGAAACGCCCCATGAACGCCATAAAGGGTTTAACCGCTAGTGCAGCGATTAGGAATGGCACTCCTATTCCGGCAGCGTAAATCGATAACAACGAAGTTCCATACCATATTGAATCCCCACTAGCTGCCACCATGAGAATGGTAGCCAGAATTGGTCCAACACAAGGTGTCCAGCCAAATGCGAATGCTAAACCAAGAATATATGAACCTACAATCCCTGAGGGTTTGTTCTCAATGTGAAAGCGCTTCTCGAAGTTTAGGAAACTAATCCTGAAAAAACCCATATAGTGCAGCCCGAAAATAATAATTACCACCCCCGCGATATAACTAAGTGTATCTAAGTATTGGATGATAATACGACTAAGGGCGGACGCGGATGCTCCCATTAAAATAAAAACTGTGGAAAATCCCAGGACGAAAGAGAGTGCTGAAGTGAATACTCTTTTGGAAACTTTCTTGTCTACCCCGCCTTCAGCAGTTAACTCATTAAGAGAAGCACCGCCCAGAAAGCAAAGATAAGCTGGAATTAATGGTAAGACGCAAGGTGAGAAGAAGCTAAGGAGTCCAGCACTTAATGCTCCAAAGTATGTAATCTGGAAAGGGTCCATGGGAACAGTCCGCCTTCATTCAATTATGCGTTAAAAAAGAGCTAGTGGGCAGGAGCTCAAGCCCCATTGACTTTAATATTATTGTTTCCTGGTATATTCACTACTTTTTCTTTTCGTAAATAGTCCGAAACTAAATCATAAATGGCAGGGCCCTCAGTTGCTTCATTAATAGAAGCCCAGCCTCCAACGATGTATTTACTTGCCGCATCAATAGGAACTCCAGTTTTAAGTAAAGTCATGTTGGAAATGCGCTCACCAATGGGCTTCGCAACATCAATTGAATAACCCATGCCACCCACTCTAACCATGTCACCGCCTTGCTGGTAGTAGGGGTCAGGGTTGAAAAGATTATCAGCGACATCTTCTAAAATTGTTTTTAAAAGCTCGCCAGTCATCTCGTTTCTATAGCACGCAGGATAGGTTATTGCAGTCTGCGAAAACAGGTCATCACCAGTGATGTTAGATCCAGGGGGTAAGGAGCGCCCCCAGCGGAAACCCGGAGACAAAGCAATTTCAGCGTTTCTTTCCTGCATGATTGCCTGACATATCAAATCATCAAAAGTTCCGTTGAAAGTGCCCCGACGATAGAGTGTGTTTTGGGTGGTTGCGAGAACCTCATTTAATTGTTTTGCATGTGGGGCGCGAATAGCCTTTATCAGGCTATTAATTTTAGGATCTGGTGTTATAGCGTCTGAGAAAATAGGTATTAGCTTATAACGGTAGTTTTTAATTTTTTTATTTTGCACCTCTAGGTCAAGTCGGCCGAGGAACTTGCCATGTGAGCCGGTAGCGATGAGCAAGGTGTTGTTTACCTTTATGACACCTGGGATGGCATCATGAGTGTGGCCAGTTAAAATAACATCTATACCGTCGACGCGCGAAGCAAGTTTGCGATCAACGTTAAAACCGTTGTGAGAAGCGAGGACTACAAGATCAGCACCACTTTGACGCGCTGTATTGACATTATCGCGAATAAGTTCCTCTTGAATACCAAAAGACCAATCGGCCATCATATAGCGAGGATTGGCAATAGGTGAGTAGGGAAATGCTTGACCAATTATGGCAACATTAATGCCACCACGCTCAAAGAATTTGGTGCTTTCGAATACAGGTTCGTTAAAGTCAGTGTCCGTAATATTTCCTGCTAAAAAAGGGAAGTTCAGTTTATCAATTAATTCTAGAACTCGTTCTGAACCATAGGTAAATTCCCAGTGCCCAGTCATTACATCGACACCTAGCGTATTCATGGCGTCAACCATGTCCTCACCTTGAGTTCTAAGGGACGTCAAAGACCCCTGCCATGTATCTCCCACATCGACTAATATTGAATTGTTTGGTCGTTCAGTCCTGATCGCATTAATTAAAGTCGCCATATGGGCCAGGCCACCAATACGTCCATATTGGCTTGCTAAAGATGAGAAATCAGAACTTGAAAATGCATAGGCTTCAGGAGTGCCTGCTACAATATTAAAGTGTTTAAGGAAATCTTTTCCAGTCAGGTGTGGGGGGAGTCCATAGACATTTCCGACACCTAGATTTACTGACGGTTCACGAAAGTAGAGTGGTACTAGTTGAGCGTGAATATCGGTGAAGTTTAAAAGCGTGACTTGTCCAACACTCTCAAATTCTAACAGCTTTTCTTGCGTGATTTTTTGTTCTGCTGATGCCATTCCAATACCACCTGCCGACCCAAACATAGCGGCGGTAGCGGCAGTAACTTGCATGAAATCTCGGCGTGTGAGCATGAACTTGTGTTATCCGTAAATAAAAAAGTAAGAAGGGCGGCATCCTGGATATAAGAATGCCGCCCTTCTAGATAATTACTGAGTAAAGTATCTAGTTTCTTACTGAGGGCGTTTCTATTTCCATACCCATTGCATGAGCGGTCAGGAAAAGCTCCAGATTTGTGTATACGTCGGAACCACTTTTAAAAGGAGTCGCTCGAACGTTTTTGTTGCATCCACGAAAACGACGGTGCAATGACCCAATTTTTTGCCATTTTAAACGATATGTTGGGAAGCCATTCCCAAGACCGTTGGATAGGATATTTGCGCGAATTCTGGTGTCAGTATAGTCCATGTGACAGTTTTTGCAGGACATATCAAGCCCACCACGACGAAGCATGTAAGATTTTTTCCCTTTGTTGTAAAAAGGTTGAGCTTCACCAGTTACCTTAACTTTTATTGGCATACCCTTAGACTGGTTTTTGACTAAAGCAGCCACGCCAAGCATGTTGTCGCTTTCCCATTTCCAAGGCTTTGCCTTCATCTGCTGCGTTCGGCAATTATTAATTTGATGTTGAACGGCACGGAGTTTTCCATCTTCTGCGCTATATTTTGGGTAAGTTGCTGCTACACCCTTCATTGTTTCTACGCCACTATGGCAGGATGCACATGATTTCCCAGCCTCACCATCTTTGGTGGTCCACTGTTCGGAGCCTATGTCAACCCAGAGAAACGCAGGATTGGAAAAGTCGTCGTCTTGCATTTCTCTTGTTGGTGCAGTTGCCCAATGATAACCAGACTTCATCTTGTTTACACCCTGCGGATTTGGATTTGATCCAGAATGAGACACATTTGTTGTATAGGCAAGAAGAAGCGAAGCAATACCCAGTAAACTTGTAACTCGGGTGATGTTATTTATAAAATTCATAGATTTGCCTTTTCCTATCTGTAGGATTTAGGTGACTACGATGTCCCCAGATGCAGTGATAGTTTTTCCGCCGTCCTCGATCCATTCAAAATCAAATGTTCCGCTTTCAGTGGCTTTTGCGTAAAATGCGAAATATGGATTAGCTGCAACTGCAGGGTGCAAATCAGCACTCATTACTTCTTTACCGTTAAATTTGCAGACAAACTTATTAATGATTTTGCGAGGTATAAGTTTACCGGTCTTTTTGTTTTTACGAACGCCGGTTTCCATTTTGTGTGACATTAAAGTTTTGATTAAAATAGTTTCGCCACTTTTAGCAGTCTTTGGAACTTTTATACGTGGTTTTTTAGCCATGATCTGTATTCTCCTAAAATCTTATGGTCAGCCGCCGCAACCGCCGATAGTAACCTTTATTTCTTTGTCACCAGTATAGACGGAACCGTCATTCATTACAGCAGCAGCACGCACTTTTTGCGTTTTTCCCAGACGCATACGTGTGCTAACCTCGGCCTTGCCCATAGCAGGGGAAAGATTAAAAGAAATGACCTCTGGTTGTGGATTGCGTTCAGACACTATATGAACCGACTTGACGTAGTCACCGTCTGTCATTGGGCTATCAACTGAAACCGTAATCGGAACAGTCCTACCGTTTTCAGCAATTTCTGGCAACTTGACTGTTACCTTTCCTTTTGTGCCAGCAGCGCCACTGGTTAGCTTGGAAAGATATTCACTCGCTTTGTCAGGCGTTGCCTGCACCGTTTTGGAGGAAAGTCCTGTTCCGGCCAGTGCAAGAGCCCCAAGCCCAACGCTTTTGAGTATCTGCCGACGACCTAATACTTTAGTTTTTAATTTATCCATAGACATCTTAAATCCTTCTTTAAAGCCATAATTACTGGATATTTAACTCTTGAGCGTCGAAATGTAGGCAATGATATCCTCAATTTCCTGTGCCCCAAGGATAGTTTTACCCTTAAATTTTTTCAGCACTCGGTTCAAAGCCACTTTGTGAAATGCAGGCATGATTGTATCAGGATTAAGAGCTTTCGAGTTTACTAATCGCAATCTTAACTCAGCTTGAGTCATGCGGCTGCCAACCCCTGATAGATCAGGGCCTACTTCTCCATGAAACTGCTGTTCAGGTATGGGCATTGCGTGGCAGGCCAAACAGTTACCTTTTTTACGATTAACCGAAAGTTTTTTACCTTTAACCGGATCACCAGGCACTCCCGTCAAAGAAACCGGGATTGTGTCATCCACAACAATATAATCATGTGCATTTGAGCTGGCTAAAAGTGAGCTAAAAACAGCAACGCCCACAATGGCACCTAGAATTAAACGATAAGACATTATCTCTCCCCAAGCGATTGCACGTAAAATTTAGAAAGTATCGTATACATAATATATATTCTGTTGCAACACATAAATTTAGTCTGTTCACATTCCCAAATTTAGTCTGTTCACATTCCCATCACTTAAATTATTTGGGTCAGACTTGTTGTAATTACCGCAATTTTTTTTATTATTAGTTCTAATAAAATAAATTAAAAGAGCAAAATAATAAAATAGCAAGGCAAGAAATCTATTTATTAGTCTTGGACTCGTAAAAATACGTAATTATGTAATGATAATAATAATTATCATTACATATAATCTTTATGGAACACTTGCTTAATTCCTAGTAAATATCACTTTAATAGCTCTAACAATATTTCCTTCTTCAAGATACTTAAAGCCAAATAACCCACCGACAATAATAGAGATCAACGCTATTAGTGACCCTAGAGCAAGAGTTGACATGCCAGTGATGCCCTGTCCAACTGTACACCCCAGAGCTAAAACTCCCCCTATACCCATGATTGCAGCCCCGAAAAGGTGGCGCTTCATATCCTCTTTTTCGCTAAAAGCCTCAACATGAAATGACCCGCTTGTGATGGAAACTAAGAAGGACCCCACAATAACGCCACCTACTGTTGCTATGCCAAAATTGATAGTGGCTCCTGTATAGGTCATAAGATACTGGATGCTCTCTCCTGCAGGAGAGACGAAAGTAAATGAAAATAGAGCAGTGGGTTCAAAATCATCAAAGCCAAGAACGCCGGTAACCCACCACCCCAAAGGCACCAATGCGCCAATTAAAATACCACCAAAAATATTTGCAGCAGATGATCTAAAGTTAGAGTCTTTAAAGCAGTAGACGAGTAAAAAGGTAGTAACAATGACACTAAAACCAACGCGTAAATTTTCTACTTCGCTACCAACTAATAGGGCAAGAATATCAATTAAACCCTGCGATTTAAGGCCCACTTGAGCAAGTTCCACATTGCTAAAAGACTCAAGCTCGACGCGAGCAAGACCAATGAGACCACGCAGAGTCATGTAAGCAAAAATAGCCATAACAATGACAACAACGATGGACTTAAGGTTGCCTCCACCTATGCGTACCAAATTTTTGTTTGCACAGCCACCAGCCATGGTCATGCCAAATCCAAATAAGAGTCCCCCGACTACCCCACCAAGCCAGCCAAGGTTTGATGTCTGATAAATGCTTTCATAAAGATCAACCATTCCCATTATGTGAAGAGACTGGGAGCCGATGATGGCCACTGCTATAGCAAGAAGCCAAGAGCGAAAACGCCCATAATCTTCCATAAAAACAATATCAGATAGTGCCCCCATGGTACAAAAATTAGTTTTATTAGCTACACTGCCAAAAACCACTCCAGCAAGGAATCCAGCAAGTCCGACAACTGTTGTAATTGGGATCTCTCCCATGTTTTCCTCCCCTAAGTTGAAAATAGTAATAAAATTAGGTGTGTGTTTTTTATAAGATAACTTTAAAATTTGGTTATGTTTTTTTAAGAGGCTATTCTGAAAAGGTTTCTTCTGACTCTAAATTCGTAATGTATTATTTGTATTTGATATAGATGTAGATGTATATGATTTGTAATGCTTGTGTCTATCTATAGCACATAAATCTAGTTCAAAAAAATTACGGTTAATTTACATCTGTTATGCTTTAATTATTAAGATATCCATATTTGATAAATAGCTAATAAAAAGAGTAAATTACAATCAAAATAGGGAGATTACTTATGACAATGACACTCGACACAAAAGGTATGAATTGCCCTTTACCTATTCTTAAAGCAAAAAAGGCAATTAAGGGTCTTGCCGCTGGAGAAACTCTTCAGGTTCTTTCAACAGACCCAGGTTCAGTCAAAGATTTTGAAGCCTTTTGTCGTTCTACAGGAAATGAGTTAATGGATACCAGTGAGGCAGATGGTGTTTTTACTTATATGATCAAAAAATCACCTGCTTGATTAAAAAGTGTCTTTTTTGTTATGGCCAAATAATTTAATTTTTTTAAATTTCAGTAAATATAAATGTGCTTTAGGCTTACAATCTTACTTGGATAATTATTTGAATGCGCCATTTTTGCTTTTTCTCGCTCATAATTGTTAACTTTATTTGTGCTTCATCATCTTTAGCAGCTGAATTGGTAATGTTCGAGAGTGAAGCCTGTGAATGGTGTGAGGTCTGGGATGAAGAAATTGGTGTGGCTTATGACAAAACTCAGGTTTCCACAGTTGTTCCATTGCGAAGAGTTGATATTGATGATGAACTTCATGCTGATTTTAAACAATTGGAGGGTTTAATTTACACCCCAACTTTCGTTGTTATGGACGGAGGGAAGGAGTTAGGTCGTATTATCGGTTACCCAGGCGAAGATTTCTTTTGGCAGTTTCTGAATGAAATACTTCTAAAATTTAATTTATTAGAGGATGAAAAACATGAAAGTTTTTAAATTTCTTGGCATTTTTTTCTCGTGTATGGCTACTTTTGGCCATATTAAAACTGTAGCTGCTGATGCTGAATTAGTGACATACCAATCAATGAATCTCGAACTTGCTCAGATGGCTGCGATGGAAACCCTTAAGGCTTGTCGTGATGAAGGATACCAAGTTTCAGTTGCAGTTGTGGACCGCTCTGGTGGCATTCAGGTCCTGATAAGGGATCGGCTTGCGGGTATTTTTACTACTGATATAGCTGTTCGCAAGGCTCGCACCGCTTTAAGTTTTCACACCGATACAATAAATTTAGTTGAGCCTACAAAATCAGGGGAAGTCGCATCAGGTATACGTGATTTTCCTGATGCCATGATTGTCGCTGGTGGTGTAAGAGTTGAGGCAGCAGGAAGCATTGTGGGTTCGATTGGGGTTTCTGGTGCCCCTGGACCGGAAATTGACGATGTTTGCGCCCGAAAGGGAATTGAGAAAATTGATGATATTTTGAACTTTTAAATTAGGTTTTTACAAAAAATTTCACTGGTTCCTATCTAATTTGAGAAAGAAATAGTGGCTTAGTAGATAGGCATTAGTGGTTCATAAACATCTTACAGGCCGTCACAGTCGTATGTTTTAGGTCTTATTTCGCAATTGTAACTGTTTGACTTGACGCTCCATTAGAATGACTAAATGATCATAACATAGTGACTTCATGGGCTTAAGGTGCTCGACTATTTCTAAAATTTTTTCGCTGCCAATGAATTGCCAAACAACCTAGAATTCAGCATCGCCCCCCAGCAGTTTAGAATTAGCATCATCAAATCTCACTACCTGCGTCAAAAATATGCCAGGTGATGGCAGATATAAAATCGGCTTGTCCTAAATAAATTATAGAAAACTGAGCCTTTGTTTAATAGCTTTGAGGACTTTTATTAAAATTTCAGGTGTACTAATTATAAAAAATTATATCACCACTTAATAAAAGTAAGTGTCCATCTTGTTTGTGAGAAAGTGTACTCAAGCATAGAATGTTGGTTATTTAAGGGATTCTAAAGGAAGGAAAGAAACTGGTGTTTCATTTTGGCCTCCTGCTTTTAATTTGGTTTTTGTATCTGCCCGACCAAGTCGTAGCTCAGCAACCAGCCTCTGCCACACAACCTATGTTAGGAAATGAGGGCAAGCCAATGCTGTTTCGCCATCCAAAGCTTGGCTACCTAGTCGCCATTCCCCCAGATGCTATTGTAGAACATAGGGACGAGATCAACGGTATCGTTATGAAGTCAAGGAAGGGTTATATGATAACATTACAAACGGGTTCGGCAAAAACTGGTACGCCCTTACCAGAACTAATGTCCAAGCTCGAGCAGCGCTACCTTGGTAATGGCCGACCGTGGTCGCGTAAGCTCAGGGAAAAACCAACTAGGCTGGCAGGGTTAAATGCTTTTGAAGCGTTGTATGAAGGGGCTGGCTCAATGGTTCGTGTTATTGTCACTCGCGGAAGTAAATTGGATTACGCCTTCATTTTTATTGCTCCTCCCCAGGAATTTTCAAAACTGATTGGTGATTTTAACTGGGTTTTACAGAGTTTTCGTCCTGTTTCAGATGCTAACAATAAAGGGGAATCCAGCCACCAAGGAGATGGTCTTAATGAAATGATGAGTGGTAATGTGCATCATATAGTAGACGGTGAACTTGGCTTCACAATTGACTATCCTCATTCTTGGACAGTAGAAAAAGGAGACGGGCCATTCGTTGTAATCAGTGGTAAAAAAGGTACACCTGCATATTTTGCAACAGTCAACATCCAGAATGTATATTCTGATGTTGGAACCACAGATATAACTCAGGCTACGCAGAAAGTTGTTGCGAGCCTGAAAGGGCAGCTTAAACAAGCCGATCCAAATGTAAGTTTTCCAGGTCAAGGAGCCTATACTTACTCTCAGCAAGGATTAATTCTTCACGGCCTACAATTTACTGTTTTGTATGAGCGTGAAGGCGAAAAATTTCGCCAGTGGACAGTTGTTCTGGCTCGTCAGGACAATACCATCGTCCATGTGTGGTCCTATGCAGCGCCAGAAGATCGTTACGATCGTTATGGTGCAGTCGCTGGAAAAATGCTCGAAACTTGGAAATTGACCGACTGATAAGCACATAATTAATGTATGTATATTAAAAATGAAAAAAGAATGAATGAACAGGGAGAGACACGATGTCCGATAAGGTTCTAGAGCGAAAAACCTTTCAGGAAGGTGATGTGCTTTTCAAGGAAGGTGATGAAGGAACTCATGCATTAATTATACAGTCTGGTGAGGTGGAAATTGTTGTAAATGCAGACCAAGATGAACAAGTTGTCTTGGCAACAGTTGGAGCGGGTGGAATCATTGGTGAAATGGCTTTACTTGACCAAAATAGCCGCATGGCAACCGCCCGTGCTACCACAGGTGGAACCTCTATTATTGTTAGCAGTCAGGTCTTTAATGTAAAATTGCAAAAAGCAGATCCGTTTATTCGTGGACTGTTACTTATTTTGGCTGATCGTGCTCGGAAATTATCACCAAACCAAGCTTATTCCGAAGAATCTTCAGAACAGGAAACACCAGTAGATCCAGAAGCAACCCCATCTTCTGAATCAGAAGGGGATGGCTAAAATCTGTATGCTATAGGTTTGAATATTTTTTCACGCTGCTAATGGTAGTTTAATCAATAACAATAAAAGTAGTATTTTATCTCTTACTTGCTAACATTCGACTGGAGTAAAATTCTAGAAAAGTTGATCCTCGGCAGGAAGGTAGCTGCATCAATTTTTTTTGGTATTGGTTGCTTTCCAGAAGTCTTTGGTTAATGGTGTCACCATGAAAACTAAACACCAAAATCCAGAAACTCAGGCTAATGAAGAAACGCAAACTAAGCCTATAAAAATTAGTTTAGCGGGGCGACTGCGCACCTATTTTCTCGCGGGTGTTTTAATTACCGCACCAATTTCTATCACATTCTATCTGGCATGGCTCTTTGTGAATTTTGTAGATAGCAAAGTAACGCCGCTGATCCCGGTTAAGTATAATCCTGAAACTTATTTGCCTTTTGGTACACCCGGTCTGGGCTTGGTTGTCGTTTTTATCGTCCTTACCTTGACCGGCGCGTTGACAGCGGGTTTTGTTGGGCGCCTTTACCTTCGAACTACAGAGCGTCTGCTTAACCGCATGCCTGTCATTCGTGGTTTCTATAGTGCTATTAAGCAAATTCTTGAAACTGTGCTTGCCCAACAGTCAAATGCCTTTCGTGAGGCAGTTTTGGTCGAATATCCCCGCCGTGGTATCTGGGCAATTGCCTTTATCACAGGGCGCACAAAAGGTGAGGTACAGAATCTAATGGAAGAAGAATGCATAAACATCTTCTTGCCTACTACACCTAATCCCACATCGGGTTTTTTGTTATTTGTTCCTAAAAAGGAGCTGACACCTTTGTCCATGAGTGTAGAGGAGGCGCTCAAGATGGTTATATCTGGTGGCATCGTTACTCCGAAAGATCACCGTCCTCGAAAAGATTGGGGTACACCACAAATTTCAGCAGCGACTTATGAAAACCTGGAACTCTTACGTGAGGGTGAACGCATTCCAGTTTTAGTTCCAAAAAAAGACTAACCAGAGCGTAAATACCTCACAGCAATGTCACGCTCAAACAAGTATAATAGTGTTCTTAGCGCTTTGCCGCGTTCACTTACCAAATTTGGGTCTTTGTTAAGTATAAGCTTAGCGTCGTTTCGGGCGGTTGCTAATATATCCGCATGCTCATTAAGGTCAGCCAGCCGAAAATTAGGCAAGCCACTTTGACGGGTACCAAGCATTTCTCCTGCTCCACGAAGCTCCAGATCTTTTTCGGCGATAACAAAGCCATCATCAGTTTCACGAAGAATATCAATACGTTTGCGTGCCGTCTCACCCAGCGGTGTTTGATACAGCAATAAGCAATATGATTCCTCAGTGCCGCGACCAACACGGCCCCTGAGTTGGTGTAACTGTGCGAGGCCAAATCGTTCAGCATGCTCAATCACCATAATGGAGGCTTCTGGCACATCAACACCGACCTCTATCACCGTCGTTGCTACTAACACCTTGATCTCGCCAGTGGCAAAGCTCGCCATGATCCTATCTTTATCTATTCCCTTCATACGCCCGTGAACAAGGCCAACCTCATCTCCGAAGACATTAGCTAGGGTATGATAGCGTTCTTCAGCAGCAGCTACGTCCAGCACGTCTGATTCTTCAATCAAGGGGCAAACCCAATAAGCTCTTGCACCCTTATCAATTTTTCGCTTGACGCTCTTAATAGCTTCATCGAGCTTGCTAAGCGAGAGCTTAATAGTGATGATCGGTTCTCGTCCAGCCGGTTTTTCCGACAGACGGGATACATCCATATCCCCATAGGCGCTTAGCATCAGGGTTCTGGGGATCGGCGTAGCTGTCATCACTAGCACGTTGACGGACTGACCCTTGGCTCCAAGGCTGAGGCGTTGATGGACGCCAAAGCGGTGTTGTTCATCAATCACAGCCATACCCAAGTCTTTGAAAACCACATCGTCTTGAAATAATGCATGTGTGCCAACGGCTAATTGGGTACTCCCGTTTTTCAGATTTTGAAGAATTGCTTGACGATTTTTTCCTTTGTCGCGTCCAGTAAGTAGTTGCACATTGATACCGGCGGCTTTGGCCAGTGGTTCAATTGTGGCCAGATGCTGGCGGGCCAGGATTTCTGTTGGTGCCATAAGCACCCCTTGAGTCCCGGCCTCAACCGCGCAAAGTATCGCAAGCAAGGCAACTATAGTTTTGCCACTGCCGACATCCCCCTGCAACAGGCGTAGCATGCGGGTATCCGATGCCATATCATCAGAAATTTCTTCACCTGATTTTCTCTGTGATGGGGTCAAATCAAAAGGTAATGCAGATAGTACCTTTTCTTGCAGGGACTTATTGCCCCGAATACCACGACCTGCCGTCTTGTTCATGTGTAAGCGCATTAATGACAAGGCTAACTGGTTCGCCAAAAGTTCATCATAGGCAAGTCGCCTGCGTGCCGGGGCAGTTGGTTCTAGATCATCCAGAGAAACGGGTTTGTGAGCATCTATAAGTGCCTCATGCCAAGACTTCCAGTGGTTCTGTTCTAAATATTTGGGATCTAGCCATTCATCTAGTTCTGGCACATGGGCTAGTGCTCCGGTAATAGCTTTGCCAAGAACCTTAAGGGAAACCCCTGCTGACAAGGGATAGACTGGTTCGATAGTTTTTAAACTTTCGATTTCAGCCAGCGTACCAATACGGTCCGGATGTGTCATTTGTATCTCTTGACTAAAACGCTCGCAGGTGCCGCTGACCACGCGAATTGACCCCTCGGGAAGAGCTTTCAGTAAATAATCAATGTGAGCATGGAAAAAAACTAGCACCAAAGTGCCTGTATTATCATAAGTTAAGATCTTGTAGGGCAAGCGTTTGTTGGACGGCTTGATGTGCTTATCGATGGTTACTGTCAGTGTAGCTACGCGTCCAACCTCAGCATCAGCAACATTTGGCGCATATCGACGATCAATTAAGCCAGTAGGGAGGTGCCAGCAAAGGTCTAAGAGACGTGCTCCACTCAAGTTTTCAAGCCCCTGGGCAATTCGGGGGCCAATGCCCTTAAGGCTAGTTACCGGTTCAAAAGTTGGGTATAGAATTTTTGGGCGCATTTCTCTTCAAACTAACTGACATACAAGATTGAAGCGACTATACACATGCTTGAAATAAATGGAGCTAAAAATTGAACCCCAGACGTAAACAGCTGCTATTTCGAAGTCACCATTGTGGCATGAAAGAAAATGACATTTTACTTGGTAGTTTTGCTGATCGCTACATCCAAAAATTGAATGATCAGCAGCTTGATGATTTAGAGGTCCTGATGAAACAAAATGATATTGATATAATAAACTGGGTGATAGGTAAAACGGCGGTGCCGGAGGAGTTCAACACAGAGCTAATGATTCTAATCCAAAGCTTCAATAAATCTCAATAAACTAATGAAAAGTATTGAAAAAATTCTATCAACGCCAGTTGTTATAGAGGTTACGGGCACTCCTAGTGGTTTTGATGCTCTATTTCTTACCAAGGTTATTGGGAAGGGTGCGAATACGTGCGTGTTTGTCGCTCGCGATGACATTCACATGGCCCGCATGGCTGAAGCCCTAGACTTCTTTGCTCCCCATCTAGAACGACTAGAATTTCCTGCGTGGGATTGTCTGCCTTATGACCGTGCCTCACCAAACTCGTCCATTGTTGGGCAGCGCATTGATACCCTGACCCGCTTGCTGGATCAAAGCCAAAGCCCACGTGCTCTGCTGACTACAGTTTCTGCTCTTGTGCAACTGGTTGTTCCCCGTGATGCTTTTAGCGGTGTTACTTTAAGCGCTAGTATTGGTGATCAATTGACCATGGCTAGCCTTGTTGAATTTCTGGTCTTCAACGGTTATGGGCGCTCTGAAACTGTCATGGAAGCAGGTGAATTTGCTGTTCGGGGTGGCATCGTTGATGTCTTCCCATCCGGTGCAGGTGAAGCCCTTCGGCTCGATTTTTTCGGTGATGATCTAGAGAGTATTCGAACTTTTGATCCCATCGATCAGCGCAGTACGGGCAATAGAGAATATTTCATCATTAAGCCGGTCAGTGAAGTCCCTTTGAGTGAGGTGGCGCAAACCCGTTTTCGCTCTGGCTATCGAGAGCTTTTCGGCGCGGTCAGTAATGATGATCCTTTGTATGAGGCTGTTTCTGCCGGCCATCGTCATATTGGCATGGA
The DNA here is from genome assembly GCA_938092065.1 of uncultured Rhodospirillales bacterium. Lineage (GTDB taxonomy): Bacteria > Pseudomonadota > Alphaproteobacteria > Rhodospirillales > JABHCV01 > JACNJU01. The sequence goes on from CALKND010000002.1 coordinate 30,736, forward strand.
ACATTGGTTACCCCTATTCCATGAAAAGATGGAAACCCTGTTAGATTACGTGCCTGGTGCAATAGTTTTGCTGGACCATCAATGGCACGAGGCCCTTGATGCCCGTCTCGATTTAATCAGTGAGTACTTTGCCGCCAGAAAAACTATCGCGGATGGCGTTTCTGCTGACAGTATTCCCTATTACCCAGTGCCGCCCGAATTGATGTTCCTTGATCTTGCGGGTTGGGAAAAAAAATTAAAAAATCATGGTGTTGGCCGCCTTTCACCCTTTGCTGGTCCTAAAGGTAAGAGGGACGGAGGTCTGCAGCACCTTGATATGGGCTGTAAAGTCGGCCGCGATTTTGCTGACGCCCGTGTTAGTCCGGGTATCAACGTTTTTGACGCTGTGGGCGAGTATATAGCAAGTCAGCAAAAGTTCGGACGACAGGTGGTGGTCGCCAGTTTTACTCGAGGCTCAATAGAGCGCATGGAAGCTGTTATGCGTGAACATGGTATGAGCGCTCTTGCCCGCTGTGAGAGCTGGCTGGGAGTAGCTGAACTAAGCAAGCAGGTTGTGGCGATGGGGGTAATTGGGGTCGAACGGGGATTTACCACCGACGATCTATGCGTCATCAGTGAACAGGATATCCTCGGTGATCGCCTGAGCCACGCGGCGAAGCGCAAGATCAAGCCAGAAAACTTCATTGCAGAGGCCTCCAGCTTGTATGAAGGTGACCTTGTTGTTCATGTCGAACACGGCGTCGCCCGTTATGACGGGCTCGAGGCCATTGATGTATCCGGCGCCCCCCATGACTGCCTGCGTTTAATTTATGAGGGTGGCGACAAGCTTTTCTTACCTGTCGAAAATATTGAATTAATATCACGCTACGGGTCTGAGCAGGCAGGGGGCCAGTTGGATAGGCTTGGCGGTGCAAGCTGGCAGGCCCGCAAGGCTCGCATGAAAGATCGCATCAAGGGTATGGCTGAAGAGCTTATAAAAATTGCTGCCGCCAGAACCTTGCGTCCGGCTGCGCGTATCAACGCCGATGAAGGCACGTACGATGAATTTGCTGCCCGCTTCCCTTATGAGGAAACCGATGATCAGCGCGCTGCCATTAGAGATGTTATTGGTGATTTGGCCAAAGGGCAATCAGCCGACCGCCTCATTTGTGGTGATGTTGGTTTTGGTAAAACCGAAGTCGCTTTGCGCGCTGCCTTCGTTACTGCCCTAAGTGGTAAACAGGTCGCTGTGGTTGTGCCTACAACCCTGCTTGCCCGTCAGCACTTTCAAAATTTTCAGGAACGTTTTAGTGAATTCCCTGTTCGCGTAGAGCAGATTTCCCGGCTGGTTACCGCAAGGAAGGTCATAGAAATCAAGAAGGGGATGGTTTCCGGGGATGTGGATATCGTTATCGGCACCCACGCCTTGCTGGCCAAAGACGTTGGATTCAGGGATTTGGGTCTTTTGGTTGTCGATGAAGAGCAGCATTTTGGTGTTTTGCATAAGGAACAGCTCAAAAAGCTTAAATCTGATGTGCATGTCTTGACTCTAACCGCTACCCCGATCCCACGCACCCTGCAATTGGCGCTCACGGGAGTGCGTGAAATGAGCATTATCGCAACACCCCCAGTAGATCGCTTGGCCGTACGCACGTTTGTGTTGCCTTTTGACCCGGTGGTTGTGCGTGAAGCAATCCTGCGTGAACGTTTCCGTGGTGGTCAGACATTCTACGTTTGCCCTCGTGTTGCTGATCTCAGAAGTGTTGCCAAACGCCTGAAGGAGCTGGTGCCCGAGGTGAAAGTTATTATCGCCCATGGTCAGTTGACACCGAATGATCTGGAGGACGCTATTGGGGCGTTTTATGACGGTAAGTATGATGTGTTGCTGTCGACCAATATTATAGAATCTGGCATCGATATGCCCCATGTCAATACTATGATCATCCACCGGGCTGATATGTTCGGTCTGGCACAGCTCTATCAGTTACGCGGTCGTGTTGGGCGCTCAAAAATCCGCGCTTATGCCTATTTGACATTACCAGAACGCAAGAAGCTGACCCCAGCAGCTGAAAAGCGTCTTGAGGTCATGCAGACACTAGACAACCTGGGGGCTGGTTTTTCTTTGGCCAGCCATGACCTTGATATTCGTGGTGCAGGTAACCTGCTTGGTGATGAACAGTCTGGTCATATCCGAGAAGTAGGCATCGAGCTCTACCAAAAGATGTTGGAAGAGGCTGTAGCCGAAGCGCGTGGACTGGATGGTGGCGTGGGTGTTGATGAAGAATGGAGCCCACAGATAGGTATAGGTACTGCAGTATTGATCCCTGAAAGTTATGTAAATGACCTGAACGTACGTATGGAGCTCTACCGTCGCCTGTCGCGTCTTGTAAAAGCACAAGAAACTGAAGCCTTTGCAGCTGAACTAATTGATCGCTTTGGATCACTACCTTGTGAGGTCGAAAACCTTCTGGCCATCGTTAACGTCAAGCAGCTTTCAAAAAGGGCTGGAGTGGAAAAGGTTGAAGCTGGTCCCAAGGGTGCGGTAATAACATTTCGAAATAACGAATTTGCAAATCCAGCAGGGATGGTTGCCTTCATAAGTGATCAGGTCGGGACAGCTAAGTTGCGCCCTGATCATAAGCTTGTTTTCATGCGCGGTTGGGAAAGCCCGAAAGAACGCCTTTTGGGAGTGCGCCTGTTAATGCGCGATATTGCCAAGGTGGCAGAGGAAGAGCTTAAGAGTTAGGCCCAAATTATTTGTGTGGAGGAACCAACACTTTAATGAAACGATAGTAACAGCGCTCAGCTAAAAAACTAGTTTTTAAATCTGCCCGTCTGGCGCACCTGCATTGAAGACAATAACGATAAAGGCCGTTACGTCTCATTGGCGTTATTTATGGAATATTTAGGCCTCATCTGCTGCACTAGCCGCATCGATCATTCTTGCCAATACGTTGTGTTCTTGAGCACCGCTAATCACTAGTCGTCCGCTGAAAACATAAGAGGGCATTCCGTTGATGCCCAGACTATGAGCCCGAGCATTGGTAGCGTATATCTCCATAATACCATCAGTACTCTTGAGATGGTCCGAAAAGGCTTGTGTATCTATGCCTATCCTCTTAGCAATAATCATCAGCTCCCCAGCGTCGCCAATATTTTTTCCTTCGACAAAATATTTTTGAAATAGTAAGTCCAAGGCAATTTCTGATTTGCCGTCTACTCCTGCAAAATGGATTAGGCGGTGTGTGTCAATAGTGTTGGGGGTGTGGCGGATGGTGTTGAAGTTAAAGTCGATATCTACTGATAACCCGACTTCGTTAATGTTACCAAAAACTCGTTGAATATGACTTTCTGTACCAAATTTTTTGGATAGATAGTTCTCTCTGTCAATGCCTGATGTTGGCAAGTCCGGATTGAGCAACAATGAGCAGAAGTTGACGCTGATGTTTTGGTTCTTACGTTTGGCAAGAACTTGTTTAAGTCGACGCATCCCAACGTAACTCCATGGACAAATTGTGTCAAAAAAGAAATCAATTATCATTGGCTTTTGTCTTGTTTAGTGGGTGCGGTTGGTTGTTGGAGACCTGTTGCTTATCACCACCCCCTTTTTGGGGGGGCAGTGGTATTTTTCTAGTTCTAATGACGGACTTTCAGGCTGTCATCATGCTATATTGGCGCGCACATTGTGGTAAGCCAAGTGAGTGTTTTTTCATCTAGTTTATCAGCTGCATTAATGTATACTTTTTGGTGATAGTAGTTGAGCCAGTTCTTCTCCTGATTGCTCAACTGGTCAATCTCGATCAATCGTCGATCAATGGGGACCAATGTCAATGGGGTGAATTCAAGGAATCCTGCAGCTTGGCTCTCGGTAACTACGAGTAAACTCTCAATGCGTATACCATATTGATCCTCTAGGTATTGGCCTGGTTCATTTGAAATGATCATGCCCGCCTCAAATGGAACTAGACTTCCTGACGCCAAGCGGTGTGGGCCCTCGTGGACTCCCAAGTATGAGCCAACGCCATGCCCAGTACCGTGGCTATAATTTAGGTCCGCACGCCACAGGTGCTGGCGGGCTAGAGCATCTAACTGGCCTCCATTGGTGCCAATAGGAAAGTGGGCCGATGCAATTGCTATGTGGCCCTTTAAAACTAAGGTAAAGTGACGGCGCATCTCTTTATCAGGTATGCCGATAGGCATGGTTCTAGTAATGTCTGTGGTGCCATCAAGATACTGCCCGCCACTGTCGAGCAACAAAAGAGAGCCTTGCTCTAGTTCCCGATTGCTCTGTTTTGTTGGGATGTAATGAACTATAGCTCCGTTAGGTCCTGCCCCAGCAATTGTTGGAAAGCTTAGGCCTTTGAATAAATCACCTTCAGCGCGAAACGCGTATATTTTTGAAACCACATCCAGTTCTGTTAGGCTGGTTCCCGGCGTAGTTTCATCAAGCCACTGAAGAAAACGAATAACGGCTATGGCATCTCGGTTATGAGCAGCATGCGCGCCATTGATTTCTACCTCATTTTTTCTGGCACGTTGCAGCCTTGTAGGGTCACTGCAGTAAATAATCACCGCCCCAGCCTTTTTTAGGCGTTCACGTGTCCAGTCAGTAGATGTACTTTGATCTAAACTGACATTCAAATTAGCCTTGCCAAGTTCATCAAGGCTATTTGGGAAAGCTGTTATGTCATGAAGCGTTGTAAGACTGCCGAGGCTGGCTTTAGTATTTTCAGAAAACTTGTCTGGGTTGGCAAATAACTGTGCTCTCGCATTTGAGCTAATTATCGCAAAACCCTGCATTAATGGAGTGTGTTTTGTGTCCCCACCACGAATGTTAAAGGTCCAAGCAATAGCATCCATTTCATTAAGGACAATTGCATCGGCACCGCAAAGCTCTAATTCTTTAGCAATAGACTCTATCTTATTGTCGCTACTAGAGCCTGTATATTTCAGGTCGTGATGGTTTACACTTTTAAAAGGTGGGGCAGGGCGGTCAATCCACAAGCTGTCAATGGGGTTTTTTTCAGTAGCCGTGCAATGTGCTTTTTTCACCTTCAGTAGTTTTTTCAATTTTTTGATGTTGGCAATGCTGTGCACTCTTGGATCATAACCAATATTCATTCCTGGCTCGACCTTATCGGCCAGCCACTCAGCAGGGTTTGGGTTCTGGCAATTGTGAATTGTAACTAAATTAGAATCGACCTGTTGGGCAGCCTGGATGGTGTAACGTCCATCAACAAATAAATGGACATGGTCATCAAATAAAACTGCAGTGCCAGCAGATCCTGTAAATCCCGTTAACCATCTAAGCCGCATATTATTTTCAGATATATATTCGCCCTGAAACTCATCAGACTGAGGTACAATAAAACCCTGAAATCCTATTTTTTTTATCATTATCAGAGTATTTTTGGCAGCAACTTGATCAATCAAACTCATAGTCTTTTCTCACGTTAATTAACTTTCTTTATAAATGTTTGTAGTCAAATCACTTTACAAATAAAGTTGTCTGGGCAGTTGCTATGGCGCGTTAATGTTATAATGTAAGTTTAAGGCTCAATTCTTTAATAGATTATGGCTAGACCTCAGACAAATAACAACGTTTAAGAGTAGGACTGCGTCTAATCTGGATTTTATTTGGTTCTACTTGATCTATCTATCTTAAGGTAGTGCCTTTGGACGTCTGGTCAAGGATTAAGCCAAGTACTAATTCCTACAAAAGGTTACAATAAAAAAAGTCGTTGGTTCGCTGAAACTGCTTTTTTTAGACACTTTAAAACACACAAGTTATTTTAAAAAAATCATGTGTAAAAATGTTTATTTACGCTTGCATTCTTGGTGCTAGAGGCGTATCAACCCAAATCATAAACACTTTTTATTAGTTTAAATTCACACATGAGCTTGCGGCCCCGAAACAAATTCTTCGGAATTAGTCTTTATTGACTTGTCGCTCCGGTGTTCGTTAATTCGAACGACGCTCGTGGAAGATTAACCGGAAAAGAGGAGTAGTCAACATGGCTCTACCTACCTTCACAATGCGCCAGCTTTTGGAAGCAGGCATTCACTTCGGACATAATACCCGCCGTTGGAATCCAAAGATGTCACCATACATATTTGGTATTCGCAACGGTATTCACATTATGGATTTACAGCAGACAGCGCCTATGCTTCATCGAGCTATGACGCTTGTTCGCGATACTGTTGCTTCTGGCGGACGTGTGCTGTTTGTGGGCACTAAGCGCCAAGCATCTGAGCATATTGCGGAAGCCGCAAAGCGTTGTGGTCAGTACTATGTAAATCACCGTTGGCTGGGCGGTATGCTAACTAACTGGCAGACAGTCTCTAAATCGATCCGGCGCCTTCGTGAACTTGATGATATGTTCACTGGTGATACGGTTGGACTGACTAAGAAAGAATTGCTAAGACTAACTCGTGAGCGCGACAAGCTAGACAGGGCCCTTGGTGGCATTAAGGAAATGGGTGGCCAGCCAGACGTTATGGTTGTTATTGATACCAACAAAGAAGGCATAGCTGTTGCAGAGGCTAATAAACTTGGCATTCCTGTTGTAGCCGTGATCGACTCTAATAGCTCACCTGATGGCATAGATTTCCCGATCCCAGGTAATGATGACGCACTACGTGCTATCAACACATATTGTGAGTTGATAGCTGGCTCTGTTCTGGATGGTATCCAGCAGGAAGTTGTTGCATCTGGAGGCGATATTGGTGCTGCAGAGCAAACACCGACTGAGGACTTGTCTGAGGCTCCTACTGTTGGTGATGAAGCTTCTGCAAATCCAGATTCGTCCCCAGGATCAGATATAGCAAAAGAGTCTAAGAACGAATCCTAATTCACATTATCGTTAAAGCAATCGTTGATGATTTAATTTAAAAGTGAGGTTTAAGATGGCTGAAATTACTGCCAGTCTTGTTAAAGAATTGCGTGAAAAATCCGGTGCCGGCATGATGGATTGTAAAAAGGCCCTTAAAGAAACTGAGGGAAATCTGGAAGAAGCCGTTGATTGGCTTCGCACCAAGGGTCTTGCATCTGCTGCTAAAAAGGCTGGTCGTGTAGCCTCGGAGGGTCTTGTGGGAATTATTGCTAAAGGCACTAGTGGTGCTATCATAGAAGTTAATTCAGAGACTGACTTCGTCGCTCGTAATGATGATTTTCAAGCGTTCGTAAGTAATATCACCAACCTTGCAACTAGCGCTGCTGATCTCAATGCTTTAAGGGTTACACCTTACCCTGGTGAAGACCGAACTGTTGAGGAGCAGTTGAGCCACATGATCGCTACTATTGGTGAAAATATGGCTTTGCGCCGAATGTCTGTGTTGAGCGTCGATAATGGGATTGTCACTTCGTACATGCATAATTCCATTTCAAGCGGTATTGGTAAGATTGGTGTTCTTGTTGCTCTTAAATCAAACGGAGACACAGAGAAATTAAACGCTCTTGGTAGGCAGCTTGCTATGCATATTGCCGCTGCCGCTCCTCAGTCAGTATCTAGTGACGATTTGGATCAGCAATTAGTAGAACGTGAGCGTCAGATCCTCAGCGATCAAGCACGTGACACTGGAAAGCCCGAGGAAATAATAGAAAAGATGGTAGAAGGTCGTATTCGCAAGTTTTATGAGGAAGTTTGTCTACTTGAGCAGACTTTTGTTATTGATGGCGAAAGTAAAATTGCTGAAGTTCTTGAAAAAACTACACAGGAATTAGGTAGTACTGTAAGTATTGCTGCTTTTGAACGTTTTGCGCTAGGCGAAGGTATTGAAAAAGAGAAGGAAGACTATGCATCAGAAGTGGCAGCTTTGGCTGGCACCTGATCCGTATAATCTACGAGCCTTCCGCCATTTGAGCAGAACCTGGTAGTGGTAATAAAGCTATCGAAAGCCAAAAAAGCAAAGACCTTTTGTACTTTTTTAGTATAGTGACAATGATTTGCTGTTTGTTTAAGCTCACGGAACCCATATTCATCAATTTTTTTATGACATTATGAATAGGCCTATTATGCCGTCTCAGCCAAAATACCGACGAATACTTCTGAAATTGTCGGGTGAGGCATTGATGGGGCCAAAAGAATTTGGCCTTAATAGTGAGACAGTAGAGCGTATTGCTGGCGAAATAGCCGTTGTCCATAAAATGGGCATACAGGTGTGTCTAGTTATCGGGGCAGGTAATATATTTAGAGGTGTTGCTGGAACAACAGCCGGAATTGAACGCACAAGCGCAGACTACATGGGTATGCTTGCAACCGTTATAAACGCCTTGGCTATGCAGAGTGTACTGGAAAGCCGTAATATTCACACTCGTGTACTATCAGCAATTCCCATGGCGACAGTCTGCGAGCCCTACATTCGTAGGCGGGCCGTACGACACATGGACAAGGGCAGAGTGGTAATCTTTGCAGCAGGAACTGGCAACCCTTTTTTCACAACTGATACAGCAGCTGCTCTTCGCGCTGTTGAAATGGAATGCGATGCTTTGTTGAAAGGAACACAGGTTGATGGCGTTTACAGTGATGATCCACAAAAAGTGCCAGATGCCATACGTTACGAACAGCTCAGTTATCAGAGTGTTTTGACCAAAAACTTGCGCGTCATGGATACTTCAGCTGTAGCCCTTGCGCGTGATAATGCTGTTCCAATTCTTGTTTTTTCCATTCACAAACTAGGAGCTCTTGCTGATGTTGTTAATGGAAGAGGTGCCTTTACTATCATCTCAGAAGATTAATATCTTGATCTTGAGGAAATAATCATGAGTTCAACTAGTAATGCCGACACTAAAAAAGATGTTTCACGGCGTATGGAAGGTGCCCTCGAGGTTTTGCACAAGGAATTTGGTGGCCTGAGAACGGGTCGTGCCTCCATTAGCCTTCTAGAACCTCTAATGATAGACGCCTATGGGTCACAGATGCCAATAAATCAGGTCGGTACCGTTGGCATTCCAGAGCCGCGCATGCTGACAGTTCAGGTTTGGGATAAAACTATGGTGAAGTCTGTAGAGAAAACGATTATGGAGTCAGGACTTGGCCTAAACCCTATTTCTGATGGTCAATTGGTTCGTGTTCCTCTGCCGGCTTTGACCGAAGAACGTAGACTGGAGCTTTCGAAAGTCGCTGCTAAATATGCTGAAGATGCTCGCATTGCGGTTCGTAATGTACGGCGTCATGCCATGGATGAGCTTAAGCGCAGTGAAAAAGATGGTGATATCACTGAAGACGAGCATCATGATTATTCCCAAGAAGTTCAAGAACTTACCGATAGTTATGTGAAAAAAATTGATGAATCTCTATCCCATAAAGAAAAAGATATATTGCAGGTTTAATCAGGTGAATTCGGCTGACATCCTCAAGGTTGCCAATTTTGTAACGGAAGACAAGGTCACTCCCCCCGTTCATGTAGCTATTATTATGGATGGCAATGGACGTTGGGCCAAGAACAGAAAACTAGCTAAAGCAGCAGGACATAAAAAGGGTGCAGGTTCAATAAAGACTGCTATTAAAAGCGCCATTGAAGCGAACGTACGTTACCTAACACTCTACGGGTTCTCATCAGAAAACTGGAACCGTCCAAGTAGTGAAGTCAATGAATTGATGGGTTTACTGCGTTTTTATCTCAAAAGTGAGGTTCCTAACCTACACAAAGAAGGGGTGTGCTTTTGTGTTATCGGCGATAGAAAAAAGTTAGATAAAGATATTGTCAAGCTGATTGAAGAAGCTGAAAAAAAGACTGTTGCTAATACACGGCTGCATTTGGTCATTGCCTTGAGCTATGGTGGGCGGGCAGAAATTACTGAAGCTGCACGTGCGTTGGCTATAAAGGTAAAAGCGGGTAAGCTAGACCCATGTAACATTGATGAAGACTTATTCAAATGTAGTCTCTATACCAGTAAAATTCCAGACCCAGATTTATTAATTAGAACCAGTGGAGAGCAAAGAATTAGTAATTTTTTGCTGTGGCAATTAGCTTATACTGAGTTCTGTTTCCTAGATACCTTATGGCCTGATTTTAACAAACAAGATTTTGACAACGCAATTGCAGCATTTCACAGGCGTGAGAGACGTTTTGGCACTTCCCGTGAATGAATGCCAAAAAAGTAACCTTACAACTAGGATTGTATCGGCCCTTGTAATGATGCCGGTAGTAATAGCCTGCACCTGTCTGGGCTATCCTTACTTTAATTTGTTAGTTGGGCTTTGCGCTGCCCTTATAGCTTGGGAATACAGCCGTATAATTTCGAGTGGCCATACTGATTATGAAGGAAAGGGCTTAATAATTGGTCTTGTCAGTGCTGTTCTGGTGGCCTCAACAGACAATTACACATGGGCATTTCTTCTTCTTGGGCTCATATCTGTTGTTTTCCTTGGTATTGTTTTAGCTAAGACGCTTGTTAACAGGTCTAATATAAACTCCGCTGAAATGGGGAGAGCTGTTTACCCAATTAACAGTTTGTGGATGTCGGTAGGTGGGGCTTATATGGGTGGTGCATGTATAAGTTTGATTTGGATAAGAAATGAATGGGACAATGGCTTGCTTGCAGTCATTTGGATTTTAGTCTTAGTTTGGGCTTCTGATTGCGGAGCTTACGCTCTGGGCCGATTAGTTGGTGGTCCCAAGCTGGCACCTAAAATTAGTCCTAACAAAACGTGGGCAGGACTTGCAGGGTGCGCCGTTTCAGCTTGTATTGTGGGGGCTATAGTCGCAAAAAGTATTCCCCTTGAAAATGGATACGAGTTAGTTGTAATTAGCGGTCTTATAGGCTTGGTATCTCAAATGGGGGATCTTATAGAGTCAGCTTTTAAGCGTCACTTTGGAGTAAAGGATGCAAGTAATTTGATACCTGGACATGGTGGCGTGCTTGACAGAGTTGATGCCTTACTTGCTGCAATTTTTGCAGTGGCGTTGATATCTCTATTCAATAAGGGCTCATTGTTGTTATGACCCATTCACATAAAGTCATCACGCCGGAAACGAGTATCAGGTCCATTTCCATCCTTGGCTCCACAGGCTCAGTAGGCACAAATACTGTTGATTTAGTTAAACTAACGCCTGAGCGTTTTAGTGTCACGGCCTTGAGCGCTAATCGGAACGTTGCCTTGCTTGCAGAACAGGCGAGGGCATTGAAAGCTAAAATTGCCGTCATCGCTGATGAAAGCTATTATAATGACCTTAAAGAAGCCCTTTCTGGCTCTGGTGTGGAAATTGCTGCAGGTCGCCGGGCAGTTATTGAAGCCGCTATGCGTCCGTCAGATTGGATCATGTCTGCCATCGTAGGTACAGCAGGGTTGGAGCCAACTTTTAAAGCTGTTGAACGAGGTGCCATTATTGGCCTGGCAAACAAAGAATGTCTTGTTTCAGCTGGAAAAATAATGATTAACGCAATCAAACAGCAAGGCGCGACTATAATTCCTGTTGACTCAGAGCACAGTGCTATTTTTCAGGTGTTTGATTTTGATAATGTGGACAAAATAAACCGTATTATTCTGACTGCTTCTGGTGGGCCATTTCGTGAGAAAAGCCTCAAGGAAATGTCCTCAATGACACCAAAACAGGCGTTGGCTCATCCCAACTGGGATATGGGGCCTAAAATATCAATCGATTCAGCAACGATGATGAATAAAGGATTGGAACTGATTGAAGCCTATCATTTGTTCCCGGTGAGTGAAGAGAAGATAGAAATCCTTGTACACCCTCAATCAGTAGTGCATAGCCTAGTTGATTATGTGGATGGATCAGTATTAGCTCAGATGGGAACACCAGATATGCGCACACCTATTTCTTTTGCATTGGGTTGGCCACAAAGGCTCGCTACTCCTGCAACAGGCTTGAATTTGCAAGAAATTGGCAACTTGTCGTTTGAAGATACAGATGAAGAGCGTTTCCCAGCTCTGAGATTGGCACGCGAAGCACTAAGAAATGGTGGCAATGCGCCAACTGTCCTAAACGCTGCGAATGAAATTGCTGTTGAAGGATTTCTGAACAATCAGATTAATTTCCTTAATATAGCGGCAATTGTAGAGAATACGCTGGAAAACACCCCCCATTGTGAGCTAGAAACTCTCAGTGATGTTCTTGACGTCGATTGCATTGCACGAAAAACAGCCAAAGCCTATATGAAGGATTTAAGTTAAATTGGCTCTATGAAACCCCTTAAAAACATTTGTGGACTGAATTATTTTGGATATTCTCATTGATTACGTAGTGCCCTTCCTAATTGTTTTGACAATTTTGGTTTTTGTGCATGAGTTAGGTCACTTTCTTGTGGCGCGCTATAACAATGTCAAGGTTGAAACTTTCTCTATTGGTTTTGGCGCTGAGCTTTTTGGGTTCTATGACAGTCTTGGGACCCGTTGGAAATTTAGTGCTATTCCCCTTGGGGGATATGTCAAAATGTTTGGAGAGGGCGAAATTATTACAGGCGAAGGTAAGGATAAGGAACGCAACCTTACTGAAGAAGAAAAAGAAGTATCTTTTTATCACAAACGCCTCGGTCAGAGGGCTGCAATAGTTTTTGCGGGTCCTTTGGCTAATTTTATTTTTGCTGTGATAGTTTTAGCTGGTCTTTTCTTCGCTTCCGGCGCACCCAATTTATTGGCTGGAGTTGGTACGGTTCAAAGTGGTAGTGCAGCTGAAAAAGCTGGCATTGCTGCAGGGGACAGGGTCATCATGATTGCTGGCCAAGACGTCAAGTGGTTCAAAGATTTACGCCAAATTGTAATAGAAAATCCTAACACACCACTGTCTATGGAAGTAATTAGAAGCAATGCCCAGCTGACCCTCATTGCAACCCCAAAGGTTAAAGTCGTTGAAGAGGGTGGGGTAGAAAAGGAAATTGGCCTATTGGGCATTACGCCTGATCCTAAAATGGTCGAATACACTAATGTCGGCCCACTGGATGCAGTTGTTATGGGAGCAGAGCGAACCTATGGATTGACGGTCAGAATTTTAAGTGCTGTTGGGCTTATGATTACTGGCTCGGTGTCAAAGGAGGAACTTGGTGGCCCCTTAAGGATTGCACAAATGTCAGGCCAAATGGCACAAGGTGGATTGGCTAGCATGGTATTCTTTCTGGCGGCTTTATCTATAAATCTTGGCTTAATAAATCTGTTCCCAATTCCAATGCTGGATGGTGGTCACCTTCTTTTTTATTTTATAGAAGCAATCATGGGACGCCCTGTAAACGAGAAAGCTCAAGAATACAGTTTCCGTTTTGGGCTGATTCTGGTATTGCTCCTTATGGTTTTTGTTACATGGAACGACTTGGTTCAACTCAGAGTCCTTGAGTATTTTGTAAACCTTGTTAGCTGATAATTGTTTGTGTGCACGAATATAATCTGATTCAATGTGGATTATCCTTCAAGCTTTCCAAATTTGAGGGATGATTAATGTTTAATAATTTTTACATAGAGGTCTATTGCTAATTTAGGTTATTCTCAGTCTAGGGCAATATTATCCAAGGGGGGTTGTGTGGGGCGCCTATATCGCGTCATAGTTTTTGTTTGTTTTGCGCTGGTCCTTGGGCTTGCGCAAACCCATGTATCTGCCCAATCTGCGCAGGGTGGTCTCGTTCGTGAAATACTCATCGAAGGAAATCAACGAATAGAAGCAGATACCGTTTTGTCTTACATGCAGATTAATAAAGGTGATCCCTTTGACAATCGCCAAATAGACAGGTCGTTAAAAAGCTTGTTTGCTACGGGTCTATTCGCTGATGTAACTATGCAACGGCAGGGAGAAGCCTTGGTCATAAACCTTATCGAAAACCCGGTTATCAATCGTATTGCTTTTGAAGGAAATAAAAAGCTTGAAGATGATGTCTTAGCTGGTGAACTCACACTCAGGCCTCGTGTTATCTATACTCGCTCGAAAGTCCAAAATGATGTCAAACGCATCCTGACTTTATATCGTCGTAAGGGACGTTTTGCTGCTTCAGTGGAACCCAAAGTTATACAGCTAGAACAGAATAGAGTTGATCTAGTCTTTGAAATTAAAGAAGGCGAGTGGACGGAAGTTCGTAATATTCGATTTGTCGGCAATGGTAAATACAGCGATGCCCGGCTACGAAAAGTAATACGAACGAGGGAAACCCGGTGGTACCGATATTTTTCTTCTGACGATAATTATGATCCCGATCGACTTAACCTTGACCGTGATTTGCTACGACGCTTTTATATGAGCAACGGATATGCTGATTTTCGTGTCTTGTCATCAATTGCAGAGCTGACACCAGACCGCAAAAACTTCTTTATTTCTTTTATGGTTGAAGAGGGAAACCGTTATGCCGTTGGTAAGGTGGACTTAGACATAAGGTTAAGAGATTTGGAGGCTGCTTCTTTAACTGAAAGTGTAAAAATTACTGAAGGTGATTGGTACGATGCTGAAAATGTAGAAAAAACAATCAGCAAAATGACTAACGATATTGGGGCGTTGGGTTTTGCCTTTGTAGATATTCGTCCACAGGTAACCAGAAACAGAGAAAAAAATACGATTGATGTAACTTTTGAAGTTAATAACGGACCGCGTCTTTTTGTTGAGCGCATTAACGTTGTGGGTAATGTAAGAACATCTGATGAAGTTATTCGTCGTGAATTTCGATTAGTGGAGGGGGATGCTTTTAACGCGTCCAAGCTCAGGCGTTCTAAACAGCGTTTGGATAAATTAGATTTCTTTGAAAAAGTTACAATGGAACAAGTTCCCGGCTCTGTATCTGACAAGACGGAAATAAATGTAGGTGTTGAAGAGAAATCTACTGGTGCATTGTCTTTGGGATTTGGTTTTTCTACTGCTGACGGCCCGTTGGCTGATATAGGTCTATCTGAACGGAATTTGATGGGTGCTGGTCATTTTTTATCCATTGCTGGCCAGGTTTCGGGGCGTTCGTCTAAGCTTAACCTTAAGTATACAGAGCCTTATTTTTTGGATCGTGATATAGCGGCTGGATTTGATATATTTCATGCATCGAAAGACAATCAGGATGCCAGTTCATACAGCATGCAACAATCTGGCGGCGCCTTAAGAGCCAGTTATCCTATTACAGAAGAATTGCGTCAAAGTTGGGCATACACGCTTAAAAAAGTTAAAATTGAAGATGTCTCTACTAGTGCTTCCAAACTAGTTCAGGATGCTGCAGGTAACGAACTTCTCTCAATGTTGACCCATGGCGAGAGTTATGACAAACGCGATGATGCGATGTCACCAACCGATGGGTACATTTTAAGTATGAAAAATTCCATTGCTGGGCTTGGGGGAACAAAACGCTTTTTTCGTAATAAGGTCTCTGCTCAAAAGTATTTTCCAATACATGATCAAGTGGTTGCATCGCTTGGTGGAGGTTTAGGACATATCTTAGGCTTGGGTAAGGATGTTAATTTACATGATCGTTTTTTCCTTGGTGGGGACAATCTTCGGGGATTTGCTACCAGTGGCGTTGGGCCGAGGGATACCTCTACCAAAGACGCACTTGGTGGGGAATGGATGTATCATGCTAATGGTCAAATTAAGTTTCCTCTTGGTCTGCCAGATGAACTTGGCGTTGCTGGTAAAGTATTTACTGATCTGGGTAGTACAGGGCAGCTAAGTACAAATGGTACAAGTGTAAACAATACTGGAAGCCCACGCCTTTCTGTTGGTACAGGTGTGGATTGGGCTTCTCCATTTGGCCCTATTGGTATCGATTTTGGGTTCCCTATAATCAAGGAATCATTCGACCAAGAAGAAATGATTCGTGTAAATTTCGGGACCAGATTTTAGGAATTTCTTTTGAAAAAAACAATTACTTTACTGGCTTTCTTTATTTTTATCATCATTGCACCAACAACTTCCCCTTTGGCGCAGGCGACAAAAAACCCCATAAAAATTGGTGTAATTGATATCAATATGATTATCCGTGATGCACTAGCCTTTAAATCAATACGTGAACAAATTGGTAAATACAAAAAGGTTTTTCAGACTGAGATACAAAAAGAGGAAGAAGCTCTTCGAAATGCAAACAAAGAGCTTACCCGTCAAAGAACTTTGTTATCTGCAGAAGCTTTTGCAGAAAAACGTGAAAATTTTGAAAAACGGGTTGCCGGAGTACAGCGTCTTGTTCAGCAACGTAAGCAAAATTTGGATAGAGCTCAGGGTGCTGCTATGGGAAAAATCCAAAAAAGTCTGCAGGAAATAGTTACAGCATTTGCTTTGGAGCAAGATTTTTCTCTAATATTGCGTAAGGATCAAACTATATTGGCCTCTAAGGCGTTATTAATCACAAAAGTGGTGCTAGATCGTCTCAACACTGCAATGCCGACCATTAAGGTCGCACCACCGGCTAATTGAGAGGATACATAGCGGGTATGGCCGATCCTCGTTTCTTTGATGTAGCTGGACCTTATTCTTTAAAGGAACTGGCTAAGATTTCTGGCGGTACACTCTCTGGTAATTCTGATGGTGAGAAGCAATTTTTAGATGTAGCGTCTTTGAATGAAGCTGGAGCATCTGATGTTAGCTTTCTTGATAACGCTAAATATGTTGACAGCTTTTCCCAGAGCAGTGCCGGGGCTGTGATTGTTCGTCCGGCTATTGCTTCAAAAGCACCTGCTGGAATGCAACTGATCATGATGAATGACCCCTACCACGGCTACGCCCGGGTTGCTCGTGCCTTTTACCCAAAGAAAATAACAGAGAAAGTATTATCAAAGACTGCTTGTGTTGATGAAACCGCTTTAGTGGGTAACAGTTGTCGAATTGATTCTGGTGCAGTTATTGGGGCAAATGTAACTATCGGTAATGGCTGCTGGATTGGTGCTAATTCAGTGATTTGCATGGGGGTAGCCATTGGCAACGATACTCACATTGGCCCAAATGTAACGTTGGAAAGATGCTTGATTGGTTCTCAAGTTATTATACATGCGGGTGTTCGTATTGGACAAGATGGATTTGGTTTTGCGATGGGCCCGAAATGTCATTTAAAGGTACCGCAACTGGGCCGGGTGATTGTTGAGGACGATGTTGAAATCGGTGCCAATACAACTATTGACCGGGGTGCTGGACCTGACACAATTATTGGAGCAGGCTCAAAAATTGATAATCTTGTTCAAATTGGACATAATGTTCAACTTGGTCGCGGCTGTGTGGTCGTATCTCAAGTGGGCATATCAGGCTCAACAGTGATTGGAGAGTTTAGCGCCATTGGAGGGCAAGTCGGTATCGCGGGGCATCTCGAAATTGGCCCCGGCACCCAAGTGGCCGCGCAATCGGGAATTATGCGGAATGTTGCTCCTGGTGAAAAAATTTGTGGTACTCCCGCACGACCAATTCGCGAATTTATGCGTGGGGTAGCTCTAATTGAAAAAATGTCAAAGAAGAGAGGTAAGTAACAGTGTCTGAACAAACAACTGACATTGATATTGTTCGGATCATGGAAATGATACCACACAGATATCCTTTTTTGTTGATTGATCGAATGGTTGATGTTGTTCCCGACGTTAGTGCGGTTAGTATCAAAAATGTCTCCATAAATGAACCGTTTTTCCAAGGCCACTTCCCCGGACACCCTGTTATGCCCGGTGTCTTGATTGTTGAGGCAATGGCACAAACGTCAGGAATTCTTGTTACCGAGACAATGGGAGCGCAAGCAGAAGGTAAAATGGTTTACTTCATGTCTATTGAACAGGCGCGTTTTCGTAAACCGGTAACGCCAGGAGATAGTTTGTTAATTACTATCAAGAAGCTGCAAAACCGTGGACCCGTCTGGAAATTTAATGGTGAAGCACGCGTTGGTGAAACCCTTATGGCAGAAGCAACCTTTACTGCAATGATTTTGGATAATGATAAATGACTGAAATACATCCTACAGCTCTTGTTTCAGACGGTGCTGAAATAGGCACAGACGTAAAGATTGGGCCTTATAGTATTGTTGGCAGTGCTGTAAAACTTGAAGATGGCGTGGAACTGGTTTCCCACGTTATTGTTGAAGGCATTACTAGCGTTGGTTCAAATACCCGTATTTTCCCTTTTGCTTCGATCGGGCATCAACCGCAGGATTTGAAATATAGTGGTGAGCTTTCCAAGCTTGAAATTGGCTGTAATAATGTGATTAGGGAACACGTAACTATGAATCCGGGTACCGAAGGCGGTGGCATGTTGACAAGCGTTGGAAACAATTGCTTGTTTATGATGGGTTCACATGTTGCTCATGACTGCCATATTAAGGATCATGTTATACTCGTCAACAACGCGACTTTGGGAGGTCATGTAAATATTGATGAGTGGGCTATTATAGGTGGTCTGTCCGCTATTCATCAGTTTGTTCGTATAGGCCGGCACTCCATGATCGGTGGAATGTCAGGTATTGAAAATGATGTAATCCCATACGGATCTGTTATTGGTAACCGGGCACGATTGCAGGGCCTGAATGTTGTTGGCTTGAAGCGTCGAAATTTTGATAGAGAAACAATCCATGGTTTGCGAAGTGCTTATCGGTTGATGTTCGCTCCGGAAGGAACCCTAGCTGAACGATTGGATGATGTTGCTGAAATGATGAGTGATATTGAACCTGTCATGGAAATCGTCGACTTTATTCGTGCTGACTCATCGCGTTCAATTTGCCAACCAAGTTTGGAAGATGCAGCCTAAGTTAGGTGTTATTGCCGGTGGCGGCGACCTGCCGGCGCTTGTGATACAGTATTGCCTAAATTTAGGGAGAGATTTCTTTGTGATTGCCTTTGAAGGGCAAACTGATCAAGCCGTGTTGGGAGAAAACGTTCCTCATGCATGGGTAAGGCTTGGCGCTGCAGGAACAACCTTAAAGTTGTTACACCAAGCAGATGTTAAAGTGCTCGTCATGGTCGGGGGTATTAAAAAGCCTGGAATTAATGACTTGCGTCCAGATTTGTGGGCAACAAAGTTTTTAGCCTCTACTGGCGCAGCCTCACTTGGCGATAATAGCCTTCTCACAGCCTTGATTAAAGCCTTGGAGCTTGAGGGGTTTAGAGTAATAGGGGTCGATGACTTGCTCCCTGACATTATTTCCCCGGCAGGTGTATTAGGAGTGGTTGAACCAGATAAGAATTCACAATTGAATATCAGTGTGGCCCGGCAGGCTGCGATATCCATCGGAACTCAAGATAAGGGGCAGGGAGCTATAGCCTATCAGGGCAGGGTTCTATGTGTTGAAGACGAAGAAGGCACTGATGCCATGATTAGATATTTGCCAAATATAAGAAACACTAAAAAAGGGGGAGTATTGGTTAAGGTTTGTAAACCGGGTCAGGAAACTCGTGCAGACCTACCAACCATTGGAGTGTCAACTATTGAAAACGCTGCCAATGCTGGGTTGGAAGGGGTCGCAGTTCAGGCAGGCAAGGCACTTATTGTGGATATAAATTCTGTTGTAAGCGCAGCAGACCAGCATGGACTTTTTGTTGTTGGTATAGAGGTAGAAGCACCTCTGATTTACATCATTGCGGGAGAAGCTTCTGGGGATCTTCTGGGTGCCCGTGTCATGGCGCGCCTTAAAGAAAAAAATGAATCTTTTCGTTTTATTGGTATTGGTGGTGAGAAGATGACAGAACAGGGACTCAATAGTTTGTTTCCGATGGAAGAGCTCTCTTTGATGGGATTTACGGAAATTGTTCCACATCTTCCAATTTTGCTTAAGCGCATTAAACAGACAACCACTGACATTCTCCAGCAACGCCCAGAGATGCTATTGAGCATCGACTCTCCAGGTTTTTGTTTTCACATTGCCAAAAAACTTAAAGGAAAAAATATTAAGTTAGTTCATTATGTTGCACCATCCGTTTGGGCTTGGAGGGCCGGCCGGGCAAAAAAGGTCTCTGGTTTCCTTGATCACCTGCTGGTTTTGTTACCATTCGAGCCACCCTATTTTGAACGGGTAGGGCTGGCGACCACTTTCGTTGGTCATTCAGTCGTAGAGGCTGGAGCTGATAAAGGTGATGGAAAGGGTTTTCGTGAAAGGCATAACATTGCCACGGAATCAACTGTTATGGTGATACTGCCTGGATCAAGACACGGTGAGGTGAATAGACTGCTTCATGTCTTTGGCAGAACAGCACTTAATCTTTCAAAAGACTATCCTGACTTGACAATTATCGTCCCCGTTTTTGGATCTTTATTTGAAGTCATAAGTGATCGCGTCAAACAATGGCCCTTAGATGTGCGGATTGTTATAGGAGATAAGGAAAAATTTGATTCTTTTGCAGCTGCTGATATTGCCCTCGCAGCATCGGGCACGGTCGCCCTTGAGTTGGCTATGGCTGGCACCCCAACAGTTACTGGGTACAAGGTTCACCCAGTGACCGCCTGGTTTGCTAAAAAACTAATCAAGACCTCTTTTGTTAATTTGATAAACATCATACTTAATCGTGAAGTGGTGCCAGAATTTATCCAAGAAAATTGTCGGCCTGATTTATTGCAAAAGTCTTTAGCAGTGTTTCTCAATGATAAAAACGCTGGATCTCAACAAACTAAAGCATCTATCGAAGCCCTGCAAAAAATAGGAAAGAACGGCCCATTGCCATCAGTACGCGCCGCAGATGCAATTTTATCAATATTGAAGAAGGACAATTAGCATGGCTAAAGAAACAAGTAAGTTCCGACTTTTGCACATCATGATAAGGGTCCTCCACTTAGAGAGGTCCATTGATTTTTATACTCGCCATTTGGGTATGAGTGTCTTGCGAAGAACTGACTATCCAGACGGCAAATTTACGCTAGTCTTTGTTGGTTATGGAAACGAGAAGACTGATACTGTTGTAGAGTTGACTCATAATTGGGATGAAACCGAGCCCTATGAAATTGGGTCTGGATTTGGCCACTTAGCCGTTGCCGTTCCAAACATCTATAAAGCTTGTGACCTAATGCGCGTGGAAGGGGTTACCATAAGTCGTGAGCCAGGTCCCATGAAGCATGGCAAAAGTGTCATTGCTTTCATCGAAGATCCAGACGGTTATAAGGTAGAGTTAATCGAACGGGACTGATTTTCTATCTGTCTTTAACGTCCACGTAGTCTCGTTCTGTCTCACCAGTGTAGAGTTGACGTGGACGCCCTATCTTTTGGGTTGGATCTTCTATCATCTCGTTCCATTGGGCAACCCAACCAACTGTTCGTGCGACTGCAAACAGAACTGTAAACATTGATGTTGGAATACCCAAGGCGCGATAGATGATGCCAGAGTAGAAATCTACATTAGGGTAAAGTTTCCTAGAAACGAAGTAATCATCTTTAAGAGCAATTTGCTCCAGTTCCAAGGCGAGATCAAGTATGGGATCATCCTCAATGCCAAGGTCACCCAAAACTTCATGGGCCGATTGGCGCAATATTGTGGCGCGAGGGTCAAAGTTTTTATAGACTCGGTGACCAAAGCCCATCAAGCGGAATGGGTCTTCCTTGTTCTTGGCTCTTTTGATGTACTCAGGAACTCGGTCTTTGGTTTTGATTTCTTTTAACATTGCAAGAACTGCCTCGTTGGCCCCGCCATGTGCGGGACCCCAGAGAGATGCAATGCCTGCAGCTATGCAAGCAAAAGGATTGGCACCTGAGGAACCAGAAATTCTAACTGTAGAGGTTGAAGCATTTTGTTCGTGGTCTGCATGTAGCATTAATATGCGGTCCATAGCACGCGACAAAATCGGGTTAGTGACATACTCTTCGCATGGGTTGGAAAACATCATGTAGAGAAAGTTTTCTGAAAAGCCCAGATCATTGCGTGGATATGCAAAAGGTAGGCCTTTGGAGTAGCGGTATGCCGTAGCAGCAATTGTTGGCATTTTGGCGATCATACGGGTTGAGGCGATAAAGCGATGTCTAGGATCAGTAATGTCCGTACTGTCATGATAGAAGGATGACAAGGCTCCAACGACACCATTCATAATGGCCATGGGGTGTGAGTCTCGTCTAAACCCCTTGAAAAGTAAATTGAGCTGCTCATGCAGCATTGTGTGATACGTGATTCTTTGTGAAAATATTCTCATGCTTTCACTAATTGGCAGGTTGCCATAAATCAGCAAGTAGCATACTTCAAGAAAATTTGATTTTTCAGCTAATTGCTCAATCGGATATCCACGATAAAGTAAAACACCTTTTTCGCCATCAATGAAAGTAATTTCAGATTGGCAACTTCCTGTAGATGTAAATCCTGGATCATAGGCGAAGTGACCCGTTTCAGAATATAGCTTTCGCACATCAATGACGTCTGGTCCATCTGTACCCTTAAGCACATCCAGTTCATATGTCTTACCGCTACGATTGTCTGTTAGGGTAAATGCTTTCTTATCCACATTCATTATTGCGTCAGGCCTTTGTTGTTTTTGGGAGTGTTCCCAGCAGCAATCTCATTATACATGATAACTTTAAAATTTGATAATCTGGTATGCCAATATATTTTATTTTAAGAAATCATCTAGTCGTCCAAGGGTCTCATCACGTCCAAGGACTTCCAAAATATTATAAATTCCTGGTGAAGTATTTGAGCCGCTTAAGATTGCCCGTAAGGGCTGGGCAAGCTTGCTAAATGTTATTCCCTCGGTTTCAGCTAAATCAAGTATGGTTTTCTCCAATACGTCGTGTGTCCATTCAGATAGGGAGTATAGTTTATCGTGAAGGGCTGCAACATTGTCCACGCCAACTTGTTCAAGCGTTTTCTTTGCTTTATCATTTATCTTAATTGGCCGTGGCTCAATGTAAAAAAAAGCACTGTTAGCTAATTCAACAACTGTTTTAGCTCGTTCCTTTAGGCCATCTATACCCTTAATAATACGGGCCTCTTCTTTGTCGGTAAGGTCGCGACCAAGTCGTGTAACAAGCGCTGGTTCAATCAAACCTGCAAGCTTGACTGAATTAGAGTCTCGTAAATACTGGGCGTTCAGACTAGTTAGTTTGGCAATATCAAAGCGTGAAGGCGATTTTCCAACGCCTTCCAAATTAAATAATTTGATAGCCTGTTCTGTAGAAATAATTTCGTCATCACCATGAGACCAGCCCAGTCTTAAAAGGTAGTTTTGCATTGATTCGGGAAGGTATCCGTCATTCCTGTATGCCTCAACACCAAGGGCGCCATGACGTTTAGATAACTTTGCACCATCTTCTCCGTGGATCAGTGGTATATGGGAAAAAACGGGGGTATCCCAACCAAGTGCAGCGTAAATTTGATATTGTCTAAAGGTGTTAGTCAAATGATCATCGCCACGAATAACGTGGGTGATGCCCATATCATGATCGTCAACAACGACAGCTAGCATATAGGTAGGCGTGCCATCTCCGCGAATTAAAACCATATCATCCATTTGATCGTTGGCAACTTTAACTTCGCCTTGGACTAAATCAGTAATCACTGTTTCGCCTCTCTGGGAAGCTTTTAGCCGAATCACTGGGTTGATGCCACTTGGGGCATCTGAGTCGGATTTATCTCGCCAGTGTCCATCGTATCGTATAGGGCGACCCTCGGCTTTTGCGATTTCTCGCATTTCAGTCAATTCCTCAGGCGTGCTGTAACATTTATAAGCTTTGCCTTCAGCTAGCAATTGTTCAACTACCTTTTTGTGTTCACCAACACGAGAGAACTGTGAAATTGCGTCGCCGTCCCAATCCAATCCCATCCATTTAATGCCATCATAGATTGCTTCTACTGCTTCATTTGTTGAGCGTTTGCGATCGGTATCTTCAATGCGTAAAAGGAATTTGCCGTTGTGATGGCGAGCATAAAGCCAGTTAAATAGTGCAGTTCGGGCGCCGCCTATATGTAGGAATCCCGTAGGAGATGGAGCAAATCGTGTAATAACCGTCATTGAAATAATAGTTTCCGTAGTCTGAGAATTATAGTTTAATAATTTGTGTGCCCTTGCACGCCCTTCAAATGTCATCTTTATATTTCAATATCACAAAGGATAATAGCTTGCAGTAAAAGCTTATGAGGGCCGTATAGATAATTTGAAAATATTGTTTAAAATTGTGCGAAGGACAAATATCAACAAAAGCCACTAGTGAAATTGCCCAGTCTTCTAAAATTGTGTGGGCAGTTGAGCTATGCACTAAATTTGTCGCTGATAATTTCACTCTTTACCATTATAAAGCGCTAAATGCGAAAAATTAAGTTCCTTCAAAGACTATCCATTACCAGTCTCGTCCTTTCCACTCACGTTCAATGAAAGAAATTTTTTTATAGTCAAGAAAAGGGGCTGCATGTGTTGAGCAGGTCAATGGCAGCCTTGGTAGATTTATGCTTTGAAAACATGCCCCACGGAGGTTCTGTTTATTAAAAATGTTGTAGAATCTGAATTTAGTATTTGCGGATGAGGCCTACTAGTCGACCTTGGACTTTTACTCTGCTTGGCCCAAATATGCGTGTTTCAAAGTCCTTGTTAGCAGCTTCCAGAGCAACTGAGTTTCCTTTTCGACGTAACCGTTTCAAAGTTACTTCCTCATTATCGATAATAGCAACGACAATGTTTCCATTTTCTGCACTGTCAGTATGGCGAATTATTACTGTATCTCCATCATGTATGCCTTCATCTATCATTGAATTACCATCTACTTCCAATGCATAGTGTTTACCCTTGCCAATCATATCGGCAGGAACACCTATTGAATTACTGGGATTATCTACCGCTTCGATTGGTACTCCAGCTGCTATTTTTTCATAGCGGGGTATTTGAATAGTACCGCCCACTTCCAAGGGGGGTTCCGCTCCCACCATTTTAAAGTCCCCCTTAACCACATTTGGGACGAATTCATTAACTCTCGGTTTAACATGATTGATTTCTTCACGTTCCGGATGACGCAAAATCTCAAGAGCCCGCGCTCGGTGTGGCCGTCGGCGAATAAAACCACGCTCCACAAGACCTGTAATTAGCCTGTGGATACCAGACTTAGATGCCAGCCCAAGAGCATTTTTCATTTCATCAAATGAAGGGGATACGCAGGTATCTTTGAGGCGTTCGTCAATGTATACTAAAAGCTCATATTGTTTTTTTGTTAGCATGATTAATTCCTTGAGCTTGACATTTTCTCGACTTTTTTAAATTTAAAATAACTTTTTAAACACTACTAAAAAAAGAACAAAAGTAAAACGAACCTCATAGTGTTCTACTTTAGTTCTCAAAACTCGTCAAGGGTATCTCAAAGATAGTTTATTCATAAAGAGATTAATGAGCCACTGAAAAGCAATATGCTTACAATTTCTCCAGCTTTGATTAAAGGTGCATTTGGCAATCGCACGATAAGGCAGTCAGCTTCAGTAAAAGAAACTTGCATAGCACTATCTTGTCTCAAAAAGGGCTGGGCAATTCTTTCACCAATGTCGTTGATTTCGAGTTTAGCCCTAACGTAATCTTGGCGTAGGTCATTTTCAGCCAAATCTTTACCCAGAATAGCAGTAAGTTTAGGTTTGTTCTTAATTTTAATACCCAGCATGGTGGAAAGTGCTTTTTTGAGAAAAAGTATCGAGCAAACTCCTGTGGAAACTGGGTTGCCGGGCATACATAAAACGCTCAAGTTATCAATATTTCCAAACAGTAACGGCTTACCGGGACGCATGGCTATTTTATGAAATATCTGCTTTAGGCCCCTTTCATCAAGAGCTTGCTTAACCAGATCATAATCGCCGACTGAAATGCCACCTATTGTAACTAAAACATCACTATTAAGGGCACCTTCAATGGATGAACCCAATTCTTCAAGGGTGTCTCCAGCAATGCCGAGGTCAATTGGGTCGCCACCCATAGCGATAACGTACGCATACAAGGCGAAGCTGTTTGAGGTGATTATCTGTGAAGGCCCCAAATTAGTTCCTGGCAAGGCGATTTCATTTCCAGTCGCAAGGATTGCAACTCGGGGTTTGCGCCTCACGGATAGAGTAGGTCGATTCATGGCTGCAGCTAATCCAATATGGCGTGCACTCAATATGGTTCCTGCTTTAATTAGAATATCGCCTGCGGCAAAATCCATCCCGGCGGCCCGCACAAAGTTGTTGGTATCTACACTTTGAATAATTTTAATATGCTCACCTTGTATTTCAGCATTTTCCTGCATTTGAACTGCATCGGTACCATGAGGCATGGGCGCACCAGTGAAGATGCGAACCGTCTCGCCCGAGCCAACAAGGATGTCATAGCTTCCACCGGCCTGTGATACGCCTATTTGTTTGAGGCTTACTGGGGCATTAACAGTATCAGACGCTTTTAAGGCATAGCCATCCATAGAAGATACGTTGACCGGCGGGTAGGAAAGCTTGGAGGCTACATCCTCGGCTAAAACGCGTCCTAGGCAATGTTTAATCGGAACATCTTCAGCATTTGTCAATGTGACGTTGTCAGCAATCAGATTGATAGCTTCGTCTACAGATATCATTTATTTTGCCTTAAAAAGGCCGGAATCACCCCCCGCCTTGTGAGTCAGGCGAATATTACTAATGTGCATGCCTTTGTCGACGGCTTTGCACATGTCATAGATAGTTAAAGCAGCTACGGTAACTGCGGTTAGGGCTTCCATTTCGACGCCAGTTTGTCCAATCAGTTTGCAGGTTGCCTCGATATCAACGGCGTTGCGTTTTGAATCACAGGATAAACTGACCTTTACTGAGGATAGGTTAAGCGGATGGCACAGGGGTATTAGGTCTGGCGTGCGCTTTGCCCCCATGATACCAGCCAGCTGAGCAATAGACAGAACGTCACCCTTTTTGACACTACCATTCCGGATAAGAGCTATTGTTTTCGGTTGCAATAGAACACAGCCTTTTGCTGTGGCAGTGCGTTCTGTCTCCCTTTTTGAGGAAACATCAACCATTACTGCGTTGCCACTCTCGTCAATGTGGTTCAGGTCAGCCATGGTCAATCCTCAAGAGGTCTCTGGTGGCAGCTTCTACATTATCCTGTCTCATAAGTGTTTCGCCAATCAAAAAACGTTTGGCCCCAGCATTGGCCATGCGGGCCAGGTCTTCGGGGCTACTTAAACCACTTTCGGCAATTAGTTGTCGACTTTCAGGCACCAATGCAGCCAAAATCTCGGTTGTGTTAATGTCGACAAGCAATGTCTTTAGGTTGCGGTTATTGATACCTAGAAGCGTTGATTTCAATGCAAGTGCGCGTTCCAGTTCTTGCGCGCTATGAACTTCGATCAACACATCCATGCCCATTTCCATAGCCTGAGCCTCCAGCTCTTGTGCCTTGGTATCTTCTAAGGCGGCCATAATTAGCAAGATGCAATCAGCACCAAGGGCTCGGGATTCGACGACCTGATAAGGATCGAGCATGAAGTCCTTGCGCAAGATAGGTAGATCAATAGCCCCGCGTGCTTCGAGCAAGTCCTTGTCAGCCCCTTGAAAGTAGGGTTCATCTGTTAAGACAGACAAACAGGCTGCACCACCGGCTTGATAGGCACGTGCCAGTGTCCTCGAATCAAATTTCTTTCGGATAAGGCCTCTAGAGGGAGATGCTTTTTTGATTTCTGCAATCAGGCCATACTCACCGCTCTTAACTTTTGTTTCAAGGGCATAAGCGAAACCCCGCGGCGCAGACGCCGCCTTTGCCAGATCTTTGAGCTCAATTAAAGATTTTTGCAGTCGACAGGCCGTCACGTGCTCGAGTTTGTCGGTGCAGATTTTTGTTAGTACGTCGTTCATATTAAAATCACAAATTGGTTATGGCTATAAGTTGGTCTAGGGTTTTCAAGGCATTTCCGTTATCAATAGCACTTGCGGCTTGTGCCACGCCATCCTTCAGGTCATCGGCCTTCTGGGCAACCAGCAAGGCTGCAGCTGCGTTAAAAATTACTACATCACGGTAGGGACCAAGCTCACCAAGCAAAACTGCACTCAGGGCTTTTGCATTTACGTCAGGGTCGCCACCCTTAAGGTCTTCCGGTTTAGCAAGGGGGATGCCGGCATCTTCTGGTGATACCTCAAAGGTTTCTACTTTGCCGTCTTTAAGTTCAGCGACGAAGCTGGGGCCAGTTGTTGTCAGCTCATCAAGGCCATCTGACCCATGAACAACCCAAGCTCGTTCAGTGCCAAGATTGCCAAGAACTGTTGCCATGGGTACGATCCAGTCTTGTGAAAAAGTCCCGGAAAATTGACTTTTTACCCCAGCAGGATTGGTCAGTGGACCAAGCAGGTTGAAAATGGTTCGTGTGCCAAGCTCGACCCGCGGGCCGCCCACATGCTTCATAGCCCCATGATAAAGTGGCGCCATTAGAAAACCGATGTTTGCTTCTTTTATTGCCATCTCTACATGGGCAAGGTCTGCGTTAAGATTGACACCCAAAGAGGCAAGGACATCTGAGGCTCCAGATTTGGATGAAAGTGCTCGGTTTCCATGCTTGGCAATAGGAACTCCACAAGCTGCCGTAACTATAGATGCAGCAGTTGAAATATTATAGGTGCCCGAGCCATCCCCACCGGTGCCAACGATATCAATGGCATTTTCGGGAGCAGAAACTTTTGTGGCCTTGGCCCGCATAGCTGTTGCCGCACCAGTGATTTCTTCCACAGTTTCACCGCGTAATCTTAGAGACATCAGGAAGCCACCAATTTGAGCTGGTGTGGCATTTCCAGACATGATGATGTCAAAGGCTTCAGTCGCTTCTTGCTGACTTAAAGTGTTGCCATCAGCTACTTTATTAATAAGATTCTTTAGATTATCGCTCATGCTGCAAGTTTCCTATTTGTCAGGTCGATAAAATTCTTGAGCAAATCGTGGCCGTATTCTGAAGCAATGCTCTCCGGATGAAATTGCACACCGTGAATGGGCCTGCTTTTGTGTGACAGGCCTTGAATGACACCATCCGAGCTTTCAGCCGTGATTTCAAGACAATCGGGCAGACCTTTGCGCAACACAGTCAAGGAATGATAACGAGTTGCCCTAAGCGGGCTTTCAATTCCATCAAATATTCTCGTGCCTTTGTGGTTGATAATATCAGTTTTGCCATGCATGGGCTTGGGAGCGCGTGCAATAGTGCCACCAAAATGCTGGGCAATAGATTGATGGCCCAGACAAACCCCGAAAATGGGAAGTGTCTCTGAAGCTTTTGCCAATAGATCAAGGCAAATTCCAGCTTTGTCTGGGTCACAGGGGCCGGGTGATAAAACAATTCCTTGCGGCTTTAGCGCGAGTGCTTCATCTGCACTCAAGGCATCATTGCGATGCACAACAATTTCTGCTCCTAACTCACTAAGGTAATGAAGCAGGTTGTAAGTAAAGCTGTCGTAATTATCAATTAATAGCAACATTTCAAATATTTATATACATTTTTTAAACAAAAAAATTAAGATAAATTTAAAGATTGTAAAATTGTCAGCCCACAATGCCGCCAGCCCTCTCTGTCGTCAAGTGTAAGCCCATATTAACTAGAGTTAACTATCAAAATTATTTAAGAGATCTTAATGGATTTTCTGTATCTGATTAACGCTCTGACTATTTGAATGCTTGATGCCATGTTGACCAGCCTTTCTCCTGTCTGGTTCCAGCATGATTGTAGTTCTGAACAAATATTTTATCGCCATCGAAAAAGCTATTGTCTGGTTCCTTCTTTTTCTGGTCGTGGGGCTAATTTTTAGAGCCATATAGAAATTTTCGAGCTTATTGTTTCTCAAGCTCCATATTGTCCAATATTACGCAAAACGGTTTTAAGAATTGACTTTGGGCTCGAACAAAGCTGTAGATATTACAAACTATCGAAGAGATAATTTTAGCGTTAAAAAAATGTTATTAGTCTCTAAAGGATGAGGGGAAGCTTATTAAATGGCAACAAAATAACCCTTGCTCCTATTTATTATTACTAAGGTAATTAGTTTGAGGATATTTAAGATAGTTATCTAATGCGCCCTCTATTATCATAGTGCCTTGGCTTATTGACACTGGGAACATTTGCAAACCAGAAAGGGTTTTTATGCGTGGCTAGAGACAACTCGCTGCTCAAACCTAAGTTTAAGCGCCAGTTCATATTTGCTGGCAGCGTATTGATGGCTTTACCAGTATTATATTGGGCAATTTTAAGTTTACTTGATGTACCCCATGATCAAAAACAGCTAAGTCCGCATGCCAATGTTTCTGAGGCATGGTATAAAAGTCAAAGTTCACCCCCGGCAATGATTACAACACCAGACTTGCCTGTGTTTCCTGGTGGGGTGCCGCAGATGGGTAAGGCAATTGTGACAGGTAGTGCCTACGAGGGGACATTGCCTAAAGAAGTTTATGAGCTAAGGGCTGAGCATTCTGCATCAGCAGTTCTAGTAGGCTCTGCATCAGGAGTTAAGCTTTCTAAGGAGAATACTGCATCACTTGAACCAATGGGATCTCATACCGCTGCAACGGCTTTACCCCGATGGCAAAAATTTGCTGTTGCCACCACAACTAGCAGCAACAAACCTTTGATTGCTATTGTTATCGATGACATGGGCGTTGACCGAAAGCGTTCAGATATGGCTATTGGCCTGAAAGCGCCGTTAACCCTCTCATTCTTAACCTATGCAAAGGACCTTAAAGACCAAACTGAGAGAGCTAGGCTGAGGGGCCATGAATTATTGCTGCATGTGTCTATGGAGCCACGTTCCAGCAAGGTTGATCTTGGTCCCAATGCGTTGCTGATAAACCTGAGTGATCAAGAGCTTCGTCGAAGACTCGACTGGGGGTTTAGTCGTTTTCCCAATTATGTTGGCCTTAATAATCACATGGGTTCCAAGTTTACTTCTGACGTTAAGTCTATGCGGATTGTCATTGAAGAAACTAAACGCCGTGGACTATTATTTTTAGACTCGCGAACCTCGAGCAAAACCGTTGGCGCGAAGTTAGCGAGGGAATTAGGCGTTCCTGCAGTTGAGAGAAATATCTTTCTCGATCACGAAAACAACATAAACGCCGTCAATACTCAGTTAGCACAAGCTGAAAAAATAGCTAGGCGAATAGGTGCAGTTGTTGCTATTGGGCACCCCCGCGATGCCACCATAAAAGCTCTGCAAACTTGGCTCAAAAGTGTAGAATCCAAAGGATTTCAACTGGTGCCTTTAACGACTATTGTAAAAAAATTTGCTAAACCTTGAATTTTGGTAATAAGTAATAAAGATATTTGAATGTTTTACGATATGTGAAGCCAAGTCAAAATAGCTGTTGCTGTTATTTTCATGGGCTGAAACGTAATTATCTAACAGTGGTTATCAATTTCGTGAACTGGCGAAACGAATTGCCTCCTGCGCTGCAAGTATTAGCGCGCGAGCCTTGTTTCGACTTTCCTGGAATTCGTCTTCAGGGTTACTGTCTGCCACGATACCACAACCTGCCTGAACATACATAGTATCATCCTTAACGATAGCTGTTCGCAGCGCAATACAGGTGTCCATATCTCCATTTGCTCCGAAGTAACCAATGCATCCTGCATAAATGCCTCGTTTTTCTGTTTCCAGCTCATCAATGATTTCCATGGCACGAACTTTGGGCGCACCAGAAACTGTGCCAGCAGGAAAGCCAGCTAATAAGGCTTTAAGTGCATCATATTCTGGATTAAGTTCGCCTTCTATGTTGGAGACTATATGCATAACGTGTGAGTAGCGCTCAACCATCATCTGGTCTGTAACCTTAACCGTGCCTATTTTTGCGACCCGGCCTACATCGTTGCGACCTAGATCAAGTAGCATTAGGTGCTCAGCAAGTTCTTTCGGATCTGCAAGAAGCTCGTCAGCCAGAGCTTGATCCTCCTCAGGTGTTTTGCCCCTTGGCCGTGTTCCTGCAATGGGCCGGATAGTGACTTTTTTATCGCGCACCCGTACAAGGATTTCTGGGCTTGACCCAACAATGCAGAATTCACCAAAGTTCAAATGAAAAAGAAATGGTGAAGGGTTTAAGCGACGTAGGGCTCTGTATAGAGAAAATGGTGGTAACTTAAAAGGAACAGCAAAGCGCTGGGATAGCACAACCTGAAAAATATCCCCAGCTAGAATGTATTGCTTGGCTTTTTTGATCATTTCATGAAAGTGGCTGTGTTTTATATTAGAAATAGGGTCTGGTATTTCGTGATCTGTGTGATCCACTTGTTGAGGTAAACTGCTTTCCATTAGCACAACAGTTTCGGCTAAGCGATTAATGGCAGCTTCGTATGCTTGAGCTGATTCTTCGCCATCAATAGGTCGAGCCGGGGTGATCAAAGTCACAGTGTCTTCAATGGTGTCGAAAACAGCCATAATGGTTGGGCGCAAGAAAATCCCATCGGGAACATCCAGAACATCAGGATTTACGTCTGGCAATTTTTCAACAAGGCGAACTGTATCATAAGCTAGATATCCAACAAGCCCTGTCGCCATAGGTGGCAATCCGAACGGCAAATCTACGCAGGATTCTTCGGCTAACGACTTTAAGGATGGGATTGTAGATTTAGGACAATCTTCGAAGGCGTGAGGACTGGAGAGTGCATTGCGATTTATCTGTGCGTGCCCTCCAAAACAGCGCCAGATTACATCGGGTTTCAAGCCAATAAATGAGTATCGCCCACGTGTTGCACAGTCCTCAACAGATTCTAATAAGAAACTATTGGCTTGTTCCCCTGCCAGTTTCAGGAAGGCAGCAACCGGAGTGTCGAGGTCTGATACTAGTGTCGTCCAGACAACCTGTGGCTTACCAGCATTGTAGAACTTTTTGAAATCAGTCGTTTCGGGTAAATAGTTCATGACTTTCAGCCGCTAAAATAGCTCATTAATGGCTGCAGTATTAATAGTAACCGGGTAGCGTTGCTGCAGTGCATTTGCAAGTTGGTTTAGCAGATCATTGCGAATGGACTGAGAGAGTTTTTTGCTTGTTGCTTCAAGTTTACCAATATCCGCCGTGGGATTGGCAGTGACAATTTGTTTCACTCTTGCAACTGTATAATTTTCTTTGCCAGCAGCTCCAATGCTAAAACCCGTCTTTGCTTCAAAAAGCTGCTTAACTGCTTCACCAGATAATGCTCCTCCATCGCCTGTTCTGCTGATAGGTTGAGTCAGCGATACAGTTAGCCCCTTTTCTTTTGCGAGTTTAACAATATCACCACCTGCATTCAGGGATGCGATCATTGCCTCTCCATTTTTTTGCGCTATTTGTCGACGTTGTTGCGCATGCCATGCATTGGTGACGCTAGTACGAACGCTGTCTAGTGACTTAAGGGCAGGCTCGGTAACGCCATCTACACGAACAATAAAATATCCGTCATCACCGAATTCAGTAAGGAGGCTCTCTTCACCATTGCTCGTAGAGAATGCGACTTCGAGAAAAGCACCGCCAGGTAAGTCGTTAACCAAAAGGCCCTCTGGGGTTCTTCCTTTTTTGTCCACTTCGCTCTGCCTGGTAAGCTGAAGGCTCAGAGATTGAGCTGCCTCTTCTAGTCTTGCCCCTCCACCTAATTCATCTTCCAAGCGTCTGGCCAATTTATAAAGTGAGTCAATTGACGATTCAGCGGCGATTTGCTGTTTTAATTCAGGTTTAGCCTCAGCAAGAGACTTCTGACGCGCAGGTGTAATATCTTTCAGACGCAATATATGCCAGCCAAGAACACTTTTAAGTGGGGCTGAAAATTCATTTTTTTCAAGTGCGAAGGCTGCTTCGGCCAGTGAGGGCATAAGTTCTGTTTTTTTCATATCTCCCAGTTCGGTCGCTTCAGCGCTCATGTTCGCTAATTCCTTGGCAACCATTGCAAAGTCATTACCTGCTTTTAGTTTGGAATGGGCCTGTTTGGC
The DNA here is from genome assembly GCA_938092065.1 of uncultured Rhodospirillales bacterium. Taxonomy (GTDB): domain Bacteria; phylum Pseudomonadota; class Alphaproteobacteria; order Rhodospirillales; family JABHCV01; genus JACNJU01. The sequence goes on from CALKND010000002.1 coordinate 64,410, forward strand.
AGTGGTTTCATCTTCAAAGCGAATTTGCTGCAAAGTTCTTTTTTCAGGTTCGCTAAATTCTTCCAGCCTTTCTTCAAAAGCCTCAGCTATGGCATCATCAGATACTGCTATTTCCTGAGATATTTCCTCAGCAGTCAAGCTGATGAAGGTCAATTTTCGATATTCAGGCGCTGTGTATGTTTCTGCATTAACTTCATGGAACTTAACTAAGGCATTTTCATCCGGTGCTGGAATATTTGTTACCGCAGAATAATCAAAGGTTACTGTCTCAGCTATGCGTTGCTCATTGCGAAAGGTGTAAATTGCTGTGTTCATGCTCTCTGGTGTCAACGGTACATTATTTACTAAGCTTAAGTACATAGAACGCACAAGGTCGCCACGTGCTATGTTTACAAACCCAGCCTCGGTCAATCTATTTGATTGAAGAACTTGGTCAAAGCGCGCGCGCTCAAACTTTCCATCGACATTTTTAAAACTAGGCTGGTTCCTTATATCACCACGCACCAGCATATCAGAAGCTAGGATGCCAAGGTCCATTGCAGCCAAATCATACAGCGTACGTTCAACAGCGCGTTGAACGACAGAACGACCAATACCAAATACTTGTGCTTGTTCTGAAGTGAGTCTCAGGCCAATTGTTCTGGATAGGCGATCGACCTCTCGCTGATAATCCCGGCGTACCTGATCAGGATGTATTTCGACATCACCTACTTTTGCAAGGTTTTGATCCGATCCACTGGGACTAAAAACATCAGCAATCCCCCACATGGCAAAACTTAAGATCAACAGGCCAAGCAAGCCTTTTACGACAATACCACCTGAACGTTTGCGAATAGCTCCTAACATATGAATTATCTTCTTTTTTTATGTTTATAATAATTAAGGTTATCATAAGTGGGTAGGTGTTAGGGGGCAACCCGTGAATTTAATTGAAATACAGACACTACACTTCTCCTACCCATTTAGGGGAATTGCCGTTCTTCTGGCTATGCTAGTTAATGCTTCGCAAATGCATCTTTGAATTTGATACAACAAGGGATAGATCATGAGTAGACGAACTCTAATCGCAGGTAATTGGAAAATGAACGGCATGAGCTTTGACGGCATAGCTCTTGCGAAAGGAGTTGCTAACAAAATTAAAGCTGCTGGGGACACATCTTTCGATATGTTGATATGTCCTCCATATACACTTATTAGTTCCGTTGCGGCCGCATTATCGGGCTCGCCTTTAAGTGTAGGGGCGCAGGATTGTCATACTGAAGAGAATGGCCCTCATACTGGTGACATTTCTGCTTCAATGCTTAAAGATATAGGTTGCTCGTTTGTTATAGTAGGCCATTCAGAACGTCGTTCTAATTACGGTGAAAATGATGCTAAGGTTCTCAGCAAGGCGAAAATAGCTAATAGCGTTGGTTTGAATACAGTCATTTGTATTGGCGAGACGGAAACTGAACGTGATTCAAGTGAAACTATTAATGTCGTCAAAGCCCAAATTCTAGGATCTGTTCCGGATAGCGCTACTGCCAAAAACACCGTAGTTGCGTATGAGCCTGTCTGGGCAATCGGTACAGGACGCACGCCAACTAACGACGAAGTACAAAAAGTACATGCAGTTATTCGCTCTCAACTGGCTTTAAAGCTGGGGGCAGACACAGCTAACAGTATTCGTTTGCTTTACGGTGGGTCCATGAACCCTGAAAATGCAAAAGAATTACTTTCTCTTCCTGATGTTGATGGCGGTCTTATCGGTGGTGCTAGTCTCAGGGTTAACGACTTTTGGGCCATTGGTGAGGGCTGTCCGTGAATAAGCTTGGGCGAGCAATTATTGCTGGGGCATAACTTTCTTCTAGTAATAAGGGCAAACAGGGCTTAGAAACTGCATAAGCAAATTAATACATTCAATAATAGTAATTTGGAATTTGATCATGCTAACGATCGTTCTCTCCATTCATCTAATTCTTGCTATTTGTCTCGTCGGCGCGGTGTTACTACAACGTAGCGAGGGTGGTGGCTTAGGCATGGGAGGTGGTAGTGGAAGTGGTGGCGGCATGGGTGGTTTGATGACAGGTCGTGACTCCGCGAGTTTGATGACAAGAACCACAGGTATTCTTGCTGCTGGTTTTATGACCACATCAATGATTTTGGCGATAATGGCAGGGGGGCACTCAAAGCCAACCTCAATTTTGGATAATCCGCCAGTAACGCAACAACCAGCCGAACCCGTTGTTCCTCAGGGACCTAAAGTTCCTCAGGCACAATAAAAGTTTTGTTTTTGACCCGTTTGCTAACCAGACGTCTTTTATTAATTTTTAAAAATATTGAATAGACCCTTCCCGTCGTATACCCGAATCCTATACAAAGTTATAACATGACGCGGTTTATATTTATCACTGGCGGAGTGGTTTCCTCCCTCGGAAAAGGTCTTGCATCTGCAGCCCTTGGTGCGCTTCTGCAAGCAAGTGGTTTCAAGGTGCGCTTGCGTAAGCTTGATCCTTATTTAAATGTGGACCCGGGAACCATGAGTCCTTATCAGCACGGTGAGGTATTCGTTACAGATGATGGTGCGGAAACGGACTTAGACCTCGGACATTATGAGCGTTTTACTGGCGTCCATGCTCGTCAGAGTGATAATATTACTACAGGTCGAATTTATTCAGATGTTATTGCCAAGGAGCGGCGCGGTGACTATTTAGGTGCTACCATCCAAGTAATTCCGCATGTAACTGATGCAATCAAAGAATTTGTTCTTTCTAATGTAGATGACGAGGACTTTATCCTTTGTGAGATTGGCGGCACGGTTGGTGATATTGAAGGTTTGCCGTTTCTTGAAGCTATTCGTCAGCTGGGTAACGAACTTGGACGTGAGCGCGCATTGTATTTGCATTTGACACTGCTGCCTTACATCTCATCAGCTGGGGAGCTCAAGACTAAACCTACCCAGCATTCAGTTAAGGAATTACTGAATGTAGGAATTCAAGCCGACATACTTTTGTGCCGGGCTGATCGTGAAATTCCTGAGGCCGAAAAAAAGAAAATTGCACTTTTTTGTAATGTGCATCCCGACGCTGTTGTTTCCGGCCTTGACGTCAATAGCATTTATAATGTGCCAATTTGCTACCATAAGGAGGGTTTGGACACCCAGGTTTACCGTCATTTTGGAATGGGTGTTAAGCCACCCAGCCTGAAACGTTGGGAGGATGTTTTAAGGCCTGTTTTGTTTCCTGAAGGCGAAGTCACCATTGCTGTGGTTGGCAAGTATACAGGCTTGCTTGAAGCCTATAAATCTTTGGCCGAGGCACTGGCCCACGGTGGTATCGCCAACAACGTGAGGGTTCAACTAAAATGGATTGATTCCGAAGTCTTTGAAAGCGAAGATACTATCCATCATCTAAATGGAGTAAACGGTATCCTGGTTCCAGGAGGCTTTGGTGAGCGAGGTGTTGAAGGTAAAATCGCTGCTGCAACTTTCGCTCGTGAACTTGAAGTTCCTTACTTTGGTATTTGCTTGGGCATGCAGATGGCGGTTATCGAGGCTGCTCGAAATCTGGCTAAAATTAAAGATGCGGGTTCAACAGAATTTGGCCCCTGTAATGAACCGCTTGTTGGACTGCTAACGGAATGGAGGCGCGGCGGTATCATCGAAAAACGAACAGAAAATGGTGACATGGGTGGCACCATGCGTTTAGGTGGATATGATGCGATTTTGCAAAAAGGTAGCAAAGTTCGTGATATTTATGAGGCAGGAGAGATTAATGAACGTCACCGTCATCGTTACGAAGTAAATTTAACTTACGAAGCTCAATTGGCTAAGGTAGGAATGGTGTTTTCTGCTAAGTCGCCAGATGGTGTCTTGCCGGAAATTGTTGAAATTCCTGACCATCCGTGGTTCATCGGTGTTCAATTTCATCCGGAACTTAAATCGAAACCGTTTGAGCCGCACCCTTTGTTTAAATCTTTCATCGCCGCGGCTGTGAAACAATCACGACTGGTATAAAAAAATGAATGAGCAAAACCTAGTTTCCGCCGGTTCTGTCACCTTCGGTAACGATCTGCCCATTCGTCTAATTGCCGGGCCTTGTGCTATGGAAAGTAGAGCCCATGCAATTGATGTGGCTGGCGTGCTTATGGAAACATGCTCCAAACTGAATTTGGAATTGGTTTTCAAGACATCTTTTGACAAGGCTAACCGGACTAGTGCCGATGGGCCTCGTGGTGTCGGCATTGATGAGGCCCTAATGGCCTTCGCCGATATTCGTGACAATTTTAATATGCCAGTGTTAACGGATGTGCACACGGCTGAACAGTGTGGCGTTCTTGAGCGGTCGGGTGTTGTAGATGTATTGCAAATCCCAGCTTTTCTGTGTCGCCAAACAGACCTTTTATTAGCGGCAGGTAAAACTGGACTGGCTATTAACGTCAAGAAAGGTCAATTTTTGGCCCCTTGGGACATGGCCAATGTGGTTGCCAAGATCCAAAGCACAGGCAACGATAAGGTAATGGTTTGTGAACGCGGAACCAGTTTTGGTTATAATACTCTTATTTCCGATATGCGCGCGCTTCCCGTGCTGGTAGGCACTGGCTGCCCTGTAATTTTTGATGCAACTCATTCTGTGCAACAGCCGGGCGGGCAGGGGGGGTCATCTGGTGGACAACGCGAATTTGCTCCAATCCTTGCCCGCGCTGCTGTTTCCATCGGGGTTGCTGGTGTCTTTATGGAGACCCATGAAAACCCTGATGAGGGTTTGAGCGATGGGCCAAACATGATACCTCTCAAACAGTTACCTTCAATTCTTAAAACTTTAATTGAATTTGATCTGCTCGCAAAAGAGCATCCGGTTTCTATTTAATCTGGAGCGTGCTTAATGACTGCTATTATTGATATTATCGCCCGTGAAATTCTTGATAGTCGGGGCAATCCGACTGTTGAGGTCGACGTCACTTTAGAAACTGGGGCTTTTGGCCGTGCTGCGGTTCCATCAGGAGCCTCAACTGGAGGCCATGAGGCTGTTGAGCTACGTGACTCAGACATGATGAGATACGGGGGTAAAGGTGTCCAAAAGGCGTGTGCTGCTGTGGATGGTGAAATTTTCGAGGCCTTGTCCGGTATGGATGCTGAAAACCAACTGCTGATTGATGGCTTGATGATCGAGCTTGATGGCACTGAAAATAAGTCTCGCCTCGGCGCAAACGCCATCCTTGGGGTTTCTTTGGCTGTTGCCAAAGCTGCAGCTGACGAAGCTGCACTGCCCCTATACCATTACATTGGTGGTGCTAATGCACACCTATTACCGGTGCCCATGATGAACATCATCAACGGTGGGGCCCATGCAGATAATCCCATCGATATTCAGGAGTTTATGATTATCCCTGAGGGTGCAAAATCTATTGCTGATGCTGCGCGTATTGGTACGGAAATTTTTCACTCTTTAAAAAAAGCTCTGCAAGATAAGGGTCACAACACCAATGTCGGAGACGAAGGAGGCTTTGCTCCTGGCCTTTCCAGTGCAGATGAAGCACTGACCTTTATTATGAAAGCTATAGAAAGCGCTGGATACAAGCCCGGTGATGATGTCAGTTTAGCTCTCGATTCTGCTTCAAGTGAATTTTATAAAAATGGAAAGTACGAACTGGAAGGCGAGAATAAAAGCCTCGATGCAGATGGCATGTGCGATTACTACGCCGATCTTGTTGCCCGCTTCCCTATTGTTTCCATAGAAGATGGTCTTGATGAAGATGATTGGGATGGATGGAAATCTTTGACTGATCTACTTGGTGAAAAGGTTCAGCTTGTGGGCGATGATTTGTTTGTGACGAACCCAAAACGCCTGAGAGATGGGATTGCAAGGGGTGTCGCTAATTCTATTCTGATCAAGGTCAACCAAATAGGTACTTTGTCTGAAACTCTTGAGGCCGTCGAAATGGCCCACAAAGCAGGTTATACAGCAGTAATATCACACCGTTCTGGTGAAACTGAGGATGCAACTATCGCCGATATAGCTGTTGCCACCAACGCAGGCCAGATTAAAACGGGCTCTCTCAGTCGTTCGGACCGCTTGGCAAAATACAATCAATTAATTCGCATAGAAGAATTGCTGGGCCCTGTAGCCCGCTTTGGGCGTTCCTAAGTTTTTCCTCAAGTGGCCAGCTGGCTCAGCGTTGAACTGTACGAATGTTTGCGGCTTCTTCGAGGAATGCGCTCGCACGAAGTGTCTTCTTTTTTTACCTCGCTAACAATTTGTTAAGGTTTTTAGAGTACTTGTATGTTTGGGTATAAGACTGTGGGCGCAATGTTAACTATAACAATGGCGCCTTGGTAAAATGGGTCTATTCTATGAGTTGCGATTACGAGCTCGATTTATTATTGGGCCCGTCCTTGGTATTTTTGCAGTTATTTACTTTGCTTTTCATGCGTTTCGTGGAGAGCGTGGTGTAATTGCTTTGCGCCAATTATCTCATCAAGTTGAAACAGCGCAAATATTATATTCTAAAATAAAACTCCAACGCATAGAACTAGAGCATAAGGTAAGTTTACTGCACCCAGATAGTCTTGAACCGGACATGCTTAATGAGCGTGCGCGTATTATGCTGAATTATGGTTTTCAAAATGACATTGTTATAATCCCGGATGTAGATGTAATCACAATAGAGAAAAAATGACTAGTGAGTGAGGTTAGTGTTCAATCATTAGATTTTACCACGTAAATATGGCGCTAATCTCTAATGCCCCGCCCTAAGAAATCAGCTGCAGCAAAGTTTTGCTCAAGCCGCTGTTGTCGATATTCAGGTTCTTATTGTAGGCAATCAATTGCCAAGAATATTTCCAAGATGTGTCAGTTTTTTTTATGTTCCTCTTGGGGCTGGGAGGGCATTGACTAAATCAAATATCTTAAATGAGTGATTTTGCTATTTATTGTGAATGCTTAGTCAGATATTGAGTTCTTCTAATCACTTATTACAAGTGAAACTGTTCGATGATTCCCAAATTACCATAATAATTTATGGCTTTGTTGGTTTGTGTCTGTAGAAAAATTTATAGTCTCTATAATGGTGATCTATTTGATACGTAGCTTGCGATAAATTCTTGATTGAAACTTCATTACTTTCAACGTCATAAGTCTAGTTACGGGCTTTCTTTTTTGTTTGTAAGCGCAAATTGTGAATCTAATATATAGTGTAATATTTCAATTATAATGCAACTCTTTGAAACAAAATTGCATTTACAGTGTTGCAATTGAAAAAATCGAACCATTAGATTAACTGGTAATAAGTTAAATTAAATTTTTCTTTTATTTACAGTCACTTTGCAAGAACTTGATGCTTGATTTTATAACCTTCAGCCACTAAATTAATAATCGAACAATGGTGTAGTGATATTCTTCACCCAAAATAAAGTCACTGATCAAGCCACTTATAATTTATTGATATTTATTAAGGTGTTTAGACCCATGACGAACTCTGCCAAAAAAAATACTCCCATAAAAAAAGCTCGTATCAAACCCGTAAAAAAAGCTCCCGCCTCGGCTGAAGAGCTTTTATTACTTTATGACAAAATGTTGATGATCCGGCGTTTCGAGGAAAAAGCCGGTCAACTATACGGTATGGGTCTTATCGGGGGTTTTTGTCACCTTTATATTGGGCAGGAGGCGGTTATTGTTGGCATGCAGGCAGCTGCCCAAAAAGGTGATTCCGTCATAACATCGTACCGTGATCATGGCCATATGCTAGCTTGTAACATGAAGCCTGGTGGTGTCATGGCTGAACTGACTGGGAGGGAAGGTGGCTATTCCAAGGGTAAAGGTGGCTCTATGCACATGTTCTCTAGGAAAAAAAAATTTTTTGGTGGCCATGGTATCGTGGGCGCGCAGGTGCCGTTAGGTACAGGTCTCGCCTTTGCCCACAAATATAGAGGTAATGACGGAGTAGCCATGGTTTACATGGGTGATGGTGCCATCAATCAAGGGCAAGTCTATGAATCATTCAATATGGCCCAATTATGGTCTTTACCCATAATTTACATTATTGAGAACAACAAATACGGAATGGGTACTTCGGTCGAGCGGGCTTCAGCAACAACTGATCTTTATCATCGTGGTGCAGCACACCGTATTCCTGGGGAAGAAATTAATGGAATGGACGTGCTTGCCGTCAAAGCTGCGGGTGAAAAAGCACTCAAATATTGCCGAGCTGGCAAAGGGCCATATATTCTAGAGATGGAAACTTACCGATATCGTGGTCATTCCATGTCTGATCCGGCTAAGTACCGTACTAAAGAAGAAGTTTCAAAAATGCGAAAGGAGAGTGATCCCATTGATAACCTGCGTCAATTAATATTGAAGTATAATGTGGCAACGGAAGAGGTACTGAAAGACATCGACCGCAAGATCAAAGCTGTGGTGATAGAAGCCTCAACCTTTGCACAGGAAAGCCCGGAACCCAATCCAAGCGAATTATACACCGACATTTTAGTAGAGGTTTAAGGCCATGGCTGTACAAGTTCTTATGCCCGCACTTTCCCCGACCATGACCGAGGGCACCCTTGCCAAATGGTTAAAAAAAGAGGGGGACACTGTTGAGAGTGGTGAAGTTCTTGCAGAAATTGAAACTGATAAGGCAACCATGGAAATTGAAGCCGTTGATGAGGGTGTTCTTGGTAAAATTATTGTTGCCGAGGGTACCGAAGGGGTTCTCGTCAACGATCCCATAGCCATTATTTTTGATGAAGGCGAGGACGCTTCGGCCATAGACCCAGTCCCGACATCAGCCCTCGCAGCAACAAGGGAACCGCAACCCACAATGGCTCCGGTTAAATTGGTAACAGTAGAGCAAGAATACTCCGGCCCTACGGTTAGTTTAACTGTTCGTGAAGCCTTACGAGATGCCATGGCAGAAGAAATGCGAAACGATGAAGATGTTTTCCTCATGGGAGAAGAAGTTGGTCAGTATCAGGGCGCTTACAAAGTTAGCCAGGGTTTACTCGAAGAATTTGGCGATAAGCGGGTCATAGATACCCCAATCACAGAGAGCGGTTTCACTGGACTGGGCGTAGGTGCTGCATACACAGGTCTTAAGCCGATTATTGAATTCATGACTTTTAATTTTGCCATGCTGGCTATTGATCATATCATTAATTCTGCTGCAAAGACTTTATATATGTCGGGCGGTCAAATGGGCTGTCCCATTGTTTTCCGTGGCTCTAATGGTGCTGCCTCACGTGTCGGTGCGCAGCATTCCCAGTGTTATGCCTCATGGTATGCTCATTGCCCGGGCCTTAAAGTCGTCGCCCCCTGGTCGGCAGCTGATGCTAAGGGCCTGCTAAAATCAGCCATCCGTGATCCTAATCCTGTTGTTTTTCTCGAAAACGAGCTGATTTATGGCAGTAGTTTTGAAGTTCCTGATGTTCCTGATTTTACTATTCCTATTGGCAAGGCGAAAGTTGAGCGTTCTGGAGTTGACGTGACTATTGTTACTTTCTCGATCATGGTTGGTAAGGCTTTGGAAGCGGCTGAAACCCTCTCTGCCGAAGGTATTGACGCAGAGGTAATAAATCTTCGCACATTAAGACCACTGGATACTGAGGCTATTGTCCAATCGGTCAAGAAAACAAATAGGCTGGTTTCAGTTGAAGAAGGCTGGCCAGTTGCCGGCATGGGGTCTGA
>CALKND010000003.1 GCA_938092065.1 uncultured Rhodospirillales bacterium
GGGTTAACCAACTGCCTCTGGGTGTTGTTGGGGTTGCAGTTGGTACTGCATTGCTCCCTTTGCTATCCCGTCAGATCAGGGCCGGGGATGAAGTAGCTGCTCAAAATAGTCAGAACCGTGCTGTCGAATTTTCAATTTTAATGACTCTCCCCGCCGCCTGCGCTTTATTCCTTATGGCGGATCCTGTTGTTAGGGTTCTGTTTCAGCGCGGAATGTTTGGCGATACACAGGCTAGTGCAACAGCGGCTGCATTGTCGATTTTTGCCCTTGGCTTACCTGCCTATGTTTTAATTAAGTCCTTGGCGCCAGGCTTCTTCGGGCGTGGTGATACAGTAACGCCAGTAAAAATTGCAGCTGTGGCAATGATTTTTAATGTGATTCTTAGCGTGATCCTCATGAAATTTTATCTGCATGTGGGCATCGCTATTGCAACAACATCTGCAAGCTGGCTCAATGCTTGTGTGATGGCGTTTATACTATATAAGCGAGGTCATTTTATTTTCGATGATCGCTTGAAAAGCCGTATGCCAAGAACTTTATTTGCTAGCATTGGTATGAGTTTAGCGCTTTATTTAGCTCTAGCTAAGTTAGCTCCATGGCTTGGCAGTGGTGTAGAGCTTGAGCGCGCTTTTGCAATGGCACTCCTTATTGCTGGAGGAATTGCAATCTTTGGGGCGCTAGCTTTGATCAGTGGGGCGGTTGAACGCAGTGATGTTAAATGTCTGTATTAGTCATTGCTTTAAATTAACCCATATAACCTGAGGCTACAAAATTTGTCTTTTAATGAAGACTTTAGGGTCCAAATTTATGAGTAGAATATTTTCGGGCGTCCAGCCCACCGGTGATCTTCACTTGGGAAATTACTTGGGGGCAATCCGTAATTGGGTGCGTCTCCAAGATGATTACGAATGTTTGTTTTGTGTAGTCGATATGCACGCAATTACAGTGTGGCAAGAGCCGGACAACCTCCTCGCCAACACCCGGGAAGTCACAGCGGCCCTGTTGGCATCGGGTATTGATCCAAAAAAGAACATTGTTTTCAATCAAAGCCGGGTATCCGGTCACGCGCAACTGGCCTGGATATTTAATTGTGTGGCGCGTATGGGCTGGCTTAACCGTATGACTCAGTTTAAGGAAAAGGCCGGCAAGCAAAAGGAGAATGCCTCTATTGGTTTATTTGCCTATCCGTGTCTTATGGCTGCTGATATTTTACTCTATCAAGCGACACATGTTCCTGTCGGCGAAGACCAAAAGCAACATCTTGAGCTGACCCGCGACATCGCCCATAAGTTCAATTCCGACTTTAAGAAAGTTATATTCCCTATTGTTAAGCCTCTGATTTTTGGGACAGGTACTAGGGTTATGTCACTTCGTGATGGTACAAAAAAAATGAGCAAGTCTGATCCATCAGATCTATCACGCATTAATATGGCTGACGATGCGAGTATAATCACCAAAAAGTTCCGGAAGGCAAAGTCTGATACTGATGTTTTGCCTGATAGTCAGGATGGCTTCAAAGGAAGACCGGAAGCAGCAAATCTAATGAATATTTATGCTGCGTTATCCGATACGGACATTGAAGAAGTCTGTCAGCAATATGGTGCTGAACAGTTTTCTGCTTTTAAGAAGGAACTGGCGGACTTGGCAGTTGCCAAGCTGTCGCCAATTCAAGATGAAATGCGCCGTCTTATGGCTGACACAGAATATGTTGACTCCGTGCTTTCTCAAGGTGCAGACAGGGCTCAGGCATTGGCGGAGCCAGTGCTAGAGGAGGTTTGTGCAACTATTGGCTTTTTAAGAAGTAGGGCATGAGTTTAGTTCTTCCCCTTGATTTTTAAATAATTTGGAACCACTTTGTAACAGTAGAATTTTAATACACAAGTTAAAGTAGCAAAGGTGAATTACGAGATGTTTATTCAGACTGAAACTACCCCAAATCCAGCAACACTGAAGTTCATACCGGGTTGTGAAGTGATGGCAGAAGGTACGGCTAATTTTACTAACTCTGAAATGGCGACCCGTTCGCCTTTGGCTGTTCATTTATTTGAAACGGAAGGCGTTGATGCAATTTACCTAGGCAGTGATTTTATCACAGTTACCAAAGCGGATAATAAAGAATGGGAAACAATGAAGCCTATAGTCCTTGGTGCTATTATGGAGCATTTCAGCGCAGGAAAGCCAGTTGTTCTGGATGCTGATCCTGATGGCGCTGATCTTGAAGATGACGATTTAGCTGACGGTTCAATTGAGTCTCAGATTAAGGAGCTGCTGGAAACTCGCGTGCGTCCAGCAGTAGCTCAGGATGGGGGTGATATAATTTTTCACTCTTTCGAAGAGGGTATTGTTTACCTTACCATGCAAGGAGCTTGCGCGGGTTGCCCTTCCTCCACCGCTACACTCAAAGATGGTATTGAAAAAATGTTAATTCACTATATCCCAGAAGTGACTGAAGTTCGCTCGGCTTAATAAAGTCCTGTGTCAAGCATTATGGTCATCTTTCCATGCGTCTGTAGTTTCTTAGCTTTGTGAATTGAAAAATGAGTGACACATAGAGTTTTGAATTATGAATTGTACCTTGTTGTTCGACTTATGATCATTGCGTTATTTAATCATAAACGCTATATTTAGTGTTGTTATTGATTTGTTCACAATACTTAGTGTATATTTTTGTCATTGTTTTTGGTTTGGATAGGCAATCAAATGCGGCAAAATAAAATAGACATAGAAAAAGTGAACCATTTTAGAACGGACCCAGAGAAAACAATGCATTTTGAACGTGCGGTACTTACCTTTGTTGGGGTCTTTGTGATTATGTTGATTTCTGCTGCTTGGTTTAATCCGCCTGAAAGCGGCACTATGAGGCCTCATGCCTCTATTGGTAAGTTAGAGCCTTTGATTTTGAGCGGTAATTTGTTGCCAGGGCACGTAACAAGTGCACCCATAAAGGAACTAGGTGGTTTTGATATTGCTAATATGCCTGTCGGCTCAAGTGCAAAAGCTTTGCATAAAACATTTATGCGATTGGGCTACCAGTTGGACAAGGTAAAGTCTGATAATCAACCTGTCCCAAGAGTATTTCTCACAAGCCTGCCTGACGATCTGTCCCAAGTGCCAGAAAATAAACAACGTAAGGCAATTTTTTTTAGGGCTTTGTTACCCCTAGTGTTGCAGGTCAATGAAGAAATTCTTAATGACCGGCGCCATTTGTGGAAATTACGTTATCAAACGGCATTGGGTGAAAAGCTAAATGCTGCCGACCGTCTGTGGTTGCGTGTGATGACAGAACGCTACAAGGTTAAAGAGGGTGATATAGATGCCTTATTCAGCCGTATCGATATAGTTCCAACTTCTCTTGCTTTAGCCCAAGCGGCGGAAGAGAGCGGCTGGGGAGCATCGCGCTTTGCTAGGGAGGGTAATGCTATGTTTGGTCAATGGGCAAGAGCAGCCTCCAAGGGGCTGGTGCCGTTGAAGCGTGATGAAGGCAAAACCCATAAAGTGCAGTCTTTTGAAACGTTGATAGATTCTGTGCGAGCATATGCTCTGAATTTGAATAGCCATGGTGCATATAAAGGTTTCAGAAAAACTCGTCAAAGCACTCGCCGCTCGGGCAGTGCTATCGATGGTCGTGTTTTGGCGGGAAAACTTCATAAATATTCGGAGCGTGGCGTTGATTACGTTATTTCGCTTCGTAATCTGATTGACCGTAACGGACTTGTGCTTCTTGACGGTGCCCGCCTTGATATTAGTGCTAGAGCAGCATCCATCTAATCTGAAATTATCCCAAGCAATCTTATTCTGGGATTGTTTTAAAACATATTCGTAAGACCTTACTTCACAGCCATAAATTAGACTTTTTGATCAAGAATTGTGTCGTAAGCACTCAGGCTTAAACAGGTTCAAAATATCGTGGAGTGAGCCGTAAAATAACAGCTTCTGTTTTATCTGCTTGGGTTGATCAATGTAATTGAACTGGAATAAGCAAGCGAAGCTAACTTCAATTGTGAGCGTGAGGCAGGTAACGCTTACCACTCAGAAAAAAAAGAAAATTTTGATAGGGTTAAGTTGGAGAAATGAAGTATTTCGTTTGTTGAGACAAAATGGGTGTGACTTAAAGGGAGTTTTTATAAATGTTGCCTATTTATTTTGTCTCCTTCTAAGACGAGAGAAATCTTTTGTTTACCTAATGTGTTTAATTTTGGATTTGTCGATTTCTTTGCGAAGTTGTTAAGGGTACGCAGGCAAGGGGGTCTTAATCCTTATTAATTTTAAATACGGCAGAGGTATCTGTGAAAAAAATCGAACGAAGATTTAAAGATGGTGATTTCCTATTCCGAGAAAATGAACGAAGTACTTCGGTTTATGTTCTAGTGCAAGGTAATGTGGAACTGAGTAAAACCGGTCAGCATGGCCCAGTTATGTTGGCTATGCTGGAACCTAACGAGATGTTCGGCGAAATTGGCATTATTGACGGTGGTGTGCGTTCTTTAAATGCTATTGCCGTTGGAAATATTCTGGTTGAAGAAACTACACGTGATGTGTTTCTCGAAGCCCTTGATGGCGAGGCAGGCATTGCAGTCGACGTAGTGGGTAAAATGGTAAAACGCCTCCATCAGGCCAACGAACGTTTGTCCCACCCTAAAACAGCTATAGCAAAGCTTCAGAATAGCGGTGGGAATTTTTCGATCGTGGGTATGTTCAAAAAATTTGCAGTTCGCGGTGGTAACAACTCAGGTCGCATTGAAATCAAGGTGCTTCCTTTGCTGAGTGAGGACCAAGAAGTAGCTGATTCTCAAAGACGTCATATTGTCGCCTCTCTAGGGAAGCGTCCGGGCATCAAAGTGAAGGCTTTTAATGAAAAAGTAGACATTGATGTCGACCTTCATCCAGATGACCGCTTCATGAAATTGCGAGAGCTTGCAGCAAGTACGCTTTACGACTCGAATGGTGACTTGATAATTTATGGTGACATTCCTCCACCTGGCAATACGCTGCATTTGCATTTTTTACCTGCAAATGTGGGTAGTGATGACCACCCTGGCTATACTTTACCTTCAACCGTGTTAACGTTGCCTGTAGATTTTGAATATGAATTGGCGGAACTTTTATTAGCTGTTGCTTTGTCAGTTATGTCCTTCAAAGATGAGGGTAAAAGGATGCGCTTGGGACAAGCCCTTTCGGAGACACTTTATGCGGCAATGCCTGCTGTTCAAAGTCTACCTCAGGACTTGAATAACCGTGAGCGTGCCTCGATTCAGATGTGTTATGGTAATGCAGTGGCTACTCTAGCTTTTCATCGTGGTACTATTGACCTATACCACGTGGCCGTACAGACTTATCGGGCGACCCTTGAACAATTATCCCGCGGGGATAGCCCTATAGACTGGGCATTGACGCAAAAGCACCTTGGTGCATCTTTACAGGCAATAGTTGAACATACTTCTGATGAAGATACTTTGCGTCAAGCTGCTGAAGCTCTGGAAGCTTCTCTAGAAATTTTTCGCCCTGATAATTTTCCGATGCAATGGGCATCTGCACAAAATCGTTTAGGACAAGTCCTATTTAAACTGGATATGAAAACTGGTGAACAGGAAATTCTGAAGAAATCACTAGCTGCTTTTCAGGCTGCCTTGCAGGTTTTTAACCGAAATGAATTTCCCTTACGCTGGGCCGATGTCATGAATAACTTAGCCCAAGCCGCTCAGGTTTTAGGGGAACAACTTCATAACGCCGAAGTATTGGAGAAAGCAGTTAATGCCTGTTTAGGAGTGCTGGAAATTCGTCGAAAGGAAAAAAGCCCTCTACAGTGGGCTGCAACTCAGAATAATCTGGGCTCAGCTATGTTTTTGCTTGGTAAGTTAACCAACGATCAAGCCCATCTTGAGGGTGCTGCCAATGCCTTTGACCAGGCACTCGGTGTCTACATGGCGCATAAAGCAGAGCATCTTGCCGCCGTTGCTAGCAAAAATTTATCTCGAGTACGTCTGCACCTAGGAGAAAAAAAGAATGTAAGTGGTGTTTATAGCTAACCACTCCAATTTTAAATTAAAAATAGGTTTGTGGGCGTCATCATTTATTAAACCTGTGTTTTCAGGCTAAATAATTTAATAGTTTTCTAAATATTGAAATAAACTCAAGATCAAGGGCCATTAAAACGTATGGTCAGGCTTCTACCGTCACTATTTAAGCAATGCTGATTGGGGATTTGCTTGTTTGCTTAGTTCTCTATCAAAAACAAGATTCTGTTGCAGGAAATAAGCTGGACTAGAACTTATGGAAACGCCATTTTATCCTGGCACCATCGCCGTAGAGTGATCCTGAGACCACAATTTGATTGGATCTTCTTGCTTCATCATGGCCATTTAGATAAACACTTTCTTGCAAACGAATAGTGCCGCCCGATGCTTGAAATTTCCAACCAACACCTTTCAATAATTTTAATAGTACGCTTGTGCGCCCCTGTGACTGAGATGCTTGCACGTTGGGGTGAAGATGGAAACGTATTGTATAATCGTTACTAGAAGAACCCTCAATTATATCCTCTCCGCGGAAGTCTTCACCTGATGCATCCAAATAGAGTTTTCTTTTGTGAACAATGCCGACCCTGTTTAGAAATCCATTGTGGGAAGTATCAAGCCAGACAGCTCCATTGGCTTCGCTGCGCCTACACTCAACAGTTATAGGACCCAAAATAGTTCCACTCTTGTCAAATTGGGTTGAGTTCAGATTGTTTATCGACAAAGTTGAATGGGCAGCCGTAGCCTGCATGGCGGAAAACCATTTACGGCCCTCAGAACTTGCTGTGCCACAATTGACAACAAGCCGATCTTTTCCAACGCTCATCTCAAAACTCAAAGTTCCAGCGTGGCTGTTTTGCATGGCTGACACAACCGGGCTCCCAGTATCTACAATAATTAACGTACGCCCACCAGCTAATCTTTGGAAACCGCTGTGTGGTGCGCTGGTTAGCGCTTTTCCCCTTACCCCGGTATCAGCAAGCACCGTATCAACAAAGTTGCGTTTTTCCTCGTAGCCCCCGTTAAACTGAGCTAGGCCACCATCACCAAGTCGCATCGCACGCACCATGGGTGGTATTCTATCAATCGCGCCCTGTAGCTGGATGGGAACTTCAATATGGGCGGCCAATAGCAATGCCTTGATTTGATTGAACCGTGATAAAAGCTCAAGTGCTAGTGATGGGTTGCGCTCAATATGTCCGCCGTCTGGCAGGACTTGGCGATCAATCTCCTTGTTAAGAAGATTAAAGGATACATCTAACATTGTTTCAGCACCAGGCAGGCAGACTGCAGCAAAGAGAAGGCCCTGAATAGCCTTAAAAAACCGTGCGTCGTTTGGTGCTTGCGCACAGCTTCGACTGAGGTGGCGGGTTTGAATCATAGCCATATTGAGCAGGATCGATTTAATTTTGTCGTCTTTGGCCGAAATAAATTCAAAACAGTAAAGCCAAGAAGACAAACGCTCCCCGAGAATATCGGGTCGCCATGACAAGTCCTGCCATTTTTGATTATGTTCAACCCAACCACACAGCAACTGGCCTGCCTCCTCCCGTGCCTCAACAGTTCCAACTGCATATAAATCGGTTAACCAAGAAAAGCCGTGTAAATCGGCAAGCTGTTCAGGATCATTTAATGGGGTACTCCATGGCTCTTTGCCTAATTTGACCCGTTGATGAAACAAAGTAAAAGTTCCATCAATTGCTCTACGTCCAGTTTCCGGATCGCCAAGGCGAAAAGTTGGTGGGGTTAGGCGCAGCCTGTTGGGAACCCCTCCCTTAAGGGTTAGCCGATAGAGCGGACTTGCGTAAAGCAAGTGGCGTAGCTTTTGCCTAGTGTTTGAAGGCGATAGAACCGACAAGGATCCTTGCTTCATCGACAATACCTTTTAATGGGCGGGGATGGCACAAATTGTCATCAATTCCTCCTAGAATTTGTTAACAGTTTCTGTGAACATGAGCAAGTATGGTGAGAAAAGACCTATTTAATTAGCAGATTTATTTTTATTAAAAATAAAACAATTAGGAGATATGCCTCTAAACAAATAGTGAATTTTTTTTAATTGCTTCTTTATTTGCAACCCTGATAACGAATGATTCCTAAATTATTAGTGAAGCAAGACACTGTTTTATTTGGAAAATAGTGTCAAAAAGAGGGTGGTGATAAATTTAAACGACCATTCATTCTCCATCTTGATGTGACTGTATTTAGCCAGGACTTCATGATTTTTTTTAAAAAGCTTAGTCGGATATTAAGCGGGCAATAAAAAATCCATCCATGCCACCTTGTTCCATTAGATGATAAGGCAAGCACCTTATAGTGCCTTCGCCAAGTATCAATTCATCGAGGCCTCCAATCTCTTCAGACCTAACTGCCTCTAAGCGAACAGAAGAATGCTCTCTGAGAACTTTTTCAATAAGCTCTGGCCCTTCCTCAGGCTGCAACGAACAGGTGCAGAAGATGACCTTGCCTCCAGGTTTGACCATTTTAAGTGCTGCTTCTAGTAAACGATACTGAGCAGTAGCAAGTTTTTTTACGTCCTCTGATGTTTTCAGGTGTTGAATGTCTGGATGACGGCGGATGGTGCCCGTTGAAGAGCACGGTGCGTCAAGTAACACCGCATCTGCTTTTTTATTGGGCGCCCACTGAGCAGCATCGCTACAGAAAGCTTCAGCTGTCATACTTAGGCGTGCTAAATTTTCTTCTAAGCGTTTTAGGCGCTTCGGTGAACGCTCAACGGAGCTGACTATAGCACCCCGGCTTACTAGTTGAGCCGTTTTACCCCCCGGTGCTGCACAAAGGTCAATAATATACTTTCCTTCAACATTCCCAAGAAGAGCGACGGGCAAAGTCGCAGCAGCATCCTGCACCCACCAAGCACCTTCATCGAAGCCGACAAGTTGCTTTACATTAGTCGTCTTTGTAAGGCGTAAAGTTCCTGTCGGGAGTATTGTTGCGCCTAGACTAGTTGCCCAAGTTTCTGCATTTTCCTTGGCAGTTATATCTAGTGGCGGTTCGCTAAGATGGGCTAGGGCGATGCGACGGCAGGCTCCTTTGCCGTAAGCATTCGTCCAGCTTCTCCAAAGCCACTCAGGGGTATTTAGATGCTCTGCATCATGGTTTTCTATAAGCTTACTACCCTCCCGTGAAAGTCTTCGCATAATCGCATTTACTAGTTTTTTGTAGTGGCCTAGATCAATTTCATCAAGCATAGATACAGTCGTATCGACGGCAGCATGAGCAGGGGTCCTCAAGAACATCAACTGGCAGACACCTAGCCTCAGAACGTCACGTACGGCAATGGCGCGACGTGGTAAAGGGCGTTCTAAACAATAGTTAATAAGATCGTCAATCTGGCCTAGTCGGCGTAATATAGTCGCTGCTAAATTACGTGCAAAAGCTCGTTCGCGTGGCTCTAAAGAGTTAAATTCAGCATATTCTTCAAGGACGTCGTCAAGGGGCCGGCGGCGTTTTAGAACAGCGTTGATCAGTTCAAAAGCAATGGTGCGCGAGTTTTGTGATGGAACTGCCATGGCCGTTCATGCCGGAAAGTTGTTGCCAACGCAATGTTTGAATGCTTGAATTAAAAAAATAGGATATTTATATGACTGTAAATTATAATAAAAAAGCTAATCTTGAAGCCGAAGGCATCAACAAAAAGAAAGCTCAGCTAATTATTAAGGATGACGACGTAAAAGAAACGGGGGGGCCCTTGGGACTTGAGCCAACCCGCTATGGTGATTGGGAAAAAAAGGGTCGTTGTGTGGACTTTTAAGTTACAAATCATAAATTATTGCACCTGGGGATTGCTTCTTGTGTAATCCCAAGGTGCAAATTCCCTATAATGGTTTAAAAAATAGCAGTTTCTTCAAATTCAGCTACTCCTATTTTTTATGATCGGAACGTTATCGTGTTATTTATTTTGTCTGTTCACAATTAGATCATCAACGACAGCCGGTTCGGCAAGGGTTGATATATCACCCAGAGAGGTAAAGTCATTCTCTCCAATTTTGCGTAATATGCGCCGCATTATTTTACCAGAGCGCGTTTTAGGCAGACCTGGTGCCCACTGAATCCAGTCGGGTGAGGCAATTGGACCTATTTCTTTTCTGACCCACTGTACCAACTCTTTTTTTAAGTTGTCGCTAGATTCTACATCCGCGTTCAGAGTGACATAGGCATAGATACCCTGCCCCTTGATTTTGTGTGGCGCGCCAATGACCGCTGCCTCGGCTACATGTTTATGGGCAACAAGCGCACTTTCCACTTCCGCTGTTCCCATGCGGTGACCTGAAACATTTATTACATCATCAACACGACCAGTGATCCAGTAATAGCCGTCTTCATCGCGTCGACAACCATCACCAGTGAAATATTTGCCCTGATATGTTGAAAAGTATGTTTCCATAAAACGGTTGTGATCGCCAAAAATGGTTCGCATTTGACCAGGCCAGGAATCGACGATACATAAATTACCGGACAATGCTCCCTCTAGGATATTACCTTCTCCATCTACCAATTGTGGCCGAATACCAAAGAAGGGACGTGTTGCAGATCCCGGTTTCATGTCCGTAGCTCCAGGCAGTGGCGTTATCATGATCCCGCCAGTTTCTGTTTGCCACCAAGTGTCTACGATCGGACAACGACTTGAACCGACCACATTGTAGTACCAGCTCCAGGCTTCCGGGTTGATTGGTTCACCAACGGTGCCAAGAAGTCGGATTGATTGTCTAGAGGTCTTGTCTACTGGTTCGTTACCGTCGCGCATCAGGGCTCGAATGGCTGTAGGTGCTGTGTAAAAAATATTGACGTTGTGCCTGTCGCAAATCTCCCACATGCGCGAGCTGTCCGGGTAGGTAGGAAGGCCCTCGAATAACAATGTTGTTCCACCGTTGGCAAGTGGGCCGTATACCACGTAGGTGTGACCTGTCACCCAGCCAACATCAGCCGTACACCAGTAAATATCTCCATCGTGATAATCAAAGACGTATTGATGGGTCATTGCCGCATAAACCATATAGCCTCCAGTAGTATGCAACACACCCTTGGGCTTGCCTGTTGATCCTGACGTGTAAAGGATGAACATGGGGTCTTCAGCGTTCATTTCCTCTGGCGGACAATTTGTGGAGGCCTCTTTGCAGGCTGTCTCATATTTGACGTCTCTACCATCAACCCAGCCGACGTTGTTGCCGGTTCGGGTGATCACAAATACTGCTTCAACCCCCGGACAGCTTTCAAGAGCTTTGTCCGTATTTTCTTTCAGCGGTATAACTTTGCCACCACGAATACCTTCATCAGCCGTGATTACGTAACGGGATTTACAATCATTAATGCGACCAGCTAGGGCTTCTGGCGAGAAGCCACCAAAAACAATGGAGTGGATGGCACCTATTCGGGTACAGGCCAGCATAACTACTGCAGCCTCGGAAACCATGGGCATATAGATTGTAACTACATCGCCTTTTTTGATCCCACGTGACTTCATTGCATTAGAAAAACGACAGACTTCTTCGTGTAGTTCCTTGTATGTAATATTTTTTACTTCATTGGCATTATCGCCTTCCCAAATGATGGCGGTTTGACCGCCACGGCTTTCCAGATGCCGATCAAGGCAGTTAACTGATGCATTCAAGGTGCCATCATAGTACCATTTAATAGAGACGTCAGGCGCGTTGAAATTGACTTTTTTGACCTGGGTATAAGGTTTGATCCAGTTGATTCTTTTACCCTCTTCACGCCAAAACCCCTCATTGTCCTCCAGGGACTGTTTATACATGGCCAAGTATTTGTCGTTATCTGCCCATGCCGTTTCGGCAAGTCCAGTTGGAACCGGATAAATATCACTGTCTGACATGTTGCTAAAACCTCTCTGCGTTTTTTATGTCGCGACCGTTATTATATTTATTTTTAAGGATAACAGTTTCTGCGACGCAATCTGAGATTGATTATCTCAAAAATACGGTGTGAAACAAGAGCTGAAACACACTTTTAATAAGGGAGAAGAAAAACTGATCCCTCGATGAGATCGATGGGGACATTGATAAGGGACTGTTCGGCACAAGGTCCAGAGATACAAAAGCCATCATCAACCCTGAAGAGGGCACCGTGGGTGGAGCACATAATTAAGTTTTTATCCGGATTGAGAAAACGTCCGGGAGAAAAATCGAGAGGTGTGCCAATGTGTGGGCAACTATTAACATAAACGAAGACTTTATTTTTTTTTCGGACCACGATAAAGCTCTCTCTTTTGCCGTTTCTTTCGGCAACAAATCCAGCGCAATCATCGTCGGCTATTTGGTTAATCTCACAAAGTTTTTGAGGGATAGCTCTCATGTTTATTAATATTTGGGCTCAAGAACCATTTTCCAAGGCTTGATTATGACACTTTCAAATAATCCTGCTTTAGCATACGGATCGCTGGCGGCAAAAGCATTGGCATCTGCGAGACTGGGAAAATCTACTACTAGTAAGGAACCATTCATGCCTTCACCGTCTTGGGTAAGTGTAGGTCCAGCGACAAAGATACTGTCCCGGTGTCTTTCAATAAAATCGATATGAGCTTTGCGGGTTATAGCACGAAGATTGTTGCTGTCTGGTTTATCAGTGCATTGAATAATGAAGTGCATGTTTAAATGTCCTTTTAATCGTTAGGGCCTATCCGAGAGGTTCCTCGTCACCTACAGGCCTTGCCAGTAGGTTTTGAATAGTTTTGTCAATATCACCATTCTTGTTAAGAATGCTGTCCATGGCTGAGCACAGTGGCATTTCAACATTTAGGGTTTTGGCTAGTTGTACTGCAGACGATGCAGTAAAAACTCCTTCGGCGATAGAGGAGCGTTTGGCTAGAATATCCCCAAGAACTTGTCCTTCTCCTAAGGCAACGCCGAGGGAGAAGTTTCTCGATTGCATTGCATTACAGGTCAGAGATAGATCACCCAGACCGGATAGGCCGAGCATAGTCCCAGGATCAGCACCTTTTGCCGTTGCCATACGTGCTATTTCAGCCAGACCGCGAGTTATAAACGCGGCACGGGCATTGTCTCCTAGCTTGCGCCCCTCGATAATGCCACAGCCAATGGCTAGCACGTTCTTGATAGCGCCACCAAGCTCAACACCAATGATATCGTTGGATCTGTATGCTCTAAAAGTTGGCGTCGAGATAGCTTTTGATAAGGCCACCAAAGTATTCACATCTTTTGATGCGAGAGTAACCGCCGTTGGCAGACCCTTGGCCACCTCGATAGCAAAAGTTGGCCCTGATAATGCGGCGAGGTTCACACCAGGTAAGGTTTGGGTGGCTATTTCACTCAATAGTGAACCAGTTTTCTGTTCAATGCCTTTGGCGCAGATAACGGCTGGAACCTCGATTCGCCAAAATGCCGCCATTTCACCTGTTACCGCACGTAAGAACTGTGCGGGCATGGCTAAAAAAACAGCATCACAGGCTGCAATTTTACTTAAGTCAGTGGTTGCCCAGATGCCTTTATCTAGCGGGACACCTGGTAAAAAAAATGAGTTTTCGTGAGCTTGATTGATGGTTTTAGCGACATCCGCCTCGTGGGCTTGAATAACAACATCGCGTCCTGCGCGCCGAGCCGTTATGGCTAGGGCTGTTCCCCAGGCACCCGCCCCGATCACGCCTATTTTCTGAATTATGCTCATAAGAATGTTATGCCCTGTTGCAAGAATTCATTCAAGCATTGGCATCCCTGCGTTTGTTAGGCTTTGGCCCCTGCAAAGGCGGCCTTTGGTGCATCTGGGTCAAGAGGCCAGCGTGGTCGCGGCTTAAAGTTTAAATTATCCCGAGCGTTCTCAATACCCACATCTTGAATTCGCTCAATAGCTGCCCAAGCAATCATTGCCCCGTTATCTGTACACAGACTGGCGGGGGGCGCAATCAGGTCAACAGAACGTTGATTAGCAAGTATTTTCAGTCTTTTACGTAGGAACTGGTTGGCAGCAACACCACCTGCTAAAACCAAGGAGTTGCTATCTGGATGGTCTGTAAAAAAAATATCCAGTGCATGATTAATACGGTCGGCGAGCACATCGCCTGCTGCTGCCTGGAATCCAGCACACAAATCGGAAATGTCTGTTTTTAGCAGGGGTCCTTCGGGTAGACCTAACGCAATATGACGAACCGCTGTCTTTAGGCCAGAAAAAGAGAAATCACACCCAGGACGACCTTTCATGGGCCGGGGCAGTGCAAAACGAGCCGCATTACCGTTCTTAGCAGCCGCCTCAACAGCGGGGCCGCCAGGATATCCAATTCCAAGCATTTTTGCAGTCTTATCAAATGCCTCTCCAAGGGCGTCGTCAATTGTCGTGCCTAGACGTTTGTAGCGACCCGATCCTCTGACATTTAACAACTGACAATGACCACCGGACATTAGCAATAACAAATACGGAAATGCGACCCTGCTTACTTTGCTCAACCGGGCACTTAACGCATGACCTTCCATGTGGTTAATGGCGAGAAATGGTAGATTACATGCGGTAGCAATAGCTTTGGCCGTCATAATACCGACAATAACCCCGCCTATCAGCCCTGGTCCACCAGTCGCGGCAACAGCATCAAGTTCGTGAAAATTTATCCTAGCTTTGGCCATAGTTTTGCTGACAAGTACGTCCACATGCTCCAAATGAGCACGTGCTGCTACCTCCGGAACGACGCCGCCGTATGGGCGATGATCATCTAATTGTGAGAGTATAGTTTCGGCTATAATTACTCCGTCGCCATTAACAACTGCGGCTGCAGTTTCATCACAACTTGTTTCGATCCCTAGCACGATCATTTATAAACACTCATACAAATCATTTACTCTTGCCAAGCAAAAGAAGAACCTTACTCTCTGATAAGCAATTGAACCATAACTTTGGGTAAATTATTTATGAAATCATTATCTTCTTTTTGTATTGGCACCCGTGGTAGTCCGTTGGCCCAAGCTCAGGCTAAAGAACTCAAGTCGCTATTGACTGCAGCATTTCCCGAATTAGTTAATCGAGTCGAAATCACGGTTATCAAGACGACTGGCGATATGGTTCAGGATCGTGCTTTATCTGAAGTTGGTGGCAAAGGCCTGTTTACCAAAGAAATAGACGACGCCATGCTGGATGGTTGCATCGATGTAGCGGTCCATTCCATGAAAGACGTGCCAACTTGGCTACCTGACGGCATAGTTTTACCATGCATGCTTAAACGTGAGGACACCCGCGATGTCTTTATAAGTGAAAAGGCTAAAACAATAGCTGGTCTTCCAAAAGGTAGCGTTATTGGAACTGCCTCACTGCGCCGTCAAGCTCTGGTATTACACCAGCGTCCTGACCTTAAAGTTGTCACCTTTCGTGGTAATGTGGAAACTCGCTTGAAGAAACTAGGTGCTGGTGATGTTGATGCTACGTTACTGGCTATGGCGGGGCTCAATCGTCTGGGTCGAGCCGATGTTGCTACTTCTATAATAGAGCCCGAAGAAATTTTGCCTGCCGTGGCGCAGGGTGCCATTGGGATTACTTGTCGCGCAGACGATGAAATTTCTCAATTGTATCTGGCGGCCCTTAATCACGATGAGACAGTGATACGTGTTTCCGCAGAGCGCGCCTTATTAAGAGTTCTTGACGGGTCTTGCCGAACGCCTATTGCGGCCCTTGGGGAGATTAATTCTGATGGCAGATTTTTTTTTAGAGGTCTTGCAGCTCGTCCA
This sequence comes from uncultured Rhodospirillales bacterium, assembly GCA_938092065.1. Classification (GTDB taxonomy): domain Bacteria; phylum Pseudomonadota; class Alphaproteobacteria; order Rhodospirillales; family JABHCV01; genus JACNJU01. Next base: position 15,713 of record CALKND010000003.1, read on the forward strand.
GACGGCTCAGAGCTACTGGAAACCAAACGCAGTGGTTCCATCCAGGAGGCCGAAGCTCTTGGCAAGGATGCCGGTGAAGAATTAAAGGGTCGCGCCAGCCCCAATTTTTTTGATGCTGTGGAGTTGAGTTAAAACTATGGCCCTGAGCTTGATCATCACTCGTCCTCAGGAAGACGCAGAGCCACTGGCCAATGAATTGGCGGCCCTTGGTGTTGAAAGCCTACTAGCTCCATTGCTATCTATTAAAGCATCTGAAACAAAAATGCCGGATCTTACTGATGTTCAGGCCTTATTATTGACTAGCGCTAATGGTGTTCGGGCATTTACTCATCTCAGTAAAGAGCGAAAGATTCCTATATATGCAGTTGGACATGCCTCTGCCTTAGCCGCTCAGAAAGCAGGCTTTAATAAAGTAAAGAGCGCTGGGGGCGATGTGGAAACGCTTGCTAAACTGGTTTGCGAAAAACTTGATTCTAGGGATGGGGCTGTTCTACATATAGCTGGTTCAATGTTGGCGGGTGACCTTGCGGGTATTTTATTTCAAAACGGTTTTGATTATCGTCGCATTCAGCTTTATCATGCAAAGAAGGTCACTAATCTTCCGCCGCAATGTTTGATTGCCATTGAGGATGCTCTTGTAAATGGTGTCGTATTGTATTCTCCACGCACTGCAAAGGCGTTTATGGATTTGCTGATAAAAGCTGAAATTGATGATTGTACATTGCAATTATCAGCTTTCTGCTTGAGCGATGCCGTTGCCGCAAAAATTGTGGCATATGACTGGGCTAACATTGTGGTTGCTAAAACACCCGACCAGACGGCTTTGATAAAGAGCGTGAGAGAATTCTTGACCTCTAATAATTTTGCTAAACCGTCGCGATAACGCCTGATAGGCTGTGGCTACTAATTTTTTACAAGGGATTGGCTAGTGAGCGAAAAAATAAAAAAACAAGCAAAAAACTCTAACAAGCAAGAGAGTAAGTCATCAACAAAAGCTATACCTGACTCGAAAGGTGGCAGTTCAAGCTCGCCGAAGGCACTGAAAGATCTGATAAAGCCCCAAATTGTATCAAACACTGAGGAAGGTGGTATTGCTCCTTTTCTGTGGGCGTTGCTTTTCATTGTTGTTGTTGGCTGTGGCGTGTATGCCATAAAACCCCTGTGGGCGCCTTATGTCATCAATTACCTACCAAAACTAAAAAGTATAGCTGGTGATCAGATTCCCGAAGACGTGCTTGCGGATCGCATTCACCAGCTTGAGGAGGAAATCGTATTGGTCCAAAAAAGTGGACAAACCATTACTGATCTTGAAATTGAGCGAAGCCGTATGAATAAAAATTTTGAGGGAGTAATGACCCGTATTATTACGCTGGAGAAACAATTAGACAATGTCCGTAGAATGAAGAAGTCTACGGCACCACCCACTGATGCGCTCATTACAAATGAAACCTTAAGCCGGCTCAACTCTCGCATGATCGAGTTAGAAAAAAGCGATGAAAGAGCTAGTACTATTTTAGAACGTTTGAACAAACTGGAGCAAATGGCAGGTAAAAGTGATACCAGCGCGGGTGGCTCAGCTAAAGGGCTTTCGCAAATTATGACAGATATTTCCCAGCGAATTACAACTCTTGAAAGCGGTGCAGCCGAATCTATAGCTGGCGTGGCAAATGTAGCTGAGGCCAAACAACAGGTAAGGGCCCAAACTCTTGTTTTAGCTGTAAGTCATTTGCGTGAGTCACTCCGTTCTAGTGACCCCTTTGTTCATTCTCTTCGAGCCTTGAAAGTATTGGGTGGAGATGACCCGGATATAATGAGTGGGCACAAAGACCTTGCTCCTTTTGCCCAAAAAGGTATCCACACAATGGATATGTTGCGTCGTGAATACGATACTGTGGCCGAGAATATCAAAGCAGCAGCGCCGAAAGTCATCTCTGATAACATAGCTCAAGGTACTCTTGGTGAAGTTTTCAACCAAGTAACGTCCCTTGTTACTATCCGCAAGACAGATTCTGAAAACTATGATGGTTTTGAAACTAGTCTTGTTGACACCGCCATGGCTCAACTTGATCAAGGCGATCTGGAGGGCGCTATTATAACTTTGTCAGATCTTGATGGGACAGAATCTGCCGCTGCCGCTCCTTGGCTTAAAAAAGCTCGAGGCAGATTGATCGCAGAGAAAGCACTTTCCAGATTGCACGTCTTTGTTGTTTCAATTTTAGCCGCGTCTATCCAGTAGGGGAATGGAGTAAGCCTAAATGTTCCGCGCCGTTTGGTTTATGTTATTACTTGGTATTTTGGCCATAACGGCCATGTGGTTTGCAGATAATCCGGGCCAGGTCAGTGTGACTTGGCATGGATATGTCATTGAAACATCGGCGGCGGTATCGGTTGGCGCAATAGCGACTATTGCCGTTCTATCTGCCCTTATTTATCGCCTTTGGGTTTTTATTCGTGGCGTTCCTGCTGGAATCTCGTGGTTTCGCGGAGAAGGTCGTCGTCGTCGAGGTTATTTGGCACTTAGCCGGGGTATGGTTGCAGTGGCAGCAGGTGATCCTGGTGAGGCCCGTCGGCAGGCTGGGTGGGCTAATAATCTACTAGAAGAGCCGTCACTTACCATGTTGCTATCAGCTCAATCCGCACAACTCGCAGGAGATGAAGACTCTGCTCATAAATTTTTTACCAAAATGCTAGAAAACCCTGATACAGAATTTCTTGGTTTGCGTGGGTTGCTTAACCAGGCAACAAAAAATGGAGATAACTATCAGGCTTTAAAATGGGTCCGCCGAGCATACCAATTGAAGCCCGAGAGTGATTGGGTAGCACGCACCATGTTTGATCTTGCTGCTCGGGCAGGATTGTGGAGCGAAGCCTCTAGTGCTTTGGCCACTGCCGCTCGAAAAAAGCAAGTTAATTCTGCAGAGGCAAAACATTCTAGAGCAGTTCTATATCATCAAATGAGTTTGGAGGCAGAAGCATCTTGTGATAACGCCAAAGCTCTAAAGCTATCAAAAAAAGCCGTTAAGGAAGAACTTGAATTTGTCCCGGCCCAGTTACATTTGGCCCATCTGTTGATGTCTTCTGGAAAGCAAAACAAAGCCTTCATAACCTTAGAAACCGCATGGGCAGCTACTCCTCATCCTGGAATAGCTCACGCTTATTTGTCGTTTACTGAAGCTAATGATGCCATGGCGCGCATGAAGGCGGCACACAAACTAGCAGCGCTAAATCCGAAACATTTGGCCACAAAGTTGATGTTAGCTAACTGCGCCCTCAATGCAGGACTTGGGGGGGATGCCCGTAAGATTCTGGAAGAGGTTAGTGCCTTAGATGAAGCAGTCACAAGCAATTACTGCCAGTTGATGGCGAAGGTAGAAGAAGCTGAGCATTCAGACATAATTGCGGCCCGGGAGTGGTTAGTCCGTGCTGCCAATGCTGACGCTGACCCGTCATGGGTTTGTCAGGATTGTGGCAATGCAGCAGACACTTGGTCGTCCCTTTGTGGCGCTTGTCGCAGTTTTGACAAATTTCAGTGGCGGCGTCCTTCCCGTGTTCCTGGCTTAAGTGCCCCCATCGATGATGACCCAAAAGCACCACGTTTAGTTTCTCCTGGCACTCGTCTGGCACAGGAAATTGACGCGAATGGCATCGAGCATTAGTCAAGGTTCATAATCAATGCCGCCTTAGCTCAGTTGGCAGGTCATCGCTTTCGTAATAAATGCCTCTTCCAAAAAGACAATATTTATCAGTTAGTTATGACATAAACGAAATTCATGTGAATGATATGTGTATTATGATCATTTCATTTGTGTGAAGAAACTGGATTACCCAGATCGGTTAAGATATACAGGGACCGTGTGACTAGCCCTCTTAGCTCAGTTGGTAGAGCACAGCATTCGTAATGCTGGGGTCAGGTGTTCGAATCACCTAGAGGGCACACATCTATTCCAATATTTTAAAAATGAGAAATTCATGACCCCCACATTTGATAAACTTTTTGAAACAACTGAAAATAATTTAGCTCTGTTAAAAGTTCTTGCTGAAAATAGTTTTGATTCAATATTAGTTACTGACGCAACGGTTAAGGGAAAGATTATCTATGCAAACAAATCTTTTGAGAAACTTACTGGACATCTCTCTTCTGAAGTTATTGGAAAAACCCCTCGTATCCTTCAGGGCAAGGCTACAGATAAGAAAGTAATTGATCGCCTTACTAAGGCGCTCAAATCAGGAACTAAGTTTGAAGGAAAGGCCATCAACTATAAAAAGGATGGAACACCATTTATTATGTATTGGAGGGTCCTTCCTATTAAAGTTGCAAAAAAGGTAAAATTATGGGTTGCCATCCAAAGAGAGGGGTCGGCGATTATATAATGAAAGTATCAAACAAATGCTGGGGGTCAGGTGTTTGAATTACCTAGAGGTCAACATTTCTCTTCCCTTCTGGGGGTCTACAATTAAATCTACCAATTAAGGAAACTAGCCTTGCCCAGTTTTAGAGGGGGGGTACTTTTTCCAGAGACACCTTATTGAGTTTATAGATTAGACTATTGATTGCGTTCGCCTGCTAGCACAGTGGTTGTTCTAATTTACACGGTAACAAACATTCATTATGCTGAAAAAGGCTATTTATAAAATAGCCATTACTTTTAATAGTATTAAAAAAAGAAAAGATACTAAATAGATGAACTTAGATTTTGCGACCCTCGCAGGGTTAATATTTGGGGTTACTATTGTAACTGTAGCTATTATCTCTGGATCTCCCTTGAATATTTTTCTCAATTTGCCAGGCTTTATGATTGTTGCAGGCGGTACTCTCGCAGCAACAATGATAAAATTTCCTATAACAGGTGTTTTTATTAGTCTTCCACTTGGGCTCAAAGCTGCATTTTCTAATGATAAAACTAAGGCTAGTGACTATATACGGCTAACTGTTAAATTAGTTAAGAAGGCAAGAAAAGCGGGATTGCAGTCACTCGAAAAAGAAAAAATACCAAATGCTTTTTACAAGAAAGGCATACAACTCTGCGCTGATGGCAAAGATGCCGAATTCATTCGCAAAGTTTTAGTCGAAGAAATTCAGCAAGAGATTAGACGTGAGCAAGTGGGCGCTAACGTGTTTAGGGCTATCGGTGACAGCGCACCTGCATTTGGAATGTTTGGCACTCTCGTTGGTTTGATTCAAATGTTAAGTAACATGACTGATCCTGCCACTATTGGGCCAGCGATGGCCGTTGCGATGCTAACCACGCTATACGGTGTCTTAATTTCGCAACTTCTAGCTTATCCAATAAGCGAAAAACTGATCATGAAAATTGATCGCCAAAGATCCCTGAGTGAGCTAATTCTGGAATGTATAGTTCAAATTCAGCAACTTCAGAATCCTACTGCACTTCAGGATATACTCGAGCCATATCTTCCTGGTAACCAGCGTAAAATAGAAGAGGTTAGGTAAGTTACTTGGAAGTTAAACAAACTAATGATGAAAAGTGGTTGGTCACGTTTGCCGATCTTATGTCTCTTCTTTTCGCATTATTTGTATTGATTAACTCATTTTCTGAAGTCGATGCTGATTCCTTCAAAAAGAATGCAGGCCCAATGTCTCAAGCGTTCAACGGGTCTGTAAAAGAAAGTGATATTACCTACACGGGGAAAAAGAAAAAGCCAAAAGTAGTTGAAAAAGAGATAGAACTCACAAAACTAAACATTAAAAATAAAGCACCTACTGATCCTTATCTCCTTTTAGTTGAGCAAACAAAACTTTTAAAAATATTAAAAGTTAAACTTAAGAGTGAGATCAAAACCAAAAAATGGATTGTTGCTGTGAGAGATGGAAGCATTTTTATTAGCATGCCGGGCGATACAGTTTTTTTATCTGGCAGCGCACAATTAACCAATGCAGTAAAAAAATCATTAGACCGCATGATTCTGGTCTTTTCTCAGGCAAGAGGCTCAATCGAAATTATAGGGCATACTGATGACGTTCCGATAGCCACTTCAAGGTTTCCATCAAACTGGGTCCTGTCTTCAGCACGAGCAAGCTCAGTGGCAACCTATTTGCTCTCAAAGTCACGAATTAAAAAATCCAGAATGAGTGTAGTAGGTAGGGCAGACACTCAACCAGTAAGCAAAAATAAAGAAGAAAATAGAAGAATAGAAATAAAAGTAATGTAACTTCTACTTTTATTGATGATCTATTGGCTCTCTGTTGATCTTTTTTTTCTTTTTAAGAAGCCTCCAGGCACTTATCCCAATACGGTTCACCACTGTAACTCTCAACGAGAAAATCGATAAAGGCACGGACCCGCTTAGAGAGATGTCGTGTTTGTGGATAGATTGCGTATGCGTTTAACGTTGGTAGGGTGAATTTTGGCATAACATGGACCAAGCGGCCTTTTTCAATTTCTTGCCATGCCACAAACGTTGGCAAGACGACAATCCCAAACCCAGCAACCGCAGCTTCACAGAGATAATCACCATTATTCGCGCTTATTTTAGTTGGGAGATTGATGCGTATTTCTTTTGCACCTGGTTCAGTGAAGGCCCAGAACGAAGTGGGTGAGTTATCGTAATGGAGAATATCATGTGTTTTTAGATCCTTGGGCGTTTTAGGGTGACTAGCACGCCTTAGGTAGTCTGGGCTTGCACACAAAACCCGCTTAATAGTGGTTAGTTTACGAGCTATGTAATTTGAATCTTTCAATTCGGCAATTCGGATAGCAAGGTCGAAGCCTTCCTCGATCAGGTCGATTTGCCGATCTGCAAAATCAAGGTGAATGGTAATATCAGGGTGTTCTTTGGCGAAGGTGTTTATAACCGGGGTTAGGTGAAGTAAACCGAACGATAAAGGCACAGCGACCTTTAAGCCACCCTCTAATGCAGACTTGCTATTTGATGTCGTGTTATTCAGCTCATTTACGTCATCAAGGATTTGAAGTGCGTGCTGATAGTAAATCTGCCCAATCTCAGTCAAGTTGGATTTTCGGGTGGTTCGGCTAAGAAGTTGTACGCCTAGCCTTCCCTCGAGATCGACTAAGCGGCGACTTACAGCGGATTTTGCCACACTTAATTGATCAGCAGCACGACTAATGCTGCCAGCTTCAATAATGCGTACGAACGTGCTCATGTCCTCGAATTGCCCCATCTAATATTCTCCAAATTAGAACAAACAATTGCAATAGTTACTGTTTATCCTGAAAATCACAACTCTTATTATATGATCAATTGTTTTACAAACTATACATTTATGCATTGTGCATAGTGTCTTGGCTCCAGATACAAGGAAGAAATGATGTCCAATATTCAAATATTTTCAGCCCCACTAGGCCGTTTTTTTATTTCCACCATTTTTGTTATGGCGGGCTTGAACAAAATTTCTGAATACGAAGGCACTTCTGGATATATGGACACTATGGGCGTTCCCAGCGGGTTCCTGCCTTGGTGATTATTCTCGAGGTAATCGGTGGGCTTGCTATTATTACAGGATGGAAGACACGCTCTGTAGCCTTTATTCTTGCGGGATTTAGTATCCTATCTGCCCTTATTTTTCACGCAGACTTCACAGATCAAAATATGATGATCATGTTTATGAAGAATATTGCCATCGCTGGTGGTTTTCTGTTTTTAGTAGCACATGGCTCAGGCGCTTATGCCTTAGACAGCCTCACCATAAATAAACGCAAAAATTTGTCCGTAGTCGATTAATTTATAAGTTCGGAACACTAGTTTATGAAGTTGTAAGTGTTAAAAAAGTAAATATTATGAGAGAGATTATGAGTGGCTGGCAAAATGAACCCTTCATTTTGAACATGAAAGCCCCAGACAACAAAGCAGTTTGTACGTGTGGGTTGTCAAAAAATAGACCTTACTGTGATGGCTCTCACCAAGTTTAACGTCGTATCCGGCCTGTCACGCCGATAGTTCACTTGAGGAAAGATTGATGAACGCTTCTAATCAAAATTCACCGGGATATAATAAATTTATAGAGTTAGCTCAACTGACTTCTGGCATCCCAGCGTCCGATGGAGACGGTGTGCGGCTCACGCGCATCATTGGGTCGCCTGAGATTGATATGTTAGACCCATTCCTTCTTTTAGACGCATTCGAATCTGATAGGCCGGATGATTACATCGGCGGTTTTCCAGAACACCCACACAGAGGTTTTGAAACCGTGACCTATCTCTTGGCTGGACGCATGCGTCACAAGGACAATAAAGGGCATGAGGGTGTGATTGAGCCTGGTGGTGTTCAATGGATGACGGCGGGACGTGGAATTATTCATTCCGAAATGCCAGAGCAGGAAGATGGACTTTTGCGGGGTTTCCAGCTGTGGATCAACTTACCTGCTGCTGAAAAAATGACGGCACCTGTATATCAAGAGTTTGCCGCCTCAGTCATACCCAATGAAAGGCTAGAAAACGGTGGCAATATCAAGGTAATCGCCGGTCGTACAGACAGCGGAACTGAAGGACCAGTTAAAAATGATTATACTGTTCCTTTTTTTCTCGATATTCAACTCGAACCAGGTGAAACCTTTCACCAGCATATCCCTTATTCACACGCTGGTTTCCTATACGTTGTTATGGGCGGTGTTCGGGTTGGTCAAACGAAGGCGATCTTGAATAGTCGATCCCTTGGCGTTTTGGGTGATGGAGAAAAACTTCATCTGTCATCAGGAGCTGAAGTAAGTAGGGTCTTGATGGTTGCCGGGAAACGCCTGAACGAACCGGTGGCGCGGGGAGGACCCTTTGTTATGAACACAAAACAAGAGGTCAAGAAGGCCTTCCAAGATTATCAAGAAGGGCAATTTTAGGATTTGATCATGGGACTTCTGCAAAACGGAAAATGGGTTGACCAATGGTACGACACCAAATCGTCAAAGGGGCGGTTTGTGCGAAAGGACTCACATTTTCGTAATTGGGTCACTGCTGATGGTTCACCCGGTGTGACCGGAACAGGTGGATTTAAAGCTGAATCAGGGCGTTATCATCTTTATGTATCCTATGCGTGCCCGTGGGCGCATCGTACCTTGATCTTTCGCGCACTCAAAGGCCTTGAAGAAATGATCTCATTGTCTGTGGTTGATTGGTACATGGGTGCAGATGGGTGGACCTTTAACGATTCAGACGGTGTCGTTCAAGATACAGTTAATGGTGCCAACTTTTTGCATCAGGTTTATACAAAGGCAGATCCAAATTATAATGGTCGGGTAACTGTACCAGTATTGTGGGATAAAAAAACAAACACAATAGTTTCAAATGAATCTTCAGAGATCATTCGTATGTTCAATACGGCTTTTGACGAAGTGGGTGCCAAGCCGGGCGACTTTTACCCAAAAAAACACAACACTGAAATTGATGCGTTGAATGATTTCGTCTATGATAGCGTTAATAACGGTGTTTATAAGGCGGGTTTTGCAACCACTCAGGAAGCATACGAAGAAGCCGTCTTGCACTTGTTTGAAACATTGAATTTATTGGAGGACCGATTAAGAACCCAGCGTTATCTGTTAGGCTCGAGCATAACGGAGGCAGACTGGCGTTTGTTTACTACCTTAGTTCGATTCGATCCAGTTTATGTGGGTCACTTCAAATGCAATCTTAAGCGCCTCGCTGATTATCCAAACCTTTCGGGTTACATCCGTGATCTCTATCAATGTCCGGGCATTGCGGCGACGGTGCGCATGGATCATATCAAGAACCATTATTATGTAAGCCATACATTAATCAATCCTACGGGGATTGTATCTAAAGGGCCAGAAATTGATTATTCTGCCCCCCACGATCGCTATAGAAAATAAGTCTCTAGCCAAACATTGACGAACCTCTGGAACGGTAAAACATTGCCCGTTTCGGAATGGTTCTGACAAACACACGAATCTAATCCACACGCTTTGACTGAGGATAGAAATGGTGAAGCTTATTTAGGCTATTGCAGATTTTTGCAAATGCACCATTCTGTGATGGCACGCAGATAAAGTATGGGCGTATTTTTTAGGAGTAACGTTTTGTCAAAAACTGTCATACTTACCGGCATATCAGGCTATATCGGGTTACATTGTGCAAAGGAGTTGCTGGACGCCGGATTTAATGTTCGAGGAACTATTCGTGACCCTAAAAAAGAGTCAATTGTACGCAATGCGCTGGCACTCAGCGAGAAAAAAGTAAAACATCTTACCTTTGTGGTGCTTGATCTGACATCAGATCATGGCTGGGACGAGGCTGTGCAAGGCTGCGATTACGTTATGCATGTCGCCTCGCCATTCAGAATTGCGAATCCAAAAATTGAAAGTGAAATGATAGAACCCGCCGTTGAAGGAACTGAACGTGTTTTACGTGCAGCGCAACAGGCTAATGTTAGACGTATTGTTATCACAGGTTCGATTGTTTCGATGATGGCAAGCTTGAGGCAAGGTCGGTTCGGTCCAGACGATTGGACGGATGTCACATACCCGGATTTAAGCACGTATGTTAAAAGTAAAACATTGGCTGAAAAAATGGCGTGGAATTGGGTTGAAAGCAATAATAAATCTCACAACTCTGACGAGATTTTGCCAGAATTAGTTGTAATTGCTCCGGGGGCTGTATTTGGCCCCCCCTTGGGAAGAAATATATCTTGCGAGTCTCTCATTTTGTTGACGAAAATGCTTAACGGCAAAATACCAATGGTTCCAGATTTTGCTTTTCCTATGGTTGATGTTCGGGATGTAGCAAAACTACATGTTAAGGCATTGACTTTGGATGAGGCTGCAGGCGAGCGTTTTATTGTGGCAGGAGAAGACCCGATAAGTTTTTCTGATGTTGCAGAAATTCTCCTCAATGCCGGCTACAAGGGCCCTAGCAACAAAAAAGCCCCAGGTTGGGTGATCAGATTTATGGGGCTTTTTGATCGAGAAGCTAAGGGGATGGCCGGTTTTCTTGGTATGCATCTAAGTGCAGATAACTCAAAAACCCGAGATATGTTTGGTTGGACCCCATTGCCTTTTGGGCAGTCGGTTTTGGAGTCGGCTCGTGCAATAAAAACACACGAGAAAAGTCAATTGTTAGAGTTATGAAAACACGAAGAAATTAAAGGTGTGCCGAAATAACAAAGCCCCTAGGCAAACCTTGGGGCTTTGTTGGTGGAGCCGAGGGGAATCGAACCCCTGACCTCAACACTGCCAGTGTTGCGCTCTCCCAACTGAGCTACGGCCCCGCATTTTATAAAACAATGCACCACTTGGGGTGGTGCAAGTGACGGATACATACGGGTGCTGGCACATCAAGGCAAGGGAAAAATAGATAAACCCGTTGATGGAAAATTCCTAACAGTCGCCTGCATTCTTTACTTATTGCTTGTCGGTATCATTAACATTTACGTGTTCAAAAACTTCCGATAGTTCATCGCTGTCTTCATCTAATTCAGATGTGTTCTCCATCAAGCTTTCATCCAGATCATCATCAAGTTCAGCTTCGAGTTCATCGGTTTCATTGTCTGCGTTGCTGTCGCCATCATCGATCTCAGGCGCTATTGCTTCTACCTTGGCCTCTTCAGCTAATCCATCAGCCTCAATAATGTTTACATTACTGGTTTTTTGCTCTGACGTTGACGCGCGCTTGGGTTTGGTAATGGGAATTTTGTACTTTTCACCGCACTTGGGGCAGATGGCAGGGTTTTTGTTTAAATCAAAAAAGCGTGTTTCACAGCTTAGGCAAGTTCGTTTTTTTCCAAGGTTAGGCTTTGTCACACCTGTTTCCTCCATAAGATATCAGTATTTCTATAATGCCAATTGCCATTTTCTCACGGCTCTGTCAAAACCTAAAATACATTGAACTTTAAAGGTCTCATTGTTGATGCTACCTTTTGGTTATTAATTTGTGCTAAAGATGACTTTGTACTTTTTCCAAAAAAGGTGCGGAAGCGAGTGAATTATTGATGTTTTTGGAATTTATGAGTGAAACCGCTTAAATCTGAAGCAATAAATTATTTGCAAGGAACCGTTCAGGTGCCCGGGGATAAATCCATATCTCATAGGGCTTTAATGATCGGGGGCTTGTCTATTGGTGAAACCCTAATTGAGGGGTTGCTTGAGGGCGAGGATGTTCTCAAAACGTTGGAAGCACTTCGTAGCCTTGGTGTTGTTATTGAAAAAAAAGCTGCTGGAAATTGGTTGGTTAGGGGACGTGGTGTATGCGGATTGGCCGAGCCAGAGCAAGTTCTGGACATGGGAAACTCAGGGACTGCAGCTCGACTTCTTATTGGTGTTCTCGCGGCCCATCCATTCAGTGTCACACTTTCAGGCGATAAATCTCTAAACAGCAGACCAATGGGGCGTATTATTAATCCTCTTAGAGAAATGGGGGCGATTTTCCAGGCGCGAAGTGGCGGGCGCTTGCCCTTAAATATGACCGGTCTAGCCGATCCTTTGCCTATTGAATATGAATTGCCTGTAGCATCAGCTCAGGTTAAGTCTGCAATTCTGCTGGCAGGATTAGGGGCCGCGGGCAAAACGCGGGTGATAGAGCCCAAACCGACCCGTGACCATACAGAATTGATGTTGCGTCACTTCGGGGCTGAAGTTGAAGTGGAGAATTTATCGGGCGGTGCTCGCGCAATCACAATTCAAGGGCAGCCAGAACTCAGCGCGCGCGACATTGTCGTTCCGGGAGACATTTCGTCCGCTGCTTTTCCCATGGCAGCAGCTTTGCTAATACCCGGATCAAAAGTTACCATTAAAGGCGTAGGTATTAACCCTCTTCGCGCTGGGCTGATTGAGACGTTTAAAAATATGGGTGGTGCTATAACCTTGGAAAATTTCAGCAATGAAGCTGGGGAACCAGTCGCTGACTTACTGGTTGAGGGTTCAATCTTACACGGTGTTACTGTGGCGCCTGATCACGCTCCGTCTATGATTGACGAGTATCCAATCCTTGCCGTTTGTGCTGCTTGTGCTGAGGGCACAACTCGGCTTGAGGGTCTGAGTGAGCTCCGGGTTAAGGAAAGTGATCGCCTTAACGGCATGGCTCGTGGCCTTGAGGCTTGTGGTGTTAACATAGAGGAAGGCGAAGACTTCCTGATTATTCACGGTGATGGTTCAGTACCTCAAGGCGGTGTAAAAATTAAAACGGCTCTTGACCACAGGATTGCCATGGCGTTTCTTATTCTTGGAGCGATTACGAAAAAGCCTGTTGTTATTGATGACGCAGTTCCCATTGAAACAAGCTTTCCTGGATTCGTTCAGCTAATGAATGGTCTTGGTAGTCGTATTGAAGAAATGTGATAATTTTATGATGGCACCAAAAATTATTGCCATCGACGGGCCTGCTGCCGCGGGTAAGGGAACTCTGGCTAAGCGGCTTGCCGAGCATTTTGGCATGGAACTGCTTGATACCGGCCTGTTGTACAGGGCAGTGGGACGAAAGGTCTTAGATGCCTTTGTGGAAATTGGCGATGACCCAAAATTTTTTAGCGTTATTGCCGAAAAAATTGCACAAAACTTAATTCCTGCAGATCTCGAAGTTGATGGATTGCGGACCGATCAAGCTGCCCAAGCAGCATCAAAAATATCAACTGTTCCTGAAGTTCGGGCTGCCCTTTTGGACTTCCAGCGGGACTTTGCTATGAACCCACCCAATCGCGGCAAGGGGGCAATTTTAGATGGCCGAGACATAGGCACAGTGGTTTGTCCAGATGCTGATATAAAATTATTCATTTTTGCTTCAACAGAGGTTCGTGCAAAAAGACGCTATAAAGAGTTGCAGTATCGCGGTGTCGAAGCTATATATGCCCGCGTTCTTGAAGATATGGAGAAACGTGACGCTCGAGATATAGAACGTGATGCTTCTCCATTGATACCAGCGAAAGATTCGTTTCAGCTTGATACTAACAATCTTGATGCTGACAGGGCTTTAGCAGTGGTTCTGGATTATATCCAGAACAAATAAAGCGTTTCTGCAGATAGCAGTTAATGCGAGGGCTTTTCCACATGGTGTGGTTCAGCTTTTAATTTCCGTATAGAAAGACCACCGGATTCAACTGGTTGGCCGGAAGAATAATAAGTATTAAGGATACCAAATCATGGCTCCTGCTCCTCAGGCAAGTACAGAAGAAAATATTTTTGAAACTGGAGAACAGTTTGCAGATCTCCTTGAAGAATCTCTTGGTAATGGCGAACCATTTGAAGGTGCCGTTGTAAAAGGTACGGTTGTTGCTGTTGATGGTGATGCGGCGACCATTGATGTTGGGCTCAAGTCAGAAGGTCGTGTTGACCTTAAAGAATTCTCCGTTCCCGGCCAGGCTGCAGAAATCAAGGTTGGCGACACCATCGACATTTTTGTTGAGCGTTTTGAAGACCGTGACGGCATTGTTCGGCTGAGTCGCGAAAAAGCTCGTCGTGAAGAATCTTGGGCTGAACTTGAAACCAAGTTTAACGCTACCGAGCGCGTTAATGGTGTTATCTTTGGTCGCGTCAAGGGAGGCTTTATTGTTGATCTTGATGGCGCTGTCGCATTCCTACCAGGATCACAAGTGGATATTCGCCCTGTACGTGATGTTTCCCCGTTGATGGGAATGCCACAACCATTTCAAATTCTGAAGATGGACCGTGCCCGCAATAACATTGTTGTCTCGCGTCGTGCTGTTCTTGAAGAAACCCGCGCAGAGGAGCGTGGTGAGCTAATTTCTAACCTTACTGAGGGTCAGGTTTTGGAAGGGATAGTTAAAAACATCACTGACTACGGTGCATTTGTTGACTTGGGTGGTGTTGACGGACTGCTGCATGTAACCGATATAGCTTGGCGGCGTATTAACCATCCGTCTGAAGCACTCCAAGTTGGTCAGGCCTTGAACGTTCAGGTCATTCGTTTCAACGCTGATACCCAAAGGATTTCTTTGGGGATGAAACAGCTTGAAACGGATCCATGGGAAGGTGTTGAACAAAAGTTCCCTGTGGGTGCTAAGTTCAGCGGCCGAATTACTAACATCACAGACTATGGTGCATTTGTCGAGCTGGAGCCTGGTGTTGAAGGCTTAGTTCATGTGTCCGAAATGAGCTGGACTAAGAAGAACATCCACCCTGGCAAGATCGTATCGACCAGCCAGGAATTGGAAGTTATGGTATTGGACGCAGACCCTGAGAAGCGCCGCATTTCTCTTGGTCTCAAGCAATGCAGTTCGAACCCTTGGGAAGATTTTATTGATAACTTTGCTATTGGCTCAGAAGTTGAAGGTGAAATTAAGAACATCACTGAATTTGGCCTTTTCATTGGCTTGTCTGGTGATATTGACGGCATGGCTCATCTGTCTGACCTGTCCTGGCACAAATCCGGTGAAGAAGCTTTGGCAGATTATGCCAAGGGGAACACCGTTCAGGCCAAGGTGTTGGGTGTGGACGTAGAAAAAGAACGTATTTCTTTAGGCATAAAACAACTGACAGAAGACCCGTTCGAGGGCGAAGTAACTAGTATCAAGAAGGGCGCGGCTGTAACTTGTTCTATTACTGCCGTCGTTGATGGAGGCCTTGAAGTTAAGGTTGGTGAAGGCATGTCCGGCTTTATTCGCAAGGGTGATTTGTCGCGAGACCGATCAGGACAACGCGTTGAGCGTTTTGCCGCAGGCGAGAAAATCGACGCTAAAGTAATGCAAATCGATACAGCGGGCCGGAAGCTGACCTTGTCAGTCAAAGCCCTTGAGGCTGCTGAAGAAAAGAAAGCAATGAAGGAGTACGGGTCATCTGATTCTGGCGCCTCTTTGGGTGATATTCTGGGCGCGGCCTTCAAGGATAAGCAGAATTCTGAGCCAGAAAAAGCAACGGCTAAGAAGGCTTCTCCAAAGAAAGCCGCACCTAAGAAAACAGCCAAGAAAACAGCTAAGAAACCAGCCAAGAAAACTGAAGATGAATAGCATTTAATATTCTAAAAATGGTCAAGAGTGGGTTTGTCTATCTGCTTAGGGCCCGAAATATAAAATTGGCGAGGAAAAATGTCACTCGAAGCTGACTATGTTGTCGACCGGCGAAGACTAAAGCGTAGGCTCTCTTTTTGGCGAATCCTTGCCATTGTTATTCTCGCAATTTTATTTATTACATCCATCACAAATTTCAAGATGAATTCTACTGGTGATCACATAGCGCGTCTGAGTGTGACCGGTTTAATCATCGACGATATAGAACGCGAACATGCCTTAAAAAATCTTAAAGACGACGAAGAGATTTTAGCCTTGATTGTAAGGATTGACAGTCCGGGGGGTACTGTCGTAGGTGGAGAAAATTTGTACCATCAATTAAAGGACCTGGGGCAAAATAAACCAGTTGTAGCTGTGATGGGCTCTACGGCCACCTCTGCAGGATACATGATTGCTCTGGGTGCAGATCATCTTATTGCTCGTGAGGGCTCATTGACCGGCTCAATTGGCGTGTTATTGCAAACTGCGGATATTACTAGTCTCTTAGAAAAAGTAGGTATTAAGCCGGAAATTATTAAAAGTGGCCCTTTGAAGGCACAGCCTAATCCCTTTGAAAAAACCACTCAGGCGGCTCGTGGAGCCATTGAGTCAGTGGTCATGGATATGTACGCAATGTTCGTCGACATAGTTGCAGAACGTCGAAAGATGTCGCCTGAGGCGGTAAGAGCCCTTGCGGATGGGCGTGTCTATTCTGGTCGGCAGGCCTTGGCTAATGGCTTAATAGACGCTATTGGCGGCGAGGATGAGGCTATTGACTGGTTGCTCGAAACTGGAAAAATTCCACCAGATCTTTCTGTCAAAGATGTCATAATTGATCGTCCGGGCCAAGGTTGGCGTAGATTTATTAACTCCTTAGTTGGAAAGGCTCTGTTTTCTGAAAGTCTTAGCCTTGACGGTTTGTTCCCACTTTGGCAGTCTAAAGTTTGGTGAGGCTAAAAACGTAGCCATTATAAATGGGGAAAGTGGTAATGACGAAATCAGAATTAATCCAACACATGGCTGATGCCAACCCGCACCTTTATCAAAGGGACATTGAAAGAATAGTTACCACCATCTTCGAGGAGATCACTTCGGCACTAGAGAGCGGAAACCGGGTTGAGTTGCGAGGCTTTGGTGCTTTCTCTATCAAAAACCGCGGCTCCCGTGTCGGGCGTAACCCACGTAGCGGTGAAGTGGTCAATGTGGCTGCCAAACGTCTTCCTTATTTCAAGACAGGCAAGCAGCTCCGCGAAAAACTTAACGGTTAAGCCTTGTGGCCCGGTTTCTTAACTGGATTTTAATTATACCGTTAGGAGCAGGGGTTGTTGCCTTTACTGTCTCCAATCGTGGTAGGGTTTTAATTGATCTTTGGCCAGCCCCTTTCAGTTTTGAAACCCCTATTTTTGCTGCCTTACTAATTGCTCTTTTTGTTGGTTTTTTGCTGGGCGGCATTATTTCGTTTACTTCAACGAGTAAGCGTCGTTTACTCAATCGACGATTGTCACAGTTGCTGGAAAATGCCAGGCGCGAAGAGGTAATTTTAAGAGATCAAATAAGAAAACTCGAGGCAGCTGCTTCTGATCAACCTTCGCAACCTAAAACTCAACCTCAAACACGAAAATAGCTGGGTAAGGGTTGAATAAGCTTAAAGTGACATGCTGGCTTTTAATCACATGAACATATGAAAGTCACATATGACCAAGTTGCAACCTCATGAAAGAATTTTTGTCGCCCTGGACACCACCGATTTAACCAAGGCTCTTGATCTAGCCAACGCCTTAAGTGGCCATGTGGGTGGTATTAAGTTAGGCAAGGAGTTCTTTACTGCCTGCGGTCCTGAGGGTGTTCAAGCCGTCACCAATTGTGGCATGCTGGTTTTTTTAGACCTTAAGTTTCATGATATCCCCAACACAGTTGCCGCCGCGATTAGGGCTTCTTTGTTGTTTTCCCCTTATATGGTCAACGTTCATGCTTGTGGTGGCGAGATGATGATGCGCGCAGCCGCTCAAAGCGCTGGAGAGGCTGGCCAAGACCGTCCCCTAGTACTGGGCGTTACGGTTTTGACCTCTATGGATGAAAGTGATCTAAAGGGAACTGGCATTGAAAGTTCCGTCTCTGATCAGGTCCTCCGTTTGGCATCTTTAAGTCAGTTCAGTGGCTTAGACGGGGTCGTTTGTTCAGCCCGAGAAGTTGAAGATCTTCGTGAGCATTTGGGAGAAAGCTTCAAATTGGTGGTGCCGGGCATTCGACCTGAGTGGGCTCAAAGCAACGATCAGAAACGCATCGTTACTCCTGCAGCCGCTGTTGCAATTGGGGCAGATTACTTGGTTATTGGTAGGCCCATCACTCAATCTAACAATCCGGTTGAAGCAGCTGATAAGATCGCCGCTGAAATTGCCGCTGGGGTATAGGGTGCCGTGAGCGTAGATCTAAAAATTTGCGGATTAAATACTCCAGAAGCTATCAAGGCAGCAGTAATGGGTCGTGCGGCATACATTGGATTTGTTTTTTTTAAGGCTTCACCACGCGCAGTGACCCCAGACATCTTGGCAAATTTGTGTTTGCCTGTTCCAAAAACCATTAAAAAAGTTGGTCTGTTCGTGGACGCATCCATAGAAGAGATTGCAGCTGCCGTATCTACTGGTTCACTTGATATATTACAACTTCATGGCTCTGAGGCACCGAGCATGTTGACTGAAATCAAATCTAAATTTGGTTTGCCTGTGATGAAAGCTATTGCCATTTCCTGTGAGGATGACTTGGCTAAGGCAAGAATATATGAGAAATGTGCAGATATGCTTTTGTTTGACGCCAAGCCACCCTCAGGTGCCACTCGGCCAGGGGGTAATGCTTTGTCCTTTGACTGGGCCCTTGTTGCAGGTCAGGATTGGAAGTTGCCATGGATGTTGGCCGGTGGTATTCATCTGGCAAATCTTGCTCAGGCGGTACAAATTAGTGGAGCATCAGCGATTGATGTGTCAAGCGGGGTCGAAGACCCACCGGGTTTTAAGAACCCTGCAAAAATAACAGAGCTACTTTCCTTAGCTACTACACTATAAATATTACAAAAAAACTGCCAAATATTCATATTTTTCTCACACACAGAGCATCGTTATGCGTATTATACCTCTCATGAACACTCCCAATACATACCGAACTGGGCCAGACGAGTTTGGGCACTTTGGCATCTTTGGTGGCCGTTATGTCGCCGAGACCTTGATGCCGCTTATTTTAGAGGTCGAACGGGCCTATGATGCCGCCAAAGCTGATCCAAGTTTTCAGGCAGAACTGGATCAATTTCTGGCTCAGTATGTCGGCCGCCCTAGCCCACTTTATTTTGCAGAACGTCTGACAGAATATTTTGGTGGTGCTAAAATTTATTTCAAGCGCGATGAGCTGAACCACACCGGTGCACACAAGATTAACAACTGTATGGGTCAGATTTTGCTTGCACGGAGGATGGGGAAAAAAAGAATCATCGCCGAGACTGGTGCAGGTCAACACGGTGTTGCGACAGCCACAGTTTGTGCACGATTTGGGTTAGAATGTGTGGTTTATATGGGAGCGACTGATATCGAACGTCAGGCCCCCAATGTATTTCGTATGAAATTACTTGGTGCCAAGGTAGTCCCTGTGACCAGCGGTACCGCGACTTTAAAAGATGCGATGAACGATGCATTACGAGATTGGGTCTCCAATGTAAACGATACTTATTACCTCATAGGTACGGTTGCCGGCCCTCATCCTTACCCAACGATGGTTCGGGACTTTCAGGCTGTCATTGGCAGCGAAGCCCGTGAACAAATACTAGCTGCTGAAGGACGCCTCCCGGATTCATTAGTAGCTTGTATTGGTGGCGGTTCTAATGCCATGGGCTTGTTCCACCCCTTTCTCGATGATACTCAGATACGAATTATTGGTGTAGAAGCCGCAGGTCACGGAATTGAAAGTGGCAAACATGCCGCCTCGCTGACCGGGGGCAAGCCTGGTGTATTACACGGCAATAGAACATATTTGCTTCAGGATGATGATGGGCAAATTCTTGATGCCCACTCAATTTCAGCTGGGCTCGACTACCCGGGTATTGGCCCTGAGCATTCTTGGCTGAATGATAGCGGTCGTGTGGAATATGTATCTGTACGTGATGACGAAGCTCTTGAGATGTTCCAGCTTTGCTCGAGTCTCGAAGGTATCATCCCAGCCCTGGAGCCGTCTCATGCTCTCGCTCATATCAAGAAAATAGCTGCAGACCTTCCAGCAGAACACTTGATGATCATGAACATGTGCGGTCGGGGTGACAAAGACGTATTTACTGTCGCAGATGCTCTAGGGGTGAAGCTGTGACCCGAGGGGCGACCAGTGGACGTATTGAGGCGCGTTTCGCCTCATTGCGGGAGATAGGGCGCGCAGCCTTCATACCATTTATAATGGCCGCAGACCCAGACTATAAAACTACCTTAGAAATTCTCAAAGGTCTGCCTGGTGCGGGAGCAGATATAATTGAAATAGGTGTAATGTATTCTGATCCGATGGCTGATGGACCGGCTATTCAGGCAGCTGGGCTACGTGCGAAAACTGGTGGGGCACGGGTCACTAAGACCCTCGATATGGTGCGTGATTTTCGAAAGGAAGATGATACCACGCCAATTATCTTAATGGGCTACTACAACCCAATTTACATTTATGGCGTCCAGACGTTTCTTGCCGATGCCTGTGAAGCTGGCGTTGATGGATTGATTGTTGTCGATCTGCCACCTGAAGAAGACACAGAACTTTGTATCCCCGCGCTGGAAGCAGGCATGCACTTCATCCGTCTGGCTACTCCTACTACTGATGATAAACGCATACCTGCCGTGCTCGCAAATACTTCCGGCTTTGTCTATTATGTCGCAGTTGCTGGGATCACTGGCACCAAATCAGCTGATAAAAGTGCTATTCACACAGCGGTCAAACACCTGAAGCGCCATACAGATCTGCCCGTAGCTGTGGGCTTTGGTATTAAAACGCCAGCACAAGTGGCTGAGATTGGAAAAATTGCCGACGCTGCTGTTGTTGGTTCTGCTCTTGTAGATATTATAGAGGCAAATTTGGATGACAATGGTAACGCAAAGGCTGGACTGGTAAACAAAGCTCTGGAATTTGTTGCGGAACTTTCCAAAGGTCTGCAGTCATCCGAAAAGGTGCTTCTTAAATGAATTGGTTAAAAAACATCGTCCGCCCTAAGCTCAAGCAATTGGTCGGTGCCCAGAAGGAAATTCCTGATAACCTATGGAATAAATGCCCTAGCTGTGAAGAAATGATTTTCCACAGAGACTTGGAAAAGAATCTCAGAGTTTGCTCTCATTGTGGATATCATCTGCGTATTGGATCAGCTGAGCGCTTGAGAATGCTGTTTGATAATGGTGAATTCCAGAGTATTGATTTGCCAGAGGCGAGTGCGGATCCTCTTAAATTTAGGGATCGTAGAAAATATACAGACCGTTTGAAAGAAGCCCAAACTAAAACTGGTCTCAAGGATGCACTTACTGTTGCCTATGGCACTATGGGCGGTCTTAATGTTGTTATAGCAGCGCTAGATTTTTCCTTCATGGGCGGATCTATGGGTGTAGGAGTTGGTGAAGGATTGATCACAGCAGCCCGGCTTGCCGTAGTTCAAAATGCATCGCTGATTGTTGTGCCTTCGTCTGGTGGCGCACGTATGCAGGAGGGGATTTTATCTCTTATGCAAATGGCACGGACTACTATCGCAGTCGAAGAGGTAAAAGAAGCAGGCCTCCCTTACATTGTAGTGCTTACGGATCCGACAACGGGTGGTGTTTCTGCCTCGTTCGCTATGTTAGGTGACATCGCTGTTGCTGAGACTGGAGCTGTTATTGGTTTTGCTGGTGCTCGCGTCATTGAACAAACCATTCGTGAAAAATTGCCGGATGGTTTTCAACGTGCTGAGTATTTACTTGACCATGGCATGATAGACATGGTCGTGCGTCGTCAGGATTTACGGGATACTCTAATTCGGGTAATTGGCTTGCTTATCAACACATCACCTAAAGGGGATGTGCTGGCGCTGGAGATACCCGCTGAGTGATAGTGACGCCATTCTGAGACGTTTGATGGCTCTGCACCCCAAGGTCATTGATTTAAGCCTTGATCGCATTAAAAACCTGCTCGAACGCCTCGGTAATCCCGAACGTCAATTGCCACCTACCATACATGTTGCTGGAACCAATGGTAAGGGTTCCCTTATCGCATTCCTGCGTGCCATTCTGGAAGCTGCGGGTCATAGTGTGCATGTATACATTTCGCCCCATCTTATCAGATTTAACGAGCGCATTCGTTTAGCAGGAAAGCTAATTGACGACGATTTGCTTTCTAATGTTTTGGCAGAATGTGAAAAGCTTAACGAAGGTAAGCCTATAACTTATTTTGAAATTACTACGGCGGCGGCGTTTCTCGCTTTTTCTAGAGCCGATGCTGATGTGCTGTTGTTAGAGACAGGACTTGGTGGCAGGCTTGACGCAACTAACGTTATTGATAACCCAGCCCTTACTATTATCACTCCCGTGTCTCTAGATCATCAGCAGTTTCTTGGAAATACCTTAAAAGAAATAATTACTGAAAAAATAGGTATTGTAAAATCGGGAGCCCCTTGTCTTTCTGCCAAGCAGGAACGTCGGGAAGAAAAATTTTTTTGCAAATTGGTTAAGGAGGCGGGGGCATCATTAGCCATAGAGGGTAAGGACTGGTCTGTGCGTAAGTCTGGGAAAGGTATGGCTTTTGATTCAAATTTGATTGGAGTCAAAAAATCCCGTGACTTTCCTGTTCCAGCTCTGAGTGGTTCACACCAGTTAAGGAACGCAGGCTTGGCTATCGCGGCCATTGAGCGCCTACCCGGCTTTGATATTCCTGACAGTGCCATTGCGCTGGGCCTAAAAAGTGCCAATTGGCCGGCACGACTTCAACGTCTAACTACTGGCCCCCTGATTGATAAAATGCCTGATGGCTGGGAACTCTGGTTAGATGGTGGCCATAATGGTGCTGCTGGAAAGATGATATCAAAGCATGCACGTTCTTGGCGTGATAAGCCGCTACATATGATTTTTGGCATGCTTAATTCAAAGAATCCGGGTGATTTTTTGGGTCACCTTGAAGGGCGCCTTGGTTTATTTCGCGGTATTGCAATCCCAGGCGAGGAAAACACCCTAAGCGCCCAAGAAGTTACAGCAGTAGCCTTAAGTTTACGCATGGATGGAGCCTTTGCCGGCAGTGTTGAGGCGGCGCTTGACGATATTATCAAGCAAAAAAAAGTAGCACGCATTATTATAGCAGGCTCTCTCTACCTAGCCGGTAACATTCTTAAAGAAAACGGCTGAATTAAAAAAAGCCACAGGCATTATTTTTTTAAGTGCCATGAAAATTCCATATATAAATCTCTACTGAGGATAGAGTAACAATTAGCGGTAACTTTTTAAGGGGTGAACATCAATTAATTAGATCACCGATTGAACCCATTCTAGTAGTTTGTTTTTTGGTAAGGCACCAATTTTGGTCGCTAAAACTTCGCCATCCTTGAATAGCATCAGGGTCGGGATACCGCGGACTCCGTATTGAGATGGAACCGCAGGGTTTTCGTCAATATTTAGCTTGGCAATTGTGACTTTGCCCTCCATTTCAATAGCAATTTCCTCTAAGGCTGGAGCGATTTGCTTGCAGGGCCCACACCATTCTGCCCAAAAATCAACAATTACTGGTAGGGATGAGTTTTTAACGTCAGCTTCAAAAGAATCGTCGGAAACAGTTATGGGCATCTAATTCGTCCTATAAAAAAAGTATTTTGCAAGAATCAATTATCTTATTAAATCTAAGGAGCCAATTGGTTGGCGTCAAGATGCGTACTGATCCAGTAATTCATCA
Organism: uncultured Rhodospirillales bacterium; assembly: GCA_938092065.1. GTDB lineage: Bacteria > Pseudomonadota > Alphaproteobacteria > Rhodospirillales > JABHCV01 > JACNJU01. Next base: position 39,539 of record CALKND010000003.1, read on the forward strand.
GACAAAGTCATAAAACATATAGTATAGGTCCAAGCAAGAATACACACGACTTTTCGCTCTGGATATATTTCTCGCAACAAAGCGCGGTAAATGGCCATTTGCACCAAATATACCGGAGAGACACTTTCAGCATTCAGAGGTGGTGGCCTGCTAGTCTTGTAATCAATGATGGTGATTGTCTCGTCGCTGATAGCCAGACGGTCAATTCGACCAGAAACTATGCGTCCCCCAACCATCCCGTTAATGGGAACTTCAGCTAAAGAGCTGGGGCCGAACAAGGACTTAAATTCGGGGTCGTCCAAAACGCTCAGAACCTCTCTCGCGATAGCTTTCTGTTGGTCCTCATCAAGTCCATGTACGGGGCGTGCCAAATATCCAACTGTCGCCTTAGCCCATTTTTCAGAACCTAGACTTGGTAAGCCTTCCAGCAGGCGATGTATCAGGCTACCACGCTTGAAGTGCGCCCCATCGTTCCCATCAAATGGCGATCGCACGGCGGGCTCCTCGTCTTTTGAAAATCTGGATGGGCTTAGGGGCGTCGTGGGCTCCGGTTCCCGTGGCGCTGGCCTTAAAGCCCAATCCGGTGTGCTGAGAGCATTAAACATCTCGCTGCTAGCAGTCTCAGGTTTACCGTCGGGGTACTCTTCTTGCGGGTTAGCTAATCTGAGAATGCTCTCCCCGGTTGCAGTGAGGGCTTCTTCTGCAATCTCCTTAAAAGCCGGTTTAATCAGGTTGTACCAACAACCATCGCTTGGTTTGTTTTTACCCTCCCAGCCGCCGATGTACAAGCGGTCCCGGGCTCGGGTCATGGCCACATAAAGTAGGCGGCGGTATTCCTGGGCACGTAATTGTTTGTTTTCCTCAGCCAAGGCGGTGGTGCGACTTTCTTCCTGATCTTTTGCCGGGGCCCATAGAAGGGCTGGTTCAGGGTGATGGACCCAACGCAACTTTGATTCGTGGCGGGATGTTGGCACAGAACACGTATCGGGCAGAAAAACAATATTACCCTGTAACCCCTTTGACCCATGAATAGTCATGACGCGGACTTCGCCCCTGCCCTGCTCCAAATCGCGTTTTATCTGGGTGCGTCCGGCCTCGACCCAGCTCAGAAAGCCCTGCAGGGATGGGACATGCTCTCGCTCAAAATCAAGAGTCAGACTTAAAAATTCATCTATGGGATCATCTGCTTCCTGGCCCAGTCTTGCCAGCAGATCCCTGCGTGCGCCTTCCGGGCCAAGCAGTTGGGCATAAAATTCATAGGGTGGCATATAGTCGGCGCGGGACAGCAATTGTGACAAACGATCAAAGGCCCCTAGGTATTTTGTATTGTCCGCGCTGGCTTTTTTCAGCGCCGCCCACAATGTGTCGGGCCTTTGATAGGCGAGTGGGAATAGATCATCATTGTCCGTAAAGCCAAACAGCGGGCCCTTCAGGACTACGGCTAGGTTTAGATCGTCTTCAGGCAACAGCACGAAGCGTCCCAGTGCTATAAGGTCCATCACCGCCAACTGTTCGGTCAAGACCATACGGTCGGCCCCGGCGACGGGAATGTCGTTTTGCTTAAGGGTGTTGACCATCTTTTCTGCAAAGCTACCGCGTTGGCGTACCAAAATCATAATGTCGCTCTCGCGTATGGGGCGCCCCGCAGAAAGTAGTTCTTCGCCACCTTCAAGCCAGTCTTTGATGGTGCCCGCAATGCGCCCAGCCATGCGGTCTTCTGGGCTGTCCACGGGAAGACGATCGAGCGGTGCATCCCAAGGTTTGACCTCGATTGCTTCGCCCTTCTTGATAGTCGGCCACAATTCCACAAGCCCGGCCTGTCCGTGGCGTTCCCAGTGATGGATGATTGGCTTTTCATTGAAGGTGAGCCCTTCACGGGCGACTTCACTTTCAAAAACCTTATCTACGGTTTTCAGAATCGATGCGGTCGAACGATAGGACCTTTCCAGTTCGACCGGCTCAAAAGCTTTGCCAGCTTTCAACGCTTTCTTAAAAAAATACTGGCTTGTATGGCCGAACATGAAGGGGTCGGCACCTTGAAAACTGTAGATGGATTGTTTTTCGTCACCAACGGCGAAGACCGTACGCTCGCCCTCGCGCGCGCCAAGACCTGCAAAAAAGTCTCCGGCCAGGGCCCTGATGACATCCCATTGATCGGCGCTGGTATCCTGGGCCTCATCGACTAGAACATGATCCAGTCCGCCATCTAGCTTATAGTGAACCCACGAGGCACCGCCATCGGCTTGTAATAGGTCGCGGGCCTTCAGGATCAAGTCGTCATAATCGAGCAAGGAGCGGGCATTTTTTAGCTGCTCGAAGGCATCAAGCAACCGGTGACCCAAATGAATAAGTGCCTGGCTTGCTTGGAATACGCCGATGCAGCGCAGTCGCTCGTTGATGGCAGCAATGCGCCGTTGTTCGTCGAGCAAGGCCTTTAGCAAATCCGGGTTGGCCTCTGCTATTTTGTTGGTCATCAGTTTCTTGCGAAGCCCGTTGTCGTTTGTGAGAAAAAAAGGTTTGTAGATTTCATCAAAGTTTGCGGCCCGGAAAACCTCGTCACTCTCGAGCCAGCCTCGTAGGGTTTTGGCCTTAGTTTTTTCAGGGGCAGTGCCTCCGGATAGAGCCTCTGTCACGGCGAACATGGCATTCACATCAAAGTTGGCTTCGTCACAGGCATGATCAAGAATACTTTTCAGTGTTTCATCTTGTTTAAGACCCAATGCTCGACGCGACGCATCAATAACAGCGTCTATGCTGCCATAGCGCCTGAACAGGCTGCGTAAATGGGTGCGCCGGAAAGAAAGATCGCTCATCAGACTGTTGAAGCCTTCTTCGTTCAGAAGCCCAGCCATCAGTGTCAAGGCATTGGCGACCTGTCCAGAAACCCCTATGTGGGCCTGAACCAAAAGACGATCGCGCGCTTCGTTCATAAGCTCGGCTGCGGTGCGCTCGTCGATGACGGAAAAATGCGGTGCGATACCGGCCTCAATAGGGAAACGCCCAAGCAAGGATTCACAAAAAGCGTGTATGGTGCGAATTTTAAGACCGCCCGGTACATCAAGGGTTTCGGCGAACAAACGCCTTGCCGGGGCCAGTAAGGTTTTCTCGGGGGCCTTGCCGATCAAGGCGGTAATCTCACGGATGAGCACGTCGTCATTTGCCATTGCCCATCCACCAAGGCGATCGGAAAGTCGGGTTGCCATTTCTGCCGCCGCCGCCTTGGTGAAGGTCAGGCACAAAATTCGCTTTGGCTTGACGCCGTCCAGAAGCAGACGGGTGATGCGATCAGTTAAGACCTGGGTTTTACCGGTCCCGGCGTTGGCGGATACCCAGACCGAACTTTGCGGATCAGCGGCAGTGACCTGGGCTGTGGTGCGAACCTGTGGGGTGCGGTCGCTGTTGCTCATTGATCGCCCCCCTCATTGTCGTCACCAGCCATCCATTCCTTAACCCGCGCCAGATGATCGTAGTCACCAAAACGGCTTAAAAACTGGGGTACCGGGCGCGATAGATAGGGGGTCGCCTCATCATCAAAATCGGCGACCCGCTTTTTTAGTCCTTGAAGGGCGTCTGCTGCCAGGGTCTCAACACCCTCAAAAATACCGCTTTCCTCGCCCGGAGTCTTCCCCCCCGATAGCTTCATATAAACAAGCTCGGAGACATAGGTTGCGTCGATTCCTTCAAAGTTTCCTTGGGCTGCAATTGCCGCTTCCAGGGTCAACTGCGGGGTCAGACCACTCTTCATCTGCTTTTTTGTCGGAACGCCGCCTGTTTTGTAATCGATGATTGCGAGACTGCCATCGGGCGCACGGTCGATGCGGTCAGCCCGGGCATTCAATGTGAAGTTGCCACCGGGGGCAGTAAAAGTTATTTCGCCGCTGGTTTCCGTGCTTAAGGGGATGCGCCCTGCGTTGCGTTGCGTGGTTTCGTTTTTGACAAACCAGTGGGCAATACGTTCAAAGCGGGGCCACCAGAAAGCCCGGATGGAGGGGTTTCGCATTTTCTCATCAAAGACGTGGGTGCCTATTTTGATTAATTCATCAAAGGCGTCATCAGGCAAGTCGTCGGGGTATTTTTTGACGAAGCAATCCAGTACTTCATGAACAACAGTGCCACGATCGGCAGCACCCGGTTCCGCATCGATAGGGTCGAGCACTTTGAGCCTGAGTATGTTGCGGGCGTAGATGGAGTATGGATCGCGTATCCAGGTTTCTATCCTTGAAACAGAAAGTCCACGCGGCCGGCTTTCAAGTGGTGGGGTCGCGAGTGGTTCTTTCGGATCAAGATATTTTTCTGGCCTATCCAAGCCTGCAAAAAGTGCGTTCAATTTTGAATTTGGTTGAAGTTGTGCTTCCAGGGGTGTGCCACTTAAGAGAGTTTTTATGCGTTGAAGCCAGCGCGACGGGACGGTCGGTGAGCCGCCACTGCGTGCGGCCCGGGTTAAGATAACTTCCTTGGCACAGGCGGCCTGGGTGAAGTCGTGGGCGGTAAGGCCCAAGCGTCGCTCCGGTTGTGGTAGGCCGAATTTGTCCAGCATGGGGCGGCTCATCCAGGGGCTGGCCGGGGCTTCGGGCGGCCAGCTATTCTCGTTAAGGCCGCCTAGAATCATTACATCAACCTGCTGCAAGCGCGCTTCAAGAAGGCCCCATATGTGCAGGCGCGGGTGGCGTCCATAGGCCGGGCGATGGACACGTGGGCTAAGCAGGACATCAAGAAGGGCCGGATAATGCCCGGCTGTGATCGCCCCAAAGGTGTCCGATGCCTCGTGTAGCTCGGCAAAGAACAAGGCCAAGGCCTCGCCATCTTCACCGCCCCATAGCCGAGCCTTGCCGTCTTTTTCATCTGTGGACGCCAATTTTTCGGCCAGTTGTACATGGCTTGCCAAAAGTTCTTTTAAGGGAACTTGAGGTTGCTCAAACATAAAGGCGAAGGGGGAAATAATTTCATCCAGGCCATCAATCAACTGTTCCAGCCCATGGATCTTTTTTAGATCGGTTTCTTGTAAGGCGTTCCTTAATGCGCCACACCCACGCCCTGGACGGGGACCGCGCAAAAGGGTTAATTCAAGACGCCGCACCAGTTTTCTGAATTCCGCCGGGTTCATGCCGCTCGCAGTGTAAGGATGTTTCAAAAGACCAAGCAATGGTATCGGGGCCAGCCCGTCTGCTGCGACGCGTGCGAATTGGAGCATAAAAGCTCCGGGCGGGGTTTCCGCCAGGGGACGCCCGGCGGAATCGTCAATGTTAATTTTCCAACGTGCCAGCTCGGCAGTGACGCGCCGCGCAAGGGTTCGATCCGGCGTCACAAGGGCTGCCGTCATGCCGTCGGTCTCCAGGGTTTCGCGCATGGCCAAGGCAATCATTCCAGCTTCTGCTTTTTCGTTCCCGGCCTCTATCAAAGTGACCCCATGCAAAGCCTGGGAATCAGGTTTAGTTATGGTTTGCCAGTTATCGGTGCCGCTGGCGGGAACTAGGGCATGGTTTAGAAGCCGGGCGCGTGATGCAGGCGCAATGGCTTTGACGGGCGATGGCCAGTCGGCAACGTCGCTGCGATCAACTTGTAGGTGCTCAAGCAGATGGGCCAAGCCATATTGCGGGTGGCTTGGCTCCAGGGCCTGCCAGATTGTATTGTCTGCATCCTTATCAAGACCAGGAAGAACGACCGAACCGTTCGCCATTTGACTGATGGTTTTTAAAAGATCCGCGGTGGCCGGGATTGACCCTGTAGAACCGGCGGCGATAACCGGGCCGCGTGGCAGGCTTTGCTGCCATAGTCTGGTTTGGGCATCGAGTAGGCGATTGCGTCGTTCCGCCGGATCAAGGACGCCCTGCTCAGCTAAAATATTTGGCCAGTGCTGACTTAAGATGGCGAGAAATTCCAAGGTCTGTTGCCAATGTTTGGATAGCCCTGCTTCTTCAACCAAAGTGTCAAGTTTATCAAAAGACAGCCGTTCGGTTTGCACCTGATCGAGAAGGCGGGCCAGTTCCTGGGCTAGTCTTGCCGCCTGATCGATTGTTGTTACGCTGTCTTTTCTTGCCATAATCATGCGCGCCAGCAACAGTTGGCGTTGTAAGCCAGTGATCGCCGGGGCGATTTCGAGTGAAGCCTCACCGGCCAACTCACCAGTCCCGCTTAAGACCAACTCATCCTCATCAATGTCACCAAGGGACATCATCCTAGGCAGCAACATGGGCTTGCCCCCGGCGAAGCGGAGGAAGGCTTCGCTTAAAGAGCGACAGGCCCTACGCGTTGGCAGCAAAATGGTAGTTTCGACAAGAAATTCTGGTTTACTTGCATAGCGCTCAAGAATTCCAGCAGCCAGAGTGTCAAGAAATGGAAGCCCTGCGCCGATATTGAAGACTGTTGATTTTCCTGTCATCTGCGTTTTATTCCGGAGTAACGCTTTCGCATATAATCTTCAGCTTCATCAAGAGCCCTCGGGGTCCCCACATGGAACCATTCACCATCATGAACAATGCCGTAAAGCTTCCCCCTTTCAATCGCTTTATCATAAAGTACATTCAGAGAGAATGGGCCTTCAGGAGCCTTCTTGAAAAGCCTTGGATGTAGGATCTGAAGGCCAGTGAATAAATAAGGCGATAGCTCGCTTTCAGGGCGCCTTGACAACACTCCTAGGGGGTCCATATCAAAATCACCTAAGCCTTGATAGCCGTATGCATCGACGGTTGAATGCAGCATCAGTAGAGCATCCATCTTGTCTGCGTCCCAGTGACGGGCCATGCGACTTACCGCGTCCTGAGATCCGTTCAGCCATAGGGTGTCGCCGTTGCTAGCAAAAAACGGTTCATTCCTAAATTTGCTGAGAGCATTTCTTATGCCACCACCAGTCTCAAGAATTTCATCTTCAAGCGAAAACAAAATTTCTACATCAACGCGTTTTTTTAGATGCTTATGAATCTGTTCACTTAAGTGATGAGTATTGACAACAAACGTTTCCACACCGCCTTCATGCAGTCGGTCGATGGCACGGTCAATCAAAGTTCGACCGAGAACCTTGACCAATGGTTTGGGTGTGGTATCCGTGATTGGGCGCAAACGTACACCAAACCCAGCGGCTAGAACCATCGCACGTTTTATATCTTTCACTGAGATATCTCTGGAATGCCACGCATTGCGGTTGGCATGTGGGTGTCAAACCAGTCTTTTAAATCGGCAAGCACTGGATTTTCCAACGCGGCTTCAAGCAGCGCCCAGACCCGGGGGATGTGGACAAGATATTCTGGCTTGCCATCACGTTGGCAAAGCCGTGTGAAAACTCCAATGACTTTGGCGTGGCGTTGGGCGGCTAGGATGGAAAAAGCGATGTCGAACGAGCTTCGATCCAGTTCGGGAAAAGCTGAGAGGTAACGCTTGATCATCTTGGCTTTTACTCCTGATCCCAAATCACGACGGGCATCTTCTAGCAAGGACATTAAATCATAAGCTGGATGTCCAGCTACTGCGTCCTGAAAATCAAGTAGTCCGCAGGCCTTTATTCCTGAGCGATCACTCAGCCATATCAAATTATCTACGTGGTAGTCACGCAAGACCAGCGTCTTTGGTCCAGAATGAATACGGGGGAAAAGTTCCAGCCATATATTTCCATAAGTCTTTCGTGCATATTCAGTAGCAGGGACACCAGCGAAAGCTGGAAAAGTCCATTGGGGTGCCATAAAGGCTTCATCAAGCAGGCGACCATTACCATAGGCGGGCAAAGATGGTGGAATGCTCTCACTGCCAGGACGCTTATGTAGGTCAATCAGCACATCAGTGGCCAACTCATAAAGTGCTATCTCGTCACCGCCTTTTGAAAGAACCTGTGTATAAGTGGTATCACCGAGGTCCTCAAGCAACAGTAATCCGTCCTCTTCATTTGCTGCAAGGATTCTCGGGGCAGAATAGCCAAGCCAGGTTAAATGCCGGTCAATCGTAATAAATTGATGCACATCTCCGTCAGGTGGCAGCGAATCCATTAGTACGGCACATTTATCTGACAGCCATAAACGATCATAGCGGCGAAATGAGGCATCCCCGGCTAGAACAGTACGCTCGGCGCCTGCCCACCCATTTTGATCAAGGAAAGCCTTAATAATACTGTCGCGTTCAAGGCTCAAAGAGAAATCCCCTGCAACCGTTTGTACCAGTTATCGCCTGCGGTGATCATTGCTTGGCGATGAGATTCGGACGAACCATAACTTAGGGTAAGTTCTAGATGATTACGTGGTAATAGTGAACCCAACCGTTCCGGCCATTCAATTAATGAGATACCATCGGCAAAAGCATCATCAATGTTCAACTCCAGTGCCTCTCTAGAATTTTCTAGCCGGTAAAGGTCAAAATGAAAAAGCTCCCGCCCATCCTCAGCATCATATGTCTGGAGAAGTGTGAAGGTTGGGCTTGGCACTTCTGTATCCGATCCACATAGAGCTCTTACAAAGGCACGGGCAAAAACCGTCTTGCCAGTACCAAGGTCACCTATTAATGCTAGTTGCTCACCATTATTGACTAATTTTGCCAAAGAAACAGCCAGTGCTTGTGTTGCCGCTTCATCTGGCAGTTCAATAGTTAGAATTTTCCCCGTTGCCATATTAAAAATAATCCTATTCTTGCTTTCGACACTCTTGCAACAATCGCCGCAAGAGGCGATAACCTGTTTACCCTTTTAATAAGAGAGTTTCCATGTCAAATCAGACTAATTTAGAGAACAGAACAATTGAAACGGATGTTTGCATTATCGGCGCTGGGCCTGCGGGACTGTTCAGTGTTTTTGAATGTGGAATGTTGAAGATGTCTTGCCACGTTATAGATGCTCTAGATGCCATTGGTGGCCAGTTATCGGCGTTATACCCTGAAAAGCCTATCTATGATATTCCCGGATTTCCAAAGGTATTAGCTGCTGATTTAGTGCATGATCTTGAAGCGCAGGTGGCCCCTTTTGATCCTGTATATCATTTGAACCAACAGGTAGTTTCTCTGCTGGAAAATCAACATAATCGATGGATAGTGGAAACCTCCAAAGGAACACGTATTAGCACTGGTGCCGTTGTCATTGCTGCTGGTGTTGGCGCATTTGGTCCAAACCGGCCTCCTCTTGAGGGTATCGAGGCCTTTGAAGGCCAAGGGCCAGGCATTGGCGTTCACTACTTGGTCAAGCGCCGTGAGGATTTTCGAGGTAAGAAAGTGGTTATTGCCGGTGGGGGGGATTCTGCTGTCGACTGGGCTTTATCCCTAGCCGAAGTTGTGGAAAGTTTATCTATTGTGCATCGTCGCCCAAAATTCCGCGCTGCACCTGATAGTGTAGATAAGCTACACAAGCTAGCAGATGATGGTTCTATTGATCTAGTTACTCCGTTCCAATTATCCGGACTAGATGGTGAGGACGGTATGCTTACTACTGTTAATGTGGCTGATTTGGACGGCAACGAGCGTTCATTGAAAGCTGACGTGTTACTTCCATTTTTTGGTTTAACGCAGAACATTGGTCCAATAGCCGATTGGGGGCTTAACCTAGACCACAACCATATCACTGTCGCCCAGGAAACCATGGCGACAGACAAGCATGGTATTTTTGGTATAGGAGATATCATTACTTACCCCGGCAAGTTAAAATTAATTGTTAACGGTTTTGCCGAAGCCGCAACGGCTGCCCATTCAGTGCGTGCTTATTTGCATCCGGGTGAAGAATTACACTTCGAATATTCAACGACAAAAGGTATTCCTTAAGAAGGATAGATGATGATCTTGGGGCTTTCAGATCATATATAATTGTGCTTTCTCAATTAAGATCCAGTAAAAACCTTTATGCTGCTGCGACTAGGCCTCAAGTTTAAACTAGGGCCTTATATTGTGTGGGTATAACGATTAAGGCACCGCTGGGGTATGGTGAGGTCTTTCAGAGTTAATCAGTTAGGTTTTAGTATGCCTATAAAATGCATATCGAAAATATAACTTTGAGTGGTCTAGCTCGAAATTATTAACGTAACTAACTATTTCCTAAAAATTAAGTTGCCATAGATGATATCCCTTACCTATTGCGGACTTACAAGCAAAAGCATTGAGCCAGAGCCACTAGTGAGCCGGATACTCTTCTCTTTGTCATGGGTTAGCGCCTCCTACGTAGTCTATGTACTAATTTGGTTTTTAGCCGTTTACAAAGTTCAGGTTTGGTTGATCATTGTGTTGACTGCCGGTTGCTGGCAGCCTACAGGTAATTGTTGTGCCTTTGCCTTGCGGGGATTTAATTTGAACGTTCCCTCCGTGCAACTCAACAAAACGCTTTACTAGTGTCAACTCTAGGCCAGCACCCATCGGCATATGATCGGGTTTCAGATCCGCACCCTCAGAAGTGTGGTTTAATTCTGAGAGAACATCTGGTTGATCCGTCTTCAAAACACCACTAGTCAAACCGTTGATCATGAAGCTGATAGTACTATCATATTTATCTCCATCGCGGCGTGTTTCCAATCGCACTGTGCCCTGGACAGGTGATAAATTGACGGCGTTTGATAACAAATAAAATAGCACTTGCTTAAGACGTTTTTCGTCTGCGACTATCCAGCCAATATCCGGTGGGCAGTCAAAATCTATTTCGAGGGCTTTACGCCGGGCTCGCTCTTTAATTAAGTTTAAAACAGAGGCCAGCATAGCGTGGATGTCAATAGTATCCAGTTCGAGTGTCATCATACCAGCTTCAATACTCGCCATATCAAGAATATTATTTATGACGCTGGCTAATCCTTCGGAGCTATCAAGAATGCCCTGGCAGTATTCCTTTTGTCGATTATTAAGTTTACCAAAATATTCTTGGGCGAGAATTTCTGCAAACCCTTTTAGTGAAGTAAGTGGGGTTCGAACTTCGTAGGAAACATTAGCAATAAACTCAGATTTTAGGCGATTAGCTTGGCTCATGGCATCAGCCCGTTGGCGCAAGGCATTTTCAACACGAGCACTATCTGACACATCCAGATAGTTAAGCAAAACTGCTCCATCGGGAAGTGGTGCCGATGAATAATCCAATACCACACCATCAATCAACTTGATTCGCCCGCTAGTTGTCTGACGGCTAAAGAATTGGTTCATTGTATTTTTTACATATGAGATCCAGTCGTCGTTAGTCCATGTTTCAATTCCAGCTATTTTCAGCCTAGTCTGATTGATAACATCACTTAGATGCGGTGTGCCGATAAGCTCTGATAGAGGAAGGCCCCATAACTGAGAAAAGGCTGGGTTTGATAATTTCAATTTACCATCACTCCCAAACACTGCGATACCTTCATGCAAATTATCCAAGGTTTCGCGTTGAACCGCATTTAGAGTTTTTAAGGAACGCTCTAGATTTAGGCGCTCGCTAACGTCGTCGAAAGAAAATATGAGACCGCCTGCCGAATATGGGCCAACGATTTTTCGAAGGGTTCTGCCGTCGGGCAGGTGAAGTAGGCTTTCACGGGGTCCGCTAAGATTGCTGAAAAAGCTTTTTTGTTCTTCCTTAAATATGCGAAAGTTGGCAACTTCGGGCAGTTGTCTTGTATCACGTAAGCGGTCAAGAATTCCACTTAAAGAAGGCGCATTAGCCAACCACTGAGAGTCAAACTGCCAAAGAGATGCGTAGGCGCCATTGCAAAATATTAAGCGCCTATCCGAGCCAAAAATGGCAATAGCTGTACTCAAATTTTCGAGAACTTCATCACGAGCTAGATTGATACTCATTTTAGATTTCAAAATAGCTGGAATTTTGCTGTTTATAATTTGTTTCTGAGCAAAGCCAATCGTTCCACTCCAACCATAGGCTGGAACCTCGCTGACATTAAATGGAATGCTATCAATATATATTAAGTCTGAGATAGTATCATTACCTGAGCGTGCTGTTTCTGCGATCTTTTTACTAGTTTGGCTGGCTCTAATAAGCCCTTCGGCAGTGTTGGAGAAAACAACAGTCAGTGCGCTATCCCTAATCCACACCGGTAGAGGCAGGGCATCAAGAAGTTGACGGAAGTGATCTTGGGCTGCCACATCCTCAGAAGGACGAGGAGAATAATGTATACTTGGCTCATTGGTAACATCGCGCATCCACATAAGGTCATTAAGAAGACTTCCATCTAGTTTGGTTGTCCTCATTCCAGTTGCCTGAATGGTGCGCTTGCCTATATTTAAAAGTAGATTAAATGACATGCCCATGCTGTGCAGTTGCTGAGTAGCGTTGGTAAGGGCACGTGCTTCACAGTAAGAAAATTTTTCAAGCACGTTGTTAAAGCTGGCTTCAGTTCCAGCATCTAGCCTTAGAAGAACAGCCAGCCTACGCGAGCACTTTTCATTGGCGTTTTGATGATCCCACAAAAATAGTCCGTCCGGGCTGGAGGCTAGGATCTCACGATTTTGTTCGGCTTCTGCCACAAGGCGTCTATTATAGATTTCAAGTTTGATTAGGCGCTTGCCTAGCCACAACAGAAGAGGCACAGCAACAAGAATGATGCCAAGCAGGAATACTAAAAATAGTTTGTCGTTCAAAAAATTAAACACAATTTCAATTTTAATGGGTGTAACTCAATAAGAAAAGGGCGCTCCTAATTTAAAGGAACGCCCATCTTAAGTTATTGTTTTGTCTATAATTTTAGTAGCGATACGCGTCTGGTTTAAAAGGGCCTTTCTTGGAAAGGTTCAGATATTTGGCCTGATCGTCAGTCAGTGTCGTCATTTTAACGCCAAGTTTTTCAAGATGCAGCGAGGCGACTTTCTCGTCCAGATGCTTTGGTAACACATATACATCGTTGTTGTAGTTGTCACAATTTTCCCAAAGCTCAATTTGGGCGAGCACTTGGTTTGCAAATGAAGCACTCATGACGAAGCTTGGATGGCCAGTGGCACAACCTAAATTCACGAGGCGACCCTCTGCGAGCAGGATAATCCTTTTACCGTCAGGAAACTCAATTTCGTCAACCTGAGGCTTAACGTTATGCCATTTCATGTTACGTAACGCAGCAACCTGAATCTCTGAATCAAAATGGCCGATGTTGCAGACAATAGCTCGGTCCTTCATTTCACGCATGTGATCGAGAGTGATGACATCCTTATTACCAGTGCATGTAACAAAGATATCGCCTTGAGCTGCTGCATCTTCCATTGTGGTAACTTCATAACCTTCCATTGAAGCCTGCAAGGCACAGATTGGGTCAATTTCAGTGACCAGAACACGGGCACCTTGATTGCGAAGAGAGGCAGCAGAACCTTTGCCTACATCGCCGTAGCCGCCAATGACAGCTATCTTACCAGCAAGCATAACGTCGGTGGCCCGCTTGATGCCATCGGGTAGACTTTCGCGACAGCCATAGAGATTATCAAATTTAGACTTGGTGACGGAATCGTTGACGTTTATGGCAGGCACTTTGAGGGACCCTGCCTTAACCATTTCATAAAGGCGATGAACGCCGGTGGTGGTTTCTTCAGATAGGCCTCTTACGTCACTTAGTAGGTCTGGATAGTCTTCGTGCATCATCAATGTTAAATCGCCACCATCATCAAGTATCATATTTGGACGCCAGCCGTTAGGACCCTCAATAGTTTGTACGATGCACCACAGGAACTCCTCTTCTGTTTCACCCTTCCAGGCGAAAGTTGGAATTTCAGCCTCAGCCATTGCGGCAGCTGCTTGATCCTGTGTTGAAAAAATATTACATGAACTCCAGCGTAGCTCAGCCCCAAGCTCCACCAAAGTTTCCATGAGAACGGCAGTCTGGATGGTCATGTGGAGACAACCCGCGATGCGAGCTCCTGCAAGAGGATGCTTGCCCTTGAATTCTTCACGCAGGGCCATCAGACCCGGCATTTCTGTTTCGGCGATGGCTACTTCTTTACGGCCCCAACTGGCTAATGACATGTCCGCGACTTTATAATCGGCGAAATCGCTCATATGAACGCTCTCCTGATGGTTGAAAATGTTGTTAAGACGGCGGGTTTAACAGGGAAACTGAGGCTTCGCAAGTGCCATTTATTTTGCACACCAAACTTATGGTAGGACGCAAAGTATCTTGGAGAAGACAAAGTTACTTAAGTTAAGCCATAGCGTTAAAGTCTATCAGTAGAATAGTAATCTGAATGCTATTGACTTGATCCATGATTGTCCGGACGAGGACTTTATAAGGTGATTTTTTTAAGGGGATCATGTGCAGCTGAATGCACACTGCTAAATATGACTATGTGAGAAACTTTTAGCATCTACAGGTAGGTATCAGAAGTTACGCTTTTTAGGAAGCCGTGCCTGCTTGGGGTCTTGTCTTTGGAACAAAATTAATTGATTTTTTAATTGGTACTAGTACAAGCCCGCTTATATCAACTTATGCTATTTGGTCGCGTTATTTGCAGATATTTTATGTTAAAATAGATTAATCACATTAATTTTAGCTTTGCGCATATCGTAGATAGCAACAAAAAACTACTTTTTTTTGACCTCATTCTAAATACCTTATTCTTCTTCAAACTTATTGGCGATAAGTTCCAAAAGTGCTTCAAGCGCAGCACGAGCGTCCTTGCCAGAGCAACATATTATAATTTCACTACCCGTGCAGGCAGCTAACATCATTAATCCCATGATTGAATTTCCAGAAACAGTCTGCTCATTACGAGTGACGGTAATATCAGCTTCGAAGGTCCCTGCAATTTTGACAAATTTAGCAGCAGCTCGTGCATGTAGCCCACGTTGGTTCAAAATACCCGCAATGCAGGTAAATTGACCATTTTTGTTCGTAATTACAGGTGCCAAACTTACCCCTAAGATAATAATTGTGAGGCTATATTGATGTACTTGCGGCCAGCTTCTTGGGCACTTATGACGGTATCTGCCAAGGAGCTTGACTTTCTTACCGTAGCCAGCTTGATTAGCATGGGCAAGTTGATACCGGCAATTACTTCTATATTTGTACTGTCGATAACAGAAATAGCAAGATTGGACGGTGTACCGCCGAACATATCTGTCAGTAAAATAACCCCCTTGCCCTGATCTACTTGAGTTATTTTTTGAAGAATTTCCTTTCTGCGTTGATCTACATCGTCGTCGGGACCAAAACAGACCGTTGCAACATGTTCCTGATTACCTACAACATGTTGCAGCGCACTGACAAATTCCTCAGCAAGATTACCATGTGTGACTAATACCATGCCGATCATATTATAATGATATTCCTTTATCAGCCATGATGTGACAAGTGGACTCTTTAATTTTAAGGCCTAGGTCTTAACGTCAGCTTTGTGGGCAACAAAGACAAATTGAGTTTTTCCGCTCATACAAATGAGCGTATTGTTTTAATAACTTCTTACGTGAGTTGCCTAGCTCATTAATAAATGACTTAGTTAGCTTGTTAAACTATCAAGGAAACTTCGGGCCTTTGCTTAAAGTGTTGTATTTTGCCAATAATTAATTATTTGCTCATTATTATTTTTAAGGTTGAAATTATAATGGGGATTGACAAGAAAACGCACGTCAAAAATAAGTTTCACTAGCCTAGCCAAAACTGGAAGCGTCGACAACTCCACCTTCTTAGCTCCTGTACTATTGTAATGGTTTGTCTCCATGCATAATACTGTAATTGTCCAGTTTGCCTTGTAGGAGCGAATATCAGCTCTTCTCTTTATGTACGGCGGAGTTTTAAATAGTTTTTGCGATCGCGAAACTTGACTTTTGCGGCAAACTTGAACTTGCTAAATAAAGGACTAGCTCCTTGTATAAGGGGCAGATAACAAAATTACTTATGCTGATAAATGTTTACAGGACGATAGCTTTGATTGCTGAGCATAATATGTGTTCTGCTGTGGATTTTCTATAGTGCTATAAAAAGGTTAGTTGTAGATGGCTTTATAACCAATTTTTTTAAAGTCTTTAAGGGCACAAGTCTTGTAGGGTTTGGGCACACCATATTTTTGACAAAATGAAAAAGTATACAGATTGAAAATCAATATCTTATTTGTCTAAATTTAGTAAACATTAGTAATTTCCCCTTTGATTTGGCGCACAACAAGGCGCACTTTTGCGGGGCCTGAGGCTTCAAGAGGGAAGAGACGAAAGAGTGGAACGTGAATTCCGAGGAGTTCTTCGCTTTGGTCTTCAGGACGGCGGTCGACTTGTTCAGGTGAAACCAGATCAATGATGACGCCGAGGTTTGTTTGCAATTCTCCATCAACTTTTAAGATGCCAATGCCGCGAACTTCCAGTAAACCCCCTATAGTTTTAGGTGCTCGTGCTATGAGGGCAGCATTTTTTATTAACAATTCAGTGTAGTCATCAGCTATTAGGCGTGAGCCACTATCAATCATACGCAAGGCGAGATCTGATTTCCCACTTCCTGTGGGGCCGCGAAATAGAACGCCGAGCCCTTCGACTTCGACACAGGTTCCGGGCACTTTTTTACTTGGAGCTTTTCCCATGGTTTCAGAGGGTGTGGTGGAAGAGTGTATAAGTCAATCCCTTGGTGTGTTTGTGATGAAATAGGTACTAATTATAATTCGACTATTATTTTTATTGAGCCCGTGTTTTGCCATGTTTCATGTGGGTGGTGAAGTGCTCTTTATAGTCTTTCTAATTATTGGTGCTTTTTTTATGGGTTTTATTGGACCCAACCCCAGCAACATGAACCATGACTATTCTTTTTCCTGCTTTCCCGAATGTAAGGCTCACGGGGAACACATCGCCTGCCCTTAACAAAGATTTCAAATTAAATAGCATGATATGAAAACCGCTTGGCCTTAGCATAGTTGTGCTAGAGGGGGGTATCTCCACAGTATCAACCTGGCGCATTCTCATAACGCCATTATCCATGGAATGACGATGTAGTTCTGCCCTTTTAGCTGTATGTGTATGGGCGGCAGTTAGCCGTTCGTACGATGAGCTATTGTTAGTGATGCTCAGATAAATTGCGCTGGGGCGTTCTATGCCAGTTGAGGCGCGGCTCCAAGCATTTGAAATAGCTAGGTCATCAACTTTGATAACATTAGCAGCGTTAGTGGAGCTTTGTAAAAAAGTAAGGACTAAAAAAATAATAATTTTTTTCATTATTTGGTTTCCTTTAACAGGTATAGCCCTGCTTACTTTATGCGACTAAAGGTCTAGTGGAGTAGCTACTGAAGAGTGTTTAACGTCTTTTTTTCAGACCTTTTATTTATTCTTAGAACAAATACTCAATGTAGCGGTAGCGTTGACAAACCCATGAGATGCTCATCAACTGCTCGGGCGCATTGGCGGCCTTCTCGAATGGCCCAGACAACAAGTGATTGGCCGCGACGCATGTCTCCTGCTGCAAATACCTTGTTAACTGATGTCTTGTAGCTATTCTTACCTTCGGTTGTTGCCATGACATTGCCACGTTCGTCATATTCCACGCCAAAGTCGTTCAACATACTCTCGTGAATAGGGTTCAGAAAGCCCATAGCTAGTAAAACAAGATCGGCTTTTATTTCATAATTGCTGCCTTCGATCGGTTCGGGTCTGCCATTTGACCAGTCCATTTGGGCAGCATTAAGGGTAGTTATCTTGCCATCTTTGCCTTCAAAAGAAGTTGTGCCAACAGACCATTCGCGCTTGCAGCCTTCTTCGTGTGAAGTGGAAGACCGTAATTTTACTGGCCAGTTTGGCCATGTTACGTCTTTGTCTTCTTTTTCGGGTGGTTTTGGCATGATTTCCATTTGGGTGATTGATGCCGCACCTTGACGTGCTGAGGTGCCAACACAATCAGCTCCAGTATCACCGCCACCCAGGACAACAACATGTTTGCCTGTGGCTAGGATTTCTTTAGCGTTACCTATGGATTCTCCAGAATTACGACGATTTTGCTGGGGTAGAAAGTCCATTGCAAAGTGGACCCCACCTAGATCGCGTCCGGGTACAGGAAGGTCACGTGGTTTTTCAGAACCGCCAGTCAGTACAATGGCATCAAATTTATCCATCAGGCGTTCTGGGAGAACATTATGGCCGACGTGGGAATTCGGCCGAAATTCAACCCCTTCCGCTTGCATTTGTGCCATCCGTCGGTTGATAAGGTCCTTGTTTAGTTTAAAATCTGGAATGCCGTAGCGCATTAGGCCACCCATTTTGGAATTCTTTTCAAATACAACAACGGAATGTCCTGCTCGTGCCAATTGTTGAGCGCAGGCAAGTCCAGAGGGGCCCGCACCTACGATGGCAACACGCTTGCCAGTGAGACGTTCAGGTGCTTGTGGCTCCAGCCAACCTTCGGCCCAAGCACGATCAACAATGGCACATTCGATGGACTTTATGGTAACTGGTTCATCTGTCAAATTTAGTGTGCACGCAGACTCACAGGGAGCGGGGCATATGCGACCGGTAAATTCTGGGAAGTTGTTCGTTGAGTGAAGAACTCTTGAGGCTTCACGCCAATCTCCAGTGTAAACTAAGTCATTCCATTCTGGGATAATATTGTTAACAGGGCAACCGTTGTGACAAAAGGGAATGCCGCAGTCCATACAACGTGCCCCCTGGTTGCGAATTTCTTCCTCCCCAAGAGGCACCATCATTTCTTCATGACTCTTCAGACGCTGAATTACTGAAGTATAGGTACGGTCCTGACGTTCAAACTCCTTAAAGCCGGTTGGCTTTCCCATTATTCAGCTCCTACTGCTATTTTATTGTCGTCTTGCATGGTGGCTTTGGCCTGTATATCAAGCAGGGCACGGCGATAGTCGGTTGGCATGATCTTAATGAATTTGGGCAGCATATTGTCCCAGTTATCAACAATTTCCTTCGCCCTAGAAGAACCAGTATAACTAAGGTGCTTTTCGACTAGACCACGCAGTCTTTGAGCATCGTGATTATTCATATCAGCCATTTGTTGATCTGATACAGAAATGCCATCATCGCTGATACGTTCAAGCTCTACTTGTGCCTTGTTACATCGCTTTTCAAAGTTGCCGTCTTCATCCAAAATATAGGCAATACCTCCAGACATTCCAGCTGCAAAGTTACGCCCAGTTGATCCCAAAACAACAATGCAACCGCCAGTCATATACTCACATCCATGGTCGCCAACCCCTTCGACAACAGCGATGGCACCTGAATTTCTGACAGCAAATCGTTCTCCAGCAATACCGCAAAAATAACATTCCCCGGCTATTGCTCCGTAAAGCACGGTGTTGCCAACAATAATGTTATCTTCCGGTCTTAGGGGGCTTTTTGGGCTTGGATAAATGATGATCTTGCCGCCGGATAGACCCTTACCGACATAATCGTTAGAATCTCCAGCGAGTTCCAAAGTAACACCGCGTGACAACCAGGCACCGAGACTTTGTCCTGCAGTCCCTGTTAACTTCACGTGGATAGTATTTTCCTTCATGCCGGCGAAACCGTATCTTTCGGCAATACGGCCGGACAGCATAGCGCCGACCGATCGATTGGTGTTTTTAATCTTGCTTTCAATTTTAACTGGTTTGCCCATTTGGATAGCACTATTTGATTGTTCTATCAAATAATTGTCTAGGGCTTTGTCCAACCCGTGGTCTTGTTTTTCACAATTAAAAATAGCAACATTTGGGCCGGGGTCAGGAGTTGCTAAGAGCTTTGAAAAATCTAATCCCTGGGATTTCCAATGCTTGATAGCATCAGTCATTTCAAGACGCTCGGATTGGCCAGTCATTTCTTGCATGGTCTTAAAGCCCAACTCGGCCATTAGTTCGCGCACTTCTTGGGCAATAAAGGTGAAAAAATTAACCACATGTTCGGGCTTTCCCTTGAAACGTTTACGTAGTTCTGGGTCCTGTGTTGCTACACCTGTTGGGCAGGTATTTAGGTGGCACTTACGCATCATGATGCAACCCTCTGATACCAGTGCACCGGTGGCAAAGCCAAACTCATCAGCCCCCAAAAGTGCGCCTACGACAACATCGCGTCCAGTCCTTAATCCGCCATCTACCTGCACAGCTATTCGTCCACGGAGGTTATTCATAACCAATGTTTGTTGGGTTTCAGCTAAACCAATTTCCCACGGGCTTCCTGCATGCATAATTGAAGTTATTGGGCTGGCCCCCGTGCCGCCATCTGCACCTGAAATGGTAACGTGATCGGCGTGCGCCTTAGAAACACCTGCAGCAACAGTGCCGACGCCAACTTCTGAGACAAGCTTTACAGAAACACGTGCCTTGGGGTTGACATTTTTTAAGTCATGAATCAACTGTGCAAGATCTTCAATAGAGTAGATGTCGTGGTGTGGTGGGGGTGAAATAAGTCCAACACCTGGGGTGGAGTGACGAACACGGCCAATCCACTCATCGACTTTGTAACCAGGGAGTTGTCCGCCCTCCCCGGGCTTAGCCCCTTGAGCCATTTTTATTTGGAGATCATCTGCATTGACCAGATATTCACCGGTGACACCAAAGCGACCGGAGGCGACCTGCTTGATTGCGGAGCGCATGCTGTCACCATTCTTCATGGTCTTGAATCGAACGGCTTCTTCCCCACCTTCACCTGTATTGGATTTGCCGCCCAAGCGATTCATGGCAATAGCGATATTGGTATGGGCCTCCCACGATATGGAACCAAAGGACATGGCACCACTAGCAAAACGTTTGACGATTTCAGAAACTGGCTCGACTTCGTCAATGGAAATCGCTACGCCATTGGTGAAACGGAACAAACCTCGCAAGTTCTTAAGTTTTTGATCATTATCATTGATCATTCTGGAGTATATTTTGAAACCCTCATAATCATCACTGCGAACTGAGTGTTGCAGCGCAGATATAGTTTCAGGTGTCCAGACGTGTTCTTCACCACGAGCACGGTACGAAAGTTCGCCGCCAACATCTAGAACTTTATTGTAAATAGAGGCATTACCATACGCATCATTATGGCGTGAAATAGTTTCTTCGGCGACCTCACTCAGCCCAACACCTTCAATTGTAGTTGATGTGCCAGTGAAATACTTGTCCACAAATGCACTGGAGAGGCCGACAGCATCAAAAACTTGAGCTCCACAATATGACTGGTAGGTCGATATTCCCATCTTTGACATGACCTTTAAGATGCCTTTGTTGACGGCCTTGACGTAACGTTTATGGGCTTCAACTTCGCTTATAACTTCAGCGAAGTTGTGGCGCATGTGAGATAATGATTCAAATACCAAGTAAGGATTTATAGCTTCTGCACCATAACCGGCTAGTAAGCAGAAGTCATGAACTTGGCGAACTTCACCAGTTTCAATAACTAGCCCAACTTCAGTACGGAGACCCTCTCGGATTAAGTGGTGATGAACTGCTGCAGTTGCGAGCAGTGCTGGGATAGCTACTCTGTCTGCATTCACTCCACGATCAGACAGAATTAAGATATTATGATCTTCATTGACAACATTTCGAGCTTTTTGACATAATTTATCTAGGGCATTTTCCATGCCGGCAGCACCATCAGCGGCGGGATAGCAAATATCCAGAGTATAGGTGATGAAAGCTTTGTTTACATTGTTCTCTATTCGACGAATTTTTTCTAAATCAATGTTGGAAAGAATAGGTTGCTGAACCTCTAAGCGCATGTGGTTGCCACTAGTTTCCATGTCAAGAAGATTTGGTCTAGGGCCAATTAAAGAAACCAGTGACATTACTGATTCTTCGCGGATTGGATCAATTGGAGGGTTGGTCACCTGAGCAAAAATTTGTTTGAAGTAAGAATACAGCATCCTTGAGCGACTGGAAAGAACTGCAGGTGGGATATCACTGCCCATGGAGCCCAGTGGGTCAATACCCTCAACGGCCATGGGTGTGATGTAAAATTTAACATCTTCTTGCGTATAGCCAAAGGCTTGTTGCCGGCTCTGAATGGTCTCTTTATTTGGAGCCATGGGCGAAACTTCTTCGGGTAGATCATCCAATACAATTTGGGTTTCGTTGAGCCACTTTTGATAGGGCTTGGCTTGGGCTAGGGTTTTTTTCAATTCGGCATCATCAACTATGCGACCTTCTTCCAGATCGATTAGCAGCATCTTACCTGGCTGCAGACGCCATTTTTTTACAATTGAACTCTCTGGAATAGGCAAGGCCCCGACTTCAGATCCAACGATAACCTTGTCATCATCAGTAATGATATAACGAGAAGGTCGCAAGCCGTTGCGATCTAGGGTCGCGCCTATCTGACGGCCGTCTGTAAAGGCCATAGCAGCAGGGCCGTCCCATGGCTCCATAAGTGCCGCGTGATATTCGTAGAAAGCCCGGCGTTCCTCATCCATGAGGGGATTACCAGACCAAGCTTCAGGTATCATCATCATCATGGCGTGTGCTAATGAATAGCCGCCAGCAACGAGTAATTCTAGTGCGTTATCAAAGGTCGCTGAATCAGATGCACCGTCGCCAATCAAAGGCCATAGTTTTTCTAAATCAGAACCAAGAATGCTTGAGCTCATATTGTGTCTTCGGGCGTGCATCCAATTAATATTACCGCGTACCGTATTTATTTCGCCGTTGTGGCACAAATAGCGAAAAGGCTGAGCCAAAGGCCAGGACGGGAAGGTGTTGGTTGAAAACCGTTGGTGAACAAGGGCAAGGGCGGACTGACACCGATCGTCACTTAAATCTGTGAAATATCTATCAACATTACCAACCAACATCATACCTTTGTAGACAATGGTTCTGGAAGACATTGAGGGTATATAGAATTGTTCTCGATCTTCTAATTTGACATCCCAAACCCTGTGATGGACCTGCTTGCGAATTACAAATAATTTACGTTCGAATGAGCCTGCGTCAACACACTTTTTGCCACGACAAATAAATACTTGGCGGATGACAGGCTCGATAGGTTTTACACTCTCGCCAAGGACACTGTTATCGACAGGCAAATCCCGCCAACCAATAATGCTTTGACCTTCTTCTGCGACGACGGTGTCAAAAGCCTTGAGACAGGCGGTTCGGGTCTGTGCGTTTTGTGGCAAAAATACCATTCCAACGGCATAGTCACCTATATCAGGTAAATCAAATCCCAGTTTGGCACATTCTTCTCGATATAGGCTGTCAGGAATTTGTATTAAAATACCTGCTCCATCACCTGCTAAAGGATCGGCACCAACTGCACCACGATGGTCTAAGTTGATAAGAATCTGTAGGCCTTGGCGTACAATTTCGTGAGACTTTCGATTCTTTATGTCGGCAATAAAGCCGAGACCGCAATTATCGTGTTCATTGCTAGGGTCATAAAGCCCCTGTTTTGGGGGCAATCCCGGCGCTTGGGGCCAAACTTTTTGGCTCATTGGACAAATCTCTTACTGTTTTTTGCAAATACAATTTGGAACGTTTTAAATAACAAATATAGTATATCATTTTATTTATAAAAAATGAAATTTTGTTCGCATTACGGCTATGCAAAAAACACATAATTTAACATTTGCAATAAAAAATTGATTATTAAAAGTGCCGTCAGGGTTGGGCGTGACTCAATGTGAGGTTATAGTCAGTCCAATATATTGAAAGGATTAATGTGCCTATTCTACATATTGTGGTTTTAACTCTTGTTCAGGGTGTTACTGAATTTTTGCCAATCAGTTCTTCAGGACACCTGGTGCTGGTCCCAATTTTTACGGGTTGGCCAGATCATGGCCATATTATTGATGTTGCAGTGCATGTGGGAACACTAGGTGCTGTTCTTTTGTACTTCTGGCGTGATATTATTGCCATGCTAAAGGGGCTGGTGATGGCCGCGCGAGGACGCCATGATCCTTATGCAAAGCTTGCTGGGTTGATAGTGTTGGCGACAATTCCGGTTATTGCCGCTGGATATTTGTTTAACTATTACGGCGTGAATAGTTTGCGTTCCCTGAATATTATTGCCTGGACTACTTTGGCATTTGGTATCGTTTTGTGGATCGCTGACAAGGCTGGCATGACACTGCGCCGGGTCGAGCATTTGGGCGTTAGTGACGCAATCATAATCGGATTTGCCCAGGTGCTGGCGTTAGTGCCAGGGACGTCACGCTCAGGCATTACCATGTCTGCAGCGAGAATTCTTGGTATGGAGAGAGGTGATGCGGCGCGTTTTTCAATGTTGATGTCTATCCCAACAATTATTGGTGCTGGAACTCTCTCAGGAATAGATCTTTATCGCATTGGTGACTTACGCCTGACCTTTGACGCTGCTTTAGCGGCAGGCCTTTCTCTCGTAATTGCCATGCTTGCCATATCTTTTTTGATGGCTTGGCTGAGGCATTCCAGTTTTGCTCCTTTCGCAGTATACCGAATTATTCTCGGTGCTGGATTGCTTGGGCTGTCTTACGGCTATCTGGGTTAATAGCCTGTGTTAAAATCAACTAAATCATTTGGTGTTTCACCGCGACGGATACGGCGGATGTTTTCGGCAATATTTTGTGCAGCGGATTGGGCTGACGAGAGGCTTGCAATGTGTGGGGTAACTATAATCTTCGGATGGTCCCAAATTGGGCTATTTTTAGGAATTGGCTCTGTGCAAAAAACATCCAGTGCTGCTCCGGCGATGTGGCCATTATCCAGCTCTACTAGTAAGTTTTCTTGATCAATTTGGAGGCCTCGACCTGAGTTGATCACATAAGCGCCTTTTGGTAATTGGGATAGGGTTTCAGCATTGAGAATGCCGTGGGTTTCAGGCGTTAACGGCAATAGGCAAATGAGAATGTCTGTACGCGCAAGAAATTCCTTAAGGTTATCCAGTCCAAAAAAAGACTGAACACCATTAATGCGTTTTTCAGTACGGCTCCAACCAGCGATTTGAAATCCAAAGGGGGCTAGGTGGCGGACTGCATCGGTCCCCAAGGTGCCCAGTCCCATAATACCGACGCGCTTTTGCAGGGTGTCTTCTTGTATTAGTTCTCGCCAATCGTGATCGCGTTGCATCTGGTCATAAACATGAAATTTGCGGTGGAAGTGTAGAACCCGGTGGACTATGAATTCACTCATATGTCTGGTCAAAGCTGGGTCGATCAAGCGAACCAGTGGGACGCCTTTAGGGTATGTTTCGTCTGCTAGAATAGTATCTACACCTGCACCTAGATTGATGACGGCCTTCAGGTTTGGAAAGTGCTTTAAGTCACCTGGCTTTGGGCGCCATACCAAGGCGATATCTACATCCTCCGGGTCGTATTGTGTATCCTTGCAATCTGGCCAGACATGAAAATCACTAGTGAAGTTTACTTCCGGCAGGACAGGCACCAAGGCGTCACGCCAGCGCTCCGCCGGGTCCTCAGGACTTATATAAACTAGGGCACTTGGCATTTTTTAATTTATCTCCCCTTTGTTATTTTAGGCTTTCAATTCAAAAGCCGCAGCCATCAGCTCACGCGTGTAAGGCTGTTTAGGATTAGTGAAAATTTCTGCTGCCGGCCCTTGTTCAACGATCCTGCCTTGACGCATAACGACAATGTCATGGGATACAGCGCGGACTACTTTTAAATCATGAGAGATGAACAAATAGGTTAGTCCGTGACGCTGTTGTAGCTTGCGCAGTAGGTCGACAATTTGTGCCTGTACTGACATGTCCAGCGCACTTGTGGGCTCGTCTAAAACAATGAATTCAGGATTCAAAACAAGTGCACGAGCGATTGAAATACGCTGACGTTGACCACCGGAAAATTCGTGGGGGTATCGCTCCATCATCTGTGGCTCAAGTCCGACTTCTCTCAAGGTTTCGGTGATTAGAGTGCGGCGTTCATCAGGGCTGCCGCCAAGGCCATGTACTTTTAATCCCTCGCCAATGATCTGGCCCACAGAAAGCCTTGGGCTTAAGGATCCAAAGGGATCCTGGAAGACAATTTGTATGCGCTTGCGTAGTGGGCGTAGAGCTTTTTTTGACATATTGTCTAGATTATGGCCATCAAATATTATACTACCTTCACAACTTTGCAGTCTAAGTAGGGCCCGGCCTAGGGAGCTTTTTCCTGAACCTGACTCTCCTACCACTCCAAGAGTATGACCTCGTTTAATAGATAAGCTCAGGCTGTTAACTGCCTTTATGTGACCTGTGGTGCGTTGCAGCAAGCCTTGCTTAACTGGGAACCAAACCTTAATGTTTTCACCGCTCATCAACGGCCGTGCATTCGGTTTGCCAGGCTCAGGAATGCCTTTGGGCTCGGCCCCTAGCAGGCGTTGGGTATAGGTCTTTTGTGGGTTGTCGAAGACACTTACCAAGGTACCATGTTCAACTACCTGGCCATTATTCATGACAAGCACCCTATCGGCCATTTTACGCACCACGCCCAGATCGTGGGTAATGAGCAGCAGTGCCATGCCTAGCTTATTGCGTAGCTCGTTCAATAAATTAAGTAACTGTGCTTGAATTGTTACATCAACGGCAGTAGTTGGCTCATCTGCAATTAGAAGATCAGGCTCATTGGCTAGGGCCATGGCAATCATTACCCGTTGCTGCTGTCCACCTGAAAACTGGTGTGGTAGGGCGTCTAGGCGGTCTATGGCATCTTCGAGTCCAACCAGCTCTAGCAGCTCGACAACCCGGGCGTGCGCCTGAGTCTTGTTCATCATCTTGTGCACAAATAGCACTTCACTGATTTGGTTTTTGATGGAATGTAGAGGGTTTAGGGAGGTAAGTGGTTCCTGAAAAATCATCGCGATACGATTTCCTCGTAGTTCCCGCATTCGCGTTTCATTGGCATTCATCAATTCTTCACCGGCAAAAATGATCGAACCAGATGGATGATGGGCTATGGGATAGGGTAGCAATTTCATGATCGACAATGCCGTCACTGATTTACCAGAACCGGACTCGCCGACCATGGCGACAGTTTCGCCCCTGTCTATCTTCAACGATGCGCCCTGCATGGCCTTGATTTCTCTAGCGCCTTCGCCAAAAGAAATGCTTAAATTTTTTATTTCAAGCAAGCTCATTTAAAAGTTTTTCTTGGGTCAAAAGCATCACGAACCGCCTCGCCCACAAAGATTAAAAGACTCAACATTATTGCAAGTACAAAAAAAGCAGTCAAACCAAGCCACGGCGCCTGTAAATTAGCCTTTCCCTGATTTAACAATTCACCAAGGGAAGGGGATCCTGCGGGTAGGCCAAAGCCTAAAAAATCGAGCGCTGTCAGTGTCGTTATGGAGCCGTTCAGGATAAAAGGTAAAAAAGTCACCGTGGCCACTATAGCGTTGGGCAAAATGTGTTTAAACATAATAGTCCAATCGTCGACGCCTAAAGCTCTGGCGGCGCGCACATAATCAAAATTTCTGGCACGTAGGAACTCAGCACGCACAACTCCAACCAGTGTCATCCATGAAAACAACAGCATCAAACCTAGCAGCCACCAAAAATTAGGCTCGACAACGCTGGCTAGAATAATCAAAAGATAAAGCGTTGGAAGTCCTGACCATATTTCAATGAAGCGTTGAAAAAATAGATCTGTCAGGCCACCAAAGAAGCCCTGCACTGCGCCAGATGCAATACCGATAACGGAGCTGAAAAAAGTCAGCGTTAGGCCAAACAGAACCGATATACGAAATCCGTATATCAGCCGGGCAGCAACATCGCGACCTTGATCGTCTGTGCCCAACCAATTTAGGTCTGAAGGAGGGGCAGGGGCTGGCTGGGCTAGTTCATAATTAACCGTGTCATAGCTGAAATGGATTAAGGGCCAAATGATCCAGCCCTTTTCCTCAATCATTTCACGCACCTCAGGGTCAGCGTATTCTGCAGTTGTTTCAAGGAATCCACCAAATACTGTTTCGGGGTAATCAATAAAGACTGGAACGTATAGTTCGCCTGCGTAGTTAATCAGAATTGGTTTGTCGTTGGCAATCAATTCGGCAAACAGGCTGGCAACAAAAAGCCCTATAAATATCCACAATGACCAATAGCCACGCTTGTTTGCCCGGAAGTTAGCTAACCTTCGTTTAGAAAGTGGGGTCAGTTGCATGATTCTCAGCTATTGCGTTTTTCAAAATCGATGCGTGGATCAATGAAGTGGTACATAATATCGCCCAATAAATTAAGCAGTAAACCTAGCAAAGTGAAAAAATATAGGGTCCCGAACATAACTGGATAGTCCCGATTAATTGCAGCTTCGAAACCTAATAATCCAAGGCCATCCAAAGAGAAGATAATTTCGGTCAACAGCGCTCCAGTAAATAGTATGCTGACGAAGGCGCTGGGGAACCCAGCAACAACAACAAGCATAGCATTACGAAATACGTGCCCGTATAAAACACGGTTTTTTTTAAGGCCCTTGGAGTGAGCGGTGACTACATATTGCTTATTAATTTCATCTAGAAAAGAGTTTTTAGTCAGCATTGTCAGCCCTGCAAAGCCACCAATAACCATTGATAGTATTGGTAGCGCCATGTGCCAAAAGTAATCTGTTATCTGCCTAAGCGTTGAAAGCTCATTAAAATTATCGGATGTCAGGCCACGCAGTGGAAACCAGTCAAAATAACGTCCACCGGCAAAAATGACGATCAATGCAATGGCAAATAAGAAGGCGGGAACTGCGTTACCGATGACCACGATGACACTTGACCACACATCGAAGGTTGATCCGTCACGAACCGCCTTGGCAACACCCAACGGAATGGAAATTAAATATACCAATAAGGTGGTCCAGAGGCCCAGTGATATTGAAACGGGCATTTTGTCGACTACCAGCTCAAAAACACTGCGGTCACGAAAAAAACTATTTCCAAAATTGAAGCGTAGATAATTACTCATCATCAAATAAAAGCGCTCATGTGCGGGTTTATCAAAACCGAACTGCTGCTCGATTTCCTTGATGAATTTTGGATCCAGTCCCTGAGCTCCCCTGTACTTGCTTTGCCGAGATGTTACTGTTGCTAATTCAGGTTTTCCAAGGTTACTGATTTCACCGCCACTAGTCCCGCTTACCCGTGCTGTTGCTTCTACACTATGCCCTTTTATTTTGGCCAGCGCCTGTTCTACTGGGCCGCCAGGGGCCGATTGAACTATGATGAAGTTGACTACCATGATGCCAAACAAGGTCGGGACGATCAGAAGCAAGCGGCGTAAGACGTATGCAAGCATAAGTTATTCAGCCTTAGGAGATTTTTGTATTTTTTGTATTTTTGTTGAGTTTTCAAGTTTGACCCACCATGTGTCAAATTGACTGCCTTGCAAAGGCGTAATTTTGGGGTGTTTTAATTTGCTCCAAAAAATAAGACGGTCATAATTAAGATGCCAGTGGGGAATTACGTAATGTCCCCATTGCATTACCCGGTCCAGTGCCTTAGCGCGTGTGATCAGGCTTTTCCGATCAGGCGCTGCTATCAGGGTTTCTATTAATTCATCAATCACAGGGTCGCTGATGCCAATCACATTGCGGCTTCCGTTTTGGTTTGCAGCAGCAGTGCTCCAGAAATCCCTTTGCTCATTACCGGGAGACAACGAGGCTCCCCAAGCTGATACAATCATGTCAAAATCAAAAGTTTCCAAACGCCTTTGGTATTGAGATGAGTCGACGGTTCTAACTCGGGCTTTTACTCCTAAACGTTCCAGATTCTTAGTGAAAGGAAGAGCAATGCGTTCAAACATCGGGCTAACAAGTAGGATTTCAAATTCCATGGTTGCGCCAGTTATAACATTTACCCGCTTTTTATTTTTTATGATCCAGCCCGCTTCCTTTAATAAAGAGTCCCCAATTTTCAGGTTGGCACGAATACGACCATCTCCGTTGGTTTTTGGCGGCTGGTACTCAATTCTGTAAACCTCTTCAGGTACGCGACCCCGGTAAGCCTGTAAAATAGCAAGTTCATCATTGTTGGCAAGGCCCGTTGCTGCCATTTCTGAATTACCAAAGTAGGAGCGCGAGCGAATATATTGGCTATAAAAAAGATTACGATTGGACCATTCAAAATCAAAGGCTGAGGCTAGGGCCTGTCGCACTCTGGAGTCTGAAAAGATTTCTCGGCGAATATTGTAGGCAAATCCTTGCATGCCAGCAATGCGGCTATGTTTGATTTCCTCCTTTTGAACTAGTCCTTTTTCCAAGGCTGGGAAATCATATGCCGTAGCCCACATTTTTGATGAATTCTCGGCACGAAAATCAAATTCTCCGGCTTTGAAAGCCTCAACCTGAACAGTGGCATCTCGATAATAGTCATAGCGAATGGTATCAAAATTATTAAATCCTTTTTTAACTGGTAAATCACTACCCCAATAATCAGCAATACGTTTATATTTTACAAACCGCCCAGCCTCAAACTTTTCAATTTTGTAAGGGCCACTGCCCAGAGGCTTTTCCAATGAAGTTTTAGAAAAGTCTTTGTCCTGCCAGTAATGCTTTGGCAGTACTGGAATTTGCCCTATGATCAGAGGTAATTCTCTATTTTCCCCAGTTTTGAAGGTAAAGCGAACCGTGAGGGTGTCGATTTTTTCGACTTTAGCAACGCTGCTGTAATAGTAGCGATAAAAAGGCTGGCCTTTTTTGATCAAGGTATTGAAGGACCAGATGAGATCATCTGCAGTGACTGGCTCACCGTCGTGCCATCGGGCCTCCTTTCTAATTACAAACTGAACCCAAGAACGATCCTCGGGGGTTTCTATGCTCTCAGCTAACAAACCATATACAGAAAAAGCTTCATCAGCACTGGGGACTAAAAGTGTATCGTACAGATTGCCCAAGCCAGCAGCAGCTTCTCCCTTGATAATGAAATTGTTGAAGCTGTCGAAACTTCCTGTTGTCGCTAGTTTGACGTCGCCACCTTTTGGGGCTTTTGGATTGACGTAGTTGAAGTGCTTAAAATTTGCCGCATATTTTGCTTGTCCATGCATTGCCAGCCCATGGATAGGCTCGGCGTAGCATAAATTGACTATCGTCATAAAAAATAGAGTGTTTATCATAGTGGCGGCGATACGTATCAAGTCGAATGCTCCTGAATGTTCACGAAGGCCATAAATTAATACCTTATTGTAGGCACGGACAAAGATTTTGGCGTTGCACTTGGCCATGATCAAGGATGACTTTAACAATTAAGGTAGAATCATCAAATTTAGCGCATGTACTAAGCCCACACCACTTTATGCGCGTAACAATAATGGGAATAGAGGGTAATTATCACCTTTTGTAGTTCTGACCTTAGTAATTTGAAGACCTTGAAAATAGAAACATGTCTAAATGCGCTGTTTGTTTTTGTCTTGCAATATTTAACTATTGGCAATGTTTTCGGCAGACAACTTGGATTATGACCCCTTTATTTTGTGATTTTTATTACAGTCAACGTGGAATTTTACAATATTTAGGGTATAGATTTTTGTCGTGACTGTCTTGAGTTTCCTATTTAATGAGAATTATTTATCTAGCAAGTTACACACTGTTTTAACTATGGCCTGCCCACCAGCAGCAATGACGCGTCCATCTGATTTTAGGCAAAGTGGCTCTCCCTGCCAGTCGACCATGTAACCACCTGCACCAGTGATAATGGGGACCAGCGCGCAAAAATCGTAAATACCCATGCTAGCTTCGATAACTAAGTCGCAACTACCATTTGCAAGCAAGCCATAGGCATAACAATCTGTCCCGTAAAGAGTGCAATGTGTTTGTTTTCGCACCCGTTCAAAGGCCACAAAATCATCACCCAAAAACATGTGTGGTGATGTGGCATATAACCAGGCTTCACGGATGTCCTCACACGGGCGCACTTGGACGCTTTTGCCATTGAACAACGTCGATCTGCCTTTGCACCCAACCCATCGTTCATTAAGGGCTGGCATGTCGATGATACCGATGATTGGAAAGCCATCTTCAAGCAAGGAGACTAGGGTTCCAAATAGTGGCATTCCAGTGATAAATGATTTGGTTCCATCGATTGGATCAAGAGCCCAAACATATTTGGCATCAACGTTCTTGTCTTTAAATTCCTCGCCTAAGATACCGTGATCAGGAAAAGTTTTCTCAATCATGGCACGCATAGCTTGCTCCGCCTCTCTGTCCGCAATGGTAACAGGGGTTTGGTCCTCTTTGGTGATGGCTTTCGGGTGCTTCCTAAAATATGACATGGTAATAATGCTGGCTGTATCAGCCAATCTTCCTGCCAATTCCAATTCTTTAGAGTGCATTTTATTCAGTCTGCCGGTGCTTTTGAATTATCACTTAGCGTCCTTAAATAACCGATTAAGGTGGCGCGCTTAATAGGGTCTCTATTGTCTTCAATGGACATTCGGGTCCCGACTACAAATGCCTTGGGGTTTTCCAAAAAAGTATTTAAGTTGCCAAAAGTCCAAGTGCCGCCCTTTAGCTTCATGGAATCGGAACACTTAAAGCCCTCCATGCTGCCTTTTTTGCTTCCTACCACATTCCATAAATTTGGCCCAATACGGTTTTTACTGCCTTTTTCTGACGTATGAAAGTACTGGCATTGGCGAAATGCTTTTTTACCTGCTTCTGGGTCATAAGTTGCCAACAAGCCGGTGATGTCAACTGCGGGCAATACCTCGGAATTTTTTTCAGATTCCACCGTGGGTTCCTCTTTGACGGATTTTACGGCCACAGGTTGTTCAGCTTTTGCTGCAGGAGTCCTTTTTTGAGGCTGTATTGCTAATTCACCAATGATGTTGACAACAAGAAGTAATACTGCGGCAATGGCAAAGGAAAGCAGAATATTTTTAACAAAGCCGGAATTCATTAAAGGCGATCCTTCGTTTTGTTCTTCGGCTATTGTTTAAGCCCAAGATTGGAAAATCAGTTTAAGCAAGTCTCGTAATCACTATAGTGCATAACACTAGACGTAGAAACTAAGACGAAGATAAACAAATGACTCAAAATGCACAATCACGCAAAGTCCCCTTCAATCCTCTGGTTATTATCCCAGCGAGGATGGCTTCGACCCGGTTGCCCGGAAAGCCGCTTGCTGACATAAATGGTATACCTATGATCGTTCAGGTATGGCAGCGGGCCATTGAAGCAGATGTAGGACCTGTGGTGGTCGCATGCGACGAACAAGCAATTTTTCAGGCAGTAAGTGACGCCGGTGGCCGTGCAGTATTGACGAGCTCCGATCATCCATCCGGCTCTGACAGGGCTTATGAAGCTTTGTGTGCCATTGATCCCGGCTCCGACTTTGACGTGATAGTTAACCTGCAGGGGGATTTGCCAACTGTCGAGCCCGAAGCTGTTCGCTCAGCACTTAAGCCCTTGGCGAATATGAAAGTAGATATCTCCACTTTAGTTAGTGAAATCACCGAAGAAACTGAAAAAGATAATCCAAATGTGGTCAAGGCAGTAGTCTCATTTGCGCATGGAGCAACAATTGGTCGCGCCTTGTATTTTTCTCGGCAGCGCGTTCCCTCAGGGGATGGGCCGCTGTATCATCACATTGGTCTGTATGCTTTTCGTTGTGAGGAGTTGCGACGTTTCATTACTCTTAAACCGGCGCCGCTGGAATGCCGTGAGAGTTTGGAACAATTGCGCGCCTTAGAGGCGGGCATGCGTATTGATGTTGCCCTCGTTGACACTGTGCCACTTGGCGTTGATACTCCGGCTGACCTTGACCGGGCGCGTCAAATACTCTCATAAATGGACTATTAAAGGTTGACATAATGACTTCCGGAAACAAGATTATTGCCTTTCAAGGCGCATACGGAGCCTATTCGGACCTGGCTTGCCGGGGTATGCACCCTGAAATGAAAACGCTGCCTTGTCACACCTTTGAAGACACCTTCGCTACGGTCCACGAAGGTCGGGCCAGATTGGCGATGATACCTATCGATAATTCGGTGGCGGGAAGAGTAGCTGATATTCATCATCTGCTACCAAATTCAAATCTGCATATTATAGGAGAGTATTTCCAGCGTGTTGATCACCACCTGTTAGCTATTCCCGGAACAAGAATTGAAGATTTGACCCATGTTCATTCTCACTTGCATGCGCTACCGCAGTGCCGAAATGTAATTCGGGAGCTTGGGTTAGAACCAGTGGTCTATGGTGATACTGCCGCTGGGGCAAAAATGATTTCGGATAGAAATGATCATACTCAGGCTGCGATTGCATCAGAATTAGCAGGAAAAATTTACGGCCTTGAATCCCTTCGCGCAAATATTGAAGACGCAGAACACAACACGACACGATTCTTAATTATGTCTCAAGAAACTGATTTTCCCTGTCTTGATAATGGCGATTGGGTGACAAGCTTTGTCTTCAAGGTTCGTAATGTTCCCGCAGCCCTATACAAGGCGATGGGAGGTTTTGCCACAAATGGTGTCAATATGACCAAGCTGGAGAGTTATATGGTCGATGGGAATTTTTATGCGGTGCAGTTTTATGCAGAAATAGAAGGTCATCTGGACGAGAAAAGTGTCCAGTGGGCTATGGAAGAGCTCAATTTCTTTACTTCATGGGTAAAAATTATTGGTGTTTTTCCGGCAAATATTTTCCGCCAGAAACAAAAAATCAGTCTTCTGCCAGCCAGTCCTTGATTAGCCAATATGCAATTGAATCTGTACGCGGCAGCTTTAGTCCGGATGCTTCAGCCTTTCTAACGACGCTTTTAGGAAACCAGCGTGCGTCCTCAAGTTCCTTAGGGTCGATGTTGATCTTGGTTGAGATTGCCCGGGCGCGAAAGCCCAGCATTAAAGAAGATGGAAACGGCCATGGCTGAGAAGCTTTGTATTCAACATCATCGACGTTGATACCAGTTTCTTCGAAGACTTCTCGGATAACTGCCTGCTCCAGACTTTCCCCTTGATCAACAAAACCAGCCAGTGATGAGTACATGCCTTCACTAAAATTGTGATTGCGTCCCATCAGGCATGCGCCACCGTCAGGTCCTGGCCGGGTGACAAGCATGATAACTGCCGGATCCGTCCTTGGATATTGTTCGCATCCACACCCAGGATTGGAACACCGGCGAATGCGCCCTCCCTGTACTGAGGCACTTGAGGAGCCACAGTTGCCACAAAAACGATTATTTTGGTGCCAGAAAATCACGCCCCGGGCAAGGGCCAGCAATGATCCTTCTTTTCTACCCATAAGCATACCAACCTCACGCAATTCTGTGAATTTAGCCCTGCCCAACATTGGGGCTAAAGAAGGTATTTCACAATCTGAAACGTCAATAGCAAAATAAGCGCTGGCAGTATCGTCACCAAAGTCGGGCCCATCCATTCCAAGGAAAGCAATTTCGCTGGCAACTTCTAGTAGCCCGCGGGCATGGTTACCTGAAAGTGTAATGGCTGAAGGCATTTCATGATCCAGTACCAGGTTTAGGTTTTTCCAAACTGGTACGATGAAAGTGTTTGGATTATGTAAGCGTTTTTTTAGCCAGGTTTCATCAGCGAAGAAAGAAGGTGTCCTAAATAATCCTGTTTTTGTATAATACAGTGAATTTGTCATGCTAATAGCCTGAACTGATTGAAGTTTTGAGCAATATAACGTCACATTTAAAGCAGATATTTTAAATCTATTTTTGGTAAGTATCCCAAGTTCTTAAATACTTTGTTTTACTACATATAGTGTTAAGGTTTATATGTTTATACATATTATATGGGCTTTCGACTCTTAAATTGTTACTTTTAGGTGTTTGAGTCTGCGTAATCTCAAATATTTTGGGAGTGCGCTAACGGGGAGAGATCTTTTGCGTATGCTGGCTTTCCGGCCTACTGCACTTATGCTTGTCTTGCTAGCCTTGTCTTCGTGTGCATATTCGCCGGGCAGTGGAGGATTCCCTTGGGAAATAAACTTCTCAGGTTTCGCGTGCAAGGACGATTCATCACAAATTTTGGAAGGCGTTGACTGGAATCAGGCTAAAGTTCTTGATGTTCGAATCCGCCAAGGTCACTTTTCTCCTACTTACTTGGGTCTCTATATGGCCCAACCTTACGTACTAAACATTGAAAATGCTGACGATGTTGAACATTCATTCATGGCATTCGATTTTTTTCGTGCTGTTGCTGTCGCTGGTGTAAGCGCTGGCGGAACTGATTTTAAAAAAATTAAGTGTTTAGCAGGAGTTGCCATCCCGCCGCGTACAAAAACTGCGTTTCGTTTCGTCGCAGTCAGGGATGGAACCTATGAATTTGAAGACGATTCAATTGTAAATTCTTTGGCGATGATTGGCAGTGGAGGTGGGTTTATTACTATTGAACCACGTCGGAGAGTTATAGAAAGGCCCCTTAAACACCTAGAGTTATTTGATTATAAACCCTTTGTAATAGGAACGGAGGAAGTTAAAGCGGACGAGCCTGATGGCAGATCTGATTCTGTTCTTAACCCAAATTCTTCGTTCAGAGAGTTATCTAAAGATCCAAAAAATACCTCCTTGGATAAACCTCCAAGGACATTTGAAGTTCCAGAACCTCAACAACCGATAGGACGGATATCATCACAACCGGCCTCCATCTCTCCATTATCTGACACGCCTCCATCAGATGAGATTTTGGATACGCCGATAGAAAAAACCGTGGCTAAACAAGAATCTGAGACTTCAAAGGTTCTGGAAAATGAACCAGAGAATAAGGTTTTTGTCGAGAAAATGCCTGTGGTTAAAGAAGTCCCATTAGCTTCTGATAAGGGTTTGACACAGTCAGTTGTCCCCGAGGCCATGCTAAGGGGCTACCAGCTTTTTGAAGGCCCACCTGCTGACGTTTACTCGGACCCTCCAGACGACGTAAAAAAAATCCCCAGGGATTCTGGGGGTCCTAGCGGTGATGGTGGCGAAGACAAGCTCGATAGTTCGGGCTAAAAAATGTATTTAAGTTGGTTTTCTCCCCGTTAACCAACTTAGATTTTATTGACTGACCCTTCCGGTGGACTGCTATAGTGCACGCGGAAGATCGGTATTGGGCGAACTGTTCGTGAACCCGGTCAGATCCGGAAGGAAGCAGCCGTAACGAGATTCGGTTCGGGTCAATATTCGGTCTTCCACCTTTTTTCTTCGCTCTCACTCCTTCTGGGTTATTCTAATCAGACCATGACTAAAAAGAGCAAAACTGAAAATCAAGAGGAATACATGGTACTTGCGCGCAAGTACCGCCCTGAATCATTTGATGGCTTGATAGGCCAAGAAGCAACAGTTCGGATCTTAACCAATGCCATCAAGGCAGGCCGCCTTGCTCATGCCTTTGTGTTGACTGGCGTTCGTGGTGTCGGCAAGACTACCACGGCGCGAATTATTGCCCGTGTCCTCAATTGTATTGGAGAAGATGGCCACAGCGGCCCAACGGCGGCACCGTGTGGTGTGTGTGAACACTGTATTGCCATTGCCCAAGATCGCCATGTAGATGTGCTGGAAATGGATGCAGCTAGTCGCACTGGCGTTGATGATATCCGTGAATTAATTGAAGGCGTGCGTTACCGCCCGACGTCTGCACGTTATAAGGTTTATATCATTGATGAAGTACACATGCTCTCCAAAAATGCCTTTAATGCGTTGTTGAAGACACTTGAGGAACCACCGTTGCATGTGAAGTTTATTTTTGCGACAACGGAAATTCGTAAAATTCCAGTGACTGTTTTAAGTCGTTGCCAGCGCTTTGATTTGAGGCGTGTCGATGAGGAAGCTCTTTGTAACCACTTTAAGTGCGTTGCCGATAGTGAAGGGGTGGAAATAAGTAAGCCAGCTTTAAACCTCATTGCGCGGGCTGCCGATGGCTCCGTACGAGATGGCCTCAGTCTGCTTGATCAAGCTATCGCCAATGGATCTACTTTGATTGATGATCGCCAAATCAGTGATATGCTGGGCCTTGCTGACCGTTCACAAACATTTATGTTAATTGAAACAGTCCTGAAGGGTGATATTGTTTCGGCTCTTGAATCTTTCGAGCAACTTTATAAGGACGGTGCTGACCCATCCAAGGTCATCGAAGATTTGCTAGAAATTACACACTGGCTAACCCGTATTAAAATTGTTCCTAGTGTAGCCGATGATCCGGGAGTTCCAGAAATAGAACGGGTCAACGGCAAGGCTATGGCTGAAAGACTGACCATGGCTGTCATTGCCCGAGCCTGGCAGATGCTACTTAAAGGTTTAAGCGAAGTTCGCTCTGCCCCCTCGCCCATGCAGGCAGCTGAAATGGTATTGGTGCGCCTTGCCTACACAGGCGACTTGCCAACCCCAGCTGACGCTTTGAAAGCTCTGCACGCTGATGTTGCTGGGACTTCTGCAAGCAGTCCTATAGCGTTGAAAGCACCTTTTGCCTCTTTGCCACCAAGCTTAAAACAGTCTGACGTGCCATCACCCAGTTCATTGTTAGAGCAACCGCGTGCTGCTCTTGCTAGTGGGGATACGGCTCAGGCGCTGCAATCTAACATGGGGATGGAGCCAAATATAAACCCTCTTGACTCTGCGACAGTTCCCAAAACTTTTTTTGAGGTAGCTGAGCTTGCTGGAAAAAAAGGTGAGGCTATCCTGCGTGCCAATATAATCAATAATGTGCATTTGGTTCGCTTTGAGCCAGGGCGTATTGAGGTTGGCCTTGGCCAGCATGCAAAAAAAGAACTGCCCTATGAAATGGCCAAGTTTCTCAGCGAGACTACCGCAATGCATTGGGTTGTTAAAGTGTCTAACCAGGCCGGTGATCCGCCACTCCAACAGCAGTGGGACAAAGGTAAGGCTGAGGAACGCGTGAGCGCCGCAGGTCATCCACTGGTCAAGGCAGTTCTGGATACTTTTCCGGGTGCAACTATTGAAGCAGTGCGTGTCCTAGACACTGATTAAAGGCCCAATCCGCGTTTTATTTTTTTTGCCCAGAGCTAGAAATACCCTCAAGGGTTTAAGGTGTTAATGCTTAGTTTGCTTAAAGCGTA
Organism: uncultured Rhodospirillales bacterium; assembly: GCA_938092065.1. Taxonomy (GTDB): domain Bacteria; phylum Pseudomonadota; class Alphaproteobacteria; order Rhodospirillales; family JABHCV01; genus JACNJU01. Next base: position 78,226 of record CALKND010000003.1, read on the forward strand.
AACTTATTGTTAGAAGCCTTGCCCCAAGCGTCCATGAGCTAACGTAAATGTAGCCGCTCTTCGGCTTCTAAGTCTATTAGTGATAATTATATCACCAATGGCTTGATTATAGCTGTCTTTGCACAAGGCTCCCCGATGGTGCATGTGCCGAAGTTAGACTAGATTGATATATATATTACATCGGTCTCTAAATAACAAAAAATCTCATTAATTTGGTTGTTATCGCTTATGGTTGAAATTTAAGAGCCATCGACTCTAAATTTTCCTGGAAATCCCAATACGGAGCAAATCTCATTAAGTTTGCCTCTTGTAGAAGCACCAAAGTCGGACAGAACCCTAAGCAAATCACAATGCCAGTCTGTGGAGTGCCGCGACTGGTATGAGTTCCACTTGACTCCAGCCCCTTATAGCCAGGGAGCCTGAATTCTATGCGCCATGGCCAGGTGCTTAAAAACCACAGATCAAAACCGCGGCCATTATAAGACACTAGTCGAGGCTTTAAGCCCTCAAAATAATTAAAGAATCCTTGCAAGAAAGGTTTTTCATCAAATCCAGCCTAACCTCCTGTGCTAAACTCACGCAGCTGGAAGCTTTCTCCATTTTTGGAGTAGCTGATTGCCCCTACTCTATGACAGGGCTGGCGTGGAAACGGATTTTTTACACCAGTAACGGTTAAATGAGAGCGTAATGTATCAGCCCGCTTTGCCTCTATATCTGTTTCGCTGAAGCCTATAAGGTTGAATACGGCGTCAGTATCAGTAATAGTTTCCAAATCGAAAACAAAAAAGTTTTTGATATCTCATGTGATCCCTCGGCGAGTACAATCAATTTTTTAAGTGCAGTCAAACTGATCCAATTTTAATAAAAAGATTTAACCGCATTTAAATACTTTTTGATCTGCGGTAAAAGAAATATTAATTCTTACTCCTTAGACCAAAGAGAGAAATTTTATGAAAAACCTTGGCGATATGATGAAGTCGGCGCAACAGATGCAGGATAAAATGAAGTCAATGCAGGATGAATTATCCGTTATGGAAGTCACTGGTGAGGCAGGTGGCGGCATGGTCGAAGTAATTATGTCTGGCAAGCACGAGACAAAGGGTGTCAGGATAGACCCTTCTTTAATTGTCGCCGATGATGCTGAGGTTTTGGAAGACTTAATTGTCGCTGCTTTTAACGACGCCAAGGGTAAAGTTGAGACGATGATGCAGGAGAAAATGTCCGAGCTGACTGGTGGCCTGCAATTACCACCTGGAATGTCTCTTCCGTTCTGACGCTATGGCTGAAAGTCAAATAAAAAGCCTTATCCAACTACTCGCAAAGTTGCCCGGCCTTGGCCCACGCTCAGCCCGGCGAGTAGTGCTGAGTTTGATTAAAAATCAGGAAACTCTTCTCTCACCATTAATTCGGGCACTGGAAGATGCAGCACAAAAAATCACCCAATGCTCCACATGTGGAAATATAGACACCTGTAATCCTTGTAATGTATGCAATAACCCGAAGCGTAATGACGCTCAGATATGTGTTGTTGAGGACGTTGCCGACTTGTGGGCGTTGGAGCGCAATCCATCATACAGTGGACGTTTTCATGTCTTAGGTGGCACCTTGTCGGCACTGGACGGTATAGGACCACAAGATCTAAATGTTCCAGGCCTGCTTAAACGTGCCAAAAGCGATGTGGTTCTGGAAGTTATCCTAGCTACTAATGCTACCGTTGACGGTCAGACAACAGCACACTACATCGCCGAAAAATTGAGTGGCTTAAATATTAAAATATCAGGATTGGCGCATGGAGTTCCCGTCGGTGGTGAGCTGGATTATCTTGATGAGGGTACTTTGAGTGCAGCCCTGAGAGCGCGTCATCCTATCTAAATATGCTATTTGATAGTTCATTTTCACTGACCGGCATCATCAATTCACGTTTGTTCTTGACGTATAGACCTTTAAATGCATCTTCCCCTCCAATAGAAATCTAGTGCCGATTTAATAGATTCAGTGCGCTTGTCCCTGCTTTTTTTGAGTTATGGTGCGGTAACCTTTTCACGCTTTAAGCTCATGGGCCTGGGAGCTTCGCCTTTTCCTTTCCGCGGGGTAGGGGTACCAGTTTGGCCGTTCCAATGCCTGGCTCTGGGGGATTGCTTGAAGTCTCTTCAACAAACTGCATTTCTTCGATGCGGTTGCCGCGGGTGGAAACCTTCTTTGATGATGTCTGAATTGCCTTTATGTCGTCCTGAACATTAGAAAAATGCCGGGCCAAATTTCCTACGCGTTTGTCCATGCGCTCGATATCTCCCAGTAAATTTGTTACTTCTGTTTGAATAAACCCTGCCTGTTCACGCATGTTGGCATCTTTCAGTACCGCGCGCACAGTGTTTAAGATAGCCATCAAAGAAGTTGGTGAGACAATCATTACCCTTCGCCGCCACGAGTCCTCAACAACATTTTGAAAGTTTGTGTGCAACTCAGTAAAAATGGATTCAGATGGAAGAAACATTAGTGCGGACTCAGCGGTTTCACCAGGGATGATGTATTTACTGGCAATGGCTTCAACATGCTTTTTTATATCAGCACTGAATGAACGGGAGGCCTGAACTATAGCGGTGTCGTTCTCAGCATCGTTAAGAGCACGATAACTCTCTAGTGGAAATTTGGCATCAACTGAGATAGAGCCCGGTGGGTTGGGTAGATTGAGCAAGCAGTCGACGCGCTTGCCGTTGGAGAGAGTTGCTTGAAATTGATATGCTGATGGCGGCAATATTGATGACACTAGGTCATTTAGTTGAACTTCCCCGAAGGCGCCTCGAGCCTGTTTGTTGGATAAGATATCCTGCAATCCAACGACCTGTTGGGATAGGTCGGTCAGGTTTTTTTGGGCTGCGTCAATGACGGCAAGGCGCTCGTGTAGGTCGCCCATAGACTTGCCTGTTTTTTCTGTGTGCGAATTAAGGCCGTCGCCGATCCTTTTAGTAACGGCGTCCAGTCGCTGCTCAAGGGTTAAATTAACCTGAGCCTGAGCGTTTATCTGAGCCTCGCCCATCTGGGTTAACCGTCCAGTCAGTTCTGCCTGAGTCTTGCTCATTTTATGTGCCATATCAAGTGCCCGGACTTGGCCTGTACGCAGGGTAATTACCGCAACTATGACAACAGCGGTGGCAATTAAAGCAACAATTAGGGTGAACATTTCCATAGGTCTATTTATTACTCTCGAATCTTAAAAAAAAGTTTTGCCTGATGGCGACCCGAAAGGCAAATATAACAAATTTTATTAATACACATAAAAAGAATATAAATGTCTTTGTTTATTTTCTGCCCATATCTGGACTTGGCTGAGGTGTTCTGAAATATTGTTTCCGATCAAAAACAAAGGGTTTAGTTTTTAATGGCAATCTATACTATTCTTATCGCACCTGACCCACGCTTAAAAATTAAAAGTGAGCTTGTAAAAGAGGTCACTGATGAAGTACGCCAACTGATGGATGATATGCTGGAAACTATGTATTCAGCCGGCGGCATTGGCTTGGCGGCGCCTCAAATAGACGTTCACAAACGGGTTATTGTAGTTGATGTTGTGGGCAATGATGAAAATCCGCAACCTGTTTGCATGGTTAATCCAGAAATTATTGAGGTCTCTGAAGAAGATCTGCCCCATGATGAGGGTTGTCTCTCATTACCTGAGTATTTTTCTGAAGTGATCCGACCAACCAGTGTGCGAGTGCGTTACCTTAACTATGAAAATAAAATATGTGAACTTGGCGCTGACGGCATTCTTGCTGTCTGTATACAGCACGAAATTGATCACCTTGACGGCATTTTGTTTGTTGATCACATTTCCTCCCTTAAGCGTAATATTATCCTACGAAAATTGACCAAGTCTAAAAAACATGAGGCCATAACTTAATGACGTCGAGCCTCAATTTAATATTCATGGGCAGCCCAGATTTTGCCATCCCATCTTTGAAATCTTTGCTTGACGCGGGTCATCGGGTTGTTTGTGTTTATTCGCAACCGGCACGCCCAGCTGGTCGTGGGCTAAAGGAAAGACCTTGTCCAGTGCACGCATACGCCCTTGGAGAGGGCCTGCAAGTGAGAACTCCCAAATCCATAAATGATGAGAGAAACCAAGAAGATTTTATGGCCTTAAGAGCTGATGCTTGTATTGTTGCTGCATACGGTTTGATTTTGCCAAAGCCTGTTTTGGATGCTCCAAAACTAGGTTGTCTTAATGTTCATGCCTCGTTGCTGCCGCGCTGGCGCGGTGCAGCCCCAATACAACGCGCCATTATTGCTGGCGATGAAAAAAGTGGCGTGACCATCATGCAAGTTGACGAAGGGTTAGACACCGGTGATATGTTATTAATAGAGGAAACCCCAATCACAAAAGATACGACAGCTTTAGACCTGCATGACCGACTTTCTAAAATGGGTGCAAAGATGATTGTGAAGGCTTTGGCAGGGGCCGTGACTTCTAAAGCACAACCAAGGTATGGAGTAACTTACGCAGCTAAACTGGGTCGCAATGAGGGGCGTCTAGACTGGAGATTGCCTGCTGTTGAATTAGAGCGTAGGGTGAGGGCTTTGAATCCTTGGCCTGGGGTATGGTTTGAGTATGCAGGTGTGAGGCTTAAGGTATTGGCTGCCGTTGCAAACAAGCACTCTGGTGAGGCAGGAACCGTGCTGAATAATCAATTTAGCATAGCTTGTGGTGAAGGGTCCTTAGGTGTGAGATTAGTCCAAAAGCAAGGAAAAGATGTAATGGTGGCTGAAGATTTTTTACGTGGATTTGATTTGCCCATCGGGACACGGCTGGCTTGAAGTGTTTCGACAACAATGGCTTTAGGCATTTATTTCTCACCTTTAAATTCTGTCTGGACAACACAGCTGAGGAGTTTTCTTATTTTTTATGATTTCGAATCTAGTGATCTGACCATCAACATTTTTACAGACATCGTTCTTGAACACCTGAGTGACCTGTAAAATTTGAGTTTGATGTACTACTACCATAACGCAGGAAATGTTGACTATATTTGCTAGCATCTTCAGCGCTATTTGGCTGTTCCTCTGAATATGCTTATTATTAGCAACAAGTTTATTTAATTTAAGTACCAATCTTAAATAATAAACAATTAGCTTAAATAAGAAAATATCATTTATAACCGGTTTTTTGTGATTTCTTATTCAAAATGTGGTGCAAGTATGACCCGTTTTAAACTGATTATAGAATATGATGGTTGTGGTTTCGTTGGTTGGCAACGTCAAGAAAATGGTCTTGGAGTTCAGCAGTCCTTTGAGGAAGCTGTCCTTGCATTCAGTGGTGAAAATTCAAGGGTTTTTGGCGCGGGGCGGACGGACGCCGGCGTTCATGCATTGGCGCAAGTCGCCCATTTTGACCTACTCAGCAGTCACACTGTGGATACCGTGCGGGATGCCCTAAATTTTCATTTAAAAGATGTGCCGGCAGTAGTCTTAAAAGTAAGCGTCGTTGGCTCTGAATTCCATTCGCGTTTTTCCGCAAATGGACGCTCCTACACTTATAGAATAACTAACCGCCGAGCTCCATTGGCTATTGAAAAAGGCAAAAGCTGGCGTTTGCCGGTGCATCTAAACGAAGTAGCAATGCATGAGGCCGCGCAAGTGCTTGTCGGAAGGCATGACTTTACCAGTTTTCGGGCAGTCGTTTGTCAGGCTGATACTCCAGTGAAAACCCTAAACCGCCTAGATGTGGTAAGAGACGGTGACCATGTATTGATTCATGCTCAGGCACGTTCATTTTTACATCATCAGGTGCGTAACTTTGTTGGCTCTTTGAAATGGGTTGGTGAGGGCAAGTGGACAGCCTCTGATCTAAAAACAGCACTAGATGCACGTGATCGTAAAGTTGCCGGACAAACTGCCCCACCACACGGGCTCTATTTAACGAGCGTCTCTTATTAAAACAGAATTAAATAGAGTTTTCTGACCGTTGTGTGTCAAAAATAAAACTTCGCCTGCAACCATCGGAAAACAAACATTATAGACATCAGAAAAAATAAAGACCGCCAATTTAAGGGGGCATTTCTGCCGCAGAATAATTTTATGTTCTAACGTATAATGAGCTTTGCCGAGTTGATAAATTTGTCCTTACTGGTGACTTTCCCTAAGATTGCGAAATTTGTAATTTTTTATGAATTTAAAGTATTTTTTCTGCATATCCTTTTAATAATAGGCTTAATGCAAAATCAATGGCGACTATAGTAGCTGCCCGTCCGCTAGGGATATTCAACGCTGTCTTGGTGATAAACCAGGTGTAGACCATGAAAAATATCAGTATGGTAAGTCCCAAAAGACCAGCGCTACTGGATAAAAATATGCCGTTAACGGATAGCATGGCCATGGGTAAATAAAGTAAGTTTTGTAATACTGCTGCCCAGTTGTAGGCGATGATATAACGAATATACTTTTCGCGCCGATCCATGGTTGTAATCAATAAATCCACAACCACCGGAAAGGCGACCCAAGAAATGATGTAAGAAATAATTTCAACAGACATAAAATAAAAAACCGTTGTTGAAATTTCGCCTATTTCATAGCGCATTAACAATAAACCGACGTAAAATGGTGCGATAATCAACGCCGCATTGAAGGATCGCCAGAAAGCCCCTCGAGTATTTCTGAAATAATCCAAGCCAGATGAATCAAAGCAGGCTAACCGGTATGCACCATAAAGTGCTCGTGTGGTTTCTCCTGGTGCAGCTGCCATCAGTCTGCAAAAAAAGATTCGAGTACTGCGTCATAAACGTCTGTTAGGGCTATGATATCGTTAATAGAAGCATTCTCATTAACCTTGTGTGCAGTGGCGTTAATCAACCCGAATTCTGCAACTGGGCAGAACTCCTTGATAAAGCGTGCATCTGAAGTTCCCCCGGTAGTGCTTAGTTCAGGCATATGGCCTGTTACACTTTTTGTTGCTTGTTGAATGACCTGACTCAAAAAACCGGGCGGGGTCAGAAACGATTCTCCAGAAATTGAAAATTCTAAGCTATACTGTGAACCATTTTCAGCTGCAACGGATTGGATAATTTTGCTTATATGTTGCTCAAGGGAAGCACTAGAGTGTAAATTGTTGAAGCGAATATTAAAGCTGGCGTGCGCTTTTGTGGGAATTACATTTGTTGCCCCATTGCCAACATCGACAGTAGTTATTTCTAAATTTGATGGTGGAAAGTGATCGGACCCCATATCCAGCACATCTGCATTAATGGCACTGAGCATCTTCAGGATCACCGGTACAGGATTGTTGGCAAGGTGTGGGTAAGCGACATGGCCCTGCGTGCCATGGACAACAAGACGTCCGTTCATCGAACCGCGCCGACCAATTTTTATAGTGTCTCCAAGCACCTTTACATTGGTTGGTTCGCCGACTAGACAAGCATCTATAGCTTGATTTTGCCCTACCATCCAGTCCAACATTTTTTTTGTGCCGTTGATCGCTGGTCCTTCCTCGTCACCGGTAATAAGAAAACTGATAGAACCCTTAAAGTTTTCACCATGACGACCAATAAAGCGCGAAGCGGCGGCGGTAAAGCAAGCAATGGCACACTTCATGTCTGCGGCCCCGCGGCCATGTATTGCGTCTTTGTAAATTTGACCACCAAAAGGATCTCTAGACCAGTCATTCCGGTTCCCAATAGGAACTACGTCCGTGTGGCCGGCAAAGCAAAAGTTTGGGGTTCCAGTACCAAAACGAGCATAGAGGTTATCCACGTCTGGTGTTCCGGCCTCGCTAAAAGGCAAACGATAACAGGTGAAGCCAAGTTCGTTTAAGGCAGCTTCTAGTACATCCAAAGCGCCCGCATCCACAGGCGTAATAGAGGGGCACCGCAGTAATGCCTGGCTCAGGTCAAGTGCTTCAATTTCGTTTACAGTCATAACCATTAATCTCTCAAAAGCTCGTTGATAGAGGTCTTGGCGCGAGTTCGCTCATCGACGCTTTTGACTATGACAGCGCAATACAAACCTGGAGCGGGTGAGCCGCTAGGCATGGTTTTGTTTGATGGCATACTTCCTGACACAACCACTGAATAGGCTGGTACGCGCCCATAATGAATTTCACCAGTGGCACGATCAACGACTTTTGTTGAGGCGCTGATGAAAACGCCCATGCCAAGAACTGATCCTTCTTCGACAATGACGCCTTCAGCGACCTCGGCGCGAGCGCCAATGAAGCAGTTGTCTTCGATAATGGTGGGTCCAGCTTGAAGGGGTTCAAGCACGCCGCCGATACCTGCACCGCCAGAGATATGGACGTTTTTACCAATTTGGGCGCATGAGCCAACCGTTGACCAGCCGTCAACCATAGTACCCGAATCAACAAAAGCACCGATATTGACAAAAGATGGCATTAAGACAACGCCGGGCGAAACATAGGAGCCACGACGAACAATGCAGTTGGGAACAGCGCGAATACCAGAAGTGCGGAAATCAGTCTCGCTCCAGTCCTTAAATTTAGAGGGGACCTTGTCAAACCAATGTGCACCACCGGCACCGCCACCAATCATTCCCATGTCGTTAAGGCGAAAAGACAATAAGACTGCTTTTTTCAGCCACTGATTGACGCGCCACTTGCCTAAGCTCTCTCGCTCGGCAACGCGTGCTTTACCAGAATCAAGTAGATTTAGGGCTTCTTCAACAGCTTCGCGGATTTCTCCGGTGGTTTTTAGGTTGATGGCCTCTCGAGTCTCCCAGGCTTCGTCAATGGTGATTTGTAAGTCGTTATGGCTCATTGTTCCAGCTCAATAAATAAAAAAAGATTGTAATAGGTTTAAAGGCCCCAGAACATGCGATGGCGAGGGCATTGATGTCAATACGAGGTAACAATATTACTTAACCATGCCGGCAGGTTATTAGTTGCATAGTGGATATGCTCTCCCTCCGAACTTTCCTGTCCCCATAGAGTGCCAGTGTGAACCCAAACCGTAGTCATGCCCAAATCGGCGGCCGGTTTCAGGTTGCGGGCCATGTCCTCAAACATGACCGTATGCTTTGGTCTAATACTAAATTGATTAATTAGCGCTTGATAAACTTCTGGCTGTGGTTTGGGGATGTAATCACTAGCGACAATATCAAAAATAGCTTCAAAATGTTGACTGATGCCAAGACGTTCCATGACCCGCAAAGAGTGCCCTACGTCTGCATTTGTAAAGATGATTTTTCTTCCAGGGAGCTCTTTCAGAGCCTTGTCAAGAATTGGATTGGGTTGCAATACCTGTACGTCAATATCGTGAACGTAGTCAAGAAATGTCTTTGGATCTATGTCGTGGCGGTTCATCAGGCCACGCAAGGTCGTTCCATACTCCCGGAAATATTGTTTTTGTATTTTGAGGGCTTCATTGGGTTTTATATCAAGCAAGTTGGCAATAAAAGATTTCATACGTACGTCAATTTGACCAAAAAGGTTGGTAGAAGCGCAATAAAGCGTATTGTCCAAATCAAAAAGCCAAGTCTCAGTTGATCTCAATTGTTCTGACATTAAGTACATTAATCTATTTGTGGTCCGAAGGCGATCCTATGGCAAGCTCCATTTGTGCCATAGAACTTTTATCAATGGTTCTGTTGGTTTTATCAAGTAGCTTTAGAGATATTTTTGTTGGCCCTATTAAGGTCGGATTTTAGCGGAAGCCGTTGCAACGAACTTCTGGAGTGGAGGCGGATATGGCACTATTTACAAATATTGGGGAAATTTGATCCTACAGTATGTCAAGAACTGCTTCTGGCGTCCGGCCGATTTTTGCTTTTTCCTTGAAATTACAATTGGCCATTCAATTGCTGCTGGGTTTGTGACCATGATGGCAAGAAGGGTATAGTCAGATAGGCCAGGGTCATTAATTCCGGCTTTCTCTGCGTCTTTCTGGCGCAATAACTCACGGGGTGTTATGCCGACCAGGGCAAGGATTTTTTTTAGCTCGTCAACAGATGGCGGGTCATTTAGGTATTTGATTACTGACACTTCTGCATTATTTTTTTCAGTAGTGCCAGTGTGGCGCGGGATTTGGAACACCGAGGGTTATGAAAAATAGTTACACTCATGTGTATTCACGCCTGTTTGCAAAAGCTCTTGAGCTGCCAAATACATGAAAATTTTTTGGCCTCAAAGTTCATTTTCGAGTTCATCAACATTTCTGGCCTCGACAACTCGCAGAGCTATGGGATAGCTAAAACCGGAACGTGCCAGAGCCGCCAGTTCCTTGTCTAGAATGACTGGCGTACTAGTTTTTCTACGATAAGGGCCAAGACGGCGCTTGCGTGCATAGGTAATGGCAGCAGCTAAGTCAGGAGAGCCGATTTCTTTAGCCAAAAGCTTAACAGCTTTATCAATAATATCAATCTGCAGTGCCTTTTGGCGCAAGCAAAGCCGTATGGCGCAAAGTGATTTGCCCCGTCGGTTCATGCTTGCAACTTGCGTTTGGGCGTATGTTTCATCATTTAAAATGCCATTTTCCAGATAGCGCTTGATCAAATTACCAACAAGCTGGGAGCACGCATCTATATTTGTATCATGATGTTTGGCTGCGCGCATTATTCTACGCTCAAGAACTTGCCGCAGGTTCTCAGATGACGTTGCATAACGCCCAAGGTAATATAGTGCAGCATTCTCAATCGAGGCCGCACTTACTTTACGCGGAATTTTCTTTCGTCGCTTGGTGCTATTAGTTTTGTTATTGTACCCAGTCATATTAAGTTCAAAATGTTTTTTGTTTAGGTGTTATTTCTCTCATATTAAATGGATACTTTTAATGTAACCTCAACAATAATGAAGGAACAAGAATGAAGGCTACTTTGTGGAAAAATCCAGGTGACCACAACTGGCTTGGCGTGTGGACCTTATATATGCGGGAGGTTCGTCGCTTCACCAAAATATACACCCAAACTATGCTGGCCCCCGTGGTGACGACCTTATTGTTTCTGGCAGTTTTCTCGCTGGTCATTGGGCCACGCTCCAATAGTGTTGTTGGCGGCGTGCCTTTTTTAGAATTCCTTGTCCCCGGCTTGATCATGATGGCGATAGCACAAAATGCTTTTGGCAATACTTCGTCTTCCATTGTCGTGGCCAAAATACAGGGTAATATTGTAGACACTCTGATGCCCCCCTTTAGTGCAGATGAGCTGACCCTTGCTATTGCCCTTGGCGGCGTGACGAGGGGCATTGCCGTTGGCCTTTGTGTTGCGATGGCCATGAGTTTTTTTATTCCCGGCAATCTGCATAATGTGGGCTTTATTGTATTCCACGGGTTTATGGCGTCTTTAATGCTGTCTTTGTTGGGACTTATGGGCGGCATCTGGTCAGTCAAGTTTGACCATATTGCAGCGGTAACCAATTTTGTAGTAACTCCCTTGTCTTTTTTGTCAGGGACCTTTTATTCGATCCAGCGACTACCTGAAGTCGCCCAAATGATTGCCCATTTCAATCCGTTTTTCTATATGATTGACGGCTTTCGCTATGGCTTTATTGGGGCCTCCGATACTGAGCCCACGCTAGGTCTTGCAGTGATGACAGGGATTAATATTATCTTTTGGCTGATATGTCGTTATATGTTCAAGACTGGGTATAAGCTCAAAGCTTAATTCATGAAAATGCTATCTTCGTTGACATTTAGGATTAAGATTCCGATACTCATTTGCTTTCTTGGTAGGCTATTGTAAACGCTAGCTTGAGTTCATTTTGTTACCCAGGAGGGCCACCCTGTGATTTCCGCCGTTATGCCAACATATGCAAGAATAGATCTCTCTTTCGTGCGGGGAGAAGGCGCTTATCTGTTTGATGTTGATGGACAGCGTTATCTTGACTTCGCTACAGGCATTGCTGTTAACGCTCTTGGCCACTGTCATCCGCACTTGGTTAAAGCAGTCCGTGAACAAGCTGGAAAATTATGGCACACATCCAACATGTATCAAATTCCTGGCCAACAAAAATTAGCTCAGCGGCTGGTTGATGCAACCTTCGCGGATAGTGTATTTTTTGCCAATTCTGGCGCTGAGGCTGTTGAATGCGCCCTGAAAATGGCGCGTAAATATCAACATGACAATGGCAAGCCAGAACGCTTTCGGGTTATTTCATTTAGCAATGCTTTTCACGGACGCACTATGTCGACTATTGCGGCAGGTGGGCAAGAAAAACATCTAGCTGGTTTTGCCCCTAATTTGGAAGGCTTTGATCACGTTCCCTTTGGTAACCTGAATGCAGTACGTGCCGCCATCACAAACGAAACAGGGGCAATTCTTGTTGAACCGATTCAGGGTGAGGGCGGGATACGTCCAGCCAGTTCAGAATTTCTTAAAGGCTTACGTCAGGCAGCTGATGAGTTCGGCTTGCTTTTGATTTTTGACGAAGTCCAGTGTGGCGTGGGCCGTACTGGAAAATTGTTTGCTCATGAATGGGCCGGTGTGACGCCAGATATTATGTCTGTCGCAAAGGGTCTTGGTGGCGGTTTTCCGGTTGGAGCCTGTCTTGCAAACGAGGGTGCCGCGGCAGCCTTGAATGCTGGATCTCATGGATCTACATTTGGTGGTAATCCTATGGCTATGGCAGCTGCCAACGCCGTTCTTGATGTAGTTTTGGCGCCTGGCTTTCTTGAAAGTGTAAATAAAGTAGCTAATAAATTATGGACTAAATTAAGTGACCTTGCAGCTGCTCATCCTGTTATAATTGAAGAAATTCGCGGTTCCGGACTAATGATAGGAATTAAATGTAAGATTGACAGCACAGTCCTGCGCGGCAAATTACTTGAAGCTCGAATGTTGAGTGTTGGCGCCGCGGATAACGTCATTCGTATTTTGCCACCCCTAATTATAGAAAATAGCCACATCGATGAGGCTATACAAATCCTTGATGATGTGTGTGCCCAAATTGAAGAGGCATCCTGATATGGCTGAAATAAAGCATTTCCTGGATTTGGATTTTTATGGGCCCGGTACACTACGTAGCATTCTTGACCAAGGCTTTGCTTTTAAACAGGGCAAAGGAAACCTTCGACCTCTGCGGGGGAAGACTCTAGTCCTGATTTTCGAAAAGCCCTCGACACGGACACGCGTATCTTTTGAGGTTGGCATGCAGGAACTGGGTGGCCGAGTGATTGTTCTTGAAGGTGATGCATGTCAATTGGGGCGCGGTGAAAGCGTTGCAGACACGGCGCGTGTCCTTTCACGTTATGTAGACGCTATTATGATCCGCACAGATGATCCTGACAAGCTCTATGAATTAGCTGAAAACGCAACCGTTCCTGTGATTAATGGTCTGACTGATGATAGTCACCCATGCCAATTAATGGCTGACGTAATGACCTTTGAAGAACATTTGGGCCCTATAGCTGGGCGTACTGTTGTTTGGTGCGGGGATGGAAATAATGTGGCAACGTCTTGGATTCAAGCAGCGGTGCTTTTTGGCTTCTCACTGCGGCTTGCCTGCCCTAAAGAGCTGATGCCTAATGGAAAAGCTCTGGAATGGGCCAAAGCCGAAGGGGGTGATATTCTAGTGACCTCGGATGTAGATAGCGCTGTTAAAGGGGCAGACTGTATAGTTACCGATACATGGAATTCTATGGGTGCTGAAGAGAACCAATCTCGTCACAATTTACTTGCCCCTTACCAAGTTGATCAACGTCTAATGAATTTAACCAATCCGGATGCTTTATTCATGCATTGTTTGCCTGCTCATCGTGGTGAAGAGGTAACAGCTGAAGTTATTGACGGGCCGCGCTCTATCGTTTGGGATGAAGCAGAAAACCGTCTTCATGCACAGAAAGGTATCCTTGCATGGTGCTTAGGTTAATAGAAAAAAGACACTTCTATGGAACTGAAACCAATTTGCCCTTATCCCATTCGGATAAAAAAGAAAGATCTTATTTTACTTCTTCACTCTACAATTTTAAATTTGCTCTAATTTTTGTGTTTACAGAAAATACTCGATTAAATTAAATTGTTTTTACCTGCGGTTTACACTTTTGCCCCAGAGTGATAGGTCAACTTCGATACTTTTTTCTGCTACAAATGTTTGTTCTAACCCCTGCTAGAGGACGTCATCAGGGTTTGCGTTACGTTAAAATTCTACGCCAAATAATAGTGCTTTACCTAATTTTACACAGTCCAAGTCAAAAAAAGGTTTTGCCCGCTAGGGGTTGCTGCGGGTATGAAGACCAATGTGTGGTTTTGCTGCGATTTACTCATATGGTGCTGATGCCCGTCCTGTTGATGGTAGTGTGCTCGAATCTATTAGTCATGCAATGGTGCGACGTGGACCTGATGGTGATGGCATGTGGCTGTCAAATGACGGCCGTGTTGGTATGGCGCACAGAAGGCTCGCCATTATTGACCTGAGCGATGAGGCAGCTCAGCCGATGATGCTGGAAACGCCTCAAGGTAGTCTGCATATCTCTTATAATGGAGAAATTTATAACTTCAGGGAACTACGCCATGACCTCGAGGCTGCAGGCCACCATTTTAAAACATCTTCTGATACGGAAGTCCTGCTGCACCTTTACGAACGTTATGGCTGCGACATGGTTGAACGGCTGCGCGGAATGTTTGCATTCGCCATCTGGGATGAAAAACGCCGTGGTATGCTGCTAGCAAGGGATGGTTTTGGTATTAAGCCACTTTATTATTTGGATCAGGAAGGAGCTTTTACAGCAGCATCTCAGGTAAAAGCACTGTTGGCTGGTCTCAAGAAACAGGGAAGACCGCGTCCTGACTTCAACGCGGCAGGGCATGCAGGTTTTTTTCTATTTGGAAGCGTTCCTGAGCCGCACACACTTTATAAAGGAATAAAGGCGTTAAAAGCTGGAACGACACTTTGGATAGGCACCAATGGCCCTGAGCAGGAAAAATCGTTTTTTGATATTTCAAGTTGTCTGACAACTACTACGTCACATTACTCAAGTGAAAATTTAGGCGAATTGCTGCGTGACAGCGTATCCCATCACTTCATTTCAGACGTCCCTGTTGGGGTGTTTCTATCTTCTGGGTTGGATTCTGCAACCCTTGTTGGGCTGGCTTCTGAATTGCAAGGGGCGAGACTGAAAACGCTAAGTCTGGGTTTTGATGAATTTGAAGGCAGCGCAAACGACGAAGTGCCACTAGCTGAAATAATTGCCGCAACCTATGACACGCATCAGCATTCCGTCCGGGTCGCAGGTAAAGATTTTGTAAAGGATATGGATGATTTATTAGTTGCTATGGATCAGCCCAGTATAGACGGGGTTAATACTTACTTTGTTGCTAAGGCAGCAGCAGCGGAGGGCCTGAAGGTCGCTATTTCGGGTCTAGGTGGAGACGAGATTTTTGGTGGGTATGACAGCTTTTCACAAGTCCCTAATTTGGTGGGTAGCGTAGGGCTAATACCAGGTATTGGAGAAATAGGACGTTTGTTACGCTCTCTAATAACACCTTTAACTGCCATTGGTCTGCCACTAAAAGCCCCTGGTTTGATTGAGTACTCTAGTTGTTATGGCGATGCATATTTGCTTCGCCGTGCCCTTTATATGCCCTGGGAACTGAGCTCAGTTATAGGGGAGGATATGGCCCATGAAGGCCTTGAGGCGCTGCAGGTGCGGGAGCGTCTCGACCAAAGTCAGGCGATGATTGGGAAGCCTGAGGCAAAAGTTAGTGCACTTGAAATGACCTGGTATATGCGCAATCAACTGCTACGTGACGCAGATTGGGCTGGTATGGCTCACGGCCTAGAAATTAGGGTGCCGTTTGTCGATACAATTTTGTTTAAGGCGTTAGCCGGGGCTATTGCCACAGGTCATAGGCCAAGCAAGCAGGAGATGGCAGCAACGCCAAAAAAGGCTCTACCTGACGCGGTCATAAATAGGCCTAAAAGTGGTTTTTTTGTGCCCATAAGCGATTGGATGGAAGGTGGCACTTCTACAAACAGTGGCTTGAGGGGTTGGGCAAACAAAGTCTATCAGACGCAAATATCACAATAAAAAAGTTTGTTTTGAGGTAAGAGGTACCCAACACTTCCGAAGTATTAAAAAAGGCCATTTTTGTCTACTTAAGAGAAATATATAGCGACATCTGCCTAAATCAGATTAATTATTTAATTTAAATTAGTTACAATACACTCTTGAAGTAAAAAATAGTTCTTTCAAGACCTTCTTCCAATTCAATTTTAGGTTGCCAATCAAGTGCACTTTTGGCAAATGAAATATCTGGGCAGCGTTGCGTTGGATCGTCCTCAGGCAGGGTTTTTTCGATCAGACTTGATGATGTGTTGGTCAATTTAATTACAGTTTCAGCAAGTTGACGGATGGTAAATTCATTTGGATTTCCTAGGTTTATTGGTCCTGTTATTTTGTCATCGACTCCCATCAAGCGTATGAAACCTTCGATCAGGTCATCTACATAACAAAACGAACGGGTTTGCATTCCGTCACCGTAAATTGTGATGGGATTTCCTTTTAAGGCTTGGACAATAAAATTTGAAACCACACGCCCATCATCAGGCACCATTCGTGGCCCATAGGTGTTGAAAATTCGTGCAACGCGGATGCTTAATTTGTGTTGTCGCAGATAATCAAAGAATAGTGTTTCGGCACAACGCTTTCCTTCATCATAGCACGCTCTTGGTCCGGTTGTTGAAACAGAACCCCGGTAGTACTCTGTCTGGGGGTGAACTTCTGGGTCTCCATAAACTTCACTTGTCGAGGCTTGGAAAATTTTAGCACCAGTTCTTTTTGCTAAGCCCAGCATGTTAATGGCACCGAGGACAGAAGTTTTGGTCGTTTGAACCGGGTTATCTTGATAGTGAATGGGGGATGCGGGGCAGGCAAGATTATAAATTTCGTCGATCTCAACGTATAATGGAAATGTGACGTTATGGTGTTGAACCTCAAAATGAGGATTTTTCTTAAGTTTAATAATGTTTTCATGAGTGCCCGTGTAGAAGTTATCGACGCACAGAACATCGTTTCCATCGTTCAGCAGCCGCTGGCATAAATGGGAACCGAGAAAACCAGCACCACCGGTAACCAAAACTTTTTTTCTTATCGACATATTGGTTAATTATCACAAAATCATTAAAACAGGCACTAGAAAAAAAGAGACGGATCTAAACAACAGGTCTTAAAATTGAAGCTTGGCTTTCAAACCCCAGGATAAGCTCACGCTGTGTTGGGTGCGCTTGAAAAATATCCAGCGCATTTAAAAATTCAACATAGCAACAGTCTTTGTAAACTTGTCTGTTGTCCGAAAAGTGGCTTTCCCATAAATTTTGCAGGCATCTGGGTATTTGAGGGTCACTTAGCTTAAACCATGTTGTTTAAATAAAATGCGTTACAACGACCTTTTAATCGCAAGAAACACAACGACAATGCAGAAGAAGTGCCAGGCTTAGTTAGGTGTGTAACTAGAAACTTATGCTTTGTCGCTGACCCCTGCCTCGGCAAAGGTTGCCATCCCATTGTGACAGGCTACTGCTGCTTTAAGAAGACTTACAGCTAATGCAGCCCCCGATGCTTCACCCAGCCGCATTTCAAAATCTATTAATGGATTTTGGTTTATGCGCTCAAGTAGGAGCCGGTGGCCAGGCTCACTAGAAGCGTGTCCAACCTTACAATGATCAAGTGCCCCGGGAATAGTTGCTTCAAGAACACTGGCGGCCGCTGAGCACACATAACCGTCGAGCATAACTGGAACTGCTTTTAGGCGCGCTGCTATGACAGCTCCCACAATAGCAGCAAGTTCTCGACCACCAAGACACATTAAGACATCCAAGCCGTCGTTGCAATTATGGGTCTTAACTGCCTCAGCAACAAGATAGGTTTTGGCGCTCATGGCTTCGCCTTCGACGCCTGTTCCAGGTCCAGTCCAATCAGCGGCATTGCCACCATATAAAGCATGACAGATAGCAGCCGCAGATGTGGTATTGCCGATGCCCATTTCGCCCAAGCACAAAATATCTAATCCTTCCTCTACCTGATCCATGCCGTGGCATATGGATTTGATGGTTTCAGGTTCGCTCATAGCAGGGCCTTCGGTAAAATCAGCTGTTGGATTGTTTAGCTCCATTGCATCAACCTTTAAGGTAATATTAAAAGTTTGACATACCTGATTAATGGCGGCACCCCCAGCCTGAAAATTACCAACCATCTGTTCTGTAACAGCGCTTGGGTAGGCTGATACACCTTTGCATGTAACGCCGTGGTTGCCCGCAAAGACTTGAGTACGGGCGTTGATTATTTGCGGAGGGTGCCGACCTTGCCAAGCTGCAAGCCAATGGGAAAGTTCTTCAAGCCTACCAAGGGATCCGGGTGGTTTAGTCAGTTGAGGTTCGCGCTTTATAGCTCTTGCAAGTGCCCCTTGATTTGGACCTGGAAGGGACTTGAGTAGTGCGCGTACATCATTAAGGGATTGGACTGAAAAAGAAGACACAGGCATTATTACCTTTCAAAGTATATGGAGGATTTATTTTTATGAAAGTCTTACTTATAACTGCAAGTATTCTTTTAAAAGATAAACGTTTTTAACGAGAAAGAAAAATGGAAGCCAGATACGACAACCTGAGCATTTTATCTCGATGGATGAAAGACATCCTGCTGGCGGTTATCTTTCTTACCCGTTTGCCCGTTAAGTTGAAAGAGGGTACAGAAAGCCCCAAGTTGGCTGAAGTCATATGGGCTTTCCCCGTGGTTGGTGTTGTTGTGGGTGCATTCGCCAGCCTTGTAATGTTAATTGGCTTTCAGCTTGGCCTAGATCCATTGGTTTGTGGCTTGATCGCAGTCGCTGCTCAGGCTTTAATAACTGGTGCGCTGCATGAAGATGGCCTTGCCGATGTGGCCGACGGTTTTGGTGGTGGTAATAAGGTTGTTGATAAGCTGCGGATTATGCGCGATTCGTGTGTAGGGACATATGGTGTGTTGGCCCTTGTTTTTTCCGTTACTTTTCGTGCTGGCCTAATTGCAAACATGACAACACAGACCATAGCAGTTCTTGCTTTGATTAGCGCTGGAGCAGTTTCAAGGGCTCTTGTGGCATTAGCAATGAACCAGCTGGAAATAGTCCGGACGGATGGACTCGCCACCGGGGCGGGAAAGCCAACAAATGAAGCTACGTTGGTCACTCTTGCTCTTGGTGCGGCTATTGCCTTCTTATTGCTGGGTGCTAGCGGCTGGATTGTTCTTGTGGTCACTTTTGGCGCGGCGGTGATGGTAGGTCTTTTTGCAAAGCGACAGATTGGGGGGCAAACCGGGGATGTTTTAGGGACAGTTCAACAGGTTACGGAAGCTACGGTGCTTCTTAGTATGGTTTCGGTGATGTAGGAAAATATAATGGGAATAGTAACACGCTGGTGGTGGGTTCGCCACGCTCCTGTGGTGGATCATGGCGGTAAAATTTATGGGCAAGGGGACATCGCCTGTGATGTTTCCGACACAGCATCTTTTGAAGGCTTAGCGGCAAAGCTTCCCAAAGGAGCAGTCTGGCTGACGTCACATCTTTCCAGAACAATTAATACGGCAAACGCAATTTTGAGGGCCGGCGGGCCAGCTCCAGCTAATCCTGAAGAAGTTATTACAGAACAAGATCTCGCCGAACAAAGTTTTGGCGATTGGCAACAATGTAGCTGGGATGACCTTCACGCTAAAGGCGCACCAGAATATAAGGCCTTCTGGGAGAATCCGGGCTATCAAGCGCCTCCAGGGGGGGAGAGTTTTGCCGATTTGATGGCACGGACAAGTGCTGTCATTAGCAGCGTTAATGATAGCTATCCTGATCGCGATATTGTTGCCGTTGCCCATGGCGGTACCATTCGCGCCGCCGTAGCCTTAGCTATGCACCTAGAGCCAATGGTGGCTCTGGGTGTTATGGTCGCTAACTTGACCCTTACCCGGCTTGATCATGTTTCCGATGGCTTGTACCGCGGACAGGGCGGTGTCTGGCGGATTGAAGGAATAAACCTGCCTCCTCTTTAGATTAGATGTTACCATTGTATATGTTTTAATTTTGTTGGGAATAATTTGTTTTGTCTGACATTCTTTCATCTTTAACTTTAGTTCTCGGTGGCCAGCGTTCTGGTAAAAGCAGCTATGCAGAAAGTCTTATTCGTCCTGATCAGAAATCAATTTACGTTGCTACTGCTCAGGCATTGGATAAGGAAATGAAGGAGCGCGTTGGGGCACACAAAGGTCGCCGTGGTAAAAACTGGAAAACTGTGGAAGAGCCGCTTGATCTTGCGTCAGTCCTTTTAATGAACGATAAAGCATTTCGTCCTATACTTGTAGACAGTTTAGGGATGTGGGTTTCCAACCTACTAGCTCATGATAAAGATGTAGAAAAGCAAATATTAGCCCTAATACAGGCTTTAGAAAATATTAAATCTCCTCTTGTGATTGTATCTGACGAGGTCGGTCTGGGAATTATCCCGAACAATGCCCTAGCGCGAAGTTTTATTGACAAGCTAGGTACTTTAAACCAATTGATTTCTGACCGTGCGGACGTTGTTGTTTTTGTTACGGCTGGATTGCCAATGTATTTAAAAGAATAAAAGAAGGATATTATGAAAATTCCTGCAACCGTCATTACCGGCTTCCTTGGAGCCGGTAAAACAACATTGATTCGTCATTTACTCGAAAATGCGAAGGGCAGACGTATAGCCCTGATTATTAATGAATTTGGTGAAATGGGTGTTGACCGTGAACTACTGACCGGCTGTGATATTGAAGGCTGTGAGGAAGAAAACATTGTTGAACTTGCCAATGGCTGTATTTGCTGCACAGTCGCAGATGATTTTCTGCCAACTATGGAAATATTGCTTGATCGTGAAGAGCCGCCTCATCACATAATTATTGAAACATCCGGTCTAGCATTACCGAAACCCTTGGTTAAAGCCTTTAAATGGCCAGAAATTCGTTCAAGGTTGACTGTAGATGGCGTTGTTGCAGTTATAGATTCCCCTGCTGTTATTGAGGGGCGCTTCGCCGATGATGAGAATGCCCTTCAAGCTGAGCGTGATGCAGACCCAACGCTAGATCACGATAACCCGCTGGAAGAAGTTTTTGAAGATCAGTTGTTGTGTGCTGATCTGGTTGTCCTCAATAAGGCTGATATTGTTGGTGAAGATGGAATTCGGAAAATTTCAAAAGACCTCTCAAGCCATATGCGCCCTGGCGTCAAGGCCATTGGGGCCGTTGAAGGTGCTATAAATATAGATATTCTACTTGGGCTTGTTTCAGCTGCTGAAGATGATATTGAACAGCGTCGCTCTCATCACGACGGCGAAGATGATCATGATCATGACGACTTTGAGAGCTTTACCGTAGAGCTTGGTGATATACCAGACCCAGAAAAATTTGAGGGTCTACTTATGCATTTGACTGAAAAGCACGATATTTTGCGGATTAAGGGTTTTTTGCATGTGCCGGGCAAAGACATGCGCCATGTAGTGCAAGGTGTTGGCCCACGGATCCAACGTTACTTTGATCGCCAGTGGGCACCCGGAGAAGTACGCAAAGGCCAGCTCGTTATCATCGGCCAAACTGGACTGGATCGGGGCGCTATTGAAACTGCTCTATTGGCTTAAAAGATGCATCTATTAGCTGCCACACCGGGAGGAATTTCCGACGGATCTGAAGCCATTGACCTTGGCCAGAGCCCAGCTGATATAGTTGTACTCAGTGCCGCAGATAGCGAGCTAACCTGCCTCAGCGAAGCCTACGCAAAAATGGGCGAGGATGTTCCGAGCTTGCGATTAGCAAATATTTTAAATCTCGGACACAACATGTCTGTCGACTTGTATGTGGAGAGCGTCATCACTGGCGCTAAGTTAGTTATAGTGCGCTTACTGGGTGGGCGGGGCTACTGGTCTTACGGGGTTGAGCAAGTTGCAGCGGAATGTTTTCGCAGAAAAGTACTACTTGCTCTATTGCCTGGTGATGATCAGCCCGATGCTGAACTAGCAACCTTATCTACCTTGGATCCTGTAGCGTGCCATAGGCTTTGGCAATACTGCGTTCACGGTGGCCCACAAAATGCACAGCATTTTTTAAATTTTGCAGCATCCCACCTGGATGGCAAATATAAATGGTTGGAACCACAGCCCCTATTGAGGGGAGGACTTTATAAATCAGGCCAAGGAAATGTTAACTTGGAGGACATTCGTGATGACTGGGTTGCAGGTCAGCCGACAGTGGCACTTGTGTTTTACCGAGCCTTGGTTCAAGGAGGTAATTTAAAAGCTGTTGACGCGCTCATAGCGGGATTACAAGTGGCTGGGCTAAATGTTTTGCCAGTTTTTGTCGCGAGCCTGAAAGACCCAGTGGCGGCAGCGACCTTAGAACAGGTGCTGGCAGACGAAGTGCCCCATGTCATTATAAATAGCACAGGCTTTGCGGTTTCATCACCGGGGACGACGCGTACACCAACACCATTTAATCTCTCGGGGGCTACCGTCTTGCAGGTTGTCTTTTCCAGTTCTAGTTTAGGTTCGTGGCGTGATGGCCTGTTCGGCCTGAGTGCGCGGGACATCGCAATGAATGTTGCTTTGCCAGAGGTGGATGGCCACGTGCTCAGTCGTGCAGTTTCCTTCAAGGGATCAAGCTTGCGTGATGAAAGAACCCAAACGGATATTGTTACCTATGAGCCGGTACAAGACCGAATTGATTTTGTTTGCCAACTAGCGGCCAACTGGGCAGGTTTGGCACGCCTCAAAGCTGAGGACCGCCGTATTGCTGTGGTCCTTGCAAACTACCCCAATCGGGATGGACGAATAGGTAATGGGGTCGGGCTTGATACACCACAAGGAACTATTACTGCTTTAAGAGCCATGAAGGCAGCTGGTTATGATACGGGAAAAATTCCAGACGGTGGCGACCAGTTGATTGCACGTCTAGCTGCGGGTCCAACCAACCAGGGACAAAAAGGTAATATATCCGAGACCCTGTCCATGTCTAATTACCAGAAGTTCTTTACTACATTACCCATGAAGGTGCAGCGCGCTGTATTTGACCGTTGGGGCGCGCCAGAGACAGACCCCATGTTCATTGCCAATGAGGTCGATTGTGGATGCTTCGCGGTTTCTGCTTTTCGGCTTGGCAAGGTAGCCATTTGTCTGCAGCCAGCGCGGGGTTATAACATTGACCCAAAATCTACCTATCACGACCCAGACCTGGTGCCGCCCCATGGATATCTCGCATTCTACTGCTGGCTTCGAAGTGAGTTTAGTGCTGATGCAATTATTCACTTTGGCAAGCACGGAAATCTAGAATGGCTACCAGGAAAGTCGCTGGGTCTGTCAGATCAATGCTTTCCAGAGATAGCCCTTGGCCCCTTGCCTCATTTGTACCCATTTATTGTTAATGATCCGGGTGAAGGGACGCAGGCAAAGCGCCGGGCCTCGGCAGTGATCATTGATCATTTGACGCCGCCCCTTACCCGTGCCGAAACCTATGGCCCATTGGCTGATTTGGAACTCTTAGTTGATGAATTTTACGAGGCATCAGGAGTTGATCCCCGGCGCTTGAAAGTTTTGCGCAGTGAAATTCTAACGCTCTGCACTTCTTCCGGCCTTGATGTAGATTGTGGGATGGACAAGGCAGTGGATGAAGAATCGGCTATGGGGAAACTCGATAATTATCTGTGTGAACTCAAAGAAATGCAGATACGTGACGGCCTTCATATCTTTGGCAACGCGCCAAAAGGCCGTCTTCTCACCGATCTTTTGGTGGCACTGGTTCGGGTGCCGCGTGGTTCTGGTAATGCTGGAGAAGCTTCATTGCTAAGAGCTATAGCGGATGATCTAGAGCTCCAGTTTGATCCTCTTGATTGTGAAATGGCGACAACTTGGCAGAGCCCTAAGCCAGATGTGCTGAAAGGAAAGGGCAATTGGCGAAGTGTTGGTGATACAGTTGAGCGACTGGAAGAACTGGCCTCTCGCTTGATTGCGGGCGAGGAAATGCCTAATCCGAACTGGGTCAGGACTAATTTAGTTCTTGAAGTTGTTGAGGCTAAAATTAAACCCGCCGTTAAAGCGTGCGGTTCAGCAGAGCTTGCCGGTTTGCTTCAAGGATTGGATGGACGTTTTGTTGAGCCTGGTTCCAGTGGTGCACCAACACGAGGTCGCCTGGACGTTCTGCCCACGGGCAGAAATTTTTATTCCGTTGACACGCGCACTGTGCCAACACCAGCGGCATGGACACTGGGCTGGAAGTCGGCCTCGCTTTTGATCGAACACCACATGCAAGAGCACGGGGAATGGCCAAAAACAATGGCTTTGTCGGCTTGGGGAACATCTAACATGCGCACCGGTGGTGATGATATCGCCCAAGGATTAGCTCTAATGGGAGTTAAGCCAACATGGGATTCGGCGTCACGCCGTGTGACCGGCTTTGAAGTGTTGCCATTATCGATTCTTGATCGTCCTCGAGTTGATGTAACATTGAGGGTTTCCGGTTTTTTCCGTGATGCTTTTCCCGGATTAATTGATTTGTTCTCTTCCGCCTCACGTGCAGTTGCTGCCCTTGAAGAGGGGGAATCTGATAATCCTCTTGCCGCCCGTGTTATGAGTGATGTAGCAGAACTCACCCAAGAAGGGGTAAGCGAAGAGCAGGCCATGGTACAGGCTGGCTATAGGGTTTTCGGGTCCAAGCCGGGCGCTTACGGTGCTGGTTTACAAGCTCTCATAGATGAAAAAGGCTGGGATACAGAGGCTGATCTTGCACGCGCTTATGTCGCCTGGGGAGGTTATGCCTATGGTGAAGGGGCTGCAGGTGAGGTAGCTCATGGTCTTTTTGAAACACGTCTTAAAAATGTCCAAGTAGTGGTCCACAATCAGGACAACCGTGAACATGATTTGCTCGACAGTGACGATTACTACCAATTTGAAGGTGGCATGACAGCTGCAGTTAGGGAGTTGTCGGGTAATCAACCCAACGTCTATCACAATGACCACTCAAGGCCGGAAACACCACGAATTAGAACTCTTGAAGATGAAATTGCCCGCGTAGTCCGTGCTCGAGTTGTTAATCCCAAATGGATTGATGGGGTCATGCGCCATGGCTATAAAGGTGCTTTTGAGTTGGCAGCGACTGTAGATTATCTGTTCGCCTTTGCTGCTACAGCTAGGTGTGTCAGCGACCATCACTTCGATGCTGTGTTTGAGGCCTATTTAGCTAACGATAAAGTTAGGGATTTCATTCTTACTCATAATCCGGATGCTTTGAAAGAAATGGTTGCTCGACTTTTAGAAGCTCAGGAACGAGAGTTATGGAATCCGCGCTTGAACAATACGCATGATATTTTAACTAGAATGGCTGACCTGAACAGGAAGGAGATAAAAATCACATGATCAACACAGACAACGCCCGTCACAGCGAAAAAATGGCTAAAAAGAAGGCGGCCCGTGACAAAATTTTGGCTACCAAGACTGAAGAAAAAGGATTGTTAATTGTTCATACTGGCAAAGGAAAAGGCAAATCAACGGCTGCCTGGGGCATGGCCATGCGGATGATAGGCTATGGCAAGAAAGTGGGTATTGTGCAGTTTGTTAAAGGGGCCTGGGAAACTGGCGAGCGAGGTGTTTTTGAAAAATTTCCCGATCAAGTCACCATTAAGGCAATGGGCGAGGGCTTTACTTGGGAAACTCAAGACCGTGAGCGTGATGTGGCTGCGGCTGGTAAAGCCTGGGAAGCAGCAAAGCAAATGATCGCCAATCCTGAATATTCTATGGTCATTCTTGATGAAATTAATATAGCCCTGCGTTATGATTATTTGTCTTTGGCAGATGTTTTGAAAGGCTTAGCGCTACGTCCACACATGCTTCATGTTGTTGCTACCGGGCGCAATGCCCAAGACGATATGATCGAAGCTGCCGATTTAGTGACTGAGATGACTTTGATTAAGCATCCGTTTCGTAGTGGCATCAAAGCTCAAGAAGGGGTTGAGTTTTAGGCCAGCTCTCTATTTTGTGTTTTAGATAGAGTAGGAAGTACTTGTGTCCCGCCGTTTATTAAGGAAGTTACGCATGAAAAAATCCATACTTGCCACTGCTGTATTTGTAGTTTTTACCCTCAGTGGTTGTGCCGAAATGCGCCGTGATAAAAATTCTATTGCGGTGGATGTAGTCAACCAAGCAGCAGAGACCGTGCAACGCTTCAAAGGCATGCCTGATCTGAAGGTATTCGCGGATCATATGCCGACTGCACGTGGCATCGTTGTTCTGCCTAGTGTTATTAAAGGTGGATTTATGTTGGGTGGTGAGGGTGGCAATGGAGTTCTATTGGTTAAGACTGATGATGGTTCGTGGAGCCCTCCTGCTTTTTATGTTCTTGGAGCGGCCAGCTTAGGTATTCAGATGGGTTTGCAGGATACAGAAATTATTCTAGTACTTAGAAGTAACGGTGCAGTTTCGGCCATCCTCGACCATCAGGGAAAGTTTGGGGCAGATGCTGGGCTCACCATTGGCACAATTGGTCAGGGCGCGGAAATATCAACTACCACTAATATAGGCCTAGATATTCTGGCCTTTGCCAATTCTAAAATTGGTTTTTTTGGAGGTGCAGCTCTCGAAGGTGCGGTTCTAGCCCGTCGCGTTGATCTAAATGAGGCATATTATGGCAAGGGAGCAACCCCGCGCGGTATAGTATATCAGGGTCAATCGCAAAACTTGCATGCGGATGCCTTGAGGGCCGCCTTGGCAAGTAAGTGAGTAAGAAAACTGCTAGCGACACCCGTGCCTTGATGTTTCAGGGTACAGGTTCAGATGTTGGCAAGTCCCTTCTCGTTGCTGGATTATGCAGGGCCTTCAAACGGCGCGGAATAAAGGTGCGGCCTTTCAAGCCACAAAACATGTCAAATAATGCAGCAGTCACCTGCGAAGGGGGCGAGATTGGACGCGCTCAGGCCCTGCAAGCAAAGGCCTGTGGGCTTGAACCATCTATTCACATGAATCCAGTGTTGCTGAAACCAGAGAGCGAGACTGGTGCTCAAGTAATTGTTCAAGGCAAACGTGAGGCAACCCTTAAAGCTAAGGATTATCATATCCTAAAACCAAAACTTCTGGAACGTGTGCTGGAGAGTTTTTACCATACTGCCGGGTTATGCGATCTAGTTTTGGTTGAGGGGGCGGGTAGTGCGGCAGAGGTAAATTTACGCGAAGCCGATATAGCCAACATGGGATTTGCCATAGCTGCCAATGTGCCAGTGGTTTTGGTTGGGGATATTGACCGGGGCGGCGTGATTGCTTCTATAGTTGGCACGGACCAGCTTTTGGATAAGGCTGAGCGTAACTTGCTTGCAGGATACGTCATCAATAAATTTCGAGGAGATCCATCATTATTTTTAAGTGCAGATAAAATTATTAAGGAAAAAACTGGACTTAGCTCTTTTGGCTTAGTCCCTTATTTTCCAGATGCACGTTTGCTTCCCAAAGAAGATGCCATGGCTTTGGATGCCCGAGAAAACGACACAGCGTCTAAAGATATTTTTATTGTTGTTCCCCGGCTTTCCCGAATTGCCAACTTCGATGACTTGGATCCGTTATCTGCGGAGCCAGATGTGACGGTGATGGTTGTCGAAGCAGGGGATCCCTTGCCTTGCACTGCCGATTTGGTTTTGATTCCAGGTACGAAATCCACCATGGCCGATCTTGAATACTTACGTGCCCAGGGATGGGACATAGATATTGCAGCCCATGCGCGTCGTGGGGGTTTGGTGGTTGGGCTTTGTGGTGGCTATCAAATACTTGGGAAACGTATTTCAGATCCCAATGGCATAGAAGGGAATATTGGTGAATCTGAGGGCCTAGGCTTGCTTGATGTTGAAACGGTCCTCAGTAATAACAAAACTCTTGAGACCATTTCGGGCATAGATTTAGGAAGTGGTGAAAAAGTTCATGGTTATGAGATGCATCTTGGATTAACTGAAGGACCAGACCGGGCCAATCCTTGGGTTCGTCTTGATGACAGGCGCACGGAAGGAGCAATGAGCCCAGATCGCCAAGTTATGGGATCATACCTACATGGAATTTTCTCTGCTGACAATTTTCGTCAAGCTTTCCTCGGGGGATTGCGCTCGGGGCGAGCCACCACAACTGCCTATGATATAAAGGTGGAGAAAACTCTGGACGATTTGGCTGAGCATTTAGAAGAGAATATGGATCTGGACGCGCTTTACACTCAAGCTCTTAAGTAAGGAGCTTGGCCAGTGCAGAAAATGATAGGCCGATAGTGAATGTAAATTTATTATTAATTTAATCTGATAACGGCCAAAGCGGCAACCCAGGCTCCGTTGATCAGGGCAGCAGTTACATAAAGATAGAGCATATTCCGTATGTCTTTGACCCCCGTACGTGCTGTGCCATCGCCCAGCCACGGGTCATCTGTAATGCTTTCCTGATAGCGCCGAGGTCCGGCAAGGGCGATATTAAGAGCCCCTGCGGCAGCCCCTTCTGGCCAGCCAGCATTCATGGAACGATGTTTGCCGGAATCCCTTAGCATAATTTTCAGGGCCTTAACCGGGTGGGCACTGGGGGTGACAGTGGCAGCGAGAACAAGAAATAACCCGCTCAAACGTGCTGGTATCAAATTCAGTACATCATCCAGTCGCGCAGCGGTCATCCCGAAAGCTCGATATTTCGGGGTCATATGACCAATCATAGAGTCCATTGTATTAACGGCTTTGTAGGCCAATAAACCCGGCAACCCAAACAAAACATACCAGAAGACTGGTGCGACTAAACCATCAGAAAAATTTTCTGCGCAGGATTCAATAGCAGCACGGGCAACGCCGTGTTTATCTAGGTGTTTTGGTGCTCGTCCAACAATATGTGAGACAGCCTCACGGCCTTTTTCTAGACTCTCTTCAAGCCCAATTCCAACGGCTCTTACACTGTCATAAAGACCACGTCCAGCAAGCATGGCTGTAAGGATAAACAGCTCCAACACCCAACCAAAATCATGGTTTTGAGTCAGCCATGAGCTTCCCCAGCCAATTATAGAGGTAAAGCTCACAATAATAAAAACAACCAGAGCCCCGCGAAAGGCGCGATCTACAGTCGAACGATTTGCCCGGTTTAGTTTGCGGTCAAACCAATCAATAAGCATGCCGATCATTTCAACTGGATGGCGAAATAGTCGAAAAGGAAATTTAGTTTCGCCTAAATATCCATCTAGCAAAAGTGCAACCAACAATAACGCCAATGGATCAAAGCCGTGCTCGGTGTTTGCGAATCCAAACGTAAACATAAATGGTAGTTTGCGAGGAGGAGCACATCGCGTCAAATAAAATTGAAGTGATGACAATTCCAGACTTTTAGTTTAAGGTTTTATTTTAACAAGCGGCCTTTATTTTGACCGGCGGCAATGACCAGTCAACGTCCCGCGCAAAACATTCAAAACGCTCGAAGGCAAGGACCAAGCGCGTGGACGATACCACTTTAAACCCAAAAACGGGTCAAAATTTTCGTAAAAATGGAAGTCGTTATCATGCAATGGCTAGAGGCTACGGCGTCTTGTCTGAGCATCTTAAGCAAAAGTTGTTAAATTATGGTTTTGAAACTAGCTATCTGGAAATAACCTCGTCTTTTCGGCTATTAAGTCTTGATAAATACAGAGAAAACGCTGACAAACCTATTCCACACCGACCCAAAATATTTTTTTCTCCCATTCATGTAAAAAATAAACTTTCCAAAGAAGTATATGAATTTACCGTTAAAGATTCTGAAGTGGACGTAAATAAAATTCGTGTCTGTGACATTAATGCAAAAGGCAACCATTGCTATTATTACGGTCTCGTTGATCTTGGGTGTCGTCATCACAATCACGAAAAAAAGGAGTCTTGATTATGTCTCGGGCCCCTATTCGCTTTGAGTACGAGAAAGATCCAAAGGCTATTTATCGTCAGTCATTTGAGATGATCAAGGATGCCTTAGGAGAAGATAATATACCGATAGATGTGGGTCCTGTGGCTCAGCGTCTGATTCATGCGTGTGGCATGACTGATATAGTTGATAATTTGTTTTATTCTAATCGTGCAGGTGAGATAGGCCGTGACGCTTTGCAGGCTGGCGCGTCGATTTTGTGCGATTCTGAGATGGTTTCTGCAGGGATTATCCGCAATATTTTACCCGCCGAGAATAATGTGGTCTGCACCCTCAACGATCCGCCAACGCCAGCCCTTGCAAAAAAAATTATGACAACTCGATCAGCAGCAGCCCTTAATTTATGGTTGCCTCATCTGGAAGGGTCGATCGTTGCTATTGGCAATGCGCCGACAGCACTGTTTCGATTAATGGAAATGATTTCAGACGGTGCTCCTCGTCCAGCCTTGATTTTGGGCTTTCCTGTTGGCTTTGTTGGCGCTGCAGAATCAAAACAGGCGCTAGTGGATCACGCAGGCACGCTTGAAATCTCCTTCATTACCCTTAAGGGACGGCGTGGTGGTAGCGCTATGGCTTCTGCAGCAGTAAATGCCATCGCCGGGGGTAATAAATAAATGAGCGCTTGGATCACTGTTATCGGCATTGGTGAAGATGGCATAGAAGGCTTAAGCACTTCCCGTATTAAATTGATCGAAAAAGCAGAGGTTCTTGTTGCTGGCGAGCGCCATCATTGCATGATTGAGAATTCAAGGGCAGAGATCCTTGACTGGGGTCAAGGCTTTGACCATGCCTTGAAAGAGCTTGAAGCACGGCGAGGTAAAAATATTGTCGTGTTGGCCTCTGGCGATCCCATGAATTTTGGCGTTGGCTCTGTTCTAGTTCGCACCTTTGGGGAAGATGCAGTGATCGTTCACCCTGCGCCTAGTTCGTTTTCTTTGGCCGCTGCACGCATGGGCTGGTCGATTCCAGATGTTGATTGCCTGACTATTCATGGGCGCCCCTTGGAGACTTTGATTAAATATATTTTTCCTGGCGCACGCCTTCTGGTCTTGGCCCGTGATGGCAACAGCCCGGCTCAAGTTGCTAGCTTACTTTGTGAAAATGGCTACGGTAATAGCCAAATCAGCGTGTTGGAACATTTGGGGGGGGTCAAGGAAAAAAGGATCGATGATAGTGCTGCATCATGGGATCACCCATGTGTGCGTGATTTGAACACATTGGCTATTGAGTGTGTGGTTGAACCGGGTGTTGTGCCGCTTTCACGTGCACCTGGTTTACCCGACCATGTTTTTGAGCATGATGGTCAATTGACTAAGTGTGAAGTTCGCGCGATAACTTTGGCACAACTACAACCGCTCCCAGGAGAGGTGCTTTGGGATATTGGCGCAGGATCGGGCTCAATTTCGATTGAATGGCTCCGACTTGGTGGTCATCGACGCGCCATTGCTATCGAAAGAAATCCTGAGCGTATTGCAACCATCAGCTCTAATTCGATTAATCTAGGCACACCAGATTTGTTGATCGTGGAAGGGGATTTTCACAGCGTCAAAGACCATCTTGCATATAAACCTGATGCCATTTTCATTGGTGGAGGAGCTTCTGACATGAGCTTGCTTACATCGGCATGGGCAGCTCTCAATCCGGGAGGTCGTTTTGTCATCAATGTGGTCAGTATAGAAGCCGAGCAAACTCTACTGGCATTCCGCGAGGATGTTGGCGGCGAACTATGTCGTATCTCAATTGAACGTGCCATGCCCGTTGGAAATTTTAGCGCATTAAAGCCGTTGTTAAGTGTGACCCAGTTTGTCGCGAGTAAACCCACATGAGTGGCGTGCTTTACGGCCTGGGGCTTGGTCCTGGTGATCCAAACCTTGTTACCATAAAGGCAGCAGCTATACTGCGTCACGTACCCGTCATCGTCTACGTGACGCCGATGCGCAACGATAAACCCACAGTATCTCTTGCTCGATCCATTGCTACTCCTCATTTGATTGGCGAGAAGAAAGAAATATCTATTCCCATCGTCATGGTAAGTGACCCGACTTCTGGAAGGCAGATCTACGATGAGGTCAGCAATGAGATTTCTGGATATCTTGAGTCTGGGCAAAACGTTGCAGTTCTTTGTGAAGGTGATCCGTTGCTTTATGGCTCTTTCATGTATGTGCTGGATCGACTTAAAGATAACCACACCGTGCTCACTGTGCCGGGTGTTAGCTCCTTAAGTGCGGCTGCTGCGGCCGCTAATCTGCCGTTAGTTACCCGCAATCAAAGTCTTGCTATTATCCCCGCGACACTGAGTGAAGATGAAATTAAGGCCCGGCTGCAAGTATCAGGCAGTGCAGCTATACTTAAATTAGGGCCAAATATAACCAAGGTAAAAAAAGTCCTTGGTGATCTCGGAAGACTGCAGCGCGCTATATATATTGAGCGAGCATCGATGGAGGGTGAAAAGGTGTTGCCACTTTCTGACGCTCCCGATAATGCTCCTTATTTTTCTATTATTCTTATAACGAATGCGGAAACTGATTAATGACAGCGATACTGGTGCTCGATCAGGGTGCATTAAAATTTGCACAAACCATCAAGGGTGCAATACCTGATGCTCGCATTTACGGCCTAGCCAACCGGGTCACGGGAGCTGATGAAAGCTTCAGTAAAACCGTTTCGCATTTGCGAAACCTGTTTCAGTCTGGGGAAGATATTATTGGTTTGTGCTCTACAGGGATACTGGTGCGTGCCTTAGCCCCAGTATTGAATGACAAAGAAAGTGAACCTGCTGTTTTAGCCGTGGCGGCAGATGGCTCCGTCATTGTACCGTTGTTAGGGGGGCATAACGGAGCTAACCGTCTGGCTGCTATAATAGCAAAGGCGACAGGAGGGATTAGTGCGACCACAACCGCCAGCGACATTCGCTTTGGCGTTGCCTTAGATGATCCGCCCGAAGGCTGGAATGTTTTAAACAGGGATGCAGCAAAGGATATTTCCGCACGTATGCTAGCAGGAGAGCCAGTTCGACTTAATGTAAATTGCGGCGATGTGCAGTGGCTGACTGAATCTGGCGCTAATTTTGATGACAATGCAGTTGGCCCCAGCATACAGGTTACACCGGAAATAATTGTTAATGCCAAAAACGATTTGGTTCTGTGTCCTCCCGTTCTTGCCTTGGGGGTTGGTTGCGAACGTGATTGCGAGCCAGCAGAGCTTGAGAAGCTTGTCCGTGAAACCCTCGAGGATTCGGGGTTGTCGGCTAGCTCTGTAAGTTGCGTTGTTTCTATTGATCTAAAAATGGATGAAGTAGCAGTAAACGAACTGGCAGCGTCGCTTGGCGTGCCGGTTCGCTTTTTCTCTGCCAAGGAGCTTGAAAACCTGACCCCATATCTTGCTAATCCATCGGATGTAGTTTTTGCTGAAGTGGGTTGCCATGGGGTCTCAGAGGGGGCCGCCCTCGCAGCAGCCGGAAGCAATGGTAAATTACGGGTTGAAAAATGTCGTTCTTCGCGGGCAACCTGCTCCATTGCCATTAATCCGGAGGGCATCAAGGGAAATGAAGTTGGCCGAGCGCGTGGTCACTTAAGTATTGTCGGGATTGGTCCTGGAATAGATAGCTGGCGTACACCCGAGGCAACGGCTTTAATCACAGCCGCCAGTGATTTGGTTGGTTACGGGTTATACCTTGATCTTATTGGAGACCTTGTTACTGGAAAGAAACGCCATGTGTCTGAGCTGGCACAGGAAGAAGAACGGGTTCGACGAGCTCTTGACCTGGCTGCTGAAGGGCGTAACGTAGCTCTTGTTTGTTCGGGTGATGCTGGTATTTATGCCCTGGCGACTTTGGTATTTGAGCTAATGGACCGTGAAAATCGAACCGACTGGAACAGGACTACTCTTCAGGTGACGCCTGGTATTTCTGCCTTACAGGCTGCCGCCGCACGAATTGGAGCCCCCATTGGCCATGATTTTTGTACCATCTCTCTGTCAGATTTACTAACCCCGTTTGAGGAAATAGAAAAACGCCTTAAGGCGGCGACTGAAGGTGACTTTGTCGTTGCCTTCTATAATCCGGTTTCAAAGCGCAGGAGAACACAGTTGGTCCGGGCACAAGAAATTCTTCTCTTGGGACGCGGCCCTGACGTGCCGGTTGTGCTGGCACGAAACTTAGGCCGTAAAGAAGAAACCATTGAGGTTATAAAATTGGGGGATTTGACACCGGATCACGCCGATATGCTGACAATGGTATTGATTGGCAATTCTCAATCACGACTGATTGAGCGCGGTGGCAGACAATGGGTTTATACACCGCGTGGTTACGCGGCGAAAATGAATTAAGGAGTATTACTGATGAGTGTTCACTTTATTGGTGCCGGTCCTGGCGCACCTGATTTAATAACTGTTCGTGGCCTAAAAATTATAAAGCAGGTCGGCGTAGTGCTTTATGCTGGCTCTTTGGTGCCTGAGGCTGTAGTGGCTGAAGCTTCCCCTGGTGCAACAGTTATAGATACCGCTCCCTTACATTTAGATGAAATCATCAATGAAATGATAGCAGCAAATGACAAAGGCCTTGATGTTGCCCGTGTCCATTCTGGAGACCCCTCACTATATGGAGCTGTAGCCGAACAGATGCGCCGCCTTGATGATTTGGGCATAGATTATGATGTGACACCGGGTGTTTCGGCTTACGCTGCTGCCTCAGCAGCCATGAAGTCAGAGCTTACTCTACCAGGTATCAGCCAGACTGTGGTTCTAACCCGTACGGCAGTGCGAGCCTCAGAGATGCCTGACGGCGAAGACCTCGCGACATTGGGAAAAAGTGGGGCGACCCTAGCCATTCATTTGTCGGTCAATAATATTAAAAATGTTGTACAAGAGTTAATTCCTAATTATGGCAAAGACTGCCCGGTCGTAGTTATCTTCCGGGTAAGTTGGCCTGATGAGAAAATTATCCGTGGTACCCTTGAGGATATTCGTTTTAAAGTAAAGGAGGCCAATATTACTCGCACTGCGCTTATTATGGTTGGAAGAGTACTGGGCGATCACACGTTTGAAGATTCAAGACTTTATGCAGCAGATCACCATCATGTGCTTAGGCCGCCTAGCAAGGAAGTTTCTAAAGCTTCTGCTCCAACCACATAAGTGCATCTTCAACACTCTCTACATGCTCACCTGGCTCGGGTGGTGGTCGGCGGATAAGGACAATGGGGATGCGCCTACGAATGGCGGCTATGATCTTATTGACAGTAGCAGTCCCGCCACTTTGTTTGGTCAGTAAGGAATCTATATTGTATTTTTCAATTAAAGCGAGCTCTTCATCAAGGCTGAAAGGGGGAAAACCGTCAATAAAAGTATAATTTTCCTGAGTCGCTTTCTCGCTAGCTTTTCCCATTACTCTAATAAAAAAACGAATATCAGTAAGTTTTTTCAGTTCATTAAGATTGCTTTGACCAGTTGTGACAAGAACCTTTTTGGCAAAACCGGAGAGTATTAGGGCAGCATGTTTCATGTCATCCGCCTCAATAAATTTAGTACCTGGCGGCAAATCCCAAGGAGGCCTCGTTAAAGATAACCTCGCCGTGTCAGTTGAAAGACAGGCGTCGTATGCGTTGGCAGAAATATTCTTAGCGAAAGGATGGGTGGCATCGATCAATATTTTGATATTCTCACTAATAATATAATCAGCTAAGCCTATACCTCCACCAAAACCACCAACCTTAACAGCAGTCACAAAATCACGAATCGGTTTGGTGCGCCCAGCCATTGAATAAATCACACCAAGACGCCCTGAAAACTGAGTTTGTGCAGTTTCAGCTAGGTTAGCGGCTTCGCCAGTACCACCTAAAATTAGCAAGCGTGGGATGTCAGTCATTAGCACGTCCAACTAATTGGCCGTCTCTGTCAAAAATACAGACTTCAACCTCAACTTCACCATCCAGTGCATCAAGGGCTTTATCCTGAGCACGGACTGCTATCAGATTAGCTAATTCAAGGTTTTCGGCATGTGCAAGATCAAGCACCGCCTTGGCTGTGATAGCGTCCTTGGCAAGTTGTTGTGTCTCAGCTTTGGCGCCAAGCTCATCAAGGCAGGAGGCAAGTTTATTGAAATCTAGTTCTGAGCGGGCTGAATGTAGATCCATATGACCCTGTGCAAGCTTTGTAAGCTTCCCAAATCCACCTGCAAGGGTCAGCTTTTTAAGTGGATGGTGGCGCAGGTACTTCAGGACACCTCCAGCAAAGTCGCCCATATCAATCAGGGCGGTAGGGTCGAGTTGATAAAATTCTTTAATTGCGGCCTCGGATGTTTTGCCCGTGGCCGCCGCGACGTGGGTCAGCCCCGTCGCTCTGGCCACATCGATTCCTCTATGAATGGAATGAATCCATGCCGAACAGGAATATGGTCGGACAATACCAGTGGTGCCCAATACAGACAATCCTCCTACAATGCCCAAGCGACCATTCATAGTTTTCTCAGCAAGAACTTTGCCACCAGGAATGGAAATGGTGACTTCAAGATCCACTGCTTTATCTTGAGCCCCCACAACTGCCTGAATTGCTTCACAAATCATCTTGCGTGGTGCTGGGTTAATGGCAGGCTCACCAACTGGGACAGTTAGTCCGGGCAAGGATACTGTTCCTACCCCGTCACCGGCTTGAAAGGTAATACCTTCACCTTGCCGTCCCGGCTTAACTGTGACGACAATTTCAGCGCCATGGGTAACATCTGGATCGTCTCCGGCATCTTTGATAATCCCGGCGCAAGCATTATCGCCATTAAGGACGTGCCTTGAAAGTAAGAAAGTAGGCTTTTCGCCATGAGGAAGTTGTATAGTCACATTTTTTTGGAATTTTCCATGTATGAGAGCAACTGCGCAAGCTTTGGCAGCTGCAGTGGCACACGCTCCAGTAGTCCATCCATTGCGGAGTTTCCCTAGCGGTTTGAAAGTATCTTCTCCCATGGGTTATATTGTACAACTTTCTACAAAATAAGAACGCGTTTTTAAGAATTATTATGAATTTTTTATTGTTTGACCTTTAAGGTAGAAGCTGGAGAGCTATCATGTATACAATTAGCTGAAATTGTTCTTCAGCAAGCAGAGCACGAGAACCATAGCAATGGCAGAGAATAAACAAGTTAAGTCTAGTAAAAAACCAATGAGGGCTGAAGTTAAAGCGAAGCCAAAGAGCTTGCCTTCAGTTTCTAAGGATAAAACCAGAAGTTCAAAGACAAAGGTTGCTCCTGTCAATTCGACAAGCAGTCTACTATCGAGCCATAAATTTTTTTTCATAGTCGTCACTCTTATTATCGGAATTGTTCTAGTTTGGATAAGCTATATTGAACCAAAATATTTTTCTGACTACGGGGCCTTGAAAAAAGGACAGGTAGTACGGGTTCAAAATGTTGGGGTGCCTCAAATAGGTGGTCCTTTTGTTCTTATTGACCAAGATGGCAAAACTGTTAGTGAGGCTGACTTCATGGGAAAGTACATGCTAGTTTATTTTGGCTTCACTTATTGCCCAGATGTGTGCCCAACGTCGCTGACAATTATGGAGGATGCACTCGACATGTTGGGTGATAAGGCAGAGCGTATTACGCCTATGTTCATTACCGTTGATCCTGAGCGCGATGACCCAGAGGCAATGAAATTGTATGTTGAACACTTTCATCCAAGGTTGGTTGGGTTGACAGGTTCATTGGATCAGGTCAATGCAGTAGCTAAAACGTACAAAGCCTATTTTACCAAATCCGGTGATGGCTACGATGATGATGATTACTCAGTGGACCATTCTTCTATCACCTATTTAATGGCCCCAGATGGCAAATTTGTTACCCATTTCAGTCATGGTGTTGAAGCTGAGTCCATGGCAAAAAAACTTGCGGAAATTCTTAAATGAATGAGCCATCTGGCTTGAATAAAGGCATCATTATTGCGGCACCATCCTCAGGAAGCGGTAAGACCGTCCTGACCCTAGGTTTGCTGCGCCATCTTTCGAAAGCAGGGAAATCTATTGCATCGGCTAAAGCTGGACCTGATTATATTGACCCAGCTTTCCACACGGCGGCGACGGGTGTCCCCTGTTATAACTTGGACCTCTGGGCCATGCGACCCTCCTTGCTTCAACATGTAGCTGCCTTGGGCTGTAATGGGGCTACAGTAATTTGCGAGGGTGTGATGGGGTTGTTTGATGGGGCTCTTATGGAACATGGCTCAACGGCCGATCTGTCTGAAAAAACTGGCTGGCCCGTAATTCTGATTATTGATGCAGCTGCGCAAGGGGCTTCAGCAGGTGCGGTGCTTCGTGGTTTTGCTACTCATCGTCCAAATTTCCCCCTTGCTGGTGTTATCTTTAATCGTATTGGTGGCGTTCGTCATAAGAATATTCTGCGTGAGGCAGCAGCCAAGGCTGCACCAGATGTTAAGGTTTTGGGCTTTGTGCCTAGGGCAATTGATCTAAATCTACCAGACCGACATTTAGGCCTTATTCAGGCTGTCGAACACGATGATCTCGAGAATTTTCTAAATTCTGCTGCCTCTTTGGTTGCGGAACATATTGACAGTGACGAATTGCTCTCTTTGGCCTGTCCCCTTAAATTAAATGATGGCGGGTCTCCTAGTCCAGTTGCCCCATTAGGGCAACGCATTGCCATTGCAGATGATGAGGCCTTTTCATTCCACTACTCACTAACCTTGAAATGCTGGAAAAACGAAGGGGCGGAACTTTCCTTTTTCTCCCCGCTTAATGATCAAGCCCCACCTCGAGATGTGGATGCAGTCTATCTTCCTGGTGGTTATCCGGAACTTCATTGCCATCGTCTGGCATCGTCAAATAAATTTATGCTTGGCCTCAGGCAGGCGGTGGAAAGCGGAGCAATGGTGTTTGGCGAATGCGGCGGCTACATGGTTTTGGGCAAGGGATTGGTCGACGCGGAAGGAAAACATCATGCTATGGCTGGACTGCTTCCGCTTGAGACATCTTTTGCCCAGCGTAAACTTCATTTGGGCTATCGTGAGGTTGAGCTAAACGCTAGGGCAGCACAAAGCTCTGGTGGAGTTCTGGGTAACCCTGGCCAGCGTTTTCGTGGCCATGAATTTCATTACGCAACAATCCTTAGTCAAAGTTCTAGCAACCCATTATTCCAGTCCTACGACGCCGCTGGTAATGATTTAGGCCCTGCCGGACTTGCCAACGGGCGTGTTCTGGGATCTTTCATTCATCTGATTGATCGCATGGATGCTGAGAATGCATAAATCTCAAGAAAAAATCCCATTTTGGCGTGTGAAAAAGCTGAATCAAATGAATTCAGAAGAGTGGGAGTCCCTGTGTGACGGGTGTGGCAAATGCTGTCTGGAAAAGCTAGAAGACCTAAACACGGAGAAAATAAGTTATACAAATATTGGATGTGAGCTTCTGGATGTAGATAAATGTCGTTGTAAAAATTATGCAAAAAGAGACCATTATGTACCGGATTGTGTGCGCTTGAGTTCGGCAAATATTTCCTCCCTTAAATGGATGCCATCGACTTGTGCTTATAAGTTGTTGTCTGAAGGAAAAAACTTGCCCAACTGGCACCCCTTAGTTAGCGGCAACACAGATTCTGTTCACGAGGCTGGAATGTCCATCCGTGGCCGCGCTATCGCGGCTGATGATGCAGGCGACTATGAAGACCATATTGTCCAATGGCCTAAATAATGTCCATCTACAATCTGTAGGGAGCAAATTTTTGACTCATAACCAAACCCCCAGTTTCTTTAAGGGCGTTTTTGCTGCAGCGCTAACCCCATTGAAAAATGATTTAAGTGTTGATAGCGAGAGACTGGTTAGCCATTGCAACTGGCTACTTAAAAATGGCTGCAATGGTTTGGCTGTTATGGGTACTACGGGGGAAGCTAACTCATTCAGTGTTTCTGAGCGCATTGGCATTTTGGAAACCTTGAATGACGGAGGAATACCTGGAAATGCATTGATGCCTGGTACTGGGTGCTGCTCATTTCCTGATACTGTGGAACTCACTCGGCGAGCAGTTGAGCTAGGAGCTGGTGGCGTACTGATGTTGCCGCCCTTTTATTACAAGGGTGTTAGTGACGATGGATTGTTTGCTTCATATTCAGAAGTGATTGAGCGTATCAGCGATGTTCGTCTCAAGGTTTACTTATATCACTTTCCGCAAATATCAGCGGTGCAAATCAGCTTTAATCTAATTGAGCGCTTACTGATGCGCTATCCAAATACCATTGTCGGAATGAAGGATAGCTCAGGCGATTTTGAAAATATGTCAAGGGTGGCTCAAAAATTCCCAGGATTTGGTGTTTTTAGTGGTGCAGACGATTTCTTGCTGCCGTTGTTGAAAAATGGCGGTGTTGGCTGTATCACAGCGGTTTGTAATATCGCCTCTAATCTCTCGGCACGTATCTATAAGGCATGGCAGGATGGGGATGCTTCGGCGGAATATATGCAAGGCCAATTGATTAAGATAAGGATAGCGGCCCAGAATTTCCCCTACAGTGCGGGTCTAAAAACAGCGCTTGCTTATTTTAGCGGTCTTGACACCTGGCGCCCAGTACGCCCGCCTCTGGTCGCGCTAGATGACAATCAGATGACCGAGTTAATTAAACTTCTTGAAGCGGTTGGCTATACCCCACCGCCATTTGACTAAGAATTGATCTTCGTAATGGCACTCGTTCGCTCCCACAACAAAATAAAAGAAGATCATCATTTGATTGAAATTGAAGGCCGTAAAATACCTTTGATTGTGCGCCACCACCCACGTGCTCGACGTATGATTCTCCGCCTTGACATGGTGGGTGAGGGAGCAGTTATAACAATACCTGCCAACTCCAGTTCTTCTGCCGCACTTGACTTTGTCCATCGCAAATCATCTTGGTTGTGCCAGCTTTTAAATGAAATTGGTGAACGTGTCGCCTTCGGTGATGGTGTGCAAATTCCTTTTCAGGGGGTTCAACATCTAGTTCGTCATCGTGATGATGCTTATGGCGGGGTATGGATTGAAGACGGTGAAATTAATGTTGCCGGTGATATTGAACATTTAAGCCGTCGTCTTGGCGACTGGTTAAAGAAACAGGCCCGTATTCGCATTAAATCCCTAGTTCACCAGAAGGTAAAAAAAATTAATAAAACGCTCTCTCGGATCACTATTCGTGACACCCGCACTCGTTGGGGTTCATGTTCGTCAAAAGGTAGTTTGTCTTTTAGTTGGCGTTTGATCATGGCGCCGCCAGAAATATTAGATTATGTGGTCGCCCACGAAGTTGCTCATCTTGTCCACATGAACCATAGTCCCAGTTTTTGGAACACTGTTGAAAGGCTAACTGAAAATGCAAAAAGTGGTCGTGCATGGCTTAATGATAACGGCTCCATTTTGCACCGTATCGGATGAGCTTAAGGAAAAAATATGAAACAAGCGAAGTACACACTTTCTATCCGCACTGAGGGTCAGGGGTTATATGAATTTACTAAAGATGTTTTGAATTGGGTGTCGGCCCAGACGATGGATTGCGGGCTTTTGACGGTTTATTGTGCCCATACATCTGCTAGCCTGACCATTCAGGAAAATGCTGACACAGACGTTCAGCATGACTTAAAAAATTTTTTTTCCCGTTTAGTGCTGGAAGACCCTATGCTTTATCGTCACACTGCTGAAGGATCTGATGATATGCCAGCACACATTAAAAGTGCTCTGACGGATGTGTCTTTATCAATCCCAGTAAGCAATGCACGGCCAGTACTTGGCATCTGGCAAGGAATTTATTTATTTGAACACCGCAACCACCCTCATACCCGAGACATTACATTGCAATTGATGGGGTCGTAAGCGTGGTATTTCAGGTACTGTTATTTTCTTTGAACGGCACTTTTCAGATACAAAAGAGGCTTGTCGTCTATTTTGATAAAACCAGAAAAGTTTTAACTCGTCGCCACACAGGTGAGGGCAGACGTGCAAACGATTGTCACAAATGGCTCTTATACAACTAACCATGATTTTATGGTAACCGTCTCTATTTATGGTGTTTAGAGGGTGTAGGTTTTGGAAACTTCGCCATTTCTAATTGGTGACTTAAGCTGTAAATATTTCAATGTTATTATTCGGATAATTTTATGCGCCCTTTACCCATTGTTGCTGTAGTTTTTTCCATATTTTTATCAGACGCCACTTTTCAAAAGGCTGGGGGTGAAACCCTTATGCAGTGCACGGAAAAGTGCATCAGCCATGAAGGCGGTAATTCTGAAGCCAATAAAGTCACCTGTAAAAGCCGCTGTGGTGCAGCGTTGTTGAAGCAATCACCTGTTGGAAAACCTGACTGCATGGATGAATTTAAAGCTTGCAGCAGGACTTGTGGCAAAGAAAATATTGGCCAACCAAGTTTCTGTCACAAACAATGCAAAGTGGTGTTAAAAACCTGCACTTAAAGCTTGACTAGCTGGATGTCGACAAGGGCAATTTTATTGCATCTAGCCTGCCCAAGTTGGCTAGAAGTTCACTGTGACATCACCAATGCCAGGAAAGCTGGTGATGATCTGTTTGGCTGTTCCAGCCCTATGTAATCCGGTCCATGAACCGGTCGTTACAACCTGACCGGCAGAAATTCCTAGCCCTTTTTTGCGCATGTGATTTGCTATCCACACGACCAGGCGTAAAATATTACCTGCGTTGTTGCCTCCCTTATGAGAATAGAGAAGTTTAGCATCAAAACGCATCTCGACAGGTTGATCTGCAACTATAAGATCTGGCCATTCGCTCCAGGGTGGGCCAAGAATCAAAGCACCATTAAGAATATTGTCGGCTAACTTCGTTAAGGGATCTACTGCATCGGGATCCACATAACGGGATTCATTTATTTCAATGGCTGGAAAGGCCGTATCAATAGCATCAAGAACCTGAGCTTCGCTGTACTGCTCATCGCGTGCGGGTAAATCACTTAAGAATTGGAAGGCTATTTCGGATTCCATGCCACGCATAATAAATTTTTGTGGGTCAAGCTGAACCGGGGACGTATAAATAGTGCCTGTGAGCAAGGGCGCACAAACGGGTTCTGCCGTAGCGCTCTTCGCCCCGACTTTCCAGCCCAGAATAGGCCCTAGCTTGGCTGCTACAGCGTCATGAATGGCATAAACATCATCGATGTTGATTGGGCGACAATTGTCTGGCAAGTCGTTTATGGGACCTGATTTTCGTGCTTCAATTAAAAGTTCTGCCGCTGCCAAAGCGGGATTTTC
The DNA here is from genome assembly GCA_938092065.1 of uncultured Rhodospirillales bacterium. Taxonomy (GTDB): domain Bacteria; phylum Pseudomonadota; class Alphaproteobacteria; order Rhodospirillales; family JABHCV01; genus JACNJU01. Next base: position 121,292 of record CALKND010000003.1, read on the forward strand.
AATTAAATTCATAATGCAGGGTTCCTAAATTGAGAGGTGATCTACCATAATAATCTATACATATTAAATAAGGTTAATAACAATAAGAGGATGCCGAATATAACTAAATAGCATCATCTCAAAACTACTGCCTTAGTGTTGAACATTGATTTGATTTCAAGACTTCACTCGCCTTATTTTATAATATGCTAATACGATTTTTTGGAACAACGCGAACCTGATGTCAGGTCTACAAGAACAGTTGTGGTTCAAATTTTTCACAAAAGAGTTTGGTAGCGTTCGAGAAATGCCGCGCTGGCCCTGCTTAGTGAACATTCATTGGTGGTGTCAGGGCGCAACTCCCTCATAAGCTGCTGGTTTTTATCTAGGGGCATTGGATTATCAACTAGTTCAATAGCCTCTTGTGTCGCCATAAGAATGTCATCACTGTCGGGAGATATAACATCATATGGTTGGTCTTTCGGGAAATTAACTCCCGTAGCCTCCATGAGATCTAGTTGTTCGGAAAAGGTAAGAAATTTATCCTCTCCCTTTAGCTTCAAAACAGCTGGCGCGCATACGCAATGGGGAGAAAAAGGGGGAAGCAAAGGCTGCCAGTTGTTGACATAGACAAAAGGCGTTCCCATTATTTCAGGGAATTGGCTAATACCAGATGGGCCAGTGAGACTAAAATCGGCATTGCTGAACAAGACTAGGTCATTTTTGAATGTAGCCAGAGGGCTGTTGGCATAGTCAACTACTCCAAGACTGGCAAACGCTTCCGGGTATTGTTCGCGACCGACCAGAACCAGCTTGTAGCCCAAATCTCTAAGATAACGCATCGACGGTAGATAGGTGTCGGGGTCGATCGCATCTGCTCCTCCAGACGAAGGAAAATCTTTAAGTTGAAGTAGGGCGATTTTTTGCCCGCGTGCATTTATAAAATGCTCTAGGTCATAGGCCATAGGAAATTTTCGCGCCATGGGCAAGAATTTAGATGTTTGAAGTCTTCGGCGGTAAAGGGCCTTTTGGGCGTCGATTAATGATTGAAAAAAAATAAGTTGATAGCTAAAATATTTATTATCGACAAAACTAGGACGACACGGGAGCCCATCAATAGGGCCCATCTTCACGCTTGAAATTCCCACATCGACGGTCAGGTCCGGACGATAGTGTGCGATGTTACTGACAATTTCGAGGGAATTAGAAGAAAGTATATAATTTGAACAAAGTGTATCACCGTACATTTCTGCAATGCCGGCAACAAATTCTTCGTCTGGTCCCATGTATAAGTGCGTCCCATCGGGAGCAATTTCTCCTGTCAGGCGCATACGTGCAAAGTTGTCGAATTCCGCCAACACATGCCCGACAGCGTCAGAGGCAATATTTATAATTAGTTTGCCATTATTGCTTTCCAAAAAATTGACCGCATCTAGCGCAGACTTAATCTCGGTTTTTGCCATGGGACCACTTCCTGATAAAAAGATATGGTTTTGTTACCTTAGGGCTACAATTTGTGGCCTTTATAAACAGTTCTCAGGAGGCTTCAAATTTCTCCACCACAAAAAAACAGCTAAGAATGTCGCATCTCGTTTCATATATCTAAAGATGAATATTATGCTTGCAGTTAATTATTAATTTTAAATTTATAAACTTCAAAAAATAAAACATGCCATGTGAGAGGCATAAAGCCATGGACTGATTATCCATTAGTATATTTCCGGATAAGTTTATATTTCCGGATAAATTTTTTTGATTTCTCTAGCAGATGGCCTTTGCAGCATACTGATTATTTTGCTCGACGAGCATACCTTTTCAAAAGTGTGGCGGACCTCAATGCCAAGACTAGTGGCGGCATCTTTCTCACTGGAAAATTTTTTGTCACCAATCGTGAGGTATTCCTGCCCTTTAAAATATAACGACGGTCGAATATGTGAAAGTAATTCCACCGATGATGAAGCTTGATTAATCATGGCGCCAGTAACCGGTTTAAGACTACTGACAACTTCAACCCGCTCATCTTCGCAAATGACAGGGCGCCCCTCGTCTTTGTTAACAAAACGATCCCCCGTGACACTCACAAACAGTACATCGCATTGTTCTTTGGCAGCTATAAAGTGACGGATATGCCCAATATGCAAAATGTCGAAACAGCCATGGCACAATCCTACTAACAAGTTAGCCTTCTTGGTATCGCGAGTGATTTTTGCAATTTCAGGTATGGTGTATACGGGCATTTTTTACCCCCCCCTTCCCCTTCACTATTAATAAGCGGCGTTTTCAAAAAAATCTATATCCAATTCGTCAAGAGACGAAACGGTGATATCCGCTCCATTATCGCGCAACACGTTTGCATTGTTCTGTCGAGCCACGCCGACCACAGTTTTTATTCCAGCTCGCTGGGCGGAAACAACACCTGATATAGCATCCTCGAGCACAATACACTCTCGCGGACTTTTGCCGAGTAATTCCGCGGCATAAAGATAAAATGCGGGGTCTGGCTTTGACGCTATTTTATACTTCTCAGCAATCACACCATCCATGATAGAGTTAAACCTGGAAGTTAAATCTGATTGGTCCAAAATGGCACGGGCATTTTTGCTTGAACTAGCTATTCCCATATACGCACCTATAGTTTCCAGCCTTTCCATTAGTCTGAGGGAGTCCTCAAAAATAGATAGGCCATCTAGTTTCAACAGTTTCCCAAAAAGTGTATTTTTTTCATTGCTAATGCCCAGGACCGAATCGAAACCTTTATCAACAGTTTTGCCTAGTGGAAGTTTGATGCCACGAGATTTGAGAAAGCTCTCAATTCCAGCTTTTCTTGTTTTTCCATCCAAATACTCAGGATAGTCTTTAGCTGCTAAAAACGGCATATAAGACTTGTTGTGCACTTCAATGGTTTTTTGTAGCACAGTATTCCAGGCCTTTGTGTGAACCGTTGTAGTGTCTGAAATCACACCGTCCAGATCAAATAAGACAGAAAAAAAATTCATTGGCTAAAACTGAGGCTTAAAGTTAACCTGGCCTCGAAAGCCGCAGTTACTAAGAAGGTGGCGCCACCAAACAGAGTTTTCAATACTTTGTTGGGTCTCGTCCCAAGCCTTCATCAATTCTCGGCCCTGCTGATCTTCAATAACCCCGATTTCAAAAAAGATACTATCTGTGCGGCAAACCCGTCGAATTTCCCCAATGGCTGAAATTAATTGGTCTTGCGTCAGGTGTGGAAGAGTGTCCTTGGAAATAACTAAGTCAAAACTGTCGGTCTTCCAAGGTAAGTGTTCACAAGAACCCTGTACCATAAATGGCTTGACGTATTTTACCGCATTTTTGACAGCATAACTGCTAAGGTCAATGCCAGCGATATTTATTCCTTTTTTATAAAACTCACAAATTAGGAACCCCTTGGCGCAACCAATCTCAAGAACTGAATCGCCCGGGGAAAGGCCATAATGTGCAATTATTTTTTTGGCACAATCGGCGTAGCGGCCATCGTAGCTGTAGCCCCCGTAACCAACGCCATAGTTTACATCATCAAAATAACTAAAGCCGTATTTTTGAAAGTTTTCTCGCTTTGACGGGTCAAGAATAAAGCCATCAATTTTCTTTTTTCGCTCGTTGGAGGAGCGCAAATTTGATGACTTGAAGAAATCAATTTCATGAATTTTTAAGACCTTAAATGAAGTTGACATGGGAAGGTGGCTCGTCGATTAATTTAAATAAGTACCGATTGGCTTCATCCATTCGGCAATTTTTTCGGCATTTTGTAATGTCCAGTTCATTTGTTACATACTCGAAATTCCGCTTACGTTTATCACTAGTCCAAATTTCCTCAAAGCTTTGTTTGTTGATATTGCCAAATTCGAACATTTCGTTCAGTAAATAAGCTGAACAGCCCGAAACAATACCATTAGCCATAATGTAACCCCATAAAAATGGTGTAGAATGACAGCGGGTATAACGATCGGTTTCAGTATACTTCCTCATTGTGTGAGAGCGAAATATGACATTAAATTTATCCGTTGTGTACTTTTCCAGCTCTTTACCCATCTCTAACCAAGAAGTGTAATCAATATCTACCAAGTTATTGCTAGATAAATGCTGAGAGTAGGGTTTAATGACCAGATAGTCTATGCCAAGGTCATCGCGGCAGGTCTTTGCTAATGTAGCAATTTCATCAGCATTTTCAGGCAATAATAAAATCTGTGCGCCCAGCACACATTCCAAGTTTTTAGCCCGACGTCTTGAGGCAAGGGCGGCCAAATTTTCTTGCGCCTTGTAAAAATCTTCTGGCTTGGTTTGGTGAATTTTAGCATAGCTTTCAGCCGTGCCCGCATTCATAGAGACCTTAATCCAGGATAAATTGGGCAGCGCCATTTCAAGAAAATTTTTTGGCATGACGGAGGCGTTTGTTGTCACCGATGCATCAATGCCAGACTTTTTTGTTAAGCTGATCATCTCGGAGATATCTTTGTGCAACAGTGGCTCTCCTTCTCCAGCAAACATTATGCTCTTTATGCCCAAACGGGATAGTTCTGGCAGGCGCTCACGCATCAAATCTATTGATAATCTGTTTGGCTTATAGCCGATGTAATCTACACTGCAAAAGGTGCATCGATGGTTACATGCACCAATGGGTGAGACTTCCATGTAAATAGGATAGATGTGTTTTGCTTTTTCCCAGTCTGCTCCAGCCTCCAAGATCTGGGCGACGCGACTTGGGTGAAAAATAAGTTTGTGGCTATCAATCTGATTTGGGTCGGCCATATGGATTTTCATTTCATATTAGTTGTAATATGTGATCGTCTCAGTGGGTATTGTTCAAGATTAATGGTGTCTTAGCGTAGAAGTTTTTGATCTGTTCGCATATGTAGCGGACGTCTGATTCTGAGATGTGTTCTGCTGCTGGAACACTGATAATTTTTTTTACCATATTTCTGCTGTTTTTCAAAGAACCGTGCACCCTACAATTTTTGACCGCTGATTTCAGGTCCGGCATTAAGCAAGGATAGTGAATTTTCAACTCAGTACCCTGCTCCGCCAAGAATTTAACCAGTTCTTCACGCTGGTCCACAAGCATCATGATCCAGTTGAAGGATGGCTTAGCGCCGGGGGGCACCAAAGGAAACTTAACGACCCCTTTTAATTCTAACTTGTATATGTCAGCAAGTCTTTGGCGACGTTTTACTTCTTCAGGATAGTACTCTAGCATGGTATTCAGAAATGCCGCGTGCAATTCGTCGAGACGGGAATTTATGCTCCAGAAGTCACATTCGTCGCGATTTTTGTGCCCATGATTGCGTGCCTGTTCCAACCACCTGATATCCTCCTCACGCTGAGCCAGGATAATTCCTCCATCCCCAAGGGTTCCAAGATTCTTTAGGGGATGGAAACTGATGGTGCCTAACCGGCCAAATGTTCCGACGGCTTGACCACTAATTTCGGCACCAAAGGCTTGGGCGCAATCTTCAATGACAGGGAGGCCATGGCGGCTTGCAATTTTCATAATTTGGTCTACGTCTGCCGGAATACCCGAAAGGTGAACCACCAAAATTGCACGGGTCTGCGGCGTTATGGCTGCCTCAATCTTGTCAGGGTCGAGATTAAGGCTGTTATCTATATCTACACACACCGCAGTTGCGCCAACAAGTGCAATGGAAGAGGCCGTCGCCAGATAAGACATGGATGTCGTGATGACCTCATCTCTGGGACCAATGTTCATAGCCTTCAAGCATAAAATTAATGCGTCGGTTCCATTGCCGACACCGATCGCACCGGCAGTTTTAGTCGAATGTTTAATTGATTCTTCAAAACGTAACACTTCTTGGCCCAGAATAAATGTTCCACTTGCAAGTACCCTGTCTAAATCCTTGTGAAATTGCTCCACGAAAGGCTTGTACTTGGAGACTAAGTCAATAAATGTAATTTTTTTTGTTTTCATCGTGTCAAAATTTTAAGGCTTGTGTTGATAGATTTGAGGAAGCGCACTAATTACATCAAAGTTACGTTGAAACCAATTTGCGCACCTTTTTAATCCTTCATCAAGGCTGACTTGGGCTTGCCAGCCGAGCTCAACTGTGATTTTTTTTGAATCGAGTAAATAAGCTTGATCCTTGCCTAACCGATCATCAACGATCTCAACCACATCCTCAATCTTCACGTTTACGCTCTCACATACCTTTGCAACTATATCTCGAATCAGGATAGTCTTCTTGGACCAAATGTGGTAGTCTTCTCCATTATTTCCCTGTTCGCAAATTAACATTAGGGCACGGGAGACATCGTCAAAATGAATGAATGTTCGCGAGGACATCCCGCCGCCCTGTAGCTGTAATTTCTGCCCGGTAAGGCAGCATATGAATGTGCGGGGAATTATTCGGTATAGCTGTTGTCCCTCGCCGTAAACATTTGCTGAGCGGGTCATTATAATCGGTAGATTATATGTCTTCGTCCACAAAGCAACAGCCATGTCACCGGCAGCCCTTGATAATGCATAGGGTGTGCTGGGTGCATAGATTCGGTTTTCTGAAATCCAGTCGAGTGTCGAGCCATAAACTTCTGGCGTTGTAAAATGAATATAGCGCTTCAGGAAGTCTAGGTTACGTAAAACTTCCAGCAATGCCGTTGTCGCCACTACATTTGTTTGCATCCAGTGGGTTGGATTTTCCCAGCTTTGCGCGACCATGCCCTGAGAAGCAAAGTTTAAAATATATTTTGGCCGGTGGGACATGATTAGTCCCTCGAGTACGTCCATGTTGTAATTAAGGTCAACTTTTTCAAAAGTCAGCCCCTTAGCATCCTTCCACTTATATGGAAGGAAGACATCGTGAAGTTCTTTCGATCGGCTGGTTGCAATAACCTTAAAACCAATCCCTAATGCATGAGCGCAAAAACTTGCACCGGTAGGAGAGTTGCTTCCTATTACTAAAATTGTATCCATACTCAAACTCGCCCCTTAATTACTTGGACAAACTGAAGTTCATTCAGCGGGCATGCCCCCTCTTGTACATGTTTATCAATTCAGGAGGAATGCCCCAATCTAGGGCGCCAACCTTATAGTGCAACTCTTCGAGGTCTCTTCGAAAGCCTTCTTGAACTAACTTTTCCATGCGGATATTAGATGGCTTATAACCATGCTGATAGTGCTGGCTAATAAGGCTTTCAATCCCAATTTTGATGGCATCGTCATGGCTCAGTTCGCGGATGATTTTTCTTTCTGGGGCAAAGACCCCAAGCCTCTTGTCAACGTCTTCTCCCATCATGAGCGCCGCCATCATTTCTGAGATCAGCGGCGACAGGTGAAATCCATTGCGTTTGGTGCCTGTCGCAATAACAAGATTTCCAATGGAAGTCCTTCCTAAAAGTGGATATGTATCCTGAGTTGTTGGACGCCATCCCACGTTGACACGTACCATTTGTGCATCGAAGAGGTTTTCATTAATTTCATTAATTGCGCTTTCCAACAAGTGGGCAACGCTGCCAGCCCGTGCGTGGAAGAAAGGCTCTGGCGACAAAAAGTTACTAGCGCCAATCAAAATATGGTTATTGATTTGGTCAGGCCTCTGGAAGAAAGGAACCGCATAAATCCCACAGGCCCCCCCCCTGTTTGGTGTGCGAATGCAATTCTCATGAGGAAAATCCGGTGCCTTGAGCTCCAGCGAAACACCTACACCGTGAAATATTGGCTGGATGTTCAGGTCAAGCTCGCTTTGCTTAAGGGTATTACCAGCCATGGCACCGTTAGCTAGGAGAAAAACATCACCCGAGATTATCTTTTTATTTTCGAGCATCACCGCATCAATGCCATCCACAGCCATAATAAACTTGTCAACTTTGGCATTGATGAACCTTACTTGTGAATTATGCCTTAGGATAGTGTCGAGCATTTCGACAACCAGACGTGGGTTTAGCCAACCCTCATTGTGAATGAGTATGGCCCTCATTGCACGGTTTCTTTGCGCCGGATAATAATTTGGAATATCTTTGGGGTCGACAAAATCAAATTTTTTGTTGAACTTCTTGAGTGTTTTGACGATGGCATCAAAATTTTGATCATCAACTTGATCAGCTGCGGCGTTATTAATGACGTATGTTCCTTGGTCGAAGCAGCCTCCACTATGAACTGCATACTTGGCGCAACCAAGCGGCAGATGATAATTGGCTGCCTCAATAAGCCCCATCTCAAAATCAGGCCACATGCGTGTTGCTTGATGGCTTAATTCAAAATGATAGAGATCTGTGTCGGATTTTAGCGAGTGGGCGTCGATTTCGGCAAATGAGTTTAGCATCGCCGCTGCCGCCAATGTTGCTGAACCTGTGCGATCGATCGGTCCGATAATGGTAATAGTGTCAGCTGGACCCAGCATATTCAATAGCTTAAAAGCCGTTGTTAGGGCGATAATTCCGTTGCCAATTATTATATGTTTCATCAGAAGGGCCTTGCAGAAACGCACCCGTTAGACACAGTTAAACTTTTATGAATAGCAAAAACGCCTAATATGTGTGGCGCTCATTCCCGATACGGTGTTCCGCATAAATTTCTCAGCGAGTATTATTCATGCTTAATATTAACTTTTCAACTCAGAAAACGCAAAGTATGAATTCTTGGGGTCGCCATCTGTAAACGCTTATCCATACATAAGCTGTATTAATTATTACCAGCGCACTTGACAGAATGAAGTTCGCAAAACCACTGCCAAAGTGGATGGTGGTGCGCCCAGAGAGAGATACAAACTCGTAAACTTCTGGTACATGATTGCACACAAACGGATCAATATTGATTGTCATACTGTTCCAACTTTTACTATTTCTAGTCAGGCTAGGGTCCCATTGAGAATAGACACAAATTCCAGTCGGTTCAGCACACAAACTTGAGTATGTTGTCAAAAAACCACTATAATTTAATAAAGTGTAATCAATCTATAATTTGGTCAAATCTTGCATAGATAGCCCCGATGAAGGTAACTTCTGCAGTTAGTCGTGAGAAATTCAGGAGATATATAGTGTCCGTTAGTGTTTCTGTCCATGTTGCCCCGGGTGAACTGATAGATAAAATAACTATATTGGGAATCAAGCTTGAACGCATAAAAAATGAAGCCAAGTTGGCAAATATCAAAATTGAGTTTGATGTACTGACCAAGGCTCTTGATGAAGCTATTCCCACATCAGAAAAATTGGATCAACTAACTATTGAGTTGAGAAAAATAAATGAAGATTTGTGGGATATTGAGGACGACATCCGGGACTGCGAACGTGCCAAGGACTTTAGCGAGAACTTTGTAAAGCTTGCGCGGGCTGTCTATGTTACGAATGACAAACGAATGGAGGTCAAACAAGCTATAAACGAATTATTAGGATCACGACTGATCGAAGAAAAATCATACGCGGCCTATTAATAAATATGGTGAAACCTTTCCAAATCCTCGACTTGCTGCTCAGATTAAAACGGGTTTTATCCGAGCGTAAAGGGGTAGCAAAAGGTCTATTGATTATTTCAGCTGGTGGACTTGGTGATACGGTTCTGTTCTCTCTATTCGCGTCACGGTTTGCTTCACTTGCGCTTGATGGTGAATCAGTAACTATATTATTACGCAATGATTCTGCAAAAATGGCTTTTGTATTGCCAAAATCATTCCATATAGAAACTGTCAATTTTAAAGATTTCAGAAAATCCCTTAGTTATCGGTACAAGATAGCTGATCGGCTATTTAAGGTTCATTATAGACTAATTATTGCAACAGATCAGTTGCGCCACCCTGATCTGGATGAAGCGATGATTGAAATGGCTTCAGCTGAACAGGCATTAGCCATGGAGCCTCGGTCTTGGCCGAAATATGATGTGCGACTACAATTGAACAGGCGACTGTATAAACGCCTTTTTGACAGTGGTCCAAACAAGCTCGACAAGGTTGTTCGTTGGAATAATTTTGCTAATTGGCTTTTGGGTAAAAAAATGCCGCCACCCAGAGTGCATATTGACCCTGACATATTGGCTGAAAAACCAAAGCGGGAAACGCCAGATGTGCTTATACAGCCATTTTCAGCGGTAGCATTCAAACAAAGCCCAGTTGATGTGTATCGCAAGATAATTGAGTCTTTGTCTAAGGGAACTTCAGTTGCTATTGTTGGCACTCCTAGCGATCTAGAAGCCAACCCGCAATACAAGGAACTTTTGGAATTGCCGGGAGTTAGTTTCAATTCAGCCCTTTTTAAAGAACTTGTCCCAGACATACGGGCGGCAAAATTGGTGATTAGTGTCGATACAGCTACCATGCACCTTGCTGCTGCTATTGGCACCTCGACCTTGTGTTTGGCTAGTGCAGCGTATGTGGGCGAGATTGTGCCCTATGCACCGGAAGTCAATCCCGACAACGTCCATGTGATTTATAAAAGTATGGACTGTGAAGGTTGCTTAGGTGAATGCCACCTTGAGCCTATTAATGACATGTACCCTTGTGTCGCGGGGCTTGATAACAATTTGGTTGTTTCCAAGGCGATGGAACTTCTTCAATTATAAAAATGACTTTCAAGCCACTGAATTTACCGGCTTTTAAAATAATAAAGTCTTTAAGGTTTTGATTAAAATGGTGCGCCCGGAGAGACTCGAACTCCCAACCTTCTGATTCGTAGTCAGATGCTCTATCCAATTGAGCTACGGGCGCTTTACGTGATCGCGTTAGGACAAATTGCCTTTTAACGAAGGGTGGCGACCCTACTCCAGAGGCCTTTTTAAGGCAAGTGATTAGCGTTACTCTTTTCAAGTCCTTGCAGATAAATGAAAATCTGCCCTTGTCGTGTCAAGTTCCTTTGAGTAAGATATTTTATAAATAAGATTGGGGGCAATCTTTCCAATTATATAATGGTTTCTGTTTTTCGTATTGATCGTGTTATATTAATTTTTAACCGGCAACTTTTTTTAGGCAAAGGCTCTGTTGATAAAATGAAGTTTTCAACAATTCCGAAATTATTAGGACTTCAAGCTTCAGTCATTGTTTCGGCACTGCTTCTTCCTGCCTGCTCTTTTACGGAAGAAGCATTATTTCCTTCACTGACAGGTAAAGAACCGGCCGGCGGGTCCGCAAAAACTCAAATTGAGGAGGGTTCACCTCAACAACGAGTTGCAAATGTGTCCACACCTCAACCGGCCCTTGGTAGTGGTAATTTTCAACCTCCGGGTGTGACCCCTGGAGCTTCAACAGGAACCTTTGTTGGCAAAAAGGTGAAAGAGCTTCGTAGCGAACTTACAAGGTTGCAGTCCTCGATATCTCAACATAATGGTTCTTTGCAACAATTACGCGCCCGTATCGTACAGGACGCACAACGCTACCACTCCACTGTCGCAGCCATTAATACCCGCCTACAAGTTGGCACCACGCCAGGCAACCCCATTCTAGTGCAACAGTTTAATAGCGCTGGGGCTGACCTGGAAAAAATCAGTACCGATACCAGCGAATTAAATATGCTCGCAACCGCAGTTTCTTCAGATTCTACAATGTCTGCGTTCTTGTCGGAATCAACCCGCGCAACTTTGAATGTTTCTGGTGCTGTTGATGAAGACCATAAGCAGTTGGCTATTTTGGAAGACGAGGTAAACCGTACCGTCGTTCTGATTGAGCGTTTGCTCAAGGAACTAGCCGAAGATGTGCGTCGCCAAACCAATTATGTTGCAACCGAGCGCTCTAACCTCAATTTGCTCAGCGCTGGTATTAAGGGTGGAGAAATCTATGGCTCAAGTTTGGCTAATCAAGCTGTCATTGCAGCGGCTGGCAATTCTGTGTTCCAAGGACCAGCCCGCGCCATGGATACAACAGGGCGTCGGCCACTAGTTGTAATTCGCTTTGATCGTCCAGATGTTCCATACCAACAAGCACTCTACGCTGCTGTGAGCCGTGTATTAGAAAGTCGTCCTGGCGCAGTCTTTGATCTTGTAGCAGTTGCTCCGAGTGTTGGGGGGGCGGCTCGGATTGCCCTAAACTCAAATAAGGCGCAACGTTTTGCCGAGGGTGTGCTGCGTTCACTTGTTGAAATGGGTTTGCCACCATCACGTGTTGCCATGTCAGGCAAGACGGGGAGTCAATCAAAGACCAATGAAGTGCATTTGTATCTAAGATAATAATCTAACACTCAAAAATTAGATCCAAAGTCTATCTTTTTTACCTGCTTATTGGTGGTTTGAACCGTGCTATGCTTTAAGTTTAGGCCATGCTTCCTGTAAGCCACAAAACAGCTATATACCGCCCAGCCTTCCCAATAGTTACAAGTATTAAAAAAATCCACAAATTAACCCGAAGTAAACCCGCTACAAATGTCAGTGGGTCCCCAACTACTGGTAACCAGGCCAAAAGTAATATCCACACCCCATAGCGTTGAAACCATACGCTAGCCCTACATAATTGATTTACATTGAAGGGAAACCATTTGTGATCCTGCCAATGTAAAAGATATCGCCCAAGTGCCCAGTTAACCAGTGAACCAAGAACATTGCCTGTAGTTGCAACTACCAATAGTAAAACAGCAGTACTATCCCCGGCCCCGTATAAGGCGCTGAGGACAATTTCTGACGAAAAAGGTAATATAGTTGCGGCTAGGAAAGCGCTTAGAAACACACCTATTATACTTTCCATCAGCTAGGCCTGAACGTTATCGATCAAGCGCGTCCTACCCAGTTTTGCTGCGGCCAGTACTCGTTTGACGCGGCTGGCGTCAATGCAGGGCAGTAGGGTCTCAGCGTCAAGAATACTAAAATAATCGACACTAGAAAATCCCGCATTAAGTAATTTTTTACGTCCCCAGTCTTCCTGAGCAGCAACCTCATTTCCCTCCTTGACGTGTTTTGCGACCGCCACAAGAGTTTTATAGAGGGTCGCTGCGGTCTGTCGTTCCTTTTCACTTAAATAAATATTGCGTGATGACAGGGCAAGGCCGTCGTCCTCGCGAACTGTTTCTACCCCTTCAATCACCGTAGTAATATCAAGGTCATGTGCCATGCGCTTGATTACCATCAATTGCTGATAGTCCTTCTCACCAAAAAAAGCCCTATCCGCCGCAGTTTGATTGAGTAGTTTTATGACGATGGTTGCCACGCTATCAAAAAATCCTGGGCGATGAACACCCTCTAGCAAATCACTCAGGCCACTGACTCTGACCCCAGTTGAAAAGCCATTCGGGTATATTTCCTCGAATTTTGGTACAAACAGAAAGTGGGCGCCCGCAGTTTTAAGTTTTTTGGCGTCTTTTTGCTCGTCGCGGGGGTAGTCTTCAAAGTCTTCCCCTTCGCAAAATTGTTGAGGATTAATAAACAAGGTGACGAGGGTACGATCACACGCTTCCAGAGACCTTGATACCAAAGCCATATGACCAGAGTGAAGCGCGCCCATTGTTGGTACAAGTCCGACGCTTAGTCCTTCATTCCGCCAACTCAAGATCTGTTTTCGCAAATGATCAAGGCTACGCACGATGCTAAACATAATGGGTGCCTTATTTTTTTTTGTTATTAGATCGTCGCATGGTGAAGCAATGTTCGGTGCCGGGAAAATTGCCGGAACGGACATCTTCAGAATAACTTTTTGCCGCATCTGCTATCTGCTGGCCAAGTTCCGCATAGCGTTTAACAAACTTAGGTGTAAAGTCTGAGAACAAACCAACCAAATCTTCGGTTACTAAGATTTGCCCATCACATGCTGGGGACGCACCGATACCGATGGTGGGAATATGAATAGTTTCTGTGATCTTGCGGGCAAGTGGCTCGACGGTTCCCTCCACGACGCTTGCAAAAGCACCTGCATTGCTAACGGCGATAGCATCAGCCAAAATTCTAGAAGCCTCTTCATCGTCCTGGCCGTGGGAGCGGAAGCCTCCGGCTGTGTTAACAGATTGGGGCAATAAACCTACGTGGGCAAGTACCGGAATACCACGCTTGGTCAGGAATGCGATGGTTTCTGCCATTTCAATGCCACCTTCCAATTTAACGCCAGCGCATCCGACTTCCTTCATTACTCGGGCAGCGTTTCTAAAAGCGGCCTCAGGGCTCTCTTGATAAGAGCCAAAAGGCATATCGACAATGACACATGCTCGACTGGATCTGCGCATCACTGCCTTGCCATGGGCAATCATCATATCAAGAGTAACGCCAAGTGTGTCATCTAGGCCGTAAAGAACCATGCCTAATGAATCGCCGACTAATAGTAAGTCAGTATGGTCATCTAGTAGTTGCGCTGTAAGAGATGTATAGGCGGTCAGACAGACTATCGGGTCACCACCCTTTTGGGCGCGAACATCGGCAACCGTGATATTCTCTTTTTTACGGTAGATGCTCAAATCAATGGCTCCTTTTATTATGAGGAAGTATTATTCGTAAAGTAAAAGAACTAGCGGCGAAAACGCGCCTTAAAAGCCCAGTAGAGGACGCCTGCGAAAAGGCCTAACATCCACGCCACCTTATACTCGCTAAAAATTTTTAATAAGCCATCTATCATGTGTTTTGCTCGTGCAGACTGAATAAGAATTATGGCCACCTAGCAAGTTTAACTCACATTACCTCTAACCCACACCCTTAATTGCTATCAATTACCAGTTGAAATATTGATGTTAAAACACTACTTAATCTACTCAATATTATGCTATTTTACCATACTCAAAAATGCTCGAAAGGTTTAAGATGAAATTGTTTTTTGATGAATTGTCAGTATCGTACTGTACTGTACTCGCTAAAGAAAATAAGAAAGCTAAGACCTTTCCACAAAGCTTCTGCACAATGACGCCAAACAGATCGGCTAACTTTAGATGACGTTAACCAACTGCTCGGTAATTCTCCCCAGAAATAAGATTTTCTGATTTGAACTCCCAGTTAGTGATACATTTTAAAGTTAGCGTTTTTTAACTCCAAGGAGATTATTGGGTGGACACAGTTAATTTGGATGCAGGCATTTGGAAGTCAGCCCCAGGCAAGGGTCGTAAAACACCCAAGGGCCGGCAATTAGACGAATCCTCTATTTTTCAAGTTCGAGAATTGCTTGGCGATCGGCCGCGCGAACGCCATTTGTTGATAGAATTTTTACACCTAATTCAGGATCAGTATGGCTACCTATCATTGGCCCATATGACAGCTTTGGCTGACGAATTAGATTTAAGTCAAACTGAAGTTTATGAAGTAGCAACATTTTATGCTCATTTTGATGTTGTGCATGAAGGTGAGGCGCCTCCTCCAGCTTTGACAATTCGTGTCTGTAACTCGCTGGCTTGCGAGCTTGCTGGTGCGCAATCATTGCACCGCGCGCTACATGAAGGTTTAGATCCGGCGGAGGTTCGGGTGTTGCAAGCGCCATGTATGGGTCGTTGTGATACGGCTCCTGTGCTTGAGATTGGTCACAATCACATTGATCATGCGACAAAAGAAAAAGTTGATGCGGCTATTGCTGCAAATGACACGCATCCCAACATTACTAATTATCAAGATTTAGAGACATATCGTGCAGACGGCGGGTATAATCAATTGGAGATGCTTCGACTTGAAGGTAACTGGGAGCTAGTTCAGGATAGTATTCATCAAAGCGGATTGCGCGGACTAGGTGGTGCTGGCTTTCCATCAGGAAAGAAATGGGGTTTTGTAAGGGCATGTGATGGCCCTAGATACTTAGCAGTGAATGGTGATGAGGGTGAGCCTGGCACATTCAAAGATCGTTATTACTTGGAACGAACTCCACATATATTTCTTGAGGGGATGTTGATTGCTGCATGGGCAGTTGAAGCTGATTCGTGTTTTATATATATGCGTGATGAATATCCAGTAGTTCTAGAAATACTTCGTGCAGAAATTGAAAAACTCGAGGCTTCTGGCCTCGTGGCTAAGGGCTATATTGATTTACGCCGTGGCGCGGGTGCTTATATTTGTGGTGAAGAGAGCGCAATGATTGAGTCAATTGAAGGCAAAAGAGGTTTGCCGCGGCACCGCCCACCTTTTGTTGCACAAGTTGGAATTTTTGATCGCCCAACCTTGGTACACAATATTGAAACACTTTATTGGATAGCAAGAATTTGTCGCGAAGGTCCTGAAATTTTGTCATCAATTGAAAAAAATGGCAGACGTGGTTTACGGAGCTTTTCTGTGTCGGGACGCGTCGCTAACCCTGGCGTGCATCTGCTGCCTTCAGGATCAACAATTGTTGACATTATTCAAGCAGCTGGCGGAATGTCAGATGGACATCTGTTCAAAGCTTATCAGCCAGGCGGTCCATCATCAGGAATTTTACCAGCTGAACTTGATAATCTTTCCTTGGATTTTGATACACTACAGCCATATGGTAGTTTTATTGGGTCAGCTGCCGTTGTTGTCCTTTCGGATCAGGACAGAGTGCGTGACGCAGCTCTAAACATGCTGCGGTTCTTTGAAGACGAGAGTTGTGGGCAATGTACGCCTTGTAGAACTGGGTGTAGTAAAGCAGTACAGCTCATGCAAGAAGATAAGTGGGATCAGCCACTACTTAATGATTTATGTGATGTGATGCAGGATTCATCTATTTGTGGATTAGGTCAGGCTGCACCAAACCCAATTCTTTTAACTATGAAACATTTCCAAAGTGAAATTAGCTAAGGTGCATTATGCTTGATTCAATCCCGCAAAAAACAGTGACATTCACGCTTAATGGTGAGGAGCTGAATGTCGCCGAAGGCACTAGTATTTGGGAGGCGGCTAAAGCGGAAGGAGAGCTTATTCCACATTTATGCCATAAACCTGAGCCCGGGTATCGCTCTGATGGTAATTGTCGTGCATGTATGGTTGAAATCGAAGGTGAGAGAGTGCTGGCAGCATCATGTATCCGAAATGTCCAGGAAGGCATGGTGGTAAGTACTAATACAGATAGGGCTAAAAAGTCCCGAGCTTTGATTGTAGAACTGCTTTCAGCTGATCAGCCAGCAAAAGCTCATGATGCGTCGTCACATTTTAAAAACATGTTAGTATTAAACAATATTGAAGAAAGCCGTTTTCCGAGCAAAGACTTATCGCATGTGCCGCTTTTAGATGATAGCCATGTGGCGATGCGGGTTAATCTTGATTCCTGTATTCACTGTAATTTGTGTGTTCGTGCCTGTCGTGAAGTTCAAGTTAATGACGTAATTGGTATGTCAGGACGGGGCCACGAAGCTCAGATTGTGTTTGATATGGATGACCCGATGGGTAAGTCAACTTGTGTGGCTTGTGGCGAATGCGTACAGGCTTGTCCAACTGGAGCTTTGATGCCTGCAACAGTGCTGGATGATTCACAGATCGGTGATAGTGCAGATTTTGATCGCGAGGTACAATCCATTTGCCCCTATTGTGGTGTGGGATGCCAGCTGTCATACAAAATTAAAGATGATAAAATAAAATATGTTGAGGGCGTAAATGGTCCCGCTAATGAAAATCGCTTATGTGTAAAGGGGCGCTTTGGTTTCGATTATGTGCACCACCATCATAGACTAACTACACCGCTAATCCGCCGTAATGATGCGCCATCTAAAGGTCTCAGTGTTGATCCATCAAGCCCATTAACACACTTCCGCGAAGCCAGCTGGGAAGAGGCGCTGGATGCAGCCGCAAATGGTTTGGCTAAAAACCGAGAGATTGCAGGAACACGCGTAGCTGGATTTGGGTCGGCAAAATGTTCAAACGAAGAAGCATATTTATTTCAGAAATTAATTCGCGAGGGCTTTGCTCACAACAACGTTGACCATTGCACTAGGCTCTGTCACGCATCTTCAGTCGCAGCTCTGATGGAAAACGTGGGGTCAGCGGCTGTTACAGCGACATTTAATGAAATTAAAAATGCTGATGTAGCGATTGTGATTGGTGCTAATCCTACTGAGAACCATCCAGTTGCGGCGACGTATTTTAAGCAATTTGCCAAGCGAGGTGGCAAGTTGATTGTGATGGATCCACGAGGGCATGGCCTGAAAAGGCATGCAACTCACATGTTACAGTTTCGCCCTGGGTCGGACGTGGCGATGCTGAATGCAATAATGAACGTGATTGTTGAAGAACAGCTTTACGATCAACAATATATAAATGGATATACTGAAAACTGGGATGCAATGAAAGCGCATCTTAAAGATTTTAGTCCAGAAAAGATGTCAGAGTTTTGCGGGATTGACGCTTCAGTCCTTCGTGCTGTAGCTCGTGATTTTGCAGGTGCAAAGTCCGCCATGATTTTCTGGGGTATGGGTGTATCGCAACACATTCATGGTACCGACAATTCACGTTGTCTAATTTCTCTTTCGCTAATGTGTGGGCAGGTTGGTCGTCCAGGTACAGGGCTACATCCATTGCGGGGTCAAAATAATGTACAGGGAGCTTCAGACGCGGGCCTAATTCCAATGTTTCTTCCTGACTATCAAAGTGTTACCGATGATGGGGTTCGCTCAGCATTCAACGAAATTTGGCAATCAGACAAAATCCTAGGTGAGAAAGGCCTAACAGTCACCGAAATAATGGATGCCGTGCACGATGGTGAAATATCGGCAATGTATATTTTGGGTGAAAATCCAGCTATGTCAGATCCAGATGTGGAACATGCCCGTGATGCTTTGGCTAAACTGGACCACCTGGTAGTACAGGATGTTTTCCTCACCGAAACCGCGAATTATGCAGATGTCATTTTGCCAGCATCCGCGTGGGCTGAAAAAACTGGAACAGTTACTAATACAAATAGACAGGTTCAGATGGGCCGTCCAGCGATTGCGCCTCCTGGCCAAGCCAGAGAAGATTGGTGGATTACTGTGGAACTCGCCAAACGATTAGGGCTCAATTGGTCGTACACCCATCCACGTGAGGTGTTTTCTGAAATGAAACGCTCAATGAAATCATTAGATAATATTACTTGGGAGCGTTTGGAGGCTGAAGATGTGGTTGCTTATCCCTCTTTAAATGAGACTGACCCGGGGCAGGCCATCGTATTTGGTGAAGGTTTTCCTCGTGCAGATGGAAGAGCTCGTTTCACTCCAGCTAAAATAATAGCGCCAGCTGAGACGCCAGATACAGATTACCCTTTTATCCTGACGACAGGACGCCAGCTTGAGCACTGGCATACGGGGTCAATGACACGACGTGCTCATGTGCTTGATACAGTCGAACCACAGGCGAATGCCTCGCTGAACCCGCGGACTTTGAAAAGACTCGGTATAATGGCAGGGGAAATGATAACAGTTGAAACCCGTCGTGGCTCAATTTCTATTATGGCAAGAGCTGACAGAGCGATATCTGACGATATGGTTTTTGTCCCATTTGCCTATGTTGAGGCTTCTGCTAATATCCTCACAAATCCACAAGTTGACCCCTATGGCAAAATACCAGAATTTAAATTTGCTGCATGCCGAGTAGGTAAGCTTGGTGCAGTCGCCGCAGAATAAACTCTTAAGCTACAATAATTCTAATTTAACTTAATTAATGATTGGGAAATGTGATCATGTCGAAGTTGGTAGCGCCACACGGTGGTGGAAACCTTAAATCCTTGCTGGTTCCTGAAAGCGAGCGTGCGGTTGAACTAGAAAGAGCTAAAAACTTGAAACAGGTTTTCATGACGTCGAGGGAGACCTCAGATGTTTTGATGTTCGCAATGGCAGCTTACACACCACTAGATGGTTTTATGGTAGAGGCCGATTGGAGAGGCGTTTGCAGTGACATGAAAATGTCCAGTGGGCTTTTCTGGCCGATACCCGTAACCCTTTCCACGACTGAAGAAACAGCAAACAACATTACCGACGGCGAAGAAATAGCTTTAGTAGACTCAGAAAGTAGCGAGATTATGGCTCTAATGCATGTCACTGACAAATATGTCATAGACAAACAAATGGAGTGTCAGAACGTCTACGTAACCACGGACAAGGCCCATCCAGGTGTTGCCAAGGTGATGGAACAAAAAGATGTCAATCTTGGCGGTTCTGTGCGCGTACTTAGAGAAGGTTTATACAAGGAACAATTTCCAAATCTTTATTTCAACTGTGAAGAATCTCGAGCCCTGTTTGATGCTCGTAGTTGGTCTAAGGTTGCGGCTTTTCAAACTCGAAATCCTATGCATCGTTCCCATGAGCACCTTGCCAAGATAGCCATAGAAGTTACAGATGGTGTTTTTATCCATCAGGTTCTTGGAAAGCTCAAAGCTGGGGATATCCCTGCAGAAACACGTACTAGGGCAATCCAGGCCATGATTGACAATTACTTTGTCGACGGCACAGTCATTCAAGGAGGCTATCCTATTGAAATGCGTTATGCGGGTCCACGTGAAGCTCTGTTACACGCACTTATTCGCCAGAACTTTGGCTGCTCGCATCTTATAGTGGGACGTGATCATGCCGGTGTTGGAGATTACTATGGTCCATTTGATGCCCACTACATATTTGACACTCTTTGGGATGGAGCTCTCAAAACCGAAGCGCTGAAGATAGACATTACTTTCTATTGCAAGAAGTGCAATGGCATGGCCACTGCCAAGACCTGTCCACATGACAAGTCTGACCAAGTTCAAATTTCTGGAACTAAACAACGTGAAATGCTGGTTAATGGAGAAAAAATACCAGCAGAATTTAGTCGTCCAGAGGTGGTTAAAGTGCTTCGTGAATTCTATGCCAACGAGGGTCAGTAAGGCTCAGAAAAGCCCATCTATAACCCCATCCTTGTTGAGCGAAATTGAGTTAGCCGCCGGGACGCTAGGTAGGCCGGGCATGGTCATAATTTCACCGCACACGACAACAACAAACCCAGCACCTGCTGATAGCCTAACTTCGCGTACAGGAAGAACGTGCCCTGAGGGTGCACCCTTAAGCTCTGGATCTGTCGAGAAACTGTACTGAGTTTTGGCCATGCAAACAGGTAAGTGGCCATATCCTGTATTCTGCAATTCTTGGAATTGATCCCTCACTTTCTTATCGGCAATGACATCGTCGGCCCCGTATAGTTTTGTCGCTACCGCTCTCACTTTGTCCCACAAAGGTAACGAGTCATCATAAAGTGGTATAAATTGATTAGTGCATTCATCAGCCATCTGGGCAACGTACTCTGCTAACTTTTCCGTTCCTTTGGATCCATCTGCCCAATGGGTGCAATCAATAACTTCAACTCCTAGTCCATCAACCCCACTTCGAATGGCAGCAACTTCTGCATCTGTATCCGAGGAGAAACGGTTGACCGCTACCACAACAGGTATGCCAAAAGATTTTACATTTTGAATGTGTCGACGGAGGTTATCACAGCCTTCAGTAACAGCTTTTACACTCTCAGTACTCAGGTCACCCTTCTGGACGCCACCATGCATCTTTAATGCACGAATAGTGGCTACAATGACGGTGGCACTTGGACTAAGTCCTGCTAGACGGCATTTAATGTTAAAGAATTTTTCTGCTCCCAGATCAGCGCCAAATCCTGCCTCAGTTACTACATAATCAGCTAGTTTTAACGCAGTACGGGTGGCAATTACCGAGTTACATCCATGTGCGATGTTGGCAAAAGGCCCTCCGTGTATAAAGGCTGGATTATTTTCTAGTGTTTGCACTAAGTTAGGTTGCAGTGCTTCTTTTAAAAGGACAGTCATGGGGCCTTGGGCTTTTAGATCAGATGCGAGGATCGGTTTGCGTTTGCGCGTATAACCAACGACGATACGCCCTATGCGCTCTTCCAAATCGGCAAGATCTCTTGCTAGACAGAAGATAGCCATGATCTCTGAAGCTACAGTAATATCAAAGCCACTTTCCCGAGGAAACCCATTAGAAACACCACCTAGAGAAGTTACAATGCTACGCAAAGCACGGTCATTCATATCGACAACCCTGCGCCATGTTACCCTGCGGGTGTCAAATCCTAGATCGTTGCCCCAATAAATATGGTTGTCAATTAGGGCAGACAATAGGTTATGGGTGACGCTGATAGCATGAAAATCCCCAGTAAAATGTAAGTTGATGTCTTCCATTGGAACTACTTGAGCGTAACCCCCACCGGCAGCGCCACCCTTCATGCCAAAACATGGACCAAGTGAAGGTTCGCGAACACAAATCGTTGCTTTCTTGCCAATTTTGTTGAGTGCGTCACCTAGGCCAACTGTTGTTGTTGTCTTACCTTCCCCAGCTGGAGTTGGCGTGATCGCAGTTACCAGAATTAACTTACCATCGGGCTTGTCATCAAGGGATTTGATAAATTCGTTAGATAACTTTGCCTTTGTTGGACCAAAGTGATGAAGGTGCTCAAGTGGAATGTCGAGTTTTTCACCAATTTCCCCAATGGGCTTCATGGTTGCTTTGCGTGCAATTTCTATATCGGACACTTTATTTATTCCCCGGTTTCAATGGTTAAATATAATTTATTAAATTTTGTTTTAGACTTCAGGCACCTTAAGGCCATGCTGCAAACAAGTTGCAGCCAGTGTGTTGCGGAGCAAACACGCAATAGTCATTGGGCCGACCCCGCCCGGCACTGGGGTGATGGCCCCTGCTACGCTTGAGGCACTGTTAAAGTCTACATCTCCTACAAGTCTTGTTTTGCCCTCACCTTTTTCGGGTGCATCAATACGATTGATACCTACATCAATGACCGTCGCTCCAGGTTTAATCCAGTCGCCGGGAACCATCTGTGGACGTCCGACAGCTGCGATGAGGATATCGGCTTGACGGCATTCATTAGCCAAGTCTTTAGTTCGCGAATGGGCGATGGTGACAGTGCAACTTTGTGCCAAAAGCAATTGTGCCATTGGTTTCCCAACAATGTTGGAACGACCTAATACCAGAGCCTTCATACCTGAGAGATCGCCCAGCTTATCTTTCAACATCATTAGGCAACCCAGCGGTGTGCAGGGAACTATAGCCGCATCATCGCCGGTTCCAAGACGACCCACATTAATAAGGTGAAATCCATCAACGTCTTTGTCTGGGCTTATAGCTGCTAATACAGTAGCCTCATTGATGTGACTGGGAAGAGGCAACTGCACTAAAATACCGTTAACTTTGTCATCTGCATTTAGCTCTTCAATTAACTTGAGTAGTGTGTCTTGAGTGATATCATCCTCGAACTTACGTTCGAAGGAACTCATCCCTACCTCAACTGTTTGCTTGCCCTTGTTGCGGACGTATACCTGGGATGCAGGATCCTCACCAACAAGTATAACGGCTAAACCAGGAACAATATTGTGATCTTTATTAAGGCGGATTACTTCCTGTCCAATTCGTCCACGCAATCCCTCAGAAAAGGCTTTACCGTCAATAAGCGTCACGTCACTCATAACTACATATGTATCCTAATGTTAACAAAAAAAATCAAACAGTTTTATGTTCTGTTTATTTACATTCTCAGAGGGGACAAAAATATATCTGCTTAATCAAATATATTTACTTTGATACTTGTGGCTCCTAAACAGCCGATATAACAATCATATTCAGTAGCCTTCTATCAAAAGTATAATTTACTATCAATACATTGATCTCAAGTTTATCGATTAATTTTAGCCTGAGTAATATTATGATTCATACTTGAAGTTTATAGTAATTTACTGTCAATTTACTTCCTAATTTGTTTTGTATATTCTAAATATTCATTTCAAGATTTTTCTCACTTGGTTATATGATATGTTTTGTGCGGATTGCAAAGGTAACAATCTGGAAATTTTTTTTCTAGAGGACAATAATTGGTGATACTCGTTATACGTAGCTAATAGGCATCATCGTCTTTAGCCGCGTTTTTCAATATATTGCTGGTGGTATTCTTCAGCCCTGTAAAAGGTTGAAGTTGGTGTAATTTCAGTGACGATTGGATCTGGCCTTGAGCCTCGCATTGTTTTTATTGATGTCTCAGCGGTGGTTTTCTGATCATCATCGTGAAAAAAGATAGCAGAGCGATATTGAGTGCCCACATCTAAACCTTGCTGGTTTAAGGTCGTGGGATTGTGACAGTTCCAGAATGTATCGAGTAAATCCGAGTATGAGACAATATCTGGGTCAAATGTAACCTCGACTACTTCCGCATGGCCTGTCTTGCCGGTACAGACATCTTCGTAGCTTGGGTTATGCAAATCACCACCTAGATAACCTACAGCTGATGATCGTACACCATTAATTTTCCTAAAAGTTGCCTCGACGCCCCAAAAACAGCCTGCGGCAAAAGTTGCTTTTTTCATTTATAGCTCCTGATCAGAAAAACCTTTATTTGTTGACTGAATATGTACTCATTGAGTTTGGCTACGTCCATATAAAATAATTTATAAGTAGTTCAAAGGACACTTGCCTTGAGCTGTCATTCCGGCGATAAAACAAGCCTATTATTGAATGGAGGTTAGTTTATGCTGGGCCAGAAGAAAATCCTTATTACGCGTAATGTACCTGATGCTGTAATCAACCGAGCACGGGCAACCTATCAAACAACACTCAATAATGATGACGAGCCATATGGTGCAGATCAGATGATCGAGCTTGCTCAAGGTAAGGACGCTATTTTATGCACTCTCACAAATGATATGTCGCGCACCGTGATTGAGAGGCTGCCAAACAGTATCTGTGCTATTGCTACGTTTTCAGTAGGCTATGAGCATATTGACCTTGAGGCTGCGAGGGAACGAGGCATTATAGTCACCAACACTCCTGGTGTATTGACTGAAGCCACGGCTGATGTAGCCTTGTTGTTAATACTGGGTGCTTCAAGACGAGCTCGTGAAGGTGCTGAAATGATTGCTGGTGACTGGAGCGGCTGGACACCAACTCAGTTGATGGGGCTCTCAATGCAAACCAAGCGTCTTGGTATTTTGGGTATGGGTGATATTGGTCGAGCTTGTGCGGTGCGAGCACGGGCATTTGGAATGGAAATTCATTACCACAATCGAACCCGTTTAAGCCCGGAACTTGAGGAAGGAGCGACCTATCATGGATCAGCAGAAGAGTTGCTTAAGGTCAGTGACTTTTTGTCCCTGCATTGCCCTTTATCACCTGATACAAAGTATTTTTTAAATGAAGA
Source organism: uncultured Rhodospirillales bacterium (assembly GCA_938092065.1). Lineage (GTDB taxonomy): Bacteria > Pseudomonadota > Alphaproteobacteria > Rhodospirillales > JABHCV01 > JACNJU01. The sequence continues at coordinate 146,226 of CALKND010000003.1, forward strand.
GCGTATCGCTTTGCTGCCGCCTAACCCGGTAGTAATAAATACTTCTCGAGGCCCAGTAATTGATGATGAAGCTTTGATAGCGGCCCTTAAGTCAGGCCGTGTTGCAGCTGCTGGACTTGATGTATTCGATGGCGAACCAAAGCTTAACCCTGGTTATTTGAATTGTAAAAATGCCTTTCTGTTGCCTCATTTAGGTAGCGCAACAATCGAGACCCGTAACGCTATGGGTTTCACGGCCTTGGATAATTTAGATGCTGTCTTTTCCGGAGAAGAACCGCCCAACAAACTTGTTTAATAATACAGTGTTAAGTAGTTACAGTCTGAAATTTGATTTTGGATTTTGTGATAGTAAGATCGATCGCCAATAAGGTAAAGTCGCTGCCCAACAAAAAACCCGGAAAATTTCTCTGCCGGGCTTTTCGTTAGTTTATGTTGAAGTTGATTTAACGGCGATCGCCAAAAAGTCTTAGAAGCATAATGAACAAATTGATGAAATCTAGGTAGAGCGTCAGCGCCCCCATGATGACTTTTTTGCTCATCACTTCTGCAACATCGGCTTCGATATACATAGATTTTATTTTCTGGGTGTCGTAAGCAGTCAGACCAACAAAAATCAAAACACCAACTACCGAGATAACAAAGTGAAGTGCTGAAGATGCTAGGAAAATGTTGACTACACTGGCGATAATTATGCCAATCAAGCCCATCATCAGGAATGAACCCATGGCGGTCAGATCACGTTTGGTGGTGTAGCCATAAATGCTCATTCCAGCGAAGGTTCCGGCAGTGATGAAAAACACCCGGGTAATAGAGGCCCCCGTGTAGAGAAGGAAAATGTTTGCAAGCGAAAGGCCCATAACTGCAGCAAATGCCCAAAACACGGCTTGTGCTGTTGATGATTTCATTTTGTTGATGCCGAAGGATAAAGCTAACACAAAAGCTAATGGTGAGAACATCACCAAATAAGCAAGTCCGGTTGGCTCTAAGTAACCTGATGGCCCTGCTGAGTAGAGCGTATTGATTATGGCTGGTGTATTAGCACTGAAATATGCAATTATACCGGTTAGTGTCAGGGCAGAAGCCATGTAGTTGTATATACGCAACATGTATTCGCGCAGTCCGGAATCTATTTCAACGGTTGCCTGCACTCCGGGCGTTGCATGTGTGCTGAGAGTAAATCTGCTATTAAAATCGGACATTTAAAACCTCTTTTTAAATAAGATAATGTTCTATAACTAATATGGCAGGAAAACACATAAAATCAAGCATAGCTGCACTCAGGTACAATAAATTTATTTGTTTCTAAGATGTGTAGAGGCTTTTTCTCCAAGGGCCTTCCAGGTGCCAAGGTAACCGGCAGTAACAGTGACAAACAAACAAACAAATACTGTTATAATGACTAATTGAGGAAGGAAGAACCAGCTGATACGCATCAGGAAAACTATGACTGCCCAGGCAGTAAGGGTGCCAATGGCCACAGCAATGATGCCTGTTGCTAACCCAAGAATACTGTATTCATAGGTATAGGCCTTGAGTAGGCGAGTACGCGTTGCTCCATGTACTTTGAAAACAATGGAGTCATAAATACGGCGGCGTTGTCCGGCTGCGATTATACCGGCTAGGACTAAGCCTCCTGCGGCAATAGTGACCAGTGATGTGCCGCTAATAGCTCCTGCTATACCTTTGAGAATATTTGTAGCTGCCTCCAGTGCTTCACGAACCCTGATAGAGGTAATATTAGCAAAGCGCGATGAGACCGCATTCTCCAGCACCTCCTCGCTTGCTGCGGGGACTTCAACGGCGGCAATATGAGTATGCGGAGCCCCTTCCAGTGGTCCGGGTGCGAAGATGATAGCAAAATCAAATCTGAGCGAGCGCCAGTCAATTTGGCGTAGAGACGTAATTTTACCCTCAATTTCGCGGCCTAAAACATTCAGGGTCAGGGTGTCCCCAATGTCTATTCCAAAGCCTTTTGCGAGTTTTGAATCCAGTGAAATTGCTGGTGGCCCAGAATAATTTTTTGACCACCACTCGCCCTTGATTATATTTGATCCTTTTGTTGGCATTGCTGACGATGTAAGCGCTCGATCCCCGTTGATGGCCCACTGTGATTCTTTGGCGATGGTAACATTTTCAACAGCAACACCATCAATTTTGACGATACGACCACGTAAGCTGGGCATGCGCTTGAAGCCACTGATGCCCTTAACCCCCATAACAACTTTATCAAATTCATTGACTTGTCCCGGTTGAATATCAATAAAGAAAAAAGCTGGCGCCTCTTCTGGGAGCCGTTCGCTTACTTGATGGGTCAGGTTGGCCTCGATAAGGGCGACGGCAACCAGTATTGATAATCCCATACCTAATGAGAGGACAATGCTGTGAGCGTTGGACCCTGGTCTATGAATATTAGCGATAGCAAGACGCAGTTCAACATTTTTTGGCTGGGGAAAGCGTGCGGCTAAACCCACTAGAAGGCTTGCCCCACAATGAAGTAGTATAACCGTCACCAGAGCACCACCGACAAACCAGTATGCAGAATACAAGTCGCTAGAATTAAAAATTGTCAGCGCGGCAAGTGCTATCACTCCGACGACAGTGCCAATAATGCTGCTGCGGCCCGGCTTTACGCTGGATGGCTGAATGCGATCTCGAAACAGGGTTGCGGCAGGGACTTCCATGGCTCGGCCTAAAGGCCACAAAGCAAATGTGAGCGTCGTCAATAAACCAAATGCTGCGGCCATTAGTAATGGCGTGGGATAAAAGCTAATTTCCGGGGCGATGGGCATCAGCTCCGCTAGTGCATTTAGGCCGATGGCTGGAAGGGCACCACCAAATAGAAGGCCAATAAAAATACCAAAAGAACCCAGAGCCATCACCTGCAGCAAATAGATCTTGAAAACGAGCGACCCTGGAGCACCTATACATTTGAAGGTAGCGATAGTCGCAGTCTTACTTTCAAGAAAGCCACTAACTGCATTGGTGACGCCAATGCCACCTACCAGTAGAGCTGTTAAGCCAACAAAGTTTAGGAAAAGAGTCATACGTTCAATAAAACGCCTTATCCCTGGCGCAGCCTCCTCAGGGGCGCGCACTCGCCAACCCGCATGCTCAAATCTATTACCCAATGCCTCTCGCCATTTTTTTTTATTAGTTCCCGTTGCCAATAAAACGCGAGTATGAAAGTGAACTTGTGATCCGGGCTGTACCAGTTGGCTAGCCTCAAGGGCAGCCGTGGAGACCATCAGGCGGGGGCCAAAGCTCAAAACACTGGCTGCCCGATCTGGCTCACGCTTAATGGTAGCATTAATTTTGAATATGGCCTCGCCAACTTTAACCTTACTTCCAATATCTAGACCAAGGCGTTTTAATAGGTTTTTATCAACAACGGCACCAAAAGAGCCATCACTCTCTCGAATAAGTGCTAAATTTAGCTCTATGTTTGGTGATAATTCAATTTCACCACTCAAGGGGTAAGCCTTATCAACACTTTTTAGTTCAATTAGTGAGCGCACGCGCGCTTTGCTTTTTTGGGTAACGATAGGTGACGCCATGGCACGTAGCTCTTGTGTTTTTGATAGTGCAACAGAATTGGCAATGAGGTATTGGTCTTGTTCTGGCGAGTTGACGTTGTTTTGAGAGCGCAGGTCGATATCGCCCCCTAAAAGGCTTTTTGCCTGGCCATTCAGGCCAGCGGTGACAGAGGCACTGATAGTGCCAACCCCTGCGATAGCGGCAACACCGATGCCAAGGCAACCAAGGAATATTCGAAAGCCTTTAAGCCCCGCACGCAATTCACGTCGAGCTAGTTTCCATGCTAGAATCCACTGGCGATTACTATTCATTAGAAATTTTTCCATCTTGCATGTGAATGGTGCGTGAGCAACGCATTGCCAACTCGGGCTGGTGTGTAACTAAGACCATAGTTGTATTGCAGCGATCTTTTAGGCTAAATAATAAATCCATGATTTTCTTGCCTGTTTCACCGTCTAAGTTACCTGTAGGTTCATCGGCAAGCAGGATTGAAGGTTCAGGGGTAAAGGCACGTGCTAGGGCGACGCGTTGTTGTTCTCCACCTGAGAGTTGGCCCGGATAATGATCAAGGCGGTGCCCCAAACCAACGGCCTCTAGCTCAGTGCGGGCACGTTTTATAGCGTCACCGTGACCAGCAAATTCTAGGGGCATGGCCGCGTTTTCAAGTGCAGTCATCGTTGGAACGAGGTGAAAATCTTGAAAAACAATGCCCACATGGCTTTGCCGAAACAAGGCAAGCTTGTCCTCACTCATAGTGTTTAAAGCATAATCAGCAACGGTGATGTTTCCTGCATTAATTTTTTCCAGTCCAGCAATGACCATCAGCATGGATGTTTTTCCTGAACCGCTTGGGCCAATAACACCAATGGTTTCACCGGACTTGATGTCAAGGTTAATTCCGCGCAATATATTAACCTTACCTGCATTGCTGGTCAGGGTAAGAACCACATTATTCAGATTTATGATCGTATTGAGTTTCTTAGTCATGTTGTTCCTTAATGTTTTTCGTTCCCGTTATGGCAAGGCTGCGGGTTTTGTCAATGATTTGGTTGCGTTACTGGTGTTGGGGGCAGTTACTTTCATGTTTTCTGGTGCCACCATGGCAGCTGATGAGGTGCGAATCTTAGTACTGGGTGATAGTCTGAGCTCTGGACACGGCCTGTTACGTGCAGATGCTTTCCCTAGTCAGCTTGAGCGTACTCTTTTAAAAAGAGGCATTATTGCGAAAGTTACTAATGCTGGTGTTTCAGGTGATACCTCTGCGGGTGGTTTGTCCAGACTTGATTGGACTTTATCAGAAGGCTTTGATGCCGCCATCATTGAGCTCGGTGCAAATGACGGCCTGCGGGGTTTGGAGCCAAAAGAGACACTCAAAAACCTCGATGCGATAGTGGGTAAATTAAAACAAAAAAACATCGCAGTACTTTTAACCGGCATGCAAGCGCCGCCTAATTTAGGGGCTGAATACGGTAAAGAGTTTGCTTCAATTTTTCCTCACTTGGCAACAAAATACAATATTGTGTTTTATCCGTTTTTTTTAGAGGGGGTAGCCGCAGTAGGTGATTTAAATCAGAAAGACAATATTCATCCAAATTCGGAAGGTGTTGGAGTTATTATTAAGAATATTCTTCCCTACGTTATAGAGTTGACACAGGTTGTAAAAATACGATGACATCGTTTAAAGTTGTTCATAGCGAGGCAGAGGACTGGGTCCAAGCCGCAAAAAAATGTGCTGACGAATTTTGCCAATCCAACGATGCCTATACACTTGGCTTCATTTATGTGACCGATAATCTAGCCGAAAATTTAGCATCGATCCTGACTTACTTACGCAAAGAAACAGGTATACAGCACTGGGTTGGGAGTGTCGGTGTGGGCATTTGTGCCGTTGCTTCGAATAATCGTTACGGCTCGGCTGAGTATTTTGATCAAGGAGCTATGGCTGTAATGGCGATGGCTCTGCCGACAAATGCCTTTCAAGTTCTACCAACAATTGAAAGTAAATTTGAGGAGCTTCCGAGTGAAACACTTAACTGGATCGATGAAAGTGGCTCTTTGTTTGGGGTTGTTCATGGTGATCCTGCTAATGTCCTTGTTCCGTCTCTAATTGAAGAGCTAACAGCAAAAACATCTGGGTTTCTGGTCGGCGGTCTAACGTCTTCAAGAACGCAAAGTTATCAGGTTGCTGATCAGGTCACCAGTGGTGGTTTATCAGGGGTAATGTTTTCGCCCAGCCTAGAAGTAGTAACTTGTCTTTCCCAGGGCTGTGTTCCACTGGAGGGTAGTCACCTTATTTCTGATTGTATTGATAATATTGTCATTGGCCTAGATGGACGTGCCGCTTTGGAGGTTTTTAAAGAAGACATTGGTGAGGAACTTGTGGCTGATTTGGCACAGGTTCCGGGGTTAGTTCATGCTGCCTTACCCATTGAAGGATCAGATACAGGGGACTATTTAGTCCGCCCCCTTGTTGGTATTGATGACGAGCGTGGTTGGTTGGCTATTGGCGAACATGTGGAGACTGGTCAGCGAATATTTTTTGTGCGCCGCGATCCATTAAGCGCTGAAATTGACATGCGAAATCGGTTGGAAAATTTAAAAAAACGCTTTGGTAAAAAACCCCGTGCTGCATTATATTACACTTGCGTTGGACGCGGCCCGTCCATGTTTGGCATTGAAGGCCACGAACTTTCTATCATTGAGGACGTGTTTTCAGATGTGCCGCTGATTGGATTCTTTGGCAATGGCGAAATTTCATATAATCGTCTATATGGATACACTGGTGTGTTAACTTTGATTGCCTGATAGACAAGAAAATGTAACCTAATTTATTGAGGATAGATGTGGCCTTCTTTTGTGGCAGGATATTTCGTGGTTGTTTTTTGTAATTGAGTTTTTTTGCCATAGCTCTAGTATCAATTTTGAAAATTTTAGGCATAATCTTGCACTGTCTAATTAAGCAGACGGGCGTGGGCTAGAAGCCTACTTTTCTCAATATGCTGTCAACTGACTCAACGTAGGATCCACCAAATAGCCGAACATGGACAAGTAATGGGTAGAGATTATACAAATCCCTTCGTTCTTCAAAAAAGCCAGGCTGTATTTCTCGATGCTCGCGATAACGAGAAAAAAAGGCATCTCCAAAGGTGGAAAAGAGGGTGGTGAAGGCTAGTTCTATTTCAGGATCGGCGAAATAGATGGCTGGATCGACAAATCCGCTAATGCGACCGACGTCGACCAGCACATTGCCACCCCACATATCCCCGTGAATTAGCGAGGGTTGATCTGGCTCTTTTAGCCACTTATCCAAATTACAAGAGAATTTTTCTAAGCGCCCCATCAAACCTGTTGGCAAGAGACCAGCCTCCAGACCTTGGCGTGCCATATCAATGATGCGATGTTGTGCAAAAAATTCCAGCCAGCTTTCGCTTTTTGGATTGGCCTGGTTTAGGCCTCCTATTACCGTATCACAATAGAAGCCATAATAACTGTCACTTATCTGATGTAGTGAAGCTAAAAGATCAGCTGCATGAATTTGTGCTGATCTATCAAGCTCTCCTGATGATGGCACCCAAGTCATCAACAGCAAATTGTCATTGGAGCATAATACGTCAGGCACAGGAAGTTTAGTGTTCTGTAACAGGTATTCAAGCATCATGCCCTCAAGAGCGAGGCCGCTTCCCTTGTCGCCTACTTTGGCGACAACAGCTTCCCCATTACTTAAGCTAATTTTATAGACATCACTTATGCAACCGCCACCTAGTGATTTTTTTTTTCGGATGGTGTGCCCAGTAATATCCTCGATAGTTTTGATAATGTGCTTTTTCAAAAGTTATTTTCCGAAAGAAATATACAGGTGTAAAGATTAGGTCGTTCTGGCTATGTGTTTGGGGACACACATCTTCTTTTATCAATACATCAGAATAGGACTGGTGAAAAAAGTATTTTTTTGCACCACCTACTCATACTTTTTTAAAATTTTAGCTTCCTGCTCGGCAATCAATAGTTTGAGATGGCCTTTTTTTTATTTGGTGAGAGCAAAGACACACCCTCTCCATGGAAGAGGACTCCATGGAAGAGGATTTGGCACCAGAATATCTACTTCAGTTGTTCCTCACTTTGCAAAGATATTTTGGTTTTACAGCTGATACCCAAATAAATATCAGGGGGTGTATATTATGGCGTGTTCAGCATTCACAAATGCTTATTGCAAATTTCTTCAAGTAATCCGTTTGATGCGTTTTCGATTAGGTCTAAAACAACCTCAAAACCTTCGCCGCCGAGGTAGTAGGGGTCGGGAACATCCCGACCTTTAGTGCCTTCGCCAAAGTCCAGCATAAGATGAACTTTGTGCTCGCTGCCCGGAGGGCACATACGCATCAAATTCGCGTGATTATCTGCATCCATGGCAAGTAGGTAGTCAAATTTTTTAAAGTCTTGAACTTCGACACGTCGTGCACGTAGGTCACTAAGGTCAATACCCCGAAGTTTAGCGGCTGCTTGTGAGCGTGGGTCCGGCGGCTCGCCAATGTGATAAGCAGCAGTACCTGCAGAATCAATAGTAATTCTGTCGTTAAGGTCTTTCTGCTCGACAAGATTTTGAAAAACGCCTTCTCCCGTCGGCGAGCGACAAATATTACCAAGGCAAACGAAAAGAACTCCAATCAAAACTAATACCCCCCAAATTTCATTTGACAATAACGGAAAGTTCTCAAGTATCTAAAACTATTTTTATAAAACCATTTTTTTTAGTGGCGTTTTTATGACCGGCGCGGTCACTCCAACACTATCGTGGCTAGTGTGCAGTTGTACTTTTGTACATTCGCCGCCGAGCCAAACACGTCCATCATAGTGTATGAGCTGTTCACATCGTCTTTTATTAAACACAAGCCGGTTCAGCCTTTTAATCGCTTTCCTAAACGAAGCCTCAGGGCATTCAATTTGATGAAACCCTCAGCATCACGCTGATCGTAGACATCATCTTCTTCAAATGTGACTATGGCTTCGTCGTAAAGGCTCATGTCCGACTTACGCCCAACGATTGATACATTGCCTTTGTAGAGCTTAATTCTGACAATGCCGTTTACAACTTCTGCAGCCTTATCGATGGCGGCCTGCATCATCAAGCGTTCAGGGGCGAACCAAAAGCCATTATATATACACTCGGCGTAGCGCGGCATTATTTCATCTTTCATGTGTGAAGCATTGCGATCCAGCGTAATGCTTTCCAAGCCGCGTCGTGCTTCTAGCAAAATGGTTCCGCCAGGGGTTTCATAGACGCCGCGAGACTTCATGCCAACAAAGCGGTTTTCGACAATATCTTTTCGCCCAATACCATTATCTCCACCCAATTTGTTGAGCTTGGTCAGTAATTCAGCTGGGCTAAGTTTTTCACTGTTAATAGCTATGGGGTCACCCTTAGCGAATTCTATTTCTATATAGGTTGCTTTTTCTGGTGCGTCCTCTGGAGAGACAGATCGGGTATAGATATCTTCCGGTGCTTCTACCCAGGGGTCTTCCAATGCCTTACCTTCGCAGCTTATATGCAATAGATTAGCATCGGCTGAATAAGGTGGCTCACCTTGCTTGTCTTTAGGCACTGGAATCTGATGCTTGCCTGCGTACTCAATCAATTTGGTGCGAGAATTTAAATCCCACTCACGCCAGGGCGCTATGATCTTTATGTCTGGGTTGAGTGCGTAGTAGCCAAGCTCAAAACGAACTTGGTCGTTACCCTTTCCAGTAGCTCCGTGTGAAACCGCATCGGCTCCGACCTCGTTAGCTATTTCAATCTGCCGCTTGGCAATTAGAGGACGGGCAATAGCGGTGCCAAGCAAATATGTCCCTTCGTAAAGGGCGTTGCCGCGAAACATGGGGAAGACGTAATCACGCACGAATTCCTCGCGCAGATCCTCTACGTAGACCTCTTTGATTCCCATCATTTCAGCTTTAGCCCGGGCTGGCTCAACCTCTTCTCCTTGGCCCAAATCAGCTGTGAAGGTCACAATCTCGCATCCGTATGTGTCTTGTAACCAACGCAGGATGACGGACGTATCTAACCCGCCGGAGTAAGCTAGAACGATTTTTTTAATATGTGAGTTCATGAGTTTAAAGACCTTCAGAAAAAAGGAAATAACTGGACGCGCAGTATAGGCAAATGCGAAGCGTGGGCAAGTCAGCTGTCATGCAGCCAGCCATTCTTCAAGCATAGGTTCCAGCACCTCGAAGGGACTATAGCCCACGTTTAAATAGGCATACTTATTTTCTATGTCCTCGTTCACAGCTTTGTCTACTGCAATAACGGTAGGGAAACCGGTAACGCCCAGATTAAAGGCAATTTGAAAATCATCATGGGTAGCAGTTCGCGCCTTATCAGAGAAAAATACCTTTGCGAACTGATTGGCATCCACGCCAAGGCTTGTTGCTAATGAGGCCAAAACCGAGGAATCGGTGATATCCTGATTATTGGCGTAGAAGCTTTTATGTAGTAATTCAATGTAGTTGAGTACAGTGTTTGATTTGAGGGCACGAACGGTTACACAAGCCCGACAGGCAGGTTCCGTGTCGTAAACAAAATTGTCACGATCAAAAAAGTCGGAGTCGAAAGGCTGTCCGGTAGCTTTGTTGACTTTTTCCCAGTGATGGCGAATGGAGACTTTCGCCTCGTCATCCATCACTTTGTCATTTCCAGCGCGCAATCCCCCAACAACAAGCTGAATGCTTAAACGTTCAACATATTTATGGCGAATGGTATTAATTACAGGCGCAAAGCCCCAGCACCATGAACACATTGGATCGGCTATGAAGATCAGTTCTTTTGACTGTGTTGCATTAACCATGGTGCAACATTAGGGCTTTATTGGAAAAAATGTCCAGCATACGTCACACGCGCATTGTATTTAATAAGCGAAGTGGACCAAATTGTGCAGAATGAGTAATAATAAATTTATTAAAAAATGATTTTCAGGAGCATTAGTTTCTGGGGAAAATAGGGCGCTTATGAAAGGCTATATCCCGCAGGATGACGACTTTTAGCTGAATAAGTAAATGAACGTTCTAGATATAAATTAACTTATCAACCTATAATTAAAACCCCTTAATAGAACGGTCATTCTATTAAGGGGTTTTAATCTAATGAAGATAGAACAGTTTTAGCTATATCAGAAAGTACTTCTTGGCTGGGATTAACCTTGGAAATGATAGTCATGCCTTGAGCAGAGGCAAGTATTGTGCGGGCAAGGGAGCGGGGATCACGCCACGGGGTAATATCTCCTGTTTCCTGACCACGTCTTATTAGAGTGTATAAGGCATCTTCCAGGTTTTTAATGTGTTTTTTAAAGTGAACCGTTAGTGTCTTATCTTGGTTTGCTAGCTCTACAATTGAATTGGTGATTAGACACCCACGTTTTTCTTCAGAGCAGCTGTATCTATTAAGTAAGCCATTGAAAAAATCTTCAATTTCTTTACGTGGGTTGCCGGTGTCTGCATTGTTAAGCAATTTTTGGGAGGGTGCGTCTATTTGATAGCGCGAAAGAGCGAGGTTGAACAACCTAATCTTATTGCCAAAGGTATCATAGATAGAGCCTCGGTTGATACCCATTGCGCTAACAAGATCCTGAACCGAAGTAGCTTTGAAGCCCTTACTCCTGAAAACGTCAATTGCTTTATCTAAAACGACATCTGTGTCAAATTCTTTGAATCTAGCCATAATCCATAGTATCATATTTGAACGATTGTTCAATTAATATATTAACTAAATTTAGTCCTGTCTGCGCAATTTTAATTTTGAAATTTTTTCCGTTTCGCTGGCCGACTTAAGTTGGCCACAGGCAGCTAGAATGTCGCGTCCTCGAGGTACACGGATCGGGGCGGAATATCCTCCGTCGTTAAGAATTTCAGAAAAGCGCCTAATGACAGGTGCTTCAGAGCAGTTAAATTCTGCACCGGGCCATTTATTGAATGGGATAAGGTTGAACTTAGCAGGGATTCCCTTCACTAAACGAACCAGCTCACGAGCATCTGCGGGGGAATCATTGATACCCTTCAGCATTACATATTCAAAAGTTATTCGTCGAGAATTGCTAGAGCCAGGATATTCGCGGCATGATTGTAGTAATTCTTTTAAGGGGTATTTTTTATTGATTGGCATAATTATGTTTCGAAGTTCGTCACTTACCGCATGTAAACTGATGGCAAGATTAACACCTAGCTCTGCACCACACTTACGGATTAGGGGTACAACCCCTGAAGTAGACAAGGTGATGCGCCTTTTAGATATAGAGATGCCATCGCCATCCATAATGATGTGTAGTGCCTTTGCGACATTGTCATAATTGAAAAGTGGCTCTCCCATCCCCATCATCACAATGTTTGAAAATAGTCTCTCACCATCCGGTGATGGCCATTCCCCGTATGTGTCTCGTGCCAACATCAACTGGCCGACAATTTCTGATGTAGTAAGGTTCCTAACGAGACGCTGTGTCCCTGTGTGGCAAAACGTACAGGTAAGTGTACAGCCAATCTGAGAAGAAAGGCAGAGTGCGCCCCGACCTTCTTCTGGGATAAAGACTGTCTCGGCTTCATTCCCATCAATAAATTTAAATAGCCATTTGTGTGAGGTGTCCTTTGAAGTTTGTTGCTTGCTAAGTTCAGGTCTGCCAACAACGTAGTGTTCTCCAAGCTTTTCCTGTAATGGCCTAGCAATTGTTGTCATTCTTGAAAAGTCGGTCACACCACGGAAGTAAATCCAGTGCCATAGTTGCTTTGCACGGAATGGTTTCTCTCCAATTTTTTCAAGTTCAGCCTTAAGCTCGTGACGGTCGAGCCCTAGTAGAGATAATTTGGTTGAACTATTATGTGTCATGAGGACTTTGATATAACTGCTTTTTTCAAGAACACGAGAAAATTATTTTACTTTGCAGGCTTTGCTCGCCGCCTTATAGGCAGCAGTAAACCCACTTAGTGAGAAAGTATCTGTGGTTTTTGTCCCGCGGGAGGAAATACCTGCTATCAACATTTGAGTACCGCGGATCATGGCTTTGACTATTGCTTTGTCCGTTTTACTGTCTTTGGCCCAGCCATCGCTGCCTTGGGTGAAAAGTAAAAATTTGTCGTTGTCGATGGTTATGACAGCATCCATACCCTTTTTGAAACTGTACCCAGTTCGGAAATTAATTACTCCTAGCTCTTTTTCCGCGGGTCTATGTGTCACAACAAAAAGTACATCTCCACGTTTTGAGTAATTTCCTTCAGACTTGGCGGCCTTACTGGTTAGATAACAGACGTCGGTACTTTTTTGTTTTATTGTAAAAACGTACCAATCTTTATGGACACTTATAAATTTGGGTTTCTGAGCACAAACTGTTCCTGGTAAGAACAATATCAGGTTCAAGCAAAATATAAGGAAAGGTTTCTTCATTATTTAACAGTGATAGCCTGCCAACTCATAAATGCCAAGACCCACAGTTGCGACTAAAAATTTTTTGAAATTATGATTCGAAAAATATGGGTTTTAAGCGTTAAATAATAACAGTGTTAGTTTTCGATTTTTGTTTATGTAAACTCAAATGCCGGCGTTGAATTTATTTTGTCTCGATCATTGATAAATTTCTCAAGTTCCCTTGCTTAATAGTGCAGGTGAAAACCTTATTCGTCTTCTTTAGGATGAACGTTAATGGGCGGCCGTGTGCTAAACTTCTCCGCTTTAGCCCTAAATTTAGGCCCTCCAAAAAGAGGTTCTGGTGGGGAATCTATAGGGCCGCCAGGCCTCTCTGAACGTCGCTTGAAACGGCCCATGCTCTGCACTCGATCATACATGACAATGGCAGCTGCGACTGAGACATTTACACAGAATTGCGTTGGAATTTTAACAATAAACTCACAAAGGTTAACCATTTCGGAGGATAAGGAGTTTCTTTCTGGGCCAAGCACATAAGCAGCTCGTGACGGGTGCCTGAAACTTGGAAGTTCAATAGAATCCTCAATAAGTTCAATACCAACTAAGGTACATTTCTCTGGTAACACCATAGAGCCATGATCAGGGAACTGATAAAAAGGTGTGTGGTTAAGAGTACTGGAAGTGTCGGCTTTACCACCCTCAGTAACAGAATAAGTCGCACCAACCGTAAATACAAAACTGGCTTCAAAGGCGTGTGCTGTCCTAAAGATTGAGCCAATATTCATAGCTTTTGAAATACCCTCGACGCCAATACCAAAATAGCCACGCATTCGGACAACCTCATGTTTTTAAATTATTAAATTTTAGGCCTGTGCCTGTGCCCTGTGTAATGGGTGTTCTGATATAGGCAGGTGCATTAAAGCAGCAATCACGCCAAGAAGTATAGATCCATACCAAACACCATCATAGGTTCCTGTCACGTCAAATAGGTAGCCTCCAATCCATACTCCGAAAAAGCTACCTAGTTGATGTCCTAAAAAAACAATACCAAATAGTGTGGAAATATATTGTGTTCCAAAAATCTGTGCTACCAAGGCACTTGTCAGTGGCACAGTTCCTAGCCATAACAACCCCATCATAGTGGAAAATAAGTACACTGATATTTCATTGACAGGGAATATGATAAACATCAAAAAAACGATGGCACGTGTAAAATAAAGTATACTTAAAACATATCTTTTAGGGAATCTTGACCCCAGAACACCACACCCATAAGTACCAACAATATTGAAAAACCCAATCAAAGCTAAGGCAATAGCGCTAGTGTTTGCAGTCATACCAGCATCAAGCAAATAAGCAGGTAAGTGCATTGCCAGAAAAGCAACTTGAAAACCACAAACAAAAAAGCCGACAGTCAGTAGCCGGTAATTTCTATTACTTGCCGCCTCTGCAATGGCTTTTTTCATAGTCTGATTAACGGAATCCGTTGATGAACTGACTTTGCCCCTCGCTTTGCTTTGTAAAAAAAATGCGGACAAAACGATCGCGCTAACAATAACTGCCAAGATAATTAGGGCTCCCGACCAGCTTTGTGATTGGATCACTTGTTGGCCAAGTGGTGCCATTATGAACTGACCAAACGATCCTCCGGCACTGGCAATGCCAAAGGCTGTAGATTGGCGCTCAACTGGTACGAGGCGTCCAAGTGCACCAAGGACCACAGAAAAACTTGTTGCCGCGAGACCAAAGCCTATCAGCCAGCCGCCACCAATATTCAAATCTAATGGGGTTTCAACACCTGACATGACAAACAGACCTATTGAATAAACAGAGGCGCCGACTACAAGCACACGCCCACTGCCATAGCGGTCGGCGACCATGCCTCATATAGGTTGGATTAATCCCCATAATAATTGCTGCAAGGCCATAGCAAAACCAAAGGTCTCGCGTCCGAAGCCGAGCTCTAGATTCATTGGAGTTTGAAACAGCCCAAAAGTCGAGCGTATGCCCATTGAAAGACTAATTGCCAAGGCGGCGGCAATAATTAGGACAGTGGGGTTAGAGCGGAAGGTCGCGTTTGAAATTTTTTTGGCCTTTTTTAAAAGGGGTCTGTTGAGCCGATATCAAAGTATAACTGGCTTCATTGCTAATCTAATAGAGCAATATTTGTAAAACTAATAAAAATTATTTAGCCTCATGCATGGATCGACCATTGATAATTCTCAAAGTTGAAAAGCAACGAGAGTGGGAGTAAAAAACAATACAGAAAAAATATAGGGTCTATCACAAGCAAGTTTTACCTTTATAGGCTCAATGTCTTATTTAAGTAATTTAGACGTGTTCTACTGAAGCTTCCCCAATTTTTTTTAGAAACCAACTAGAAATAATTTTTCCGATTATAAAGCTATACAAGATGATCTAAATGCCCCATTACAAGATGAAAATTCATGGTATGTTACCGCATACGATGGCGATACGGCACTTTTTTGAAACTCAAATCGACTGGGGCCTGAATATGGATTGTCAGGAGTTGTTGATATTAGGAATATACGATCACTATTATTTACGATAAGCACTTTTCTGCCCACATATCAGTTTAGTTCTCAGCCCACATGTTAAGACAATGGAAATAAAGATGTTTGCCAAATTAGGTGAGTTTGTTGAGGGCCAAAATTTCCAAAATGCAATTATGATCTTGATTGTTCTTAATGCTGTGGCTTTGGGCTTAGAAACAAATTCTAATGTTAGGGATCAGTTTGGGAAAGAACTGCATTTATTTGACAACGTTGTGTTAGCAATCTTTGGTGTTGAAATTACAATTAAGTTGATGAACCGTCGCCTCGATTTTTTCAAGCGAGGGTGGAATATTTTTGATTTTGTAATTGTTGGAATTGCGCTGGTCCCAAGCTCTGGACCTTTAGAGATTATGCGTACTCTTAGAATTTTTCGGGCCATGCGTTTGCTATCATTGGTTCCATCTATGAGAAAAGTTATTCAAGCGTTATTTTTAGCAATTCCCGGTATTTTCTCTGTTGGCTCAATTATTATGCTCATTTTTTATGTTTCGTCCGTGTTAACGACTAACTTTTTTGGCGCTGAATTTGATGAATGGTTCGGTACTATTGGGCGCTCTATGTATTCACTCTTCCAAGTTATGACCCTTGAGAGCTGGTCTATGGGAATTGTTCGCCCTGTGATGGAGATATACCCTTGGGCGTGGATTTTTTTTGTTATCTTTATTCTGATTACAAGTTTTGCGGTCCTCAATTTGTTTATTGGTATTATTGTCGATGCCATGCAACAGCAAAGTATTGCAGAACAAGCTGCAATCATAGAGGAGACTGGTGGCACGCAGATGGCATCTAATGAGACTCATCGTGAGCTCCTTGCGCTTCGACAAGAAATTCGTGAGTTAAAAGATTTATTAATGCGCTAGTTGCCACCGTGGTCCTCGTATTTTTTTCATCTCAGTATTCCTCTGTGCTAATCAATCTTAGGTTGGGGGTGCGTAGTACAAACATGGTGCATTCTTGGTCTTATTTCTGAGCAGACTTTCTATGTACGGTGTCCCTAGACATCGTTCCAAAGACGTTTATGCGGTTGATTAGATTCCCCCGCCATTTTGTGCTATGGCCCTCTTGCATCCAGAAAGCAGGAAGAAAAAATGAAATTCTATCAAAAACACCTAGAATCCACCAAAAGCTATGGTTCCCTTGCAGCTAAATTAGAAACGGAAGACGCTAATTTGCTAATTTTCTCAAGGGGTTGCTTTAGGCAAGACCCCTATAAATAAAAGATTCGATCAGAATATTAATAGCTACTGGATTATTCGGGAGCCACCTGGTCCGGCACCTGAAACAATGAAACGCCAATTTTAGGAGACAAGGTCCGTGGGTTTTATTGCCGAA
>CALKND010000004.1 GCA_938092065.1 uncultured Rhodospirillales bacterium
ATCCCATAGCTTCAGCAAAACCTTCCGGGTTTGCACCAATCATATCAATAACCTCTTGCGGCATCTCAGGCATTGGCATTGGATACATTGTCATTGAAATTAAACTCCCTGTAAATGCGTATGGACTGGATTATATCTTCAATTTAATACTTATTTACTCTATTAAAATTTGACTAATTAAAGTTGTTTCACTTTTATCTACGCAGGTATGTGATCAACGTCACATTACTTGTATTTTCTGTAAAAAACTTAAAGATCCTATTCCTGCGATTAAAGAAAATGGGTTACAAACTTATTGTGCGAACCTAGCAAGAATTTGGCTGCTTATTTGAATATTTTCGATGCAAAGGAAATTAAGCACAAGATTAATTTCGCCACATAAATGTTCGCCGCTCTAGTTGCTCACGGTCGGGAATGCAAAGTCCTCGTTTGTTGTGAACGATAAGAGAATCTTCCCTTAGTTTCTGAAATATTCGCGACACCGTTTCGCGCGAAACTCCAACTAAATTCGCAAAATTAGCATGCGTTATCATAGGGAAAATTACATACCCTCCGGGCTCTTCCTTGTCTGGTTTTGCCATTCTAAGCAATTCAGCGCAGGCTCGCTGTTCAGCTCCTAACAAGGTGTGATTCGTTAAGCGTTCATCTAAAAGACGAATGGTAGATGACATTCTACGTAATAGGGCCAAGGTCATCTCTGGATTGTGAGGCAACAATTTTAAAAATTCTGAGGCTGGGGCAGTGGCCATTTGACAATGTGTGATACTACAAACCCAGGCAGAACGAGGTAGGCCGTCAATTGCAGCCAATTCGCCAAACATATCCCCTTCTTTAAGAGCTGCATAAGTAAAGGCACGACCAGTCTTTGAATAATTTAGAACGTGCACAGTGCCGGTAATTATAAAGTATACGTTGGAATCTTTCATCCCTCGCTCAATAATACTTTCATTTGGACTAAATTCTAGCCACCGACATTTGGTTGCAAAATTGTCTCTGGCGTTGTCACTTAAATAGGATAGTAGTGCCACATTAATAAGTCTTTTTGAGAAACCTCTAGCATTGGGTAGGTTCATTTTATACTCCTGAAACAATGTTTAAGGGTTTAGCAGAAAACTTCTCGTCTCATAAAAGTCCTTGAGGTTTCATAGGGCATTACTCAATTATTAGCATCGTTTTAGGCTTATTTTTATAATACATATCAATCATGTGTTGAGTCGAGGCCAACTTTTTCCACATCGTATTGGTTGATAAATATTGAAAAATGGTTGTGAAAGTATAGGTTCCGTCAAGCGCTCTCGTAGCGCATAATTGACTTTTATGGAGCCTTTTGATGAATGCTAATGGCTACAGTGACCTTTTGGAGCGCTTTGAACTTAAAACTGCCAAGGTTGGTATTATCGGTTTAGGTTATGTAGGACTGCCGCTTGCATTAGCTTGCGCTAAATGCGGCTTTACCACTATTGGCTTTGATGTGGATGAAGCCAAAATTGCGACTCTTGACCAGGGGCAATCGTACTTAAAACATATTTCTAGCAAAAAAATAAAAATAGCCATTGATAGTGGGGCACTTGATGTAAGTGGCAACTTTGGACGGCTTATGAATATGGATGCTATTTTGATCTGTGTGCCAACGCCCCTTGCGTCTGAAAATAAGCCGGATTTGAGCTATGTTACTTCGACGGCAGACACTATTGCCAAAAACTTACAAGTGGGTCAGCTTATTGTTCTGGAATCAACGACCTACCCTGGCACAACGGCTGAAATTTTGCGGCCTATACTGGAAGCTGGTGGCCTTAAATCCAACGAAGACTTTTATCTGGCCTACTCACCGGAACGTGAAGATCCTGGCAACCCAAATCACGAAACCTCAACTATTCCAAAAGTCGTAGGTGGCGACGGTGCGGAAGCCCTGAAGTTGGCAGAGGCAATGTACAATCAAATTGTCGTTAAAACTGTACCAGTTTCTTCGTTGGATACAGCAGAGGCAGTAAAGCTAACAGAAAATATCTTTCGCTCGGTCAACATTGCCCTTGTAAATGAGTTGAAGTTAATTTACGGCAAAATGGGTATTAATGTATGGGAAGTGATAGAAGCTGCTAAAACCAAACCTTTTGGTTACATGCCATTTTATCCAGGTCCAGGCCTAGGGGGGCACTGCATCCCTATTGACCCATTTTATCTGACCTGGCGCGCAGAGCAATTTGGTCAGAAAACACGCTTTATTGAGTTGGCTGGCGAGATCAATACGGCGATGCCAAGCCATGTAGTTCAAGTTCTAGAAGATGCGCTTAAAGAGCGCTTTGACAAAAATATGGATAGTGCAAAAATTCTTGTTTTGGGCGTCGCATATAAGAAGAACATCGATGATGTAAGAGAGAGTCCAGCCTTTGCTATTATTGAGATTCTGGAAGACAAAGGCGCATCAACGGACTTTTATGATCCCCATGTTGCAGAAATTCCGGAGACTCGCGAGCATATGCGATTGGCAGGTCGCCGCTCAATTGAATGGAAACCTTCGTTCTTATCTGATTACGATGCGGTTTTGATTGTTACAGATCATGATGAGGTCGACTATGCAGAATTAGTCAAGAAAAGCCAACTTATCGTTGATACCCGCAATTCAACAAGCACGATCGAGGACCCTGAAGACAAGACACTTTTAGCCTAAACAATAGCCTAAGATTTAGTAATCCACTTCTCATACCAGGCTGTCAAATTATAAAGAGTCCACAAGTGGAGGGAGTTATCGCGCCGTCCTTCAATGTGATCGCGGAATTGTTTGGAAATATTACCACGATTAAGAAAGCCACGATCCAAAAGCGGTGATGTTAGAACGCATGCTTCAGCTCGATGACCAAGTTCACCACGTAACCATTCAGCCATAGGAGCCGCAAAGCCCATTTTTTTTCGATACAAAATGTCTTCTGGTAATAAATCTTTCAGCGCTTTTTTAAGTAAGTATTTTGTTTCACCACCTTTGATCTTCCACTTCATGGGAATGTCCATAGTGAACTCAACCAGCTTATGGTCTAAAAATGGAACCCGAGCTTCAATTGATGTGGACATGCCAATCTTATCGACCCGCATTAGCAACAATTCTGGAAGACGCAGTCGAAACTCACTATAGGCCATGCGGGTTAGTTGATCCTGCCCTGGGTGTTTTTTATCAAAGGACTTTAGATAAGATGAGATGATGGCCCCACTGTCTGCATTGTTGAGGTCCGAAATATCGAGCCCAGCCTGTTCCAATTCGCAAAGGTTACTTGTTCCTAACGTGCTCTTCAGGGTGCGCCGCTTGTGGACGTTCCAGAAGGCATTGGCACCAGACCAGAAAAGCTCTTGGTTTTTGCCTGCTCGTGAGAGAACCTCAGCGATCTTATCAAATCGTGGCGTTAAGACCGCTAGCTTTTCAGCAATAAAGCCAATCATTTTTCGCAAGATTGAGGGGAACTTAATATAGTTATCCCAAAACCTTCGGTGAAGTTTCAAGTAGGTCATGTAGCTATCGTAACCACAAAATTGCTCGTCAGAGCCTTCTCCAACCTGAACCACTGTAACGCCGCAATCTTTGGCAAGCTTTGAGACAAAATAAAGGGGGATGCAAACCCAGTCAGCAATTGGCTCATCTTGAGAGTATATAAGATCATCCACGTAACCTATCATGTCCGTCTCGTCGATTAGTATTTCGTGGTGATTCGTTTTAAATTCTTTGGCAATGCGATTAGCATAGTCCAGTTCGTTCAAATGTTTGTGATCCTTGAAGCCTACCGTGAAGGTATCAACAGGTCGATTCATCATCTGGCTCATCAAGGCGACATTGGCAGACGAATCAATGCCACCCGAGAGAAATACTCCAATTGGAACATCTGACATCATGCGCTTGCCAATTGCCTTTTCAAGGTGTGTACGAATGCCACGGGTATAGAATGTCTCCAGCTCAGATTCTGACAAATGACTAATTTTGGATGGATCAGTGCCCTGGCCTGGAACTGCATCCCAATACCGTCGAAATGACATTTCCCCGTCTTCGGAAACTTCCATTATATGGGCCGCTGGTAATTTGAAGATACCCTTGAACATGGTCAGTGGCGCTGGGGCAATCATAAAACTGAGAAAATGATTAAGCGCCTGTGGGTCGATGTCCCTCTCAATATTTGGATCGGCAAGGATCGCCTTAATTTCAGATGCAAAAACAAAGCGCCCATCTGTTTTGGTGAAATAAAGCGGTTTGATACCAATACGGTCACGTGCGAGTACAAGTTTTTTAAATTTACAGTCCCAAATGGCAAAGCTGTACATGCCTTCAAGGCGCTGAAGTAGGCCGTCTATACCCCATTCCAGATAACCGTGTATCAAAACTTCTGTGTCAGAGTGATCCGTTGCGAAGACCCGGCCGGCTTTTTCTAACAGTTTGCGAAGAAAAGTATGATTATATATTTCGCCATTAAATGTGATCCAAACCTTATCACGCCCGTCAGTCATTGGCTGTGCAGCCTTTGCTGATAAATCAACAATTGCTAGACGCAGATGGGCAAGCCCGATATTCCTCTGGGGTGATATCCACTGGCCATCACCATCTGGCCCCCTGTGGCGCATGGTGCGTTGCATGGCCGTAAGTTCGTCACTTTGAGGCGGGCATTTGGCTGTGCTATCTAGAATTCCGGCTATTCCGCACATGTTCTCGCCGAGCAATTGGAATTTGTTTTATATAAATATGTCATGTCTTGTGTAATCACGTAGGATAATTTCGGGTAATAATTTATTAGATTCTCTACAATACATTAACTCAGTGTTTTCCAGACTAATAGGATGGTAATGATAATTTGGCACAACCGTTCAAGCTATTGATCAATGGGCTACATGCTAAATCTGGTGGTGGGGTAACGTATTTGCGTAATATACTGCCCTTTTTTGCCGCCGATGAAGCTATGGAAACGCATCTTTGTATTCACGAAAGTCAATCTGATACGTATAGAGATGTTTGTGATGGGATTGTACTTCACACTATGAATTTCCGTTCTGGCTTCTGGCGTTTGCCAATTTGTGAACAATTTTTGGTGCCACGACTCGCTCGTAATATTGACGCCAGTGTGACATTTTCACCAGCTAATTATGGCCCCCTGTTCGCACCAGGCCAGATTACCATGTTACGTAATGCACTTGGTGTTGCCTTTGTCGAAAAAAGAATTTCTAAAATTGCCTATTGGGTGATTATTTATCTGGGTACTTTTCTCTCGATGTTGCGCTCAAGAAAGGTAATTGCCGTATCAAATTTTGTTTTAGACACTACTGGCAAAATGTTCCCCAAACTATTTGCGGACAAGTTTTTAGTAATAAAACATGGTGTAAGCGATAATTACTCCCCACCACAGGAAGGACAACCCCGCGCGAATTTTATTCTGGCAGTATCGGATATCTACGTACAGAAAAACATTAGCTCTCTTTTATTGGCTATCGACAAGATTAGAAAAAAGCATCCAAATGTGCTGCTTAAAATTGCAGGACGTAAATTGGATCAAGGATATTTTGAAGACTTACAAAAAATTATCACGGATAGTGGAATGGAAAATAACGTCAGTTTCTTGGGCTCGGTTACGCAAAATGAGTTATCTTACTTATATAGAACCTGTAAATTTTTTGTGTTTCCGTCTCTTGTCGAATCTTTTGGCAATCCATTAGTTGAGGCAATGGCGTCGGGAACTCCAATCGCTTCGTCTAATTTAGCGGCAATGCCAGAGGTTGTTGGTACGGCTGCCCTTTTGTTTAATCCAGCCAGCATTTCTGACATGGCAAGCGCTCTTGAGAGACTTTATGAAGATGAGGATTTGCGCTACAATTTGAGTGAAAAGTCACTACAGCGGGCCCAGTTATTTTCTTGGTCGAACACAGCAAAAGCGACCTTGGAAGTAATTAAAAACGTTGCCGCCGAGGGTCGTGAATGAGCCTTAAATACCTAGCGCGCCAAGCTTTTTCACTTCAACCACATATAGCAATTGTAAAGTCATTGGTTTATGGCTTGCGCATACTCAAGGCCTGTTTTCATCAGTTTGTCCAACGTCAAAGCTTGTCTTTTGAACCAAAGAGTGAGGGTTGTCTTCAAAGTTTTCTTGGTGAGTTGAAGGTTGACTCGTCTTCGGTTCCAATAAGTAAAACCCTGGATCATCAGTTTAATCTACTTGGGTCGGGCTGGGTCAAGGTTGCTGGTTCGGCTGATATATTGCAGATTTCACCTGGCAATAGATTACGTTCAGCCAACATTCGGGCCATGATTGATTTTGATTATTCACCTATAGACTGGCAATTGGATTTTAAATCGGGCTATCGCTGGCGGGAAGATTGTAAATCAGGAACCCTGCGTTATGGGCATGAGCCGAGCGTTGATGTGAAAGTGCCGTGGGAACTAGCGCGAATGCAGCATCTTCCCTGGTTGGGTATGTCTGGGGATGATTCAACTGCAAAGGAATTTCGTAATCAGGTGCTGGATTTTGCTTCAGCTAATCCACCTGGTTACGGAGTTAACTGGTTGTGTACCATGGATGTGGCTATCCGTGCAGCTAATATACTTATGGCTTATGATTTGTTTGTTGCCCAAGGAACCAAATTTGACAAAGGCTTTCAAAGTGAATTACTTGCCCTGATTATTGCTCATGGCAAACACATTATGGATAATCTTGAATGGCATGACGTTCACCGGGGCAATCATTATTTAGCTAACGTTGTTGGCTTGCTATTTGTCGCCGCCTATCTACCAACCACTAAGCAGAGCGATACTTGGCTAAACTTTGCTATCCAAGAATTAATTAAGGAAGTTGAACGCCAGTTCACGTCGGATGGAGCTAATTTTGAGGCCTCAACCAGTTATCATCGACTATCTGCAGAATTGGTCATATACGGCACAGCTTTGATTTTGGGTATGAATAAAGAGCCTAAGCTCCCTGATTGGTATTTTGAGCGTCTTGAACGCATGGCCGAATTCACAATGCACATAACCAAGCCCAATGGTCGGATCGTGCAGATTGGTGATAATGATAGTGGCCGTCTTTTCAAATTATGCCCGTTGGCAGAATTAGATCACCGGGCTACGGTTAGCGCAATTAATGGCTTGTTTAATCGTAGCGACCTAGCCGATTTTGCTGGGACGAAGACTTTTTTCGAGGCTTCTGTCGTCAGGACTTTGGCAAAGGGGCAGAAGATCGTTAGTTACTTGAAATCTGGCGAAAGCCCACGGGCTGAAGGGATATCTATAAAAGAGAATAATACGAATAATTTGAGTGTAATAGCAGACACCACAATTGAGCTTCCAGACGCTGAAGTGCTGAACGGCCTTGTCACATATGCCTATCCTGACTTTGGTATCTATATTTGGCGTTCATCAGTGTTTTTCTTGTCTGTTCGCTGTGGACCTGTCGGGCAGAATGGTAATGGTGGACATGCTCATAATGACCAGTTGGCAATCGAGTTAAACATTGAGGGAGAAGATTGGATCGCCGACCCAGGCACATATCTTTACACACCGTCTCCAAAAGATCGTAATATCTATCGTTCTGTTCATGCCCACGCAACTCCAAAGCTTGGACTGCAAGAACCCGCAAGGCTTGATCTGGGTATGTTCAGACTTGAAGATAAAGCCCATGCTAGGTGCTTCAGTTTTGGCCCGGATGAGTTTGGGGGATCGCACATGGGATATGGCAAGCCATGCCAACGTTCTATTGTGTTTAAGGCTGGAAATATTCGCATTTTAGACAAGGGGTCAGTGATGGAGCAATGTGATGCCAAACCAATAACCGTCAGGGACGCTAATTCCTTAAGGAATCTATGGAAGCTGGATTTGTCATTTTCTCCTAGCTATGGCCAGAAGGATTAACATTTCTCCACCAGCTTTATGGATAATGAATTTATGCAATAGCGAAGACCTGTTGGTGCGGGTCCATCATTAAAGACATGGCCAAGGTGGGAGTCACAGCGCGTACAGGTGACTTCTATTCGCATCATTCCGTGTGTGTTGTCTTCATGTTCTGTGACTGTTTCCCCCGGTGCGGTTTTGTTGAAACTTGGCCAACCGCAACCACTTTCGAACTTGGCCTCAGATGTGAACAATTCCTCACCGCAGCATGTGCAAGTGTATATGCCTGGTGTATTAGAAGCATTGTACTTTCCAGTATACGGGCGTTCTGTTCCTTTTTCTCGGCAAATTGCGTACTCTTCTGGTGTTAAAATTTTTAACCATTCTTCCTTTGTTTTATTAATTTTTTCGGTCATTTTTCTAATCCTTTAAGTGTTTTGCAAACGTTATCTGTGAAGCCCACTAGCACGGTCTCTTGTAGTTCAAACACTGGACGCTTGATAAGGGTTGGTTTCTCAATGGCTAAAGTTATGAACTTTTCCTTATCAATGGTTTGCTTGTCTATGTCACTTAATGCACGCCATGTGGTTCCACGCCGGTTAAGTAGGATTTCCCAGTCGACAAGTGAGATCCACCTGATAATCGTCTCACTTTTAAGCACATCAACACGAATATCTATGAAATGATGTTCAAGGCTTTCAGCTTTCAGCCATGTGAGTGTTATGAGGCAAGTATTGCAGTTCTTCAATCCGTAAACAGTGATCATCTTTGTGGCGTAACGCGTCCCAGTTTGCTAAAATAGCCGTATGTTTAATTATTTATTCAAGGAGTAGACTATGCTTGCTCTTGTTTCGCCAGCCAAAAAACTTGATTTCAGTGAAATGGCCGCGCCAATATTTCATTCACAACCAGATTTTCTCGAGCAATCAACAGTTCTGGTTGAACAGGCCAAGAAATTAAGTCAGGTAGAGCTTTCCCGTATGATGAAACTGAGTGACAAACTCACTGATCTTAATTTCCAACGCTTTAAAGCGTATTCAACACCTTTTACTAAATCTAACGCAAAGCAAGCTGCATTGGCGTTTAATGGTGATACATATGTTGGATTGGATGCACTGAGTTTAAGCGAGGATGATCTTATTTATGCACAGGACCATCTTCGAATTCTTTCTGGCCTGTATGGTCTGCTTCGGCCCCTTGATCTCATTCAGCCTTACCGCCTAGAGATGGGATCAAGGCTTAAAAACCCGGAGGGTGCTGACCTTTATGAATTCTGGGGTGATGATCTTGCACACGCCATTGATAAAATTGTAACGACACACAAAGAGCCAGTAGTAATTAATTTAGCATCCAATGAATATTTCAAGGCTGCTCGTCAGAAGACCATACAGATGCGGGTAATCACACCGGTGTTTAAAGAGGTCAAAGATGGTGTTGCCAAGGTACTGGGCCTATTTGCAAAGCGGGCGAGGGGTTGTATGGCCCGTTACATCATTGCTAATCGCATTGAAGATTCTGAAAAGCTAAAAAAATTCAAAACCGATGGCTATGCCTACGAAGAAGAGCTGTCCAATCAAGATACCTGGGTCTTTACCCGCCAAAGGTAAAAATAGAGTGTCGGTCTCGCCCGCGACAAAGAAAGTAAGTAAGGTGGGATAGAATCCTTCATGAATGGGTAGGCTATTATATTTAAAGCTTCATAAACTATCCTAAAGTTAGCAATCGAACTATGGTAGATTGATGTCACAATAGCGCTTGTGATTGCGTCCAACTAAACTCAGCCTTTAAAATATTTGCATAACTCTAATCTTTAAGCGGCGCATTTTTAGATTTTTTAGCGAAAGCTACAGATTTACAAAATTTTGCAAAAGCTCGTTTTGATACAATAGTTGTAAATGTTCTACTGGGGTCATTTTCACAAACTTCTCGGTATAATTCAGGGGCCTGTGCAACTAGTTCATTTATCTGCCAAGGAAAACGTTCAAAAGCAGCGACGGCAGAACCAATTAGTGCTGGAGCATTATGCATCCATTTTTTTGAACTTTTAGCTGTGAGCAATCCAGCAATGGCCAGAAGGGCTGCCCTATTCCAGCAGTCCTTTGAAACCTGATCATCATACTTTTCCAGAAGTGCTTCATTGTCCTCTCCAAGAGAGAATAAAATGTCAAACTTGTCTGTAACACCGCTGGCGTAAAGAGCATGAACACGTGATAGGATTGGGTGCAGATTAACCGCCGCACAATTTTTGCCACCAGGGCAGATATCACAAGTTCGCATAGCGGTTCCTTTTATTTACATTTTAGGTGCATCTAGAACATTCTTATCAAGAATGTAAGTCGTTGACAAAGTAGATTACTAAACTTGAACTCCATAAAATTATGGTGCTTTCATTATATTTTCGGCTTATTGAGGAACATTCTGGGTCAAGAAAGTACTGAAATTTTTTTTCGGTTGGCACTAGTAGGCCTAATTTTCTGTCCTTTATGTTTCATCGGTTGTGGGTCAGGAACTATGGCATGGGTATTTTTCAACAATTCTGGGCGGTGGCAACACCGGGTATTTTCGTGTTGCTGTGGAGTACAGGATTTGTTGGCGCAAGAATGGGTGCCCCTTATGCAGATCCGTTTGTATTTCTATTGTACCGCTTTGTTATTCTGGCTTTTTTACTAGGTGCTGCTGGGTTCATTTGGCGCGCCCCTTGGCCAAAAAACTGGCGCCAGGTGGGGCATTTGGTGGTGGTTGGACTGCTAATTCATGCCAGCTATCTAGGAGGTGTGTTCTGGGCTATATCCAATGGGGTTTCTGCCGCTATTGTAGCTCTTATCGTTAGTATTCAGCCACTTCTTACGGCTGTTGTAGCTCGCCCATATTTGGGAGAACCAGTCAGTAGCCGACAATGGACCGGCTTGCTTTTCGGTTTTACTGGGGTTGCCCTAGTTATTGGAGATGACATAAATCTTGTCAGTAGTAGTGGGGTAGGGATCATTGTTTGTTTTATGGCATTACTGGGTATCACACTTGGAACTCTTTATCAGAAGCGCCATGGAAGTGAAATGGATTTACGAACAGGTTCGGCTATTCAATTCTCTGCCGCTGCTATCGCAGTAGGGGGGCTAACGCTTTATTTTGAAGAACGTCCAATAGAATGGACTGGTGAGTTTGTTTTTGCCCTCGCGTGGTTAATTGTCGTGCTATCTATTGGCGCCATTTCACTTCTGTATTTGTTGATCCGTCAGGATGCTGCATCTAAGGTTGCAAGCTTGTTTTATTTAGTTCCACCTGTTGTTGCCATAGAAGCTTATTTAGTGTTTGGCGAGACACTGAATTTTTTTGACATTACTGGAATGATTGTCGCGATGGGAGCTGTGGCGCTTGTCCTTCACACTCAAAAGTTAGAGGTTAAGAAGGAGTAAAAGAAAAAAGTGAATTATATCTCCATAATATGGACTATGCCTTTACATCATCCTTACTGGGCTTATTTTCACGGTGAAAAATGTAAAGTCCGCTCCCGGCTACTATAAAGGCGCCTGATATGGTCCACAGATCAGGTAAATCGGAAAACAGAACATAGCCAAACAAAGTCATCCAAAGCAAATTTGCATAGGTGAACGGAACCACAGTTGGTGCTGGAGCATGCTCATAGGCTTTAATCATAGAAAAATGTCCAAGATTTGATGTCACTCCAAGTAGAATCATAATTAGCCAGCCCTCTGTGTTTGGCGCGATCCAATAGAGAGGAACCAGGCTCGACAATATGATCGTCCCAGATGAGGCCGTATAAAAAAGTGTTGTCATCGCATTATCTGTTCGCCCAAGGAACCGTGTTGATATCTGATAAAGGGCATAAAGACAGGCGGCTCCAAGTGGAAATAAGGCCGTTAACTGTATCATCCCATAGCCGGGCCGAATGATGATTGTCGCGCCGATAAAACCCACAAAGATACCAGCCCACCGGCGGGCCCCAACCCGTTCTCCCAGTAGGGGCATGGAAAGGATAGTGACCAATATAGGCGCCACAAACATAATGGAAGATATGTCGGCAAGTGCTAGTTTTGATAGCCCAAAGAAAAATAGAACTGATGTTCCTAATAACAAAAAAGAACGCACTATTTGTAGTTGTAGCTTACTTGTAACAAGTACATTTTTAAGACTTGGGCCCAGGAAAAGCACTAACAAAACAAACTGGAAGAAATATCGTGCCCAGACAATCTGTATAACCGAATAGTCCGCCATTAGAAATTTGGCAGAGGAATTTGTGACAGAAAACATCATCATTGCGCCCATCATCCAAAATATTC
This sequence comes from uncultured Rhodospirillales bacterium, assembly GCA_938092065.1. GTDB lineage: Bacteria > Pseudomonadota > Alphaproteobacteria > Rhodospirillales > JABHCV01 > JACNJU01. Next base: position 12,142 of record CALKND010000004.1, read on the forward strand.
CCAATTTTGCATTAACTGGTTGATCTTTGGCGCGTGTCATGAAGGTGATCCTGTAGGGCTATTTTTAGTTGGGGTAGAGATATTATCTTAAGATTTCAAGAAAATTACTGGACCATATATAAATAGTTGAACAACTTAAAAAGTAGGACTTGAGTGTTATCTTTCTCCCATAGCACCGCTTATGGTGTTTAGAAATGGATCGGTCAGATACTCAATAACAGTGCGGTCTCCCGTGCGAATGCTTGCGATTACTTGCATGCCAGGGAACAATCTATATTGGAGGGCGCCACGTTGGAAACGGTCATTTTCTGTTTCAATGCGTACTTTGTAGTATGGTATACCTTGTTCGGTAACAAGTGTGTCTGGGCTAACGTTGGTGACAGTGCCATCCATTCCTCCGAAGCGAAGTGCGTCAGTTGAAGCTAATTTTATCAGTGCTGATTGACCTGCCTTTACGTATCCGATGTCCTGAGTTTGTAATTTGGCTTCAACAATCAGACGATCATCAATAGGGACCACGTCAACAACCGTTTGCCCAGCCCTGAGAACGCCACCGATTGTGGTGATGTAGAGGGTTTTGATAACGCCATCAACGGGAGAGCGCAAAATTGTACGGGCAAGATTGTCATCAAATTTTTGTTCGCGTTGGCTTAACTCATTAAAGTTCAGGCGAGCTTCTTCGAGTTGCATTCCTGATTCCTCACGAAAGGCGGTGATAATGCCATCCATATTTGCTTCTGCCTCTTTGAGTGCCGACCTTGCCCTATATAAGGCGGAGGCATCTTCTTCTATACGGCCTTGAATGCCACTGGCTTCCTTAAGAAGGTCAAGATGGTTGTAGCGATTAGTCAGGTCTTCTTTCAGTAGCTCTTCGCTGATAAAGATCTGTTCTTTCATGAGCGCCAAGTTTTGATTAAGATTTATTATTCTAGCACTAATCTCTTTTATTTCCTGACCGCGCTGGGCGATAGTTTCGGATTGAGAGTCAATGCGGCTTTGTAGAGACTTCTTGCGTGAGATAAATCTTGCCAGAGTTTGTTTGACCATTCGTGGGTTGTCAGCCATTAAATCAGCTTCGAAGTTTGGTGCTTCTGCCCCGTTGACTTCTGCTTCAAGTCGAACAATTTCGGCCCTAAGCGAAAGCAGACGAACTCGGATTTCACCCACATCAGCGCCACTTTGTGTTGGCTCCAGCACGATAAGTTCTTGGCCTTGTTTTACTTGTTCCCCCTCGCGAATTAAAATTTTTCGAATGATGCCACCTTCTAGATGCTGAACACTTTTTATTTGTGAAGAGGGAATGACTTCTCCGTTGGCCAAAGATACTATGTCCAAAGTAAAAATTGACGCCCAAATGAAGAACGCAAAGCAGGTTGTAACGCACATTGCTAATAACCAATGTGTACTTCGTCCAGCCACTGCTGCTGCCATTAGCTCCTTCGATATCAGTTTGTCATCGTTCATGATGATATTTTACCTTTTGCGGATGTCGTTTTTGGTGGGCTGTGGCCGTTCGCTAATCCTTGGCATGGGCTTGGCATTAAGGTCAATTGTGACATGTGCTCCCCTGAGGATTTTAGGATCGTGGGATACGACAATAATCGTGCGCCCGCGTGTAGCCAGATCTTTCATCGTTGAAAAAACACAAGATACACCCTCGCTATCCATCCCCTCGGTTGGTTCATCGAACACAACCAGCATACCCTCTGTCGTAAGGGCCCGTGCAAGAGCAAGGCGGCGACGAATTCCAAGAGATAAATTACGGCCGTTATCTATAACTAAGGTTTCAAGGCCTTGGGGGCTCTCATCTAAATAATTGGTTAGTCCAGCGGACGTAATAGCTCTAGATAATTGTTGTGGGTCCAGTTCTGGATTAAGGGTCGTAAGGTTTTCGCGAATGGTTGTATTTAATAAGGTTGGCTCCTGAGGCAAGTAGACGATTTGCTTGCGCCACCATTCAGATGAAGCCTGTCGCAGGTCAAGACCGTCAGCTAGTATATGTCCACGAACAGGCTCCAGAATACCAGCAATCAAGCGTGTTAGCGTCGTTTTGCCTGTGCCGTTAGAGCCACGAATGACTAGTATCGACCCAGGTTTTAGAGTGAGTGATAAGGATTCAAAAAGAGGTGTCGTCGTTCCGGGCAGGACAAAAGAAACATCCTTGAATTCCAACCCGCCTTTATAGAGGGGTTTAAATGAACTGCTATTGGATTCCACAGGTAGTTTTGCGAATTCCTTTAAAATCGAAATGCTTTCGCTTGCCTCTGCGAAGGTTGATCCTAATTGGGAAAAACGCGAAATAGGCATTAAGGCCCGAGCAGCAAGAATATTAGCGCCTATCATGGCGCCTACATCTAATTTACCCGCAACAACCAGTGTAGCGCCAGTGGCAACAACGAGAACGCTCATCAGGGCTGTGGCTGTCTGGATGGTGGTTCGTGTTCCGTTCTGGCGGGCTTCAATGGTACGGCGTAAACCCTGCACTTTGTATAATTGTGTAGCCCACAAATTGCTTAAAAATGACGATGCATTAAAAGCACGTACCGTATCGATTTCTGCAGTAGCACTGTGAATTAAAGCATTACTCGCTCCTGATGTTTGAATTAATGCACGGGTATCTTTTTGTAGGCGCAATGCACTGATAGTACCCATGATAAAGACGGTGATCAGAAAAAAAGTAACAATTCCAGACAGAGTTGGGCTAAGTAAAAAAAGAACACCAAGAAATAGAAAAGCAAAGGGTACGTCAAAAACAGCCCCTATATTGCCAGATCCGTAAGCCTTTTCTATGGAAGATGTAGCACTTATAATTTGCTGACGTTGACCTTGTGGAATGCGCTTGAGGGCACTTGCCTTGACCTTCAGTAAAACATTAAATCCAGCGATGGCGTTGTTGGTGTCTGGTCCAATGCTAACGGCCTGACCCAAGCGCATACGGATTTTTCTGAAGGCATATTCCAGACTGATCGCCAACAGCACGCCTGTGGTCAATGTTGCTAGTGTGGCATCTACGCCATGAGCCACATAGCGGTTTAAAACTTGAATGACGAAAAGAGGTGCAGCTAACGCAAGAATGTTGGCAAATAAGGAGGCGAGGCCAATTTCAAGGGTAAGGCCGGGAGTTTGTTTCAATCGGCGAAAGAATTCATTCATAGCTCAACAACGGTCCTCTGATTATCATTGTTGAACTATAACACTGAGAATAATTGATCATTGAGGAAAAAATGCTCAAATTAATTTCTTGTTGGATATTTGCTTTACGTTTCATCGCAACTTTATTCAAATTACCCAAGAAATTGACTAGAAAAATGTTGGATATAGCAATTTAGAAACGCTTAATCTTTAACTGTCCCATAGCTAATAATTGTGGTTTTCCCGCTAGTTCAAGAAGGGTAGTGCGACAATTATGCGTACGTTTCTTGGAGGCAAAAAAGAGAAGGTTATTCGTAAAATTGATGAAGGTTGAACTATTGCCAACCTTTTGTTTGTTTTAAAAAAAGAGTTCACTCGAATTTGTTTAAGTTATGAATTAATATCGAATAGGGAGGCTTTCCAAGTGTATAGGCTGAAAGAGTATTAATGGCAAATCAGTTAAATTTTATGGATCTAACACATCGTGCAAAGCTGACATATTTAGCTCATTTGGCGAAGGGCGTGACCAAACAGCATCATGCCTGGATGAAGTTTCTGCTTCGAAAATTTATCTATAACGACTCGATAATACTCGACATCGGTGGGCATTCTGGCCAATACGCAAAGTTGTTTGCCCGCCTTGCACCACAAGGAAAAGTTTATAGCTTTGAGCCTGGGAGCTACCCGCGCTCTATCTTAGAGCTTTCTGTGCGTTTCAATCGGCTCCATAACGTTGTGGTCATCGGCAAGGGGGTTGGTGCCGAGGCGGGCATGCTGAACCTCGTTACACCATTAAAAGATAACGGAGTTTTCCGTTTTGGTCTGGGCCATATAGGCACGAAGGAGCACTGTTCTTCGACAGAAACAGAAGAAGTGCCCGTGACTTCCATTGATTTGTTTGCTGTTGATTTTGGGTTAAAAAGCCTAGACTTCATAAAAATAGACGTTGAGGGTTGGGAAGCGCAAATTTTGAAAGGCGGTAGCAAAACTATTCGCCGTTATTGCCCCACAATGTTGGTTGAACTAGTCGCTAGCCAACTTAGCCGCACTGGCGATGACCTAGAGGCGGTCTGGGCGATGCTTTTGTCATGGGGTTACAACCCATACGTCCATGTAGACAAATATACTCTTGTACTTCACCCCGACCCTCGCGACGGAGACACTTTCTGGGTGCACGACCGACTTCTTCCACTTGATAATGGGATGATTGCTTCAGGCGTTGATTAAGGATTTGAATTGATTCTGGTAGAATTAAAATTTGACATTTATCCAAAACAAAAAAACAATTTATGGAATTTATATGCACGTAAAGGTTTATGCTAATGCTTGATAACGGGTCTTAGAACTAGCCATGTCGGAAAGCTGTCTATTTCCATGAAAGCGTTGACATGCGGGCTTTAAGGGGTATATTGCCGCCTTTCTATTTACCCGAGCTAAGTCTTGTGGTTTTTTTAATGCGCTATCATTGGTGAGGCGTTTTCTCGAAAAGTTGCTAGATTGTAGCGCCACCAAACGATGCGGTAAGAAACAAAAAGGGCAAAACCATGTTTGCAGTCATTAAAACTGGTGGAAAGCAATATAAAGTCGTTGAGAACGATGTCATTAAAGTCGAAAGGCTTATTGCTGAAGCAGGCTCAACTGTCGAGTTGGATAATGTCCTTATGCTTGGCGAAAGTGGCAAAGCTGCAAAAACAGCTTCTGCTGATCTTCTGAAGGCTGCGGTGTTTGCTGAAGTTCTCGAGCAAAGCCGTGCAGACAAGATCATTGTCTTCAAGAAGAAACGTCGTCATAACTACCGCCGCAAGGCCGGTCACCGTCAGGATCAGACAGTTTTGCGTATTACTGGTATTAGCGCCACCGGCACCAAGCCAAAAACTGCCAGCAAGAAAGTAGCTCCGGTTAAGAAAGTTGAAAAGGCGGACGCTGCGAAGCACCAAAAAAAAGCAGCTGCGAAATCTGAAGTAGAATCTAAAGTCAAGCCCAAGACAAAAACTAAGGCTCCGGCTAAGAAAAAAAATAAGGAGTAGAAAAAATGGCACACAAAAAAGCAGGTGGAAGTTCCCGCAACGGTCGCGATACTGCAGGTCGCCGTCTTGGCGTCAAGAAGTTTGGCGGCGAAGAAGTCATACCCGGTAATATTATCATTCGCCAGCGTGGCACCAAGTGGCACCCAGGAACTAACGTAGGAATGGGTAAGGATCACACCATCTTTGCTCTAATTGAAGGCCGTGTGAAATTCCAGCACAAGTCACAAGGGCGTGTTTTTGTTGGAGTGGATCCTTCAGCAGGATAATTTAGGCGTTACCATTCACAATGTTTTTCGAAAGGGAATGGGTAGCCATTCCCTTTTTTGATTCAGAGCATTAAAGTAATTGGGTTATGAAGTTTCTCGACGAAGCAAAAGTTTTCATCAAAAGCGGCCACGGTGGTGATGGCTGTGTTGCTTTTCGCCGTGAGAAAAATATCCCATTTGGTGGCCCCAATGGCGGTAATGGTGGGCGTGGCGGTGATGTTGTTGTCGAATGCGTCGATGGCCTCAACACCCTGATTGATTTTCGTTACCAGCAGCATTTTAAGGCCAAGCGGGGCATTCATGGCATGGGCTCTCAGCGCGATGGACCTAAGGGTGCAACCATGATCATCAAGGTCCCTGTCGGAACACAAATTCTCGATGAAGAAAATGAAAATATAATTGCTGACTTCACTGAAGTTGGTCAATCTCAAGTGGTTGCCCGTGGCGGTGATGGAGGTTTTGGCAATGCTCACTTCAAAACCTCGACTAATCAGGCTCCCCGTCGATTTGATCCCGGTTGGCCTGGCGAGGAAATGTGGATGTGGCTGCGTCTGAAACTGATAGCCGATGCTGGGCTTGTTGGCCTGCCTAATGCAGGAAAGTCAACTTTTTTGGCTGCCGTATCAAGGGCGAAGCCTAAGATCGCGGACTATCCATTTACCACCCTACATCCCAATCTAGGGGTTGTCGGTGTTGACGAGGAAGAGTTCGTGATTGCCGATATCCCCGGTCTTATCGAAGGTGCCCACGATGGGGCTGGCTTGGGCACACGTTTTCTAGGCCATGTAGAAAGATGCGGTGTGTTGCTGCATCTGGTCGATGGCACTGCAGAAGATGTGGCAAAATCCTACAGTGTTATTCGCGGCGAATTAGAATCCTATGGCGGTGGACTTATGGACAAGACTGAGGTTGTCGCCCTTAACAAATGTGATGCTCTGACAAATGAAGACATCGCAATAAAACTTGCGATTTTGCGTAAGTCCTCCTGCGCGGAAGTCGTTAAACTTTCCGGTATTGCCGGTTTGGGGGTGGAGAAAATGTTGCGTTCCATGAACGCCGTTATTCATGATGAAAGAGGAGATAATGAAGTTGAAGAACGAACGGTCTTCGAGCCATGAGTGCGCATTGCCGAAACACGGACCTGTTACAGGGTAAGCGTATTGTCATCAAGATTGGTTCAAGTCTACTCGTCGATGATGAACACGGCACCATCCATCGCAAATGGCTTGCTGCCTTGGCTGAAGACGTGGCGCAGATGTGCGCACGCGGACAGGAAGTCCTGATTGTATCCTCCGGCGCTATCGCCGTCGGCAGGCGACACCTGAAACTTTCTGATGGCAATCTTAGACTTGAAGAAAAGCAGGCAGCTGCGGCAACAGGGATGCTGCGTCTGGCCCACGCCTACCAGGAAGAATTGGCCCACCATGATTTGACGATGGCTCAGGTTTTGATGACCCTGGATGACAGCGAGAACAGACGGCGCTACCTCAATGCTCGAAATACCCTTGAAACCCTGCTAAGGTTAAGCGTGGTACCATTAATAAATGAAAATGACACAGTCGCTACGGATGAAATTCGATTAGGCGACAACGATAGGCTGGGCGCACGTGTTGCTGCGATGGTTAGTGCTGATATATTAATTTTGCTTTCTGACGTTGATGGCTTGTACTCTGCAGATCCTCGTAAATACGATAGCGCGACGATTATTCCGGAAGTGCACGAGATCACCTCAGAAATTGAGGCTATGGCCGGTCAGGCACAATCACAGGTTGGTACTGGTGGTATGGTGACCAAACTAATCGCTGCAAAAGTTGCTGTCGGTGCGGGTTGCAGCATGGTAATTGCGAATGGGCATGAGTTGAACCCTGTTCGCCGCATTGAAGACGGGGCGACGTGCACCTGGTTTATTCCCAAAGGAACCCCTCGAACGGCGCGTAAGCACTGGATTGCTGGAACCCTAAATCCGGTAGGCAAATTGATCATTGATGACGGTGCGCTGAAAGCTTTACAAAGTGGAAAAAGTTTACTGCCTGCTGGTGTTGCAGGCGTTGAAGGCGAGTTTCAGAAGGGCGATGCGGTCATTGTCGTCAATGTTAATGCAACGGAGGTAGGCTGTGGTCTTACAGCTTATTCTGCTGCCGATGCCCGCCTCCTTATGGGGCACAAAAGTAGTGAAATAGAGGATTTGCTAGGCTACCGTGGATCTGATGAGCTAATCCACAGGGATAATCTTGTGTTGTCATGAGCATAATTAAAAAAAATGATATACCTGCCTTGATGCGGAACATGGGAAAAGCTGCCAAGGCCGCTGCCGCTGAACTGGCTATTGCCACTAGCGATGCCAAAAATATGGCCCTAACAGAAGCCGCTAAGTCCCTGCGCGTGCGAAGTGTTAATATTATGGATGCAAATGCAAAGGATATGAGCGCAGGTGTGGAAAAAGGCCTTAAGGGATCATTTCTAGATCGTTTGCTACTGGATCAAGATAGTATCGAGGCCATGGCTCAGGGGTTAGAAGCAGTTGCTAAGCTGGCTGAGCCTGTTGGGGGCACTTTAAATAAGTGGGCGCGTCCCAATGGGCTGCTTATTGAGCGTGTCAGCACGCCGCTTGGTGTCATTGGTGTGATTTATGAGTCACGTCCCAACGTGACAGCCGACGCAGGTGGTTTGTGCTTGAAGGCGGGCAATGCGGTGATACTGCGCGGCGGCTCGGAGAGTTTTCACTCATCAAGCGCCATCATGGTGTCGTTGGCGGAAGGTCTAAAAGTTGCGGGGTTGCCGGAAGCCTCGATCCAGCTTGTGCCAACCCGCGACCGGGACGCTGTCGGCGAATTGTTGCGTCTGACTGACTATGTGGACGTTATTGTGCCGCGTGGCGGTAAGTCATTGATTGAACGGATCTCGTCAGAAAGTCGCATTCCCATGTTCAAGCATCTGGAAGGCATTTGTCATATATATGTGGACGTGGCGGCTGATGAGCAGATGGCTCGAAAGATTATAGTTAATGCCAAGATGCGCCGCACCGGCATTTGTGGAGCTGCGGAAACCGTTCTCGTGCATCGCGGCGTTGCGGGCACCATGCTAGCTTCCATTGTAGGTGATCTGGTCGATGCAGGATGTGAGGTGCGCGGTGATGCGGAAGTTCAGGCCATTGACGGGCGTGTTGTTTTGGCAACGAATGATGACTGGGATACGGAATATCTTGATTCTATAATTACCCTCGGGGTTGTTGATGATGTGTATGCAGCAATGCAGCACATAGCCAAGCACGGTTCTCAGCATACGGACTCGATCATTACTGAAGATGTTGACACGGCTGCGATCTTCCTGAATGAGGTCGATAGTGCCATTGTCATGGTCAATGCTTCGACTCAGTTTGCCGATGGTGGTGAATTTGGTATGGGGGCGGAAATCGGTATTTCTACCGGAAAACTGCATGCCCGCGGACCGGTTGGTGTCGAACAACTGACTAGCTTTAAATATTTAGTGCGCGGAACTGGACAATGTCGCCCATAACCCGGGGCCAGCGTGTAGGTCTTTTGGGGGGCTCGTTCAATCCAGCCCACGAGGGACACATGCATATTTCTTCACTGGCCCTGAAAATTCTGAAACTTGATGAGCTTTGGTGGCTAGTCAGTCCACAGAATCCTCTGAAGACAAAATCGGACATGGCCTCTTTCAAAGATAGGATGAGGGTGGCAAAGAAAATCGCGGCTTACAATCCTAATATTGTTGTCAGCGATTTGGAGAATTGCCTTTCTACCTGCCACACGGTAGATACTATCAAATCACTTAAGGCTAAATTTCCTGAGATTTCCTTTGTTTGGGTCATGGGCGCAGACCTATTGGTTCAGGTGCCGCAATGGAAGCGCTGGCGGGCACTATTTAGAATAGTTCCCATTGCGATCTTCGCCCGCCCAGCTTATTCTGCAAGGGTGTTGAGTGGAAAAGCCGCCAGACACTTCAAGGGCGCTAGGGTCGCCCGCTATCGGGTTGGATCGTTGGCTAAGATGAGGCCGCCAGCCTGGGCTTATATGCGGACCCGCCTTAACCGCCAGTCTGCAACACGTATCCGGGCCAAAGATGGCCATGGAGAGTAGAAGTAAGGATTTAGGGGTCGTCCCACAATCCACATCCAACGGTTAAGGAGACGACCATAGCTCGCATGAAGAAAACACCATTGGTACCAGCGGAATTACTCAAACTGGTAGAAGTAGTATTAGATGAAAACAAGGCCCAAGGAACAGTAGTTATTGATCTTAATGGCAAAACATCTTTAACTGATTATATGGTCATAGCCAGTGGCACTTCGCAACGCCATGTCGGTGCAATGGCTGATCATCTCCGCGTAAAAATCAAGGAATGTGGTTTTAGCGCCATGTCTGTCGAAGGAAGGTCTCAGTGCGACTGGGTTTTGGTTGACGCCGGAGATGTCATCATCCATCTGTTCCGTCCGGAAGTTAGAGAATTTTATAACATCGAAAAAATGTGGGGTGTCCCCATACTTGGGGATTTAGAGACCCAAAGCGAAAGGGCTTGATTTAACGATCTCTTCTCCAACTTTGTGAGAGAATGGAATAAAAAATGCGAATTTTAATCGCCGCGGTGGGACGGGCTAAGTCCGGGCCCGAGAAGGTGCTGTTCGAACATTATCACGCCCGTGTGCAGGCACCTTTTTCTTTAAAACTAATAGAGGTTGAGGAAAAACGTGCCTTCCTAGGAGACCAGTTGAAGCATAGAGAAGCCACCTTGTTGCAAGGTTGTATTCCTGATGGAGCGATTGTTATTGCCTTGGATGAAAAGGAAAAGTCCCTGTCAAGCAAAGATTTTGCGGGGAAGATAGGAAGCTGGCGAGACCAGGGAATACGCGATCTTGTGTTTATGATCGGCGGTGCGGATGGCTTGGACGAAGTAGTTAAGAAGCTGGCCCACCAAACCATATCTTTTGGAGCGCAAACTTGGCCGCACATGTTGGTGAGGGGACTACTAGCTGAACAACTATATCGTGCTCAATGCATTCTTTGTGGTCACCCTTATCATCGCGAATAATAATAATATTTAATGTTAATGAATATGTTGCCCCAAAGAATTTGTTTTTGGATTTTCATTTAACTTAAGCATCAGAGTAAGCTTGGTGGATATAAAATAATTTTTTGATTAAGTTTTTGACAGAGGCACAATGGCACAAGTGGATTTGAGCAGAGCCCTTGAAGGAGATATAGGGATTCAACCAAAAAGCAGGGCTTGGTTTGAGTTGTGACCATATGACACGCCTATCATTTACAAGAGCTTACTAAAATTGGATCAAAAAGCATCTCTAAAATTAGTATATTCGAATAAATATACCAACGACTTGATCGATTAAGATTGTTATATTCTTCTGATGGTAGATTCTATGAATATTCGCAAGCCTGTGGTTCTTTGCATTCTTGATGGATGGGGAGAACGATCCGAAAGTGACAATAACGCCATTGCCTTGGCAACCACACCAAACTGGGACCGCTACTGTCAATCTTTGCCAAGGTCCCGATTGCAAGCCTCGTCCCTTAATGTAGGCCTTCCAGAAGGCCAAATGGGTAATTCTGAGGTTGGTCACACTAATCTTGGTGCCGGGCGTGTTGTTATGCAGGACTTGCCACGTATTGATGCGGCGTTGGCCGATGGCTCTTTGGTTAAGAACCCGGTATTGAATGAGTTCATCTACAAACTGCAGTGTAGCGGTGGCACGTGCCACCTGATGGGGCTGTTATCCCCTGGTGGCGTACACTCTCATACAAGTCATATGGTTGGGCTAACAAAGGCTATAGCTGGTTTGGGTGTACCTGTGATTATCCATGCTTTTCTAGATGGCCGAGATACGCCGCCAAAAAGCGCTCTAAGTTTCATGCAAAGTTTTCTTGCAGATTTGTCAGAAGTTGATGGGTGGCAAGTGGGTACCGTAACTGGTCGCTATTACGCCATGGATCGTGACAATCGCTGGGAACGAGTTTCACTTGCTTATGATGTTATCGTCGATGGTAACGGCGAAAAAGCACCAAATGCCCTAAGTGCAATTAGTAAAAGTTATGATGCCAAAATTGTTGACGAATTTATGTTACCCACAGCTATAGGCGATTATGTAGGAATGCGAGATGGGGATGGCCTCTTTATGGCTAACTTCAGGACTGATAGGGCGCGAGAAATACTGGGAGCCCTCGTGGACCCTGATTTAGATATTTTTCAACGCTTACGGATCATTAAGTTCGCGGCCTGCACTGGGATGGTGCGCTATTCGAGTAACCTTGCTCCATTTCTGACCATGCTATTCCCAAGTATTGAACTAAATAATATTCTTGGTGAAGTTGTTGCTAGAGCGGGATTGAAGCAATTGCGAATTGCCGAGACAGAAAAATATGCCCATGTGACCTTTTTCTTTAATGGTGGGCGAGAACACGAGTTTGAGGGGGAAGAGCGCATTCTGGTGCCTTCCCCAAAGGTAGCAACCTACGATCTGCAGCCAGAAATGTCGGCCCCAGAAGTGGTGAACAAGCTGGTAGGTGCTATTCAGGGAGGAACATTTGATCTTATTATTGTTAACCTTGCCAATGGTGATATGGTCGGCCATACGGGTATACTGGAAGCTGCTAAAAAGGCTGTAGAAACTCTTGATAGCTGTCTCGGCCGTTTGGAAGATGTCGTGAAACAGGCTGGTGGCGTTTTACTGGTAACTGCTGATCATGGCAACTGTGAGCAGATGTGGGACGCCTCCGCAGACCCAGCGCAACCCCACACGGCACACACGTCCAATCCAGTTCCCTTGTTGATGATAAATGGACCAGATTGGGTTAATGGCTTGAGGGAGGGGAATTTAGCTGATATTGCGCCAACCTTGCTAAGGCTTCTTGAATTGGAACGGCCAGAAGAAATGACTGGTCGCAGTCTAATTAAGGAAACTTCTTGAATATCCTATCATACATGACTGTTTGGGCGCTTTTATGGCTTATTGCAATCCCAATAGTGTCCACAGCGTCGACAAAAAACACAGACAGCCAGTTAAGGAATGTCGAGCGTGCTATTAACCTTGGCAAAAAGCAGCATGAAGATCTGGAAGAGACTTCTATTGATCTTCGCAATGACCTCGAACTATTGAAGGCGAAAACAGTAAGATTGGCGGCAGCTATCCAGCAACAGGAAACTAAGGCCTTTGATCTAAACGAGACGCTTCAGCAATTGCATCAGACTGAAAAAGAAAAGCTTAAGCTTCTTGCTGGTAAACGTGAACAATTTAGCTATGTGTTGATGGCCCTACAAAGAATGGCGCGCCACCCGCCAGAAGCGATGATTGTGGCACCGATTAGTCCCTCAGAAACAGTGCGTGTCGCTATTCTATTGCGTGCCGCTGTTCCGGCTATTGAAGATAATGCAACAAGTTTGCGACATAGTATTACAGAGTTGGTTGAAGTTCGTAATCAGGGCATTAAGAAAAGTCATAAACTAGCATCTGTGCGTATAGATCTAAATGCTGAGCGTAAAAGCCTGAACACCCTTTTGGCAAACAAAAGAAAACTAAAAAGAAAAACTGACGGTGAGGCTCAGAAAGTAAAAAAAAGAATGCAAAGCCTTGTTGAGAAGGCAAAAAGCCTACGTGACCTTATGTCACGTATAGAAGTTGATCGGAAAAAAAGACAAAAAAATAAAACTATAAAATCCAAAGAAACTCATTCACTGAATATTACTAGCACTCCGGGTAAACTGCCCTATCCAGCTGTTGGGCGTCTGGTTGGGCGCTATGGACAGGCCACGAAAACTGGCTTGACCCGCAAAGGAATATCCATTGAGACTGGAACTAATGCTCAGGTTGTTGTGCCGCGAGATGGAACTGTTGTATTTGCTGGGGCATTTAAAGGATACGGGCAGCTATTGATCATCGAGCATGACGGAGGATATCTTAGCCTGCTAGCAGGTTTGGCACGCATTGATAGTACAATTGGCCAACAGGTATCATCCGGCGAACCTGCTGGTATAATGGGAAAGCCGGGCAGTGGACTTCCCGTTTTGTATGTTGAGTTGCGCCGCAAAGGGCATCCCATCAACCCCTTGCCTTGGCTGGCTGCACGTAAGATAAAGGTAAATGGATGAATAAACGATTACTCCACTTTTCTGCCTTTGTGCTTTTGGTTGTTCCAACTTTATTGCTGGTACCTCCAAAAAGTGCTTCGGCACAGGAAAATCAAGCAAATAATGAAGAAACATACAGGTTGCTCAATCTGTTTGGGGATGTGTTTGAAAGGGTGCGCGCTGATTTTGTGGAAGAATTAACCGATGAGGAACTGATTGAAGCTGCCATTGCTGGAATGCTAACTTCTTTAGATCCACATTCAAGTTTTATGAATGCCAAGAAATACAAAGCCATGCAGGTTCAAACACGTGGAAGGTTTGGAGGTATTGGCATCGAAATAACTATGGAAAATGGGTTGGTTAAGGTGGTTTCCCCTATTGATGAAACGCCCGCCCATCGTGCCGGGATTATGGCTGGAGACTTGATTACCCAATTGGAAGGAGAACGTGTGCTTGGCCTAACCCTAGCCCAAGCTGTTGAAAAGATGCGTGGCAAGGTTGGGACAAATATCAAATTGCGGGTTCGTCGCAAAGGAGTTGAGGATTTTGACGTTACAATTACAAGGGCTATTGTAAAAATTCGTGCTGTGCGCTCGCACATGGATGGTTACGTTGGCTATCTGCGCATTACTTCATTCAGTTCTCAAGCTAGTGACGGTGTAAAAAAGGCAATAGGTAAGTTTAGAGAAGAAGTTGGGGAAAAACTTCAGGGTGTCATTATTGATCTTCGCAATAACCCTGGTGGCCTTTTGGATCAAGCGGTTAAGATTTCTGATATGTTTCTCGAACAAGGAGAAATTGTTTCCACCCGTTCTCGTCAGGTGGAAGACACATCGCGCTTTAATGCCCGCAAGGGTGACTTAACTAATGGTTTGCCGCTGGTAGTGTTGATCAATGGTGGTTCAGCCTCCGCCTCTGAAATTGTTGCTGGAGCACTTCAGGATCATAAACGGGCAATCTTGCTGGGAACGAGGTCTTTCGGGAAAGGATCTGTACAAACTATCATTCCGCTTTCAACGCAAGGGGCAATGCGTTTGACAACCGCGCGTTATTACACGCCTTCAGGTCGTTCTATTCAGGCTGTCGGCATAGAGCCTGATATCGTTGTCGAGCTGGCAAACATCGAATCACTAGCTAGCAAACCAACTACCCGTGAGGCTGACCTGCGAGGAGCTCTTGAAAATAGTGCCGCTGACCCAGCTAAGGGAATTGATGATATTACTAAGGGTGATAAGTCCAAGGAAAGCAAGAGACAGGACTATCAGTTGGAAAGAGCGCAAGATTTGATCCGTGGGATTGATCTATTCTCTGATAAAATTGTTGTGGGCCAGTGATGGCTTTTGACAGGCAGGTGTCAAAGTGAAACTACCTTTTAACTTACCAAAGTTTGGAAAGAAAGAAGTTGATGAAGACGATGATGAAGAGGACTCTGATTTTGATCCCTCTGAGTTGGAAGGCGCTCCAGCTGTTGGCCTGGATGACGAGAATATCGAAGATGAGACTGTATTGGATGACGTCTTGGATGAGCCCACCGATGAAGATATGGGCGAAGCTTTGCCTTCTGAAGCAGTTTCATTAGAAATTCAAAGTGAAGAGAGCCTGGATGCTCCAGAAGGCCAGGATGGTCCCATAGGTGTAGACAAGAGCTCCTTAGGGGAAGCAACGGCCGAAGACAACGAAGAACTAAAATTTAGTGATGATGACAACGAGAATAGTAGTTACGACGAAGACGAGGAAGAAGACGAGGAAGAAGACGAAGCAAAACCAAAGAAAAAACTATTTTTGGTTGGCGGCGGGGCTACTGCAGTCCTCATTCTAATTGGTGGAACATTTTGGTACTCCACACTTGGTGGCACTAATGATGAATCTTCTAATGAAAATTCCAAAATTCCCAAAGTGGCAATGGATATTGCTCCTAAAACAAATCCTAAGGTTGGCGGTCTGAACGCACTAATTGGTGGATCTGCTGGTGCGGGTGCCTCTCCCACCAAGTTGTTAGTGCCAGTTATATCGCCTATGGCTTTCGCATCTCTTGCCCCGCCCAAAGTCACAGATAGCCCACTAGGCGAGTCTAATGACCCGGCTTTAAGTGAAGAAAGCCCACAAGGCCTCTTACCTATAATAGCCAAGGATGGGCGTCAGGCATGGCAAGTGTACGCAAAGCCTTTTGTAAACGAGTCTGCCAATCGCCGTGTCTCTATTGTTGTTATGGGCCTCGGGCAAAGTATGTCTGCAACTAATGCGGCAATTAATCTATTGCCGGGAAATGTGACGCTTGCCTTCGACCCTTATGCACCCAATTTATCGGATTGGATGAGAAAAGCACGCGCGGCAGGTCACGAAGTTATGCTAATGGTGCCATTGGAGCCTACCACCTTTCCATATGATGATCCAGGGCCACTGGGATTAATGACTGTCAATGCACTGGAGGAAAATCGCCTTCGACTAGAAAATATTTTAAGCCTAATGACTGGATACATTGGAGTAATGACGGTAATGGGCTCAAAGTTCAACACTTCCGATGAACATTTGAGATCATTTCTTGATGTGATCAAAAAGCGTGGGTTAATGTTCCTTGAAGGGGCTGTCAATCCTAATACTCTTGCCCCTAAAATCGCGAAAGAGTTAGGTTTGCCCTATGCAGTTACCAATATTGTTCTTGATTTAATTCCGACTAAATCTGAAATAGATGTCCGGCTGGCTGAATTGGAAAAGGTTCTTGCAAAAAAACCCGCAGCGGTCGCCATAGCGGGGGGTTATCCGTCCTCTATTGAGCGTATTGCTGCCTGGACAACTGATCTTCAGGCAAAAAACCTAGTCCTTGCTCCCTTGTCGGCGCTCGCCAACAAACAGTCCCTGGAATGATAAAAATACATAAGGATAAATTGCCTTACCGCCCCTGTGTAGGAGCTATGCTAGTCAATGCTAGGGGAGGGGTTTTTGTCGCCAAACGGATCGATGGTATGGCTGATTACTGGCAGATGCCCCAGGGTGGCATTGATGAGGGAGAAGATCCTGCAAAGGCGGTAATGCGTGAATTGCAGGAGGAAACCGGCACAAGTAAAGCTGAAATCATTGCAAGAAGTGAGCATTGGCGGACTTACGATTTGCCTGATGATCTAATTGGTAAATTATGGGGTGGAAAGTACCGTGGTCAACGGCAAAAGTGGTTCGCTCTGAAGTTTTTAGGGGAAGACAGTGACATTAATATAGAAGCCCATGAAATTCCAGAGTTTAGCGATTGGAAATGGGTTGAAATAGATGAATTGGTTAATCTAGTAGTTCCCTTTAAACACGCTCTGTATGGGGATATAGTTATGGAACTGAAACCACTTATCGGCTCATAATTTGATGATGTATCTATATGTTTTGCTTGGTTTTATTTTTCTTACGGGTAGTGCCGATATTTTAGTTCGTGGTGCTGTTGGCCTCGCTCGCAGACTAGATATTCCACCTCTAGTTATCGGCATGACTATTGTTGCATTTGGAACCTCTCTGCCAGAATTCCTTGTAAGCATGGATGCAGCACTGGCTGGATCATCTGCCATGGCACTGGGAAATATTGTAGGCTCAAATTTGGCAAATATGCTGCTGATTGTTGGTGTTGCAGCTTTCCTAAAACCAATTCAGGTTAAACCATTTGTTCTTCTTGGGGACTTTTTGGTTTTGCTTGGTAGCAGCGCACTATTTATCTTGTTTTGTTGGCATGGCCCTGTCGGGCGTATGCAAGGTGGACTGCTATTGCTGATTATGGCGGTTTTCTTGATACGCTCCTATTGGTCAAATTTTTATAAGGGTGGCGTCAGTGTGGAAAACAACTTGGAGGAAATTAAGAATTTTGAAGGGCTTAAGTCCCTGAGTAAAATTTTGATGGCCTTGTTTGCCGGTTTAGCTGGGGTGGTAATTGGAGCTGATCTCATTGTCGATGGGGGCGTTGAAATGGCGCAGGTGTTCGGTGTTTCTGATGAAGTGATAGGCTTGACTGTATTTTCTATTGGAACATCTTTGCCAGAACTAGCGGCCTCAGTTATGGCTGCCATGCGTGGCCATCTTGATATGGCTTTGGGTAATGTGGTTGGCTCAAACCTATTTAATATTTTGATTGTTGTTGGTGGCGTTGCCATAGTCGTGCCGCTGGAAGTTCCTCAACAAATTCTTGACTTTGATTTGTGGTTGATGATGTTCGTGACCGTGCTGATGCTCCCTTTTTTTGTTGTTGGTTGGCAGATTGGTCGAGCGGTAGCAGTCATATTCTTAGCTGTGTATGTGGGCTATGTTATTGCTCAGGCTTATGGTATTTCTTCACTGGTTTTGGATTTTATCTGAATTAATTAAAATGTTGTGGAATGAGTAATAGCTATAAAAACACTGTCTTGATTACCGGGGCAGCCAAGCGTATTGGCAAGGCTATTGCTCAAGGTATGGCCGCTGATGGTTGGCGGGTCGTATTGCATTACGGCACCTCCAAGGAAGAGGCAGAAAATCTTGTCCAGTTGATACGTGATAATGGTGGAGATGCAATCACACTTCATGCAGATTTATGTGACGAAGAGCAGACAGGGTCTTTAATCCCAAGAGCTTTTAAAATGGCTGGCCCTATTTCGTGCTTAATCAATAATGCCTCACTTTTTGAAGAGGATTCTGCTGAGACGGCTAGTCGGGAGTCGTGGGATGCCCATATGCAAATTAATCTGCGATCGCCTTTCGTGTTAATCCAAGCCTTACGTGACCAGTTGCCGGCAGGCCTTGAAGGTAATGTTATTAATATTGTTGACCAACGTGTTAGGAATTTAACACCACACTTTCTCTCTTATACCTTAAGTAAAGCAGGGCTATGGACCCTCACCCAAACACTGGCCTTGTCTCTTGCCCCACACATTCGTGTTAACGCGATTGGCCCGGGTCCGGTGCTGGCCAATTCTAGACAAACTGAAGAGACTTTTATCAAGCAATGGTCTTCACTCCCGCTAAACCGGAGTGTAGCGCCGCATGAAATAGTTGATGCTATTAGATTTATAATTGATGCCCCTTCTATGACTGGGCAACTGATAGCCCTTGATGGCGGCCAACATCTCGGCTATTCACAAGCGCCATCAAGTGGCGGAGTAAATGAATAATGAACAGGTTCAGATAAAAAGTGAGATTAGCTTATGACCGTTAGTCAGATAGGACGTACTCAGTTGCGCAGTATCGCCGATGCTCGTGTGGCCATTCGTCACGTTTTTGTTCGTAACCTAGTTCTAAATTGCTCCATCGGGATTCATCAGCACGAACGTTTAGCCGTGCAGAGAATTCGTGTTAATCTTGATTTAGCCGTCCGTGAAGGTGAGACCAATGGTCAACTTGATGACGAGCTTGCCAACGTTGTCTGCTATGAAGGTTTAACAAAGGGTTTACGCGCTCTTGCCTCACGAGAACACGTAAACCTTGTTGAAACTTTGGCCGAAGACGTCGCTGCCATGTGTTTGGGTGATGATAGAGTCTGCTCTGCTAGGGTTTGTATTGAGAAGCTTGATATTGTTAATGATGCAGAAAGTGTTGGTGTAGAGATTGAAAGATTCAATCCAGAACTTTGACAGTCATATTCATGCTCTTTACTCTTCCTCAATAACTCGTAAATCTTCTTTAAAATGCCTAGAAATTCATGCAAGCCATTGCAATAAATAGATTAATCAAATCTTGGTAAGTAGAGTTGTGCACAGGTATTGAAAACGTAATATTTCAATATGTTAAATAAAAACGGAAATTTCTTTTAAAGACGTAATCCTACTTGAATTAATTTTATCAATATAAACAAGTACTTATATAAATGCTCATTTTTTAGGCGAAGTGATTATTTCCTTGTGATTTCCCACACTTTGCTTATCAAGGGTGGATATCCACAGTGTTATCCACAGTAATGGTGGATAGTTCTGTTAAAATCAGAAATAAAACGGTAATTATTTATAATCGTGTGCGTTGACGTGGAGTAAGGTTTCGTCCAAATAGCACGTATGGCAAAAAAAAACTCGATTACAGAAACCTCAAAAGCTTTTAAAAAGGGAGGAGCGCCCAAAGTTGGGGGTGTGCTTGTTATTGAAGCCTACTTGAGAACTTTGGAGTCCACGCCGGGTGTTTATCGCATGATCAATAGCAGTGGTGATGTTCTGTATGTTGGCAAGGCGAAAAATTTGAAAAAAAGAGTCGGCAGTTATACCAACCTGAATCGCCAGCCGACCCGATTGCAGCGGATGATTTTCGAAACACAGAGCATGGAATTCGTCACAACCCATACGGAAGCCGAGGCCTTGCTTTTGGAAGCCAATTTAATTAAGCGTTATAAACCACGTTACAATATCCTGCTTCGCGACGATAAATCCTTCCCAAAAATCCTGCTGACCAGCGGCCACCAATATCCCCAGGTATTGAAACACCGTGGAGTGGAAAATCGTGAGGGAAGTTATTTTGGCCCTTTTGCCTCTGTTTGGGCAGTCAATGAGACATTAACTATCCTGCAAAGAGCATTTCTTTTGCGCACCTGTTCAGACAGCGTTTTTAGAAATCGTACCCGGCCCTGCTTGCTTTTTCAGATCAAACGCTGTTCGGCACCCTGTGTGGCCCGTATCAATGAGGCCGGATACGGCGAGTTGGTATCAGAAGCGCGGACTTTCTTAACCGGTGAAAGTCAGAAAATTCAGCGGGGCCTGGCAAAGCGTATGCAGGAAGCCAGTGACAATATGGAGTACGAGATTGCTGCCAACTATCGGGATCGCATTCGTGCGCTAACCCAAGTACAGGCTCATCAGGGCATTAATTTTTCTAGTATTGGCGAGGCCGACGTTATTGCCGCCTACCAAGCGGGTGGGCATACCTGTGTAGAGATCTTTTTCTTTCGTGATGGCCGTAATTTTGGTAACCGGGCCTATTATCCCTCGCATGCTGACTATGAGGATGCGCCTCATGTACTGGAAGCTTTCATAGGTCAGTTTTATTCCGGCAAGGAAGCACCCAAGGCCTTAATATTATCTCACATCTTGCCCAATCAATCGCTCATGGTTGATGCCTTGAGTGTCACTGCTGGTCGTAAGGTTGATATTTCTTGCCCTAAACGTGGTGATAAGATGAACCTTGTAGATCATGCTTTAAACAATGCCCGGGAGGCTTTGGGAAGGCGGCTTTCAGAGAGCGCCTCCCAACGCCGCTTGCTTGAAAGCCTTTCTGATGTTCTGGACTTGGCATCAGCCCCAGAAAGGATCGAAGTATACGATAACAGTCATATTTCTGGCACGAAGGCAATTGGTGGCATGATTGTCGCTGGCCCTGAAGGCATGTTGAAAAAAGCCTATCGCAAGTTCACCATCAAAAATTTGGAGATGGTTCCAGGTGATGATTATGCCATGATGACAGAAGTCTTGACCCGGCGTTTTTCTCGAGCTCTGAGAGAAGACCCAGAGCGTGCTCTTGGCCAATGGCCAGATCTGGTATTGATTGATGGTGGTGCTGGACAATTAAGTGTTACGCTAAAGGTGTTCGAGAAATTGGGAGTAGAAGATGTAGCTGTTGCAGCTATCTCAAAGGGGCCGGACCGTAATGCTGGGCGTGAGCGTATATTTCTGCCCGGCCGTGACCCAATTTCTTTGCCTGCTCGGGATCCGGTGTTGTACTTTCTTCAACGTCTGCGGGATGAAGCACACCGTTTTGCTATTGGCTTTCACCGCCAAAAAAGATCAAAGGCTTTGTCTAAATCCAGTCTTGACGGGGTTCCAGGAATAGGGCCAAAACGAAAAAAGGCTCTACTGCATCATTTTGGATCTGCTGCTGCTGTTGAAGGATGCGGGTTGACTGACTTGGAGGCGGTAGAAGGTGTTAGTGGAGCAATGGCTAAGAAAATTTATGACTGGTTCCACACAGACGGTTAAGTTTTATTTTTATAAATAATAAATTTAATGTTGGAAAGTAAATGTGGTTAAATCTGCCTAATATCCTAACTTTTTCGCGGATTGGAGCTATTCCCGTAATTGTTGGCTTGATGTTTTTGCCCACACCACTTGGAAATTGGTTGTCGTTCAGCGTGTATATCTATGCCTGTCTCACGGATTTTTTTGATGGTTATTTAGCCCGTGCATGGGAGCAGCAATCGGCAATGGGACGTTTTCTTGATCCTATAGCTGATAAATTGCTGGTTTCTGGTGTGTTGTTGATGTTGGTAGCTACAGATGGAATTTCTGGACTTTCAGTTTTGCCAGCTGGAATTATTTTGTTCAGAGAAATTTTGGTATCGGGTCTTAGGGAGTTTCTTGCCGAAGTTCGGGTCAAAGTGCCTGTCACTGTATTGGCCAAGTGGAAGACAACACTACAAATGTTAGCACTGGGATTTCTTTTGGTAGGGTCTGCGGGGCCAGATTTTGGTTCCGTAACAACGCTTGAGATCGGTATTGTTAGTTTATGGCTGGCCGCAATTCTTACTGTAGGTACAGGTTATGACTACATGAAAGCTGGTATGCGGCATATTTCGGATACTGAATAATGAAGGTTTTTGGTATAATCGGATGGAGTGGCAGTGGCAAAACGACTTTAATGGTAAAACTTCTACCAGAACTCATTGGGCGTGGTTTTAGAGTCTCAACCATGAAGCACAGCCACCATAGCTTTGATGTTGACCGTAAAGGCAAGGATTCTTTTAGACACCGCCAAGCAGGGGCCAGTGAAGTTTTGGTTTCATCGTCTAGCCGCTGGGCTTTGATGCACGAACTTCGTGAAGATGCTGAGCCAGCTATGGAAGAGTTGATAAAACATATGACCGCAGTTGATCTTTTGTTGATCGAAGGATTTAAGGATCACAAATACGACAAGCTTGAAATCCATAGGGAGTCGACTGGAAAGCCACTACGCTGCACCGAAGATGAGGGCATAGTCGCAGTTGCATGCGATAGATCTATTGAGGGGCTTCATATACCGGTGATTGACCTGAATAAACCTGCTGTCATAGTCGATTTTATAGTTGAGCATTGTGAGCTGAAAAGGGGCTGCAAAAATGGCTGAGTTTAAGGATGACTGCTTTGCTCTCAGTAAGGAGTTAATGTCACTTGAACTCGCACTGGAAGAACTTGAAAAATTTATTGAGCCGGTTGCAGGTGTTGAAAGGGTTCAGCTTGCTAGCGCTCTTTCTCGGTTTTTAGCAGAAGACGTTGTGGCAACACGTAATGTCCCGCCCCATGACAACTCGGCTGTGGACGGCTACGCGGTGTTCCACGGTGATTTATCGAACAGCGAAGATACCCGTCTGCCTGTGGCTGGGCGCATTACCGCTGGACACCCATTGAAGACAGTAGCAAAAAAGGGAAATGCCTACCGTATCTTTACGGGAGCTGCTATGCCACATGGTACTGATACTGTATTCATGCAGGAAGACGTTCGCACCGAAGGAGCTGACGTTATTTTGCCTGCTGGTATTCAGCTTGGTGCTAATCGTCGTTTTATGGGTGAGGATGTTCGCATTGGCACAATTATTTTGGACCGTGGAAAACGCATCAGACCGCAGGAAATAGGCTTGGCGGCCTCTATAGGGTTAAGCGAGCTTATGGTTTATAAGCCGCTTTGTGTTGCCGTCTTTTCCACTGGTGATGAGATTTGTGATCCGTCAGCAGACATACGCAGGGGATGTATTTTTGATTCCAATCGTTACACCGTCATTGGCCTGCTTACTGAGCTTGGCTGTAATGTAACAGATCTTGGAATTCTAGAAGATGATCAGCAAATAATTTGTGACGCCCTAAGTGGGGCAGCTGTGGAGCATGATCTAATTTTCACATCTGGGGGCGTTTCAGTTGGTGAAGAAGATCATGTTAGGCAGGCGGTAAAAGCATTGGGTAGTATATACTTCTGGCGACTAGCGATTAAGCCTGGTCGGCCTATTGCTTTTGGCACTATTGCATCTACTCCTTTTGTTGGTCTGCCAGGTAATCCAGTGGCAGCCATGGTCACCTTCATGCGAATTGCACGCATTTTAGTGCTGCGACTATCTGGTGCTACTGGCGATATAAGTCCCACACTGTATAAAGTAGCTGCGGCTTTCAGCTTCAAGCCGCGTGGCCAGCGGCGCGAATGGTTGCGCGCACATTTAAAAGTCGATGAAAATGGCTTCCGTTTTGTTCATCTATTTCCAGCCAAAGGCTCGGGGGTGCTTATATCGATGGTTGGTTCACATGGCTTTGTTGAAATAAATGAAAGTGTTAAACAAATAAAAGATGGAGATCTAGTTGATTTTCTGCCTTTTAACGAGATGTATAGCTAGATTGCTTAAGGAGAAAGCGTGAAGATTTTGTATTTTTCATGGGTCCGTGATAGGATTGACCTGGGAAATGAAGAGATTGTTCTCCCAGAAAATGTGACCACCGTTGAACAGCTTGTAAACTGGCTTCAGTCGAAGGGTGATGGCTATGCCAGTGCCTTTGCAGACCTTTCCATGATTAGGGTTGCGGTCAATCAAGAACACGTAAAGCTGGGTCATCCAATTGGTGAAAATGATGAAGTTGCCTTCTTCCCGCCTGTGACGGGGGGATAGAAATTGATAAAGGTGCAACAAAAAGATTTTAACTATAGCCTTGAAGTTGCTGCTTTAAGCGAGGGTAACCACGATGTCGGCGGTGTTTGCGCCTTTAGTGGACTGGTTCGTGACTTGGTGGGGGATAAACACATAGACTATATGACCCTAGAACACTACCCAGGAATGACCGAAAAGTGCCTTGCCGAGATTGAGGCTGAGGCTCATCACAGATGGCCTCTAGAGAAGACCCTGATTATTCACCGCTATGGCCGGTTGGAACCGGGCGATCAAATTGTTCTTGTGGCGGTTTCTTCAGTCCACCGAGAAGCGGCTTTTGATGCCTGTCGCTTTTTGATCGACTTTCTCAAAACAAATGCACCTTTCTGGAAGCTGGAATGTACAGGTGGGGATTCCAAGTGGGTTACCGCCAAGGATACGGACACACAAGCCTGCGATCGTTGGCTTAACGGCGATAAAAAGGAATAGTACTATTGTTTACCAGGCAATTTTTTTAGATTTCGACGGTGTTATCGTCGAATCAAAACAAATAAAAACTCAAGCTTTTCGCACGCTATATTCTAAACACGTGGAAGCACTTGATGATGTTGTTGCATATCACATTTCCCATGAGGGAATCTCTCGGTTTGAAAAGATCCTTTATTGTCATGAGATTTTTTTGGGTATTAAACTAAGTGAAAACGAACTTGCTGAACTGGCTGGGGATTATAGTGCATTAGTTAAACAGGTTGTTATCGATTGCGATAGTGTTCCCGGTGCCCTCGACTTTCTTCAGGCTAATTCTACCAATCTTCCTATGTTCGTGGTTTCTGGAACCCCGGAAGAGGAATTGAGAGAAATCATCGAAGTGCGCGGATTGAGCAGCTATTTTACCTCTGTACATGGCTCACCTCAACATAAGGCCCCCATAATAAATGAACAGCTTCAACTCCACGGCCTTGACGGGGATCAGTGCCTGTTTGTTGGTGATGCTATGACAGATTACAACGCGGCGAAGGAAACCGGCCTGGCTTTTATTGGCAGGGTTGAGCAAGGTGGTGTTAATTTGTTTCCGAAGGGAACTACGATCATTAAGGACCTAACGCAGTTGACTATCTAGCATGGGGCTAAAAGAAGGAAGCAAAGCCGTATGATAACAGAAAATGTGTTATTGGCGGCGGACCAATCAAGACTTGTAAAATATCAAGTTCTCGCTGTTGCATGTTGGCCCAACCATGGATTCTGTCTGCTGATATTTTGAATTCATTTGACGCTTTGACAATATTAATGAGGTTTTAACGTCAAAGTAAAAAACCACTGTCAACGAATTTGGTGATTGAATGTGGCAGAAGCTTTATGTCGTCTGCACCTTCCCCACGGCCCTATCATAATCTTCCATCATTGTTTTGCAGACTATACCTGGTACGTATTTATGGGTGTCAATTTCACCCACTGGCGTTACTTCCGCGGCGGTGCCGGTCAAAAATACTTCATTTGCGTCAGCCAATTCCTCGGGCATGATTGCGCGTTCTATGACGTCTATGCCGCGGGCCTTGGCCAGTTCAATGACGGTTTGCCGGGTGATGCCGTTCAGAAAACAGTCTGGTTTTGGTGTGTGCAGTTTGCCATCGCCCATGAGCAGGAAAATATTGGCGCCGGTCGATTCTGCAACTTGGCCTCGCCAGTCGAGCATCAGGGCATCGTCATAGCCCTCAGCCTCGACTGCATGTTTTGATAAAGTGCAAATCATATATAAACCTGCGGCCTTGGCGTGAACTGGTTCCGTCTCTGCCGATGGGCGTTTCCAAGGGCCAGTTTTTAGACGTATGCCTTTCATACGGGCTTCAGGTGTAAAATAAGAGGGCCACTTCCAGGTTGCGACTGACAGATGGATGGTCGTTGCTTGAGCGCTGATCGCCATCATTTCGCTGCCGCGCCACGCAAGAGGGCGCAAATATCCATCGACAATATCGTTGGCGTTGCAAGTCTTGATGCATGCCGTGTTAATTTCTTCTAGTGAATAGGGTATTTTAAAACCCAACAATGCAGCTGAATCGATCAGACGTTGGGAATGTTCTGTCAGTTTAAAAATATTTCCACCATATGCCCGGACACCCTCAAATACAGACGAGGCATAGTGAAGTGCGTGGCTAAGGATATGGATTTTGGCATCGCGCCAATTAACCAATTCACCATCTAGCCAAATCAGACCGTCGCGGTCGTCAAAAGAAGGTGCTGTCATGAAATTATCTTTCTTAATAGCGCGCAAGACGAAAGTTGGTTGCATTATTTATCAGTACAGTGCATATATGTCAATAAGGCTGACATATATATAGATGGTGTCCATTTTTGTGATAGCAAAAGATAATTCCAATATTGCCTTCTTCTTAGAGACGGAGCTAGAGGGTTTGCGTCAATCCATTGAGTTGTTATTCCTAGCCTATCGAGACTTCACAGCTGAGCCGGACGAGATACTGTCAAGGTCAGGCTTTGGCCGTGCTCACCACAGGGTGATTTATTTTGTCGGGCGAAATCCTGGTATGACTGTCAGTCAGCTTCTCGATATTTTGCAAATAACGAAACAAAGTCTGGCCCGGGTGCTTCGCCAATTGGTTGATGAAGGTTTTATCGAAAAACGCCTTGACGAAAAGGATGGCCGTCGCCGTTTGCTTCACTTATCGGCTAAGGGTAGCGAGATTGAGATTTTGCTGACCACACTTCAGGCTGAGCGTATCCGCACTGCATTTGATCAGGCAGGAAAAGACGCTGAAAGTGTGTTCAAGGATGTTCTGCGGGGCATTATTAATGAGAAAGACCGTGGACGAGTTAGCGATAATTGTTAAGAGTGATGTAATTGAATCTGGGTTATTCAGGGGAAACCTTTTACTATGGATAGTGACCTGCCTCATATTTTAGTTATTGACGATGATAATCGTTTACGTGAACTTTTGCGGCAGTTTCTCAGTAAAAATGGCTTTTGGGTATCTGTTGCATGCGATGCTGCCGATGCACGCGAGCGATTAAAGGGGTTAACATTTGATCTTCTGGTTCTCGACCGGATGATGCCAGGAGAAAGCGGTTTGGAATTTGCTGCCAATATTCGCAAATCAAGTATGGTACCCATTCTGATGTTGACTGCCATGATTGAGTCAAAGGATCGTATTGATGGATTTGAAGGCGGTGTTGATGATTATCTTACCAAGCCTTTTGAGCCTCGGGAACTTTTACTACGTATCAACAGTATTTTGCGCCGCATACCAACCAAGCCCCCTGTGCCAGACGAAATTCAGCTTGGCGATGTAGTTTATTACTCTAAACGTGAGGAAATCATGCGAAAAGGCGTCCACATCCGTCTGACAGATGTTGAGGCGGCTCTGCTAAAGGCGCTAGTGACAAGCCTTGGAGTTGTATTGAGCCGGGAAATTTTGACAAAGGTCACTGGAGCTAGTGGGGGTGTCAGGGCCATTGATGTTCAGGTTACCAGATTACGCCGCAAGATAGAGCCAGATCCAAAACTACCAATTTACCTGCAAACAGTGCGTGGTAAAGGTTATGTTTTACATCCCGATTAATAGGCACTCATGTTAAAATTCCTTACAAAAAGTTTTTTACCAAAAAGCCTGCTGGGTCGTTCCTTGATGATCGTTGTCATGCCGCTGGTTTTGCTACAGGTTATTGCGGGATATATTTTTTATGAGAGCCACTGGCGAAAAGTATCACTTACTTTGTCACGTGGGGTTGCTGGTGATATCGCCAGCGTTATCGAATTGATGCGGCGTGAAAATGGGAAAAATAATTTTAATTTGATTTTTCAGGTGCCCGCCAACCACATGGGCTTGTCAATGTCTTATAGCGAGGGGAAAATACTCTCTGATATGCAACCTACGGCATCAGGAAAAATGGAAGAAACTTTGGCAAAAGCGTTGCGAGAAGCAACTGCGCGTTCTTTTACAATTAATTCTGAGAAAATAGACCGACACGTGGTTATTGACGTGCAGTTGTCAGATGGTGTGCTACATGTAGTTACAGCCCGTAAGAGGTTGTTCAGTACGACAACGTATATTTTTTTACTTTGGATGGTAGGCTCCTCACTTGCTTTGTTCGCCGTGGCCACTATTTTTATGCGGAATCAGGTCAAGCCGATCCGTCGTCTAGCTGAGGCTGCTGATGAATTTGGCAAAGGCCGCGATGCAAGCAAATTCAAACCGGAAGGAGCCACTGAGGTGCGCCAAGCAGCCATCGCTTTTATCGCTATGAGGGAGCGCATTCAGCGCCATATTACCCAGCGCACAGAAATGCTTGCTGGTGTTTCTCACGATTTACGGACGCCGTTGACCCGTATGAAGTTACAATTGGAATTGGCTCCTGAAACTTCTGGGCTCACCAATTTAAGGGATGATCTCTCCGAAATGGAGACCATGCTGTCCGGTTATCTTGATTTTGCTAAGGGAGAAGGAGGTGAAAAACAGGTCTTAACCAATCTGAGCAATATGCTGAACATTGTCGTATCCCAAGCAAGGCGAAAGGGTGGTGTTATTGATCTCCATGTAGAAGGTGAGATTAATGTGCACGTTCGACCTAAGGTTTTTAAGCGCTCCTTGATAAATTTGATTGACAATGCTGTGCGTTACGCAGAGCACGTTTCTCTAAGGGTGGGGAAGCGTGAATCTTTTGTAGACATTATTATAGATGACGATGGACCCGGTATTCCTGAAGAAAGCCGCGAAGATGTATTTAAACCCTTTTTTAGAATTGAGGAGTCCAGGAATTTGGAAACAGGGGGTGTGGGGCTTGGTTTGTCTATCGCCCGTGATGTTGTGCGTGGTCATGGAGGTGAAATTATACTTGATACAAGTCCCGTTGGTGGTCTGCGTGCCCGAATCAGGTTGCCGTATTAGTTAATAAAGCTTGCCACCATTTGGGACTTTCTTTTTGGGGCCAATCATCACGACATCACCTTCCTCGTCGGGAAATCCTAGCAGCAGTACTTCTGACATAAACTTACCGATCTGACGTGGTGGGAAATTAACCACGCAGCCAACTTGCATGCCAATTAGTAATTCGAGAGTATAGTGTTTGGTAACTTGAGCGGATGTTTTTTTCTCGCCGATTTCAGGACCTAGATCAATCCAAATTTTGAAAGCTGGCTTTCTAGCCTCTGGATATGTTTCTGCACGTACAATTGTGCCGACGCGAAAATCAATGCGGGAAAAGTCTTCGTAAGTGACCTTAGGGCTTTCCATAGTTCACATTTGAGACAGTATGTCTTTGCTAGTCAAAAGAAATTGCCTCCCTCTTTTTGCAAGAGTGATGTAATTTTGTTATTGCTGCCAACAGAGAAAACTCTATTTTAATTACTTAAAAGTAACCTCCTGAGCAAAATTTTTATGTCACATATTATGATTGGTAATTTAGATAAAATAAATTAATTTAAATGCCTACTTAGCTTTTTTAAATAATAATGAAAAACTATTCAGCCAAATCACGAGATTTATTAGTCGCAGCAGCAATAGCCTCATCTAAAAGTGGCTGCCAACCATTGTCTGCCATCAGCACCTCAAGAGCCTTGGCAGTGGTGCCACCAGTGCTGGTGACATTTTGACGCAGGGTGGCAGGATCTTCATTGGAGCGATGCAGAAGTTCACCTGAACCGGCAACAGTTACCCTTGCCAGCCGTTTGGCTATGTGTTCGGGTAATCCTGCTTTGATAGCCGCTTTGCCAAGGCACTCTGCTAGTAAAAATACATAAGCAGGGCCGCCGCCCGATAAGGCAGTGACAATATCGATATGACTTTCATCGTCGACCCAAGCCACTTCGCCAATGCTGCTGAGTAAATCCTCACACAAAGCGATTTGTTCGGTGCTGACTTGGTCGTTGGCGCAGTTAACGGTTATGCCCCGCCTGACGGCTGCCGGCGTATTCGGCATGGCGCGCACAATAGAAGCATTCTTTCCCAAGATATTTTCAAAATAAGAAATGGGCTTGCCAGCCGCAATAGACAGGTAAACGACATCTGTATCAACAAAGCGGGCATAGGCTGGTGCAACAGCGTCCATGATTTGCGGTTTGACAGCAAAAACAATGACATTGGGTTTTGTACTGATGTCAATATTTTTTGAGGAAGTGGTTGTGGCAACGCTGTATTGAGTGCGCAGGGCAGCGGCAGTATCGTCATTAGGTTCGATGACTGTGACGTTTTCAGGAGGGATGCCTTGTTCAAGCCAACCGGCTAACATTGCCCCACCCATCTTGCCACAACCGGCCAAAAGTAATTTTACAGCCATGATCTTTAAGCTTCACCCACAGTGTCAACCAATGCCACAGCAATTGATTCTGTGGCGCTTTTGCCTCCCCAGATTGTGTGTTGGAAAGCGGGATAGAAACGTTCGCACTCATTAATTGCTGTGTCGACCATATCCTCCATTTGGCCAAGACTTGGTCCACCAGTTCCTCGCAGGGGTAGAGCATGACGATACATTGGCAGACCTTCTTCGTCCCAAATGCCGAAATGACCAAGCCAAAGTTTTTCATTAATTAAGATTAGGAGTTCATGAATGTTATCACGGCTTTCATTAGGCACCCGCAAATCAAAGGCGCAAGTAAAGTGGACGGCATCAGCAGTGTCATTCCAAGCGAAGTACATTGAGTATTCGCACCACTTTCCTGGAACTTGAACAGCTATTTCCTGATCGTTGCGGCGGTCAGAAATCCAGTCGTTGTCATCAACGATTTGCTCGATCACATCCAGTGGATGTTGGATGTTTTTATTGGTCGCAAGGGTGATAGTGGCCAAAAATATGTCTCTCCATGCTATGACAGGTAAATAAAATAGCAGTTTGTACACATATACCCACCAGATAAAGCGTAAACTACATCATATGGTAGATTATATCGCAAGCGTTACTATTTGTAGCCATAGCAATAGGTGAGACCGGGCGCAAGAAAAAGAAATGATGTTAAAGGATTTTATTGTGGATAAGGTAAGCTCACCTCACCTCAGCTCCCCTTTGAGGGGGCCGCTGAGAGTTACGATAGTGTTTTCTTAGCCTTGGCCTTTTTTTTGTCTTTGGTTTTAGCAGTGACTTTTGTCGAAGTTAACTTGATCTCAAGGCTCTTGACGCGGGCTTCTAGTTTTTCCTGTTCGGCGCGGGCCTTAACTGCGACCGCTTTGATAACGTCAAATTCTTCACGTTTAACGAGATCAGCGTCTTTGAGCAGGCGCTGCAGTTGTTGGTGGACAAAGGTTTCGATTTCCGACTTTACGCCGCTTAATGTTGAAGCCGCACCATTGGCAACTTTTGCTAGGTCGTCGAGTATACGATTTGATGTTTGCATAAAAACACTCCTAAACTTTAATAAAATACATCATGATCTTTTTTCAAGCAGGGTGCAACTGAGGACGCTACTTGCCCCGCTCGGCAACCGGCTTTATAAACAAGTTCACACTACATTAGAAGGAAATGTCCATGTACGTGATAACAGGGGGGGCTGGGTTTATTGGCTCAAATATCGCGGCCGCTATCGAAGCGCGTGGCCTTGGCAAGATTGTTGTTTGTGACCGCCTGGGCAATGAGGAAAAGTGGCGAAATATTGACAAGCTTGAACTGTTCAATTTTATCCAACCTGAAGAATTATTTGAATATTTAGGTGGCAATGAATTTGGCATCAAGGGTGTCATTCACATGGGAGCGATCTCCTCAACTACGGAAACTGATGCTGATTTGATCTTCAGCAATAATTTTAGATTGTCTCTTAATCTTTGGAAGTGGTCCGCGTCTCATTTTGTTCCTTTTATTTATGCTTCTTCGGCGGCTACCTATGGTGATGGTTCTCAGGGCTTCATTGATGATCAGGCCCGTAGTGCACTTGGCAAACTTAGGCCGCTTAACCCATATGGTTGGAGCAAGCACTTGTTCGATCGGCGAGTTATGCGAATGATCGAGGATGAAGAAATACCACCACCGCAATGGGCAGGGCTCAAGTTTTTTAATGTTTATGGCCCTAATGAGTATCACAAAGGCTTAATGCAAAGCGTCGTCTCTAAGGTGTTCAATGATGCCAAGGCAGGTAAAACTGCAACACTATTTAAGTCCCATCACTCGGATTACGATGATGGTGGCCAACTGCGTGATTTTATCTGGGTCGATGATTGCATCAACGTGGTTATGTGGTTGCTTGAAAATCCTCAGATTAGTGGCTTGTTTAATTGCGGCACGGGCAAAGCTCGTTCTTTCCTCGACTTGGTCAATGCAGTTTATTCGGCCATGGGCAAAAAGGCTGATATCAACTTCGTTCCGACACCGGAAGAGATTCGCGATAAATATCAGTATTTTACTCAAGCCAACATGAATAAGCTCTCTGCTGCGGGTTTTGATCAACCCTTTACGTCGCTTGAAGATGGTGTTGGGGCCTATGTACGTGACTATCTTTTAAAAAATGACAAGTACCGGTCTGCCTTATGAGCCTGTTTGCCATTCCTTACCCAGCCATTGATCCTATTGTCTTTCAGGCAGGTCCCTTAGCTATTCGCTGGTACTCTTTAGCCTATATTTGTGGGTTACTTTTTGCTTGGCGTTATATGCTACACCTTGCAGCACGCTCACCTGATGTGGCCAGTCATGAAGATGTGGATGACTTTCTCATATGGGCAACACTTGGCATAGTTCTGGGTGGACGAATCGGCTATACGCTATTTTATAACTTCGAATATTATGCTGCCAACCCGTTAGTCATTTTGCAAATATGGAAGGGCGGAATGTCCTTTCACGGGGGTGTCCTTGGTGTCATCTTTGCTGGCCTTGTTTTTGTAAAGCGTCGGGGTATTTCGCCCCTCAGGTTTGCCGATATAGTCGCCTGTGCGACACCTGTAGGACTGATGCTTGGAAGGTTGGCCAATTTTGTTAATGGCGAACTGTTTGGTCGTGTAAGTGATGTGCCATGGGCTATGGTGTTCCCTCGTGGTGGCTCTGAGCCCCGTCACCCGAGCCAGCTTTATGAGGCTGTCTTGGAAGGGCTTGTATTATTTATCGT
Organism: uncultured Rhodospirillales bacterium; assembly: GCA_938092065.1. Lineage (GTDB taxonomy): Bacteria > Pseudomonadota > Alphaproteobacteria > Rhodospirillales > JABHCV01 > JACNJU01. Next base: position 45,217 of record CALKND010000004.1, read on the forward strand.
TTTGGCAGTTCTCTCGAAGAACAAGACTATTTGCAAACGCCCCGGTGTTCTTTTGGGAGTTTTTTTACTGGGATACGCATTGGCCAGAACAACTGTTGAATTATTCCGTCAGCCCGATGCCCATCTAGGAGCTCTTGCTGCGGGTTTGACTATGGGTCAATGGCTGTCCCTGCCAATGGCTGTTAGTGGGATTTATCTGATTATAAGCAATAACAAGAAAGTTTGATGAGTTATGTCTCTTGAAGAAATCCTAATAGAGCGCATTGGCAATAATGGTCCGATAAGCATAGCGGACTTCATGGAGCAGGCCCTAGCTCATCCTGAGTATGGCTATTATATGCGTCGCGATCCTTTTGGTGTTAACGGTGATTTCATTACAGCCCCTGAAATATCGCAGATGTTTGGAGAACTACTTGGTCTTTGGGCGGGTGTCTCTTGGATGATGGCAGGATCTCCTAATTCTATAAATCTTGTTGAGCTGGGGCCGGGACGCGGCACTCTAATGGCTGACATGCTACACGCGGCGCCTTTAGTTGAAGGCTTTGCCGAGGCTATTGTAGTTCACATGGTTGAAACTAGCCCTGTTTTGAGTTCTATTCAGGAACAAACTTTGAAGAAGGCAACTCTGAGCGAACCACCTCTTTGGCACAAAGCTCTAGCTGATGTGAGTGAGGGATCGTCAATCATCATTGCTAATGAATTCTTCGATGCTCTGCCCATTGAGCAATATTTCAAGGCTGGGGACTACTGGTGTCCGCGCGTTGTAGATGTCAAACCTGACGGAGATGGCTTGTGTTTTGTACTTCTGCCACCTTTTGATATGCCGGAACTGCCACCGGGACTTGTTAATGTTGAATCTGATGTGATGGTCGAGGTTTGCCCACCAGCTCTGGATATTATGGCAGATATTTCTCGGCGTATAACAGAATATGGCGGTGCTGCCCTGCTAATTGATTATGGTCATTCTCAAAGTGCTGCTGGAGAAACCCTGCAAGCCCTTAAAAATCATAAATATCAAAATCCGCTGGTTGATCCGGGTGAATCAGACCTGACTGCACATGTGGATTTTGGAGCACTCGCTCAGCGTGTCTTTGCCTCAGGCGCAAGGGCTATAGGGCCCATTACTCAAGGTGATTTTTTATGTGCTCTGGGAATTAGTCAACGAGCAGATGCTCTAATGAAAAAAGCTAGTCCCAAGCAGGCTAAAGATATAAGTAGTGCCTTGAAACGTTTGACTGACGTTGAAGAAATGGGGGAACTCTTTAAAGTCATGGCCGTGGTCCAACAAGGCGCTCCGGTCCCTCCGGGATTTGAACAGTAGCATATTCCATGAAGCTGACAAAATATACGCAATGAACACATGTTAAAAGCAACAAACCTTGCCGCGCTGAAAGGAATTCGCCATGGCTTTTTCAGCCGCCTTGGTGGGGTTAGCTCAGACGTTGGCATGAGCGGCCTAAATTGTGGTTTCGGTTCTGAAGATACACCTGAAAATGTTGCGCAAAATCGTGAAATTGCGCTTAAGCTTTTGGGGGCTGCTGACCGTGATCTTGTTACTACCTATCAGATTCACTCCTCCATTGCCGTTCGGGTCAGAAAATCTTGGCACAAAGAGGAGCCTCCTAAAGCTGATGCCATGGCTAGTGATAGTGCGGATGTAGTTTTGGGTATCCTAACTGCTGATTGTGCACCGGTGCTGTTTGCCGATAGTACTGCGAGGGTTGTAGGCGCAGCTCATGCAGGTTGGCGAGGCGCGCGCGCGGGTGTACTTGAACAGTGTCTTGAAGAAATGTGTGGCCTGGGCGCTGACCCATCCAACATCAGTGCTGCCGTTGGACCCTGTATTGCCCAAAATTCTTACGAAGTGGGATCAGAGTTTCAGAAAGAATTCATTGATGAAAATCCAGACAACATAAAGTTTTTTAAGGCTGCTACGCGTGCTAATCACTTAATGTTCGATTTGACTGGTTATGTTGAGAAGTGTCTTTTTGATTTGGGCATAGCGTCTGTTGAAGGACTTGGCCTTGATACCTTCGCTGACCCTGAACGCTTTTACAGTTATCGTCGTTGCACCCTGAATGGCGAGAATTTTTATGGGCGTCTATTATCAGCTATAATGTTGGAGTACTAGACCTATTGCACTGTTTTAGCGAGGAAGAAAAGGTCCTTGCTCTATCGAGATAACCTGCAATCTTAACTCCGTATGCTGTATTATTATGGATGATTATCTTTAGTAGTGATAGCGAAGCACCGAAAAACTCGCTCGATTATTTGTTTCACTCATCACTGAGCTTGATAAGGGAATATTTACTTTCCATGTCTTATTTATCTTTTATTTTGGTGGTATTGACGGCGTGCTCGCCTATTGATTTTCCGTCGGGAAATCAGTTCATTAATGATGTAGAATTGAATGAAAACAAGATCACTGATGTGCGTGTTGAGCTCGTTCAAGGCCCGGCTCTGCCGATGGCTAAACTACTCACTAGTGCAATTGCCACTGCCTTATTAGAGAACGGTGTCACAACATCAGTAAAGCCCGATGAGTTAAGCCGTTTTGTACTTAAGGGCTTGGCCAAGGCCAATTGGGAAGGTAGGCAGGTTCCTTTTGTTGTGTTGATTGACTGGACGCTCTATGACCTCACTGGTAAGGCTATTGGCACTTATACACAAGGTGTGCGTGGGGCTCGTTGGAAGTGGGAATTTGGTGATCCTCGAATTATTAGTGCTGTAGGTTACGGTGCGGCAAAGCCCCTAGCTGCGATGATTTTGGAAGAAGAGAAAAATCCCTTACCAAATCTACTGCTCGGCACAGGTGTTCTTGTTAAGCCAGTGACCGGCGCACCTGGTGACGGTAATGAATCCCTGCGTATTGCCATAGTTAGAGTAATGCGTATTTCAGGTATAAAAGTCGCTGAGGACATTCGACAGGCTAGCTTGACACTTACTGGTCATGTTTCCTTGAAGCCATCGGGGTATGGTTTGGATGAAGTGCTTGTTACCTGGCGCGTCCAGACTATGGATGGGTCCGAGGTAGGTCGGGCAACACAGGCAAATAATATCCTCAGTGGCAAGTTGGATAGGTTATGGGGTGATGAGGCTGAAAAGATAGCTGAAGCTGCGCTGATAGGCATTGATAGAATTATCGGTTTGGGCAAAACAAAAAGCTTACAATCTATAAATGATACTAATGGCCAGTCTGTGCCGACACTCAATTTGGAATAAATCCCTAATTAGCCTATGCCAATACTGCAATGAAACTAAGCTTTTTTGACCTGAAGGCTTTGTTTGCTAGAATTCTCGTTTACAGGACGTGAGGACGCTGGTAAATACTATTTTATTCATGGCTGGATGGTTTGACTTGTTGGTGCCGTATAATACGGTTGCCGCGTCGAGGGAAAATTAGATTATGTTGATCTGATACCATAGGCCCCCGGGGAACTGCCAAGATGAAAATCATTGCCTGCAACTCTAACAGGCCCCTTGCCGAAGCCATATCCGCTTATCTGAACCTGCCTCTGACAAAAGCCAGTGTGCTAAGGTTTTCGGATATGGAAGTTTTTGTCGAAATTCAAGAGAATGTTCGCGGGGAGGATGTCTTCGTTGTTCAGTCTACTTCGTATCCAGCTAACGATAATTTAATGGAGTTGCTGGTTGCTATCGATGCACTTAGGCGTGGCTCTGCTCGGCGTATTACGGCGGTTATTCCTTATTTTGGTTATGCACGTCAGGATCGAAAATCTGGGCCGCGTACACCTATTTCGGCTAAATTAGTGGCTAACATGATTTCAACAGCTGGTGCTGATAGAGTTTTGACCTTGGATTTGCATGCAGGCCAGATACAGGGTTTTTTTGATATTCCTGTTGATAATCTCTTTGCTGCGCCAGTGTTAATTAAACATGTCCATGATACCATGAACGGTGAAGATCTGGTTATTGTTTCACCAGATGTGGGTGGAGTTGTACGCGCCCGTGGATTGGCCAAACGCTTGAACGTAGATCTTGCCATCATCGACAAACGCCGTGAGCAAGCTGGGGTTTCAGAAGTCATGAACATTATTGGCGAGATTGAGGGTCGTCACTGCATTATCGTTGATGATATTGTTGATTCTGCTGGAACATTGTGTAATGCCTCTGTGGCGCTAAAAGAAAAAGATGCCGCATCTGTCTCATCATACGTCACCCACGGGGTGCTGTCAGGCGGTGCAGTAGCACGAGTGTCCTCTTCACCAATGGAAACACTGGTAATTACAGATTCAATTCAGGCAACTGAGGCAGTAAGAGTATCACATAACATTAAGCAGTTGACTATAGCCCCACTGATTGCCGAAGCGATCCGGCGTATTAGTGACGAAAGTTCCGTTTCAAGTTTATTTGATTAGTATTTTTTTTAGTAGTCGCCGAAGTGTATAGGGTACTGCTGCGCATTCCAGTTTAACATGCCACCAGCTAGGTTGGCCACATCATTAAAACCTGCCTTGTGTAAAATCACAGTTGCCTGTGCGGACCTTCCTCCTGCGCGGCAGATGGTGATGATTGGACGTTGTTTATCCAGTTCGTCAACACGGCTTTCAAGATAGCCAAGTGCTATTGGTATAGCGCCCTCAACGTGTCCAAGCTTTCCGTTGAACTCTTTCTTCTCACGCACATCAAGGATTTGCGCCACGTCTAGATTCTCAGCCAGCCAGTGTGGCTGAACTTCCCAAAAACCCGCAAAAGTGAGGGTTAATTCTGCCCATGCTGGCTGGCTAAAGTTATTAATGTCCTCGTCAGGCCGGCCACATTTAAGGTTGCCTGGAACAGCAATATCTATTTTCTTCGGATGATCTAGGCCCAAATTATCCATAAAGCCCACGAAATCTTGCTCGCTTAACTTGCCACCTAGGCGTGGGTTAAAGAATTTTTCCTCGGCGACACAAGTGGCAGTAAGACCCTTATAGTCATGACCAGGGTATAGAAGGCAGTCTTCCGGCAGGGTGAATATATGGCTTTGGATTGAACGGTACATTTGGGCTGCATCACCACCTTGAAAGTCAGTACGTCCGCAACCGCGTATCAAAAGGCAATCGCCGGTGAAAGCTATTTTCTTAGTTTCCAAAACAAAGGTAAGGCAGCTCTTGGTGTGACCGGGTGTCGACATGACCATAAGGAAGTGCTTGCCGAATTTAATTTTGTCGCCATGAGCAAGTAGCCTATGCATCCCTTCTGCGCCAGCTTGGCTTGAGAGGGCAATCTTGCTGCCCATCTTTTTGTGCAGTAACCAAGCACTAGTAATGTGGTCTGCGTGTATATGGGTTTCAAGTGTATAGAGTAGCTTTAAGCCCAGTTCGTTGAGCAGGGCCTCATCACGCATAGCTTGCTCATAAACTGGATCAATTAACACTGCTTCGCCAGAATCTTTATCAGCTAAAAGATAAGTGTAAGTTCCAGTTTGTAGATCGTAAAGCTGACGTAAAAACATTGCGTTGCCTAGTTTCGAAATAAGAATAGATACTTAATTAAAATACAGGTGTTTTTTGTGTTCAACAATATAGCATGAAAGATGATAAAAATTAATGGTGGTATGATAGGCGATTTTCTTTTCTATGTTTGACTGTTGGCTTGCATCAATATAAAAGACAGGCCACTCCTTGATGTCCGAGATAATGGTCAACAAAACCGTTAGCACCCCTGGAGGCTAGCAATTTACAGAGCGTGGAACATAAAGCACTGATTTTTAGGAGAATACCAATGGTTCAAGCCGCTACTATGAATGTCGAGCTGCGCAATCGGGCAGGTAAGGGGGCAGCCCGTGCCACACGCAGGGCTGGTCGGGTGCCCGCCGTTATCTACGGCAACAAACTAGACCCCATCATGATTTCCCTCGATCCCATAGAACTCATGCTGCAGATAAGAGGCCCCGGGTTCTTCTCTCGAGTTTATGAACTAGACGCGGGCGGGAATAAAAATCGCGTTCTGCCGCGTGATTTGCAATTAGACCCTGTCACAGACCAACCAATCCACGTTGACTTCATGCGCTTCAGTTCAAAGACGCGCCTAAAAGTTGAAGTTGCCGTTGTGTTTGAGAATGAGGAAGGTTGCCCTGGCCTGCGTGTGGGTGGTGTTCTTAACGTTGTGCGTCATGCAATTGAACTGCTTTGTTCCCCCGATAGCATACCGGAAAGTCTTGTTGTTGACCTTAGCGGTCTCGAAGTAGGTGACAGCGTCCATATTAGCTCAATAAAGCTTCCAGATGATGTTGAGTTGACAATTAAGGATCGCGATTTCACAGTAGCTACTATTGCCGCACCGACCATTAACATTGAAACTGAAGATGAGGAAGGTGAAGAGGGTGAAGAGGGTGAAGCAGGTACCGAGGGTGAAGAAGGTGCCGAAGGTAAAGCCGAAGAAAACGATTCCGGGGACTAATCCTTCAGGAGCCGATCGTCATGTTGTTGCTCGTTGGTTTGGGTAATCCCGGTGGGGTATACTCTAAAAATCGTCACAACATTGGTTTTTTGGCGGTGGACGAAATTGTCCGCCGTCATTCTCTTCAGTCGTATCGCGACAAGTTCAATGGCAAATTGGTGGAAGGCAGTATCGGGTCGGAAAGAGTCCTAGTCTTGAAACCCTCAACCTTTATGAATGATTCTGGTCGCAGCGTTGTTGCGGCTGCTCTTTTTTATAAAATACTGCCTGAGGACATCTTCGTCATTCACGATGAACTTGATTTGGATGTTGGAAAATTACGCCTTAAATCTGGAGGCGGTCATGCAGGGCATAATGGTTTGCGTTCAATCCATGCTCATATTGGAGAGGGTTACAGGCGTTTGCGCCTGGGTATTGGTCATCCGGGCGACAAATCGATGGTTAGCTCATATGTTTTAAGGGACTTTTCCAAGGCAGATATTGAGTGGCTTGATCCTTTGCTTGCGTCTATCGCCGACCATATTGAGTTGGCTTTGGTTGGTGACGATGCCAACTTTCTCAATAAGATAGGGTTAGATATTAAGCCGCCAAATATTAACCAGAGGAATAAAAGATAATGGGTTTTAACTGTGGCATTATTGGATTACCCAATGTCGGTAAATCAACACTGTTTAATGCTCTGACAGCAACTGCTACTGCGGAAGCGGCGAACTTTCCCTTTTGTACCATTGAGCCCAACACAGGCCGGGTTGGGGTTCCAGACCCCCGCCTTGAAATTATAGCTGCTATTGGCAAATCGGCTAAAATTGTGCCGACCCAGCTTGAATTCGTCGACATTGCAGGCTTAGTGCGCGGAGCCTCTAAGGGGGAGGGCTTAGGTAATCAGTTCCTTGCTAACATACGCGAGGTTGATGCTGTAATTCATGTGCTTCGATGTTTTATTGATGAAAATGTCACTCACGTCGAAGGGAAAATTGGCCCTGTGCGTGATGCTGAAACTGTCGAAACTGAATTGATGCTAGCAGATATGGAAATGTTAGAGAAGCGTGTCGCCTCGTTGTCCAAAAAAGCGCGAGGCAACGATAAAGCCGCAGTTACTCAGTTGGCCATGGTAGAGCGTATCTTGTCAGGTTTGCAAGAAGGACAGCCAGCTCGAAATATAGAAATATTGGAAGAAGATAAGAAGATTTTTGACATGTTGCAGCTGCTTAGTGCCAAACCGGTTCTTTATGTCTGTAACGTTGAAGAAAATAGCGCATCTGAGGGTAATACATTATCTAACAAAGTGGTCAAGATGGCTATTGAACAAGGTGCAGTCTCAGTAGTAATTTCGGCCAAGATTGAAGAAGAAATATCTGCCCTTAAGGACGAGGCAGATAAAGTTGAATTTTTAGAAGAATTAGGCTTAAAAGAAACTGGACTGACCCGAGTAATTCGAGCTGGATACGAGTTATTGCACTTGATTACCTTTTTTACAGTTGGTCCAAAAGAGGCCCGCGCTTGGACTGTGCGCAAAAATGCAAAGGCCCCACAGGCTGCGGGTGCTATCCATACAGATTTTAAAAAAGGTTTCATTAAAGCGGAAACTATAGCCTACAGTGATTTTGTTAACTGTGATGGTGAACAAGGGGCTAAGGAAGCTGGTAAAATGCGGCAAGAAGGACGTGACTACCAAACTCAGGATGGCGACATCATGCTGTTTAGGTTTAATGTTTAAGAACCAAATCTCCATTGCCTTTGCATTGTCCCTGGCTAATACTCTCTACAAAGTAAAAGTAGGATTGACTATGGAGAATCTATGACAAAGCCAGGTACACCTCCAGTCATTGGTGTTATTGGTGGCAGTGGTGTTTATAATATTGACGGATTAGAAAATGCGAGCTGGCAAAAGGTGTCCTCACCCTTTGGTACGCCATCCGATGAATTATTTTTCGGCGAACTTGAAGGCCAGCAGTTGGTCTTTTTGCCGCGCCATGGCCGTGGCCACCGAATCCCACCGTCAGATGTGAACTATCGAGCGAATATTGACGCGCTTAAACGTTCAGGTGTGACAGAAATTATTTCGATAAGTGCTTGCGGATCACTTAAAGAAGAGCTTTCGCCCGGACATTTTATTATTGCAGATCAGTTCATTGACCGCACTTTTGCTCGGGTCAAAAGTTTTTTTTCCACTGGTCTGGTAGCTCATGTGAGTTTGGGCCATCCAGTTTGTTCTCGCCTTGGTGACGCTTTGGAAGATGCCGTAAAAAGCTTGGGAATTCCTTATCAACGGGGCGGCACGTACATTACTATGGAAGGGCCACAGTTCTCTACCAAGGCTGAATCCAAGCTTTACCGCTCCTGGGGCTGTGACATTATAGGTATGACTAATATGCCGGAAGCCAAGCTCGCCCGTGAGGCAGAGATGTGCTATGCTACTGTCGCTATGGTTACGGACTTTGACTGCTGGCATCCGGATCACGATGATGTCACTGTAGATGCAATTGTGAAGGTGCTGCTAGATAATGCGGATAAAGGACGCGCTTTGGTTAAGCAAGTAACGCCTGTTTTAAGTGGCCGTGAATTATCTTGTACGGACAGTTGCCACACAGCACTCGATTTTGCCATCATTACATCACCTGAAGCGCGTGAACCTGAAATGGTAAAAAAGCTCGACGCTGTCGCCGGTCGTGTGTTGAGAAGGTAAACTATGCTTGTAGATGGAAAATCCACACGTACTATCTGGCTTGCAGCTAATAGGTCGACCGTAAAAATTATTGATCAGACTCGCTTGCCTCACGAATTTATCATTGTTGACTTGGACACACTAGATGATGCAGTTAAGGCAATCTCTAATATGCAGGTTCGTGGTGCGCCCTTGATTGGGGTAACTGCAGCGTATGGCATGGCGTTGGCTATGGGCGATAATGCAACGGATGCCGGTGTAGACATTGCTTGCAAAGTGCTTTATCAAGCGCGCCCGACAGCGGTTAACCTGCGTTGGGCTCTAGATGATCTAAAAGCTATCCTTGATCCCCTGCCAGAGCGAGAACGTAAGATTGCTGCCTACGCTCGTGCTGCTGAAATTGCGGACGAAGACGTAGAACAATGTTCGTCATTGGGTGATCATGGAAAAGTAATAATTAAGAAAATGTGGAACGACAAAAGTCGGCCTGAACGCATCAATATATTGACTCATTGTAATGCAGGCTGGCTGGCAACTGTTGATTGGGGTACAGCGTTATCGCCCATTTATAAGGCCCATGATGCGGGAATTCCTATTCATGTGTGGGTCGATGAAACCCGTCCACGCAATCAGGGTGCTAACTTAACATGCTGGGAGTTGGGGCAGCACGGAGTTCCTCATACGCTTATCGTCGATAATGTGGGTGGCCACCTTATGCAGCATGGTCAGGTAGATTTGTGCATTGTCGGTACCGACAGAACAACTGCCGCCGGGGATGTGTGCAACAAAACAGGTACCTACCTGAAGGCGCTGGCAGCTGCAGATAACAATGTACCTTTCTATGTAGGGTTGCCTGGACCGACTATCGACTGGACCATCAAGGATGGAGTTCGTGATGTAAACATTGAAGAACGTGATCCAAGCGAAGTGACGAGGCTTATTGGCCTAACAGAAGATGGCTATATTTCAACTATTGCCATCTCACCAAAAGCTAGTCCAGCTGCTAATTTTGCTTTTGATGTGACGCCTGCACGTTTGGTCACTGGCCTAATTACCGAGCGCGGTGTTACTGATGCATCTGAAGAAGGGCTGGCAAAACTGTACCCGGAATTCAAATGACAGACACATGCGTAGAAAAAAGTAACACAACGCTGGCCTCCTTCATAAAACCAAAAAAAACAGATGTTAATGACCAATTTTTTAGTATTGAAAGCCAAAAAATATCTAATAGGAGGCGTTTTCATTCACGCAGAATTAACATAAGCAAGGACGCCTTTGACATGATGCCTTTTGAAAAATTGGTGATGTGACTATTCTCGTTATTAAATTTAGCCTTACTAAGGCTGTTATCAAATAACTACCCGGTTTAATCACTGGGTTCAAAACTGGAAGTACGCCTAGAGTTGTATTTAACAGAAAATTAATGGAGACTTCATGAAAAATCTTTGGTCCAACAAACAGGCCAAGGCGATAGTTCGCCGCTATGCGCGTAAGGGTGTTAACAGTGATCGGGCGCTTCGGGTCTATACCTCGCGATTACTAGGAAACGAGCCTCGTCTGGTCTTGCACGGTGGCGGCAACACTTCTGTAAAGACGAGGATGAAAGATGTCATGGGTAAAAACATTGAAGTCTTATGCGTTAAGGGAAGTGGTTGGGACATGGGGAATATTGAACCACAGGGCTTGCCTGCGGTGCGGCTCGAGAATCTACGAGAGCTAATCTCTCTGGACAAGCTTAACGATGAGGACATGGTCAATGCTCAGCGAGCTAATCTTTTGGATAGTTCATCCCCCAATCCTTCTGTAGAAACCCTGCTGCATGCATTTCTACCTCATAAATTTATTGACCATACACATTCCAACGCGGTTCTTTCCTTGACTGATCAACCAGATGGTGACGCGTTATGTCGCAAAGTGTTCGGCAAGAAAATGGGTTATGTACCCTACATTCTGCCGGGTTTTGATTTGGCTAAAAAAGCATTTGAAGTTTATCAGAAGGACCAAAGTATTGAGGGCCTAATCTTATTGAAACACGGCATCTTTACCTTTGGTGCGACTGCAAAAGAGGCTTATAGCCGTATGATAGAACAGGTTACTTTGGCTGAAAAACGTGTGGAAAGAAGCAAGAAAAATATATTTGTAAGAGCAAATTTGCCAAAGAAAGTCGCCGATGTTGCTGACGTAGCTCCAATATTGCGTGGTCTTTTTGGCGATGCTGGGCGGTGTGTAGTGATGGATTTTCGCACAAATGCTAAGGTGCGGGCTTATGTGGATGGTAAAGATGTGAGACGGTATAGCCAAAAATCTACGGTAACTCCAGATCATGTAATTCGCACCAAGCCAAACCCATTGATTGTACCCGCCCCTGATGCAAATAATTTAGGTGGTTTTGCTAAGGGAGCTAAAAAAGCCTTGGATTCCTATCAAAAATCGTATCACAGTTATTTTGAGCGCCAAAACAAGCGTGTTGGATTCTCAAAAACGGAATTAGATTTGATGCCACGAATTATTCTGGTGCCTGGGCTGGGTCTGTTTGGACTTGACGGAAATTCGAAATCCGCTGCCATTGTTGCCGATCTAGCTGAAACTAACGTGGGTGTTATTACAAATTGCGAATCCATAAGTTCTTATCAGGCAATTCCTGAAAATGATGTCTTTGATATTGAGTACTGGTCCCTTGAGCAGGCTAAGCTGGGTAAGGGCGATGCAAAGCCGCTAGATTCTAAAATATGTGTTGTGTCTGGTGGAGGTTCAGGTATTGGGGCAGCGACAGCTCAAGCTTTTTCTGATCAGGGTTGCGAGGTCGCAGTACTTGATTGGAATTCTAAGGCGGTTCGGGCCGTTGCGGATGATATTGGGGGTCTTGGTCTAGTTTGTGATGTCACCTCAGCAAAATCAGTAAACAAAGCTTTAGACAAGGTAGCTGCCCATTTTGGTGGTGTTGATATTCTTGTTTCCAATGCCGGGGCGGCGTGGCAAGGACGTATAGGCGAAGTCTCCAACAAAATATTGCGCCAAAGCTTTGAGCTCAATTTTTGGGGGCACCAAAATCTTGCCAGTAAGGCAACAGCGATAATGAGAGCACAAGGAAACGGAGGTTGTCTGTTGTTCAATATCTCTAAGCAGGCCATCAATCCTGGACTCGACTTTGGTCCCTACGGTCTTCCCAAAGCTGCGACATTATCCCTTATGCGGCAGTATGCTGTTGATTATGGTGATGACTCAATTCGCTCTAACGCTGTGAATGCTGACCGTATTCGCTCTGGTTTACTTAGTGATGCCCTGATTGAGGACCGTTCAAAAGCAAGAGGTCTTAGTCAGAAGGATTATATGTCTGGTAATTTGTTGGGTAAGGAAGTTTTTGTTGAAGATGTAGCCCAAGCATTTGTTGATTTAGCTTTAGCAAAAAAAACCACGGCCTCAGTGACAACTGTTGATGGTGGGAACATCGCTGCCGCCCTGAGGTAAAGGTACAAACATTGTCTGACCCCGTTGAATGAGTAACTGACGCTAGTTTGATTACAGTTTCGCATGCGTATATTTGGACGTGATATTAACGCTAGTTTTAACCCAAACTGACCGCGGGCTTAATTATTTATCAGGCTAGTTTGTCTCGACGCCAGATCATCACAATTATAGTTATCGAAGCTGTTGCTATCACAGGGATAGCAACCTGATTTATAGTCTGCCAGTCGTAGAAGTGGAATAGCGTGCCCGATGTCAGAGAACACAGGGCGACGAATCCGAAAACCATGAAGTCATTTAGAGCCTGTACTTTGGCTCTTTCTTCCGACTGATAGGTTTCGGTTAGCAAGTAAGAGGCACCAATGAAGGTAAAGTTCCAGCCCAAACCCAGGGCGAAAAGGGATGCCCAGAAGTGGGTGACGGTCTCCCCTGCCAAGGCAGCGGTGATGGCAAGAAATAGCAAAAGTGTGCCACTCATGAGAACTTTCATAACGCCATATCTATTAATCAAACTTCCAGTGAAGAAAGCTGGCCCAAACATAGCTACCAAATGCCACTGAATGACAAATGAGGCATCATGTACCATATAGCCATGTGCAACCATGGCCAGAGGTGTGGCTGTCATTAACAGGCTCATCATGCCATAGCCGATCATGCCAACAAAGACAGCACCTATTAATTCGGGTTGCTGGATAATCTTTCTTAAGGGTCGACCGCTAGATGAGCGCTCAGTGAAGCTAGGGCGGGGTATGTTTATCAGGCCAAGTATCAAAATGGCCAGACTTGCTAAAATAACAATACTTACAAAAGATCCAAAGAATGGCACCACGTGTATATCAAACGTATAATTTACTAGTGCTGGTCCAAGAAACGCAGCGATGATGCCACCTGAAATGACTAAAGAAATAGCTTTGCTTTTAAAATCCGCTTTAGCTACATCTGCAGCAGCAAAGCGGTAGTACTGGGCAAATCCACCATGTATGCCTATGGTCATAGTTCCAATTACAAATATCCAAAAACTCGAATGATAGATGCCATAAGAGGCAATACAGCCTCCAATGATAGCAAATGTTGCACCCAGCATAAATCCTATTTTCCGGCCAAAGCGTTTCATCAGTAGGGATGCAGGAATCGTAGTAAGAGCTGTAGTGACAATGATTACAGTTATAGGCAAGGTGGCTAGTGCCTTATTTTCAGAGAGATCTGCACCGACTAATCCTGCAAGAATGAACATCATTGACTGTCCCGTCATGAAAAGTGCCTGACATAGGGCTAAGACAAAAACATTTTGGTGGTCACGAGATAAGTGCATGGAATTTCCAAACATGAAGAATGATAAACACGAATATTGTGTTCGTGTTCACATTACAACAAAACAAAATTAAGCAAATGTTTTGTTTTTTATTATGCAATGTTTGGTGCGTAGTTAAAAAATCATGTCATAGAATAGCAAAAAAACCCAACTGGCCTCGCTGACTAACGACCAACTATGCCTACTTTTGTGCTAGTGCAATTTAGCCCAAATCTTCTTCTTTAATGCCATCAGCATAGCGGTCCATATAACTAAGAATAAAATAACCTTAATACCAAGACGCTTCCGTTCCTCCATTTCTGGGCTAGCTGCCCAAGTTAAGAACGTAGTTACATCTTTGGCATGCTGTTGCAGTGTTGCCTTTGTGCCGTCTGCATACTCAACAGTTTCATCCTCAAGCGGTGCTACCATGGCAATCTGCTGACCAGGGTAAACCTCATTGTAATTCATCCCATCAGCGATTTCCATGCCTTCAGGCACCTCATCTTTATAACGGGTCAGTAAGCCATATATATAGTCTGGTCCATTCTTACGAGCTTTTGACATTAATGAAAGATCGGGTGGGTAGGCGCCATTATTAGACGCGCGAGCTTCTTTTTCGTTAGCATATGGCGATACAAATTTGTCTGACTGCCGGGCTGGGCGCATGTACATCTCACCCTCATCGTCAGGGCCATCCTTAACTTCATATTCGGCGGCAATTTCTTTTATCTCTGCTTCGCTAAAACCAATTTCTTCAAGATTGCGATAAGCAAGATACTCTAGGGAGTGGCAGCTAGAGCATACTTCAGAATATATTTGATAGCCGCGCTTCAACTCCCCACGGTCATAAGTGCCGAAAATACCAGAGAATGACCAATCCTGTTTTTCAAGTTTAACACTATCTTCTGCTCCGTAAGCTGATTTTACTTGCAACCCACCCAAGACAATTAGCGTTAAAGCAGAGCAAAGCAAAGTAATTTTAGTATTGAGATTCATTGACTTACTCTGCGCCTTGGAGTTGGGCAGCAGGCTCGGCCGTCTTACTCTTTAGTTGTGCTTCGAGAACACCCGCACTTATGCTTTCAGGGGGCTCAAGTGGTCGCTCGAATTTAGCTACTAGGGGTATTATAATCAAAAAGTGCGCAAAGTAATAAGCGGCAGCTAGGCGCCCAATGGTGACAAAAGGTTCAACGGCACTTTGAGCGCCAATATAACCAAGTAGAAAGCAGTCGGCGACAAACAACCAGAAAAACTGCCTGTAAATAGGGCGAAATTTTGCGCTGCGTACACGTCCGCGGTCTAACCAAGGTAGAACGAACAGAATGGAGACAGCAGAAAACATTGCTATAACCCCTAACAATTTGTCATCGATCGAGCGGAGTATTGCGTAGAATGGCAGGAAATACCATTCTGGCACAATATGTGCTGGAGTGACCAAGGGGTTAGCTTCTACATAATTATCGGGGTGACCAAAATAGTCCGGTGCGAAGAAGACAAAGGTTAAGT
Organism: uncultured Rhodospirillales bacterium; assembly: GCA_938092065.1. Lineage (GTDB taxonomy): Bacteria > Pseudomonadota > Alphaproteobacteria > Rhodospirillales > JABHCV01 > JACNJU01. The sequence continues at coordinate 60,552 of CALKND010000004.1, forward strand.
AGAAGGTGAGAAAAACTCCAAGCCCTAACAAATCCTTTATCGTGTAGTATGGGTGGAAAGGAATACTGTCAGCTGGGGTTTTCATGTCTACCCCTAACGGATTATTCGAATGATGGCTATGCAGTGCCCACAAGTGGAAGAATACGAGCAAGACTATGATCATCGGCATCAGATAATGAACGACAAAGAACCTCATTAAAGTATTGTCACCTATAACAAAACCACCCCATATCCATGTGACGAGCGAATCGCCAACAATTGGAATGGCAGAAAATAGGCTAGTTATAACGGTTGCCCCCCAATAGCTCATTTGTCCCCAAGGAAGAACATATCCCATGAAGGCCGTAGCCATCATTGCCAAATATATAGCAACTCCAATGATCCAGAGAAGTTCTCGTGGCGCTTTAAAAGAGCCAAAATACAAACTGCGAAACATGTGAATATAAACCAAGATAAAGAACATTGAGGCCCCGCTGGAATGCATAAATCGTATTAACCAGCCATAATTCACGTCGCGCATCAAGTGCTCAACACTTGCAAAAGCAAGTTCAGTGTGAGGAGTATAATTGAATGCTAAGAATATTCCAGTGATGATCATAGTCATCAAGGTTATTCCAAGTAGGGCACCAAAATTCCACCAATAGTTCAAATTTTTTGGAGTCGGGTAGTCAACAAGATTTTTCCGCACGTATGAAAACACCGGCAGCCGATAATCCACCCAGTCATGTATAGGCAGAACTATATTTTTGTAGAAATTCATTCACTGTTTCCTTAGCCAATTTTCACAGTCGTATCATCAAGGAATTGGTAGGGCGGGACTTCAAGGTTAGTTGGTGCGGGGCCCTTTCGAATACGGCCAGCTGAGTCATAATGTGAACCATGACATGGGCAGAACCAACCATTAAAATCTCCTTTTGGATCGGTTTCGCGCTGGCCGTTAGGTATGCAACCTAAATGAGTGCATACTCCTACCATTATTAACCATTCAGCTTTTTGGGTCCGTTCTTCATCACTTGCAGGATCTGGAAGAGAGTCAAGTGGAACAGCCCTAGCTTCTTTTATTTCAGTATCTGTACGGTGGCGAACAAAAACTGGGCGACCTCGCCACATAACAGTAACGCTCTGTCCCACTTTAATAGACGAGATGTCAATTTCACTTGATGCCAGAGATAGAACATCTGCTGGGGGATTAATGCTATCTACTAAAGGCCACACAGCCATTCCTGCACCAACGCCACCAACTGTGTAGGTGGCTATCTGAAGAAAATCACGTCGGTTGGGGCTTTCATCAACAATTTCTTTATTGTCATCAGCTTGATCGTTCATATTAAACCTCTAGAGAGCCCTTTCGCGACATTTTTATACACATATATAGATATCTCTTAAACTTTTTTACTAGTATTTAAGGACCTTTAGTGATGGATATAATCCAAACCACACTGCATTCAAAGGGTTAAGATTAAAAAAATATTTTGCCGCCTTTAAGCTCAAGTGAGATATCACTATTTTATACGAAAAAAACATACGATTGGCCTTGTTTCAGCCTGATATTCCTCAAAATACTGGCACATTACTGCGTATGGCGATGTGTTTGGCTATTTCAATTGATATTATTAAGCCCTGTGGGTTCATTTTTACTGATCGACGACTAAAGCGAGCAGGCATGAACTATCTCAATGATGCTGACGTTACCCATCATGATTCATGGGAAGCTTTCAGGGAATTTGTTGCTGAGGAAGAAAGGCGTCTAATTCTATTATCGACAAAAGCACAAACAATTTACACTGATTTTTCATACACAGAAAATGACATTTTAATGGTTGGACGTGAAAGTGCTGGCGTTCCAGATCATGTCTTTAATGCTGTAGATAGGCGTGTTCGTATTTCCATGTCTAAAAATGCACGTTCTCTAAATGTTGCAATTGCTGCAGCCATAGTCCTTGGGGAGGGCTTGCGTCAGCTTAAAGGACCAAGTGCTCTTTAAATAAAACCAGCGGATAAGATTTAGTTATACTAATTTGAAGTTGGTTTGTTATGCTTCTAGCGCAGGTCTGATATGACTGCAGCGCTGATCTGTAACATGTCCTTAGTGTTGGTTTCATTGACTAAATGCGATGTCCGTCTGTATTTGTGTCCCTCATAATTTAAAATTACACCATCATTATATTAGTTGAGACAAAACTAATCATTGACGCTAGTTATTTTGTAATAATAGTATGATATTAATTATCATTCTCATCAATTCACTTTCTGATGAGATTTTTAAGAGAGCATTAACTTATGAAACTTCAAAAACTCCAAGTAATTAGAAAAGAATTTTAAAGAATGTATCATACAAAATTCAATAAAACTTTAGCGGCAATATCACTATCAACAGCATTTCTAATCTCAGGTAATGCGATAGCAGGTGGGCATATTTATTCTGGATTTCCTATAACAGAAAAAAGTTACACTGGTAAAAAAAAGACTTCGGTTTCCTACACAGGCCAAATTGCCCGTCATGTGCTTCATGACTCGCTGAAAAAATTAGCAGTATCAGGTAATGGTAAAGAAAATGCCGATCTAAAGAAAAAGATGCTTTCATACTACAACGAAAAAGACCCTGGGCGTGCTATTCTGGCTCCTAAGACCAAGGGACCTTTTATTGTAAAACAGTCTAATGTAGATGAAATTAGTAAAGGTAAGAATTTAGCAGGAAAAACCTATAAAGGAATTATAACTGGCATGCCTAACGGTATGACCGGTATAGAATTAGTAAATTTCTGGATAGATAAAGCCTCATCAGCGAACAAGGGCGTGGATACTGTGAATGGTTATAACTACGGCCAGTTGATTTCTAAATTTATAATGGGAGCAATATCCTACAATCAAGCTGTTGACAATTATTTAGATGAAAAATTATCAGCAGATAATAAGCCAAATGATAAACCATACAAGAAAGGTGCCGCATACACTGGAAAAGAGCATTCCTGGGATGAGGCATTTGGTTATTTTGGAGCGCCTGCTCATACATTAACATTATCGCCAAAAAATGTTTACGAAATTGCAAAACAAGGTAGCAAATCTAAGAAGCCAGAAGATGCCCTTGCCTATGCAGATTACAACAAAGATGGAAAAGTAGATTTAAAAACTGAATTCACTTTTGGCCCAGCGTACTATGCTTCAGGATTTGACTCTAAGGTTTATGACAAGGGTAAAAATACGTCATACCTTCATACCATAACCAAAGCTTTTCTGGATGGACGTAAGCTTTTAACTGATGCGCATGGAAAAAAGTTAAATGACAGTCAGCGCAAAATTCTACAAGGTCACGCAACCGTGATCGAAAAAAATTGGCAGCAAGTCCTTGCAGAGGCAACGTTTAAGTATGCCGGTTCCAGTTATAAGGATATGGCAAAACTGAAAACAATCATTGACGCCAAGGGAGATACATCAAAGGCTCTCAAAAATTACATCAAGCACTGGGGTGAATTAAAAGGCTTTAGCCTCGCACTACAGACAGGAAAAAGTGATTTGGGTGAGACTGCAAAGAAAATGAATCAACTAATTGGATTTGGCCCTTTGATGCCAAATCTTAGTCAAGTTGCAGACATTGACAGCAAAGGAAATTATGTGCGCGACCAGGGTGAAACTTGGGGTGGCTATATGATGCACATGTTAAAATTGCAAAAGCTTTTAATTGCAGAATTTGGAATTAAAGCCCGTAATAATGATATGACAGGTAAGATGGCGGCTTTAACTGAATCACTTGGCGAAGGTGCCAGTTCAGAGAACGATTAAAATAAGCATTGTACATTCTATAAACCGGTGAGGGATGTTTAGATCTTTCCCTTGCCGGTTTTTTTTTGAGAAGCCTGAATGGAAATATTTACTTTTGAGTATTTAAACTTAGTTATTTATCCTTTTATCAATCCACAAAAGCGTATTTTTCTGGGGTACCTGTTTTGTGCCCTGGTTTTTGCTATTGTCTTTCAACGTTTCATCTTGGGCCACACACTTAGCCAATCGGCTTCAGAATTATTCAAAAAATCGATCTGGTGTTCAAAATCTGCGCGTAAAGACTATTTAATCATGATAATTAACAAGGCTCTCATGATGGGTGTAGCTCCCCTATTAATATCTAAAATATTAGTAGCGGTATTTCTTTTTGAAACTATGCACGTTTGGTTCGATGGTCGGACCATTCTCTGGCCAGCAGTTCCCAAGTGGGGAATTGCAACCGTATTCACGATTTCATTGTTCCTACTAGATGATGTTACAAAATATTTAGTTCATCGTTGCCTTCATCGGTTTCCTTTTTTATGGTGCTTTCATAAGGTTCATCATAGCGCAGAAGTTTTGACGCCTTTTACAGTATATAGGACACATCCAGTAGAAGGTATTGTGTTTGGTCTGAGAAGTGTATTTGTTCAGGCAATAGCTACGGCAATTTTTTTCTACTTTTTTGGTGAGAGAGCGGAGCTCACTACAATTTTAGGGGTAAATGCCGGCCTGTTTCTATTCAATGCTGCAGGTGCAAATTTACGGCATTCGCATGTGTGGATCAGCTACGGGACCCTTATAGAAAAGTTCCTCATCTCTCCGGCTCAACACCAGATACACCACTCGTCTGATCCAAAACATCATGACACCAATTTTGGAGTTGTGCTCGCAATTTGGGATCGAATGGGGGGCAGCTTGTATTGTGCTGATAGTCGATCGCCACGTCAGTTTGGCCTTGGCGACGGATCGGGGCAGGTTCACAATTTATCTACAATTTATCTCACGCCAATAATGGAAGCAGTGAGGTGTTTATTTTGGACAATGGAAAAGGTAATGAAGAAAATGCCAGTACTAAATATGAACAAACGTATCCGTCACTCTACAATGGGAGGTATCGTTCTATTTTTGTGTATATTTGGCTTTGAACTCTCTGCAGGCGCATCTGAATTAAACATATATTCACATCGTCAACCCTTTCTGATAAATCCATTTATAGAGGCCTACCAGGCAAAGACAGGAGTTAAAGTTAATATCGTTTACGCATCAAAGGGTTTAGCACAAAGACTTCAATCTGAAGGAGAAAGAAGTCCTGCTGATGTAATTTTGACGGTCGATATGGCCAGACTCAATGTGTATTTGGACAAAGGGCTCTTGGCACCGGTCCAATCTGAGATTTTATTAAAAAATGTGCCAGCTCATTTGCGCGATCCTAATAATAAGTGGTTTTCTTTTTCTAAGCGAGCGCGTGTTATAGTTTTATCCCTGAAATCAAAGGATACAGTTGTAATCAAAAAATATGAAGATTTGATAGATTCAAAATGGAAAGGTAGAATTTGTGTTAGACCTGGCAGTCATGTTTACAACCGTGCACTTGTTGCTTCTCTAATAAATGCTGGTGGCATAGAATTCGCTGAAAATTGGGCTTCAGGATTAATAAAAAATCTTGCACGTCGCCCCCAAGGTAATGATAGAGCACAAGTAAAAGCTATTTTTGAGGGTGTATGCGATATTGCTATAATTAATAATTATTATTTTGGCAAACTAAAGTACTCGAATAAAGAAGAGCAGCGCAAATGGGCTTCTGCTGTTCAACTAGTATTTCCAAATCAAAAAGGACGAGGTGCACACATTAATATTTCTGGTGGTGGAGTAGCAAAGCATTCTAAGAATAAAAAGGAAGCTATTCGTTTTCTTGAGTTTTTAACCTCAAAGGAAGCACAGAATCTGTATGGTTCTATAAATTTTGAGTATCCAGTTAACCCCAACGTTGAAGTGCCAAAGGAATTACTGTCTTGGGGAAATTTCAAGGAGGATCAGATGCCGATTAGCCAAATTGCGAAGCTGGCACCTGACGCTCAGAAAATTATAGATAGGGTTGGATGGTAACTCCAAGAAAGGTATCCACTTATCAAAAATGAATTATTAACATGGCTGAGCCCGTGGAATTTAGGGACACTTTTTTTAGTCAGCATATTTTTGGCACCTGTTATAGCAATCGCAATAACTGCAAGTGGTAATAGTGATGGACTGTGGTTACATCTAGCTAACACAGTTTTGCCACGATATGTGGCTAATACGCTTATTTTAATGTTGGGCGTTGGTCTTGTTACCTTGTTTTTTGGGGTAACCACGGCATGGATTGTTGTGAGATATGAATTCCCTGGACGCCATATTATTCAATGGGCACTTCTACTACCCGCCACGATCCCGGCATACTTAATTGCATATACCTATACGGATTTTCTGGAATATGCAGGGCCACTTCAGGTGCTAATTCGTGATTTTTTTGGGTGGGATAATGCACGTGATTACTGGTTTCCAGAAATAAGATCTATGGGTGGAGCCATTTTAGTAATGGGTGCAGTACTTTATCCGTACGTGTATATCATTACTAGGACAGCATATCTCTTAACACCAGCTTCGCTGTTTGAAGTTGGACGAATGAATGGTTCTAATATGTTTTGGGGTGTCGCTTTTCCGTTGGCCCGGCCCGCTATAGTTGCAGGTTTGGCGTTAGTAATGATGGAGACAATTTCAGACTTTGGTACTGTGGAATATTTTAGTATTGAGACCCTCACACTCGGTATCTTCAATGTGTGGTTAGGTATGAATAATTTAACAGCAGCCTCGCAAATAGCAGCATTTTCTTTTCTCTTTATAATAGTTTTGGTTCTTATTGAACGAATTGCCAGGGCGCGCCGGAGATACATGGACACAACTCGCCGTTCAGATTCTTTGTCACCACAATCAGTCTCTTTTACAAAAGGAACTTGGTTTACACTAGTGTGCAGTTTTCCAATCATTATAGGTTTTATTATACCGGTTTGTGTTTTATTGAATTTTGTTCTGCAAGGCTATTCAACTTCGGTGAACAGAGAGGTTCTTTCAGCTGCATGGAATTCACTTTATCTTGGAGTAACAGTAGCTATTCTAGTGGTCTTTAGTGCAACTTTTATGGGTCTTGTCTCTTCTTTTGACCGCGGAAAAGTAATGCGGCGGCTTTCTGCTTTATCATCATTTGGCTATGCGTTTCCTGGAACTATATTAGCTATCGGGGTGGTTACAGCAGGTGGAATGATAGATTCTTGGATTGCTTCAACACTAATGCGAACTTTTGGAATCTCTTATCAAGGATTGCTAACAAGTGGAGTAGGACTGATTGTTTTTGCCTCTGTCGTCAGATTTCAAGCGGTTGGTTTTGGTGCTGTTACAGCTGGTCTTGAGAGAGTTCCTAGTAACATGATGGAGGCGAGCCGTGTTCTCGGGCAAGGGCTGGCTCAAAGCATTAGAAGGGTAATGTTACCGTTGATGCGCTTGTCTTGTGTAGCTGGTGGGTTATTGGTCTTCGTTGATGTGATGAAAGAACTCCCTATGACATTACTTTTGCGTCCATTTAATTACGAAACACTTGCAACTTATGTATACCAGTTTGCAAAGGATGAATTGCTTGAGGAGGCAGCTCTTCCAGCCTTAGTAATTGTAGCGAGCGGCATCATTCCTGTCATATTGATGAACGCAGCATTGGATAAAATTAGAAAACGGTAAATAGTGTTTTACTCAGGTTAACTCTAGTTCATAGCTTCTGAAAAAATTGATCTTTCAAAGCTATTTGTTGTTTGGAATTACTCCAAAGATAAGAGACATTTGGTTCTTTTTGTCTGGCTGTCCCAGATAAAAACTTTTTGTGCTATTGTCTTTTTTGACTCTTTATTATTTGTTTTAATTGGTAAATGCATTGTCTTCTATTAGCTTGAAAGTCACCATGCCGCCACCATGATTTCACTTCCCCCAAAGCCCTGCCGACTGCTGGGCCTTGCTTAAGCCCAAGTTTTTTAGCGTCACCTCCTTTGATTGGAAATATGGGTTGTTGCCAAGTGTCTGCAGCATCGATCAGGTCTAACCAATGTTTGGTTCTTTCTGGAAAGTTTTGCCGCTCAATAGTTTTTTCCTGGGACCAATTCAGCAAAACCAGGTCACGAAAATTATCAGCTCCAAGGTCATACAGGGCATGGTGGCGTTTTAGCTGACTTAACTCCATGACTGGAGTGCGTGCGAACTTTGTCATGATGGCTAATCGTGAGCATTGTTTATTAGACAATCGAAGCCGTTTAGCCAAGGCTGCATGTCCTGCTTCATCGATAAGCAGCAAGGCAGCCAGTCGCCTGAGTTTATCTGGATTTATAGTATCAATATTGATGAAATTGGTTTCAAGCCAATCCATCGATTTCAAGCGGCTAAAATTTTTGGCTTCCGGTAAAACGTATTTGAGAACTAGCTCGTTATTCATCAAGATCATGGTGTTGGCCGGGTTTGGAGCCTCAAGAATTTTGAATAATTCACTTTGTACTCTTTCGGCTGAAAGTTCATTTAGTCTAGGGGCTAATCTTCGGCAGGCAGTGATAGCTGCCTGGTCTACGGCGTTACCACCGAATGTCGCATGGAAGCGAAAGAAACGTAACAAACGAAGAAGGTCTTCTTCAATACGTAACTTGGGACTACCAACAAAGCGAACCCTACGCTTGTCTAGATCATCCATCCCAGAAAGTGGATCAAAAATATCACCTTCAATTGTGCTGGACATGGTGTTGATGGTGAAGTCACGACGCAGCGCATCGGCCACCCAATCATCCGTATAAGCAACAGTAGCACGGCGACCGTGATTTTCTACATCAATGCGCAGTGATGTTATCTCGTAGTGTATAGAATTAATAACTGCGGTCACCGTGCCGTGCTCTATGCCGGTTGGGATGGCTTTGATATTTGCTGCCTCAAGCAGTTTCAGAACCCTGTGGGGTGTTTCCGTAGTTGCAATATCAATGTCCTCAACAGGAAGGCCAACTATTGCGTTCCTGACGCAGCCACCAATGAAGCGTGCTTCATTGCCCTCGGCTTTCAGGGCTTTGAAAAGAGTTCTTGTTTCCGCTGCTTTCATCCAAGGTTGCGGCGCAAGCTTCCCGATTGCGCCCATTCGTTCATTGGTCATTGTTGCGGCTTGTCTTTTGGCACCATTTGGCCTGGTATGACTTCGCCATCTTTTAAGTAGGGAGCACTATATTTCCCTCCTGGGGTCGCACCACCAGTAATGGCAGTGATAGCCAAGCCAAGCGCCATAAGGCTCAGTCCTGCGATGAGTAGACGAAACCAGGGTCCTGTTCGAGCCAGTACGGCATCTTTCTGGATAAACTTAGCCCAGCAAAAGAATAAGATACTAGGTAGGACAATCGGAATGATATACATAAAAAAAACACGGGTCATGAGTTTTCCAATAGTTCGTAAAGATTAATCAGCATACCTGCGGTGGCACCCCAAATATAATACTCATTAAAGGGTATAGCGTAAAATTCTCGCTTATTGCCCTCACAAATAAGACTGTGGCGTCTATGATTGACGGGGTCGAGCAAAAACGCCAAGGGGACTTCGAAGGCTTCAGCGACTTCGCCTGGATTTAGTTTTAAATTAAAAGGTGGGGTCAAAATGGCAACTATGGGCGTCACTCTGAAGCCGGTTCGTGTCTCGTAATCATCAAGTCTTCCGATAATATCAATATGTCGCCGGCGCAGGCCTGTCTCTTCTTCAGTTTCGCGCAGGGCTGTTTCTTCAGGTGTGCCATCTGCGTCCTCCATTTGGCCACCAGGGAAACTGATTTGCCCGGGGTGCTTGGCTAGATGTTCTGTGCGACGTGTCAGTAGGATGGAAGTTCTACCTACATGGACAACCAAGGGAATAAGAACGGCTGCGCGGGTCAGTGGACTTGTGTTGCGGGTGCCCGGATTAAGGTCATGATCTCCGCGAGGAGCACCAATCAGGGAATGGTTGCTTTGCCTTAGGTGTCTCACCAACCACTCCCGATCTGTAAGGGGGGGAAGATATCTGTGTTTGATCATGTCAAGCCGTGCTTTCCAGATTGGCAATATAGTAGGACACGCTTTGGTTGATTTTGACTTCTATGTTGCCGCGTGCAGTCAAATAGTGAGATAGCTCTTGTCTCACAGCATTAGCCCCAACCCTGATTTGATTGTCAGTCCCGGCCGTGAATATGGCACCCCATTGGCTCCAAAGCTCAAAGATTGCTCTTTCAACTTAATCATGACTTCTCTAATTGCCCCGTAACGTTTGGCAAAGACAGGCTTAGTAACCACGATGCCATTAGGAAAACCACAGAAATAGCTAAACATAAAATAAAGCCCCCCCATTGATACATCAGGCCCGAGAGCAAGGTGCCGAGAAGTCGTCCTCCTGCATTTGCCATGTAATAAAACCCGACGTTCAGGGAAACATGATCCGCTTCGCTATAGGCCAACACTAAGTAGGAATGAATGGCCGAATTAACGGCAAAGACAAAGCCAAAGAACAGCAAGCCCAAGAGAACACTTAGCCCGGGGGCGATGCCAGCCTGAACAGCGGTGCTGATCACAATAGTGACAAGGATGAGAATAACAATCCAACGCCTTGAAAGGGTGCCGTCAGGCATTTTACCAAGTTGCTTGAGTAATTTTGGCGTTGCCGCTTGAACTAAGCCATAGGCGATTACCCAGGTGGCCATGTAGCCACCCACTTGGAGGTGGTCCCAACCCATGGTGACGGCTAAAAACAACGGTAACCCCACAACAAACCAGATGTCGCGAGAACCAAACAAGAAAAAACGCGCCCCAGAAAGCCAGTTAATAGCAGCGCTTTTCGACAGTATTTGGCTGAACCTGACTTTTGTGCTGGCTTGTCCCAGATCACCAGGCAGGCTTATTACCGTCATCAGTAGAATGATCACTAGTCCACCAGCCATGGCGACTAGGGCCCCGGCAAATCCAAGCCAAGCAAGCAGCGCACCGCCTATAAAAAATCCTATTCCCTTGAGAGTGTTTTTAGACCCCGTGAGGACCGCCACCCATTTAAACAGGACGCCGTATTCACCTTTGGGCACTATAAGCTTGACGGCACTTTTTGAGCTAAGCTTAGTCAAGTCCTTGGCAATGCCCGAAAGTGCTTGCAAGGCCATCACATAGGCGACACCCATAACTCCTGGCCACGCTGGGTCGAATAGAGCAAGCAAGCAGAGTGCAATCACTTGCAGGGCAAGTCCTGCAAATAAAGTTGCTTTTAGCCCTGCTCGTGCAGCGATCCAGCCACCTATTAAATTTGTGATAATGCCAAAAAATTCATAGAAGATAAACAATAGGGCAATTTCAAAGGGGCTATATCCAAGACCATGAAAATGCAGCAGTACTAGCATACGCAAAGCACCGTCGGTTAGGGTGAAGCCCCAATAGGCGCCAGTGACCAAAGCATATTTACGAATGTCAATTTTCATGACGCACCGGCCTTAAAAAGTTTCTGCCACCTTTGCTGCCAGATCTACCATGCGATTCACATAGCCCCACTCATTGTCGTACCAAGCCAGTATTTTAACCTGAGTACAATCGGCGACCATGGTAGATGGAGCATCTATTATAGACGATCTGGCATCGCTGACAAAATCTGTGGAAACTAGGGGTCGTTCTTCAACCCCCAAAATACCTGCCAACTCGCCCTGAGCAGCTTTGCGAAACAAGGCATTAACTTCATCTGCTGTAACAGGACGTTCGACCTCGAACACGCAATCCGTTAGGGATGCATTGGCCAGAGGAATCCTTACAGCATGGCCATTCAACTTACCTTCAAGTTCTGGATAAATCATAGCGATGGCTTTCGCCGATCCAGTTGTGGTAGGGATTAAATTCGTGAGGCTTGAACGCGCCCGGCGCAAATCCTTGTGGGGATAGTCGACGACTACTTGAGTATTGGTGACGCAGTGAATGGTCGTGTACACTCCATGCTTTATTCCAATATTTTCATGTACCACTTTTACAACTGGTGCAAGGCAGTTGGTCGTACAACTCGCTGCGGTCAGAAGGTGGTGACTTGCAGGGTCATATTCCTTGTCATTTATACCGTATACTATATTCAGGGCTCCGTCTTTTACTGGGGAGGAGACAATGACCTTCTTCACCCCTTGATCAAAATATGCCTGTAATTTTTCTGGTGTGCGAAACTTGCCGGTGCATTCCAGTACAACATCGCAATCACCCCAGTTTCCATTTTTGATGTTAGGGATAGAGGTGAAAAAAATATTATGATCTTTGATGACTATATTGTCGTCTGCTCCAGTAGCTTCCTCGTTCCAACGGCCTTGCACGGAATCAAAATTTAGAAGATGGGCACCACCAGCGGCATCCATATTAATTTCGTTAATACGGACCCACTCAAATTCTTTGCGATCCAAACCAGCTCGCAAAGACAACCGTCCCATACGGCCAAAGCCGTTGATACCAATTCGTATGCTCATAGATTTACCACTTGATTTTTTATTTCGCTCATATAGGAGTACTTAACAGAATATTTGGACCCCGTCATTTCCAATTGTTGAGGGGTAATTCCATTTAGAGGCTACTTCGCCCCCGAATAGGTGGGTGCCAACGCAAGATGGGTCGACGTGCGGCTGCGGCTTCATCGAGGCGACGGCGTGGCGTTAGTTTTGGTGCTTCATGGGAGTAATTAGCATTACCTGCTTTGGCCCGTTCTGTTAGCACCTTTAAATCCAAAATATATTGTTCTAAAGTTTTCTTACTTTCGCTTTCTGTCGGCTCCATCAACATGGCTCCATGCACAGCCAGTGCCTGTTGCTGAATTGGAGCCATGGGCGGATTCTGAAATTAGCACACGTTTACGCGTTTCACCACGGTCTTCAAGTGCTGCGCGAATTGCCATCATTCCACAGTAATTTTTTACTAAATTCCTGATTGTTTTTTTTTGATTTTCTATCATAAAATTTACATTAATTACGTTAATATTGAGAGAATCGATCTTATAATTGACCATTTCCATTGCGGTTGAATTCCAGCTCCTCTTGGCTTAGCTGAAACCCCACATAAACTCTAAAATCCTGCCCTGTTTTGCCAGCTCTTAGGGGTATAGACAGTTCGACTGGGGAATCCTCATCTTTAGCCCAAGTACGATTTTTATTGTGTTCTAATGAATACGGGAAGATTTGCTTCTCCAGAATATACCCTTCGTCATTCAAGACGGAGACAAAGTATTGAAAGTTAGCTTTTTGAGATCTATTGGCAGGGCCACGCTTCATTTTAAATCTAGTTAGTACGCTAATCTTAACAGTCCCATCACCCGTGTCTGAATCAAACTCATAAGAGCACTTGCCCTTGATCCCAGTGATTTCTCCAGAAAAATTAACGTCAAGAATGGTTCTCTTAGCTCCTTCAGCGTATCGGGTTATCGATGCCGCTTCCGACAGTATTGAAACCGGCGGACAATCCGTTTTTATATCAGTATTGGTAATGCCTCCCATGTACAAGTCGCAACCAGGAAGTAACACTATCAGGCTCAATATTATGGGTATCATACCCGTTTGGATTTGTGTTGTTATCATCTTTTTTGGCTTGTTGATCATTATCGTTGTTTTAGTTTCCAGTGCTATTTTAGATTCAGTCACATTGTTTTTTCTTCTTACTGGCTATGCAAGCGTAATTGTGAACGGGTCTAGTTGTTTTTGTATATAAGAAATATGCAGAAAATATTTCATTATGGAAGCCATAATAAAGAAAACTAATTCTTGTAGCATTGGAAGTAATGACTGTGGAACTTTTTTTGGATAACAAGGTGCCTTTCTACCTAACAAATCAGTTTCTGTGCAATTTTTATTTAATATACCTTGGCCGCTGCTGTCACATTTGATTTGCTCTGTTGGAGAGCTTAATTAGGACTGAAGCTAGCCTGACAAGGGCACGAGAACGTCCCCAGGCACTATCTAGACTCTCAGCAATAGACAGAGCTCGCTTAAAATTACTCCATGCCAATTCTAATCTCTTGGCTAAAAAATGCTCAATGGCGATTTCACTAAATAGCCAGACACGGGTGAAGGGACTCTTTATTCGTCTTGTAGCCTGTTCAGCCATTTTTTCCAATTTAGCAGCTGATTTGTTGTCGCCGTTTATTAGGCGCTCGGTGGTTAGCGACCAAAGTGTATGGGCGAGGAGTTTGTTATCGCTAATCAAGCCTGCAGTTTGAACGGCTAGATCAAAATTATCAGGGCCGCCAAAGTGCCAGACTTTTATCAGCGCAAGGCAAATTTGCTCATAAGCATAGGCCTGGGCAAAAGGGGGGGTTGTTTTTTTAGCCGCAATCAAAGCTAACTTAAGGGTTTTACTGCCACCTGCTGCGTCGCCAGACTTTGCCTGGGCGATAGCAATTTGGCTTAAAACAATAGAGCGGTAGCGAAATGCTTCAATTCGCTTAGCTGTCACAACAGCCTGCTGTGCATACCCCATTTCAGCAAAGACTGTGGCAGCGGACACCAGAATCGAAGTATGTTCAGAAACATCTGGGACGTCCTTGAGAATGGCTAACGCTTGTTCAGGCTTACCTGTTTCTGCCAATATTCTTGCAATATGGCGTAGGGCAGGGCTACGCTGTTCTGATGGCATACCTGCATTCACGGTGACCTTAATTTTAGCCAATTCTTTTTCCGCTAGTGCCGTTTTTCCAGCTTTTGCTAGAATGATCACTGCCCTGCTGGCAAGTGAGACTTGTTTCAGTGGAGCATCGATTTGACCCAGCCCGCTAAGTAGCATAAGGGATGTTGTAGTGGCTCCATCCATGTTGCCTTGGTCAACCTGAATGGAAGCAATGGAAGCTAGTGCTTCTAAACGTTTTTGATTGTCCGGTATGATCGTTGCCGCACTTAAGGCTTCTGACGATCTACCTGCAGAAGCTTTAGCCATAGCAATATCGCGCAAAGCTAACAAAATAAGCCTTGGATCAACGATCTGGCGAATTGTTTTAGATGCATCAGTGCTCAGTCCAGCATCAGCTTGGATAACAAAAATTTCCGATAGAACCCAGTCACGACGCTCATTCTTAAAGATCGCGATAGCGCTGGTAAAGGCTCCGTCGAGCAGACACTTAATCGTTGGGTTCAAAAAACACATAGCTGTGCTACGTTGGTTTTTAGTCTGTGTAGCATTTTCGATTGGGCCGAAGACCAGATTGCGGATTTTTGGCTCTGTCAGTAAAGCCTCTCGTGCCTCTTCCATATTGTTCAATCGTTGAGTTTGTAATTGCTTAAGAAGGGACTGAATTTTTTTATTTGCCAGGATATGTTTAACTAGCTCTTTACTGGCGATAGGGTTGAGCGGTAAACCTTGACCACTTTGATATTCAAGAATGGCCCTTTCGGTATCCTGGTTGAAGCGGCCATCGACGCTGCCGTTATAGTAACCGACATCTTTTAGTGCTCTCTGGACCCGTTCCACGGTCACGTTGAAGGTAGATAGGCCAAGCGGCTTAATACCACCTAGGGGCAGTTTTTCCTTGGCACGTGAGGCAAGGACATCTGCTGGCAAAACGAATATAAAAAGGGCTATTAGGCCTATGGTGAGAAATAAAGACTTCATTGTATAAATTATCGCGTTGTAGGTGAGCTGTTTCAAGATGTAGTTTTCAACATGGAAGCAGTTCTTGCCACACGCGGTCTTGTTACGTTAGTAGAGGGTGTGGAATTTAAAGGTTTGCTATGGCCGTTTATACAGAAGTCACAGACGAGGAATTGACCACCTTCGTTGCCGATTATTCAATTGGCAAGGTGACATCCTGCAAGGGTATTGCTGAAGGCACAGAAAACTCCAACTACCTTCTGAACACGGAAAAAGGCTCTTATATCCTTACGCTCTATGAAAAGCGTGTCGCCGCAAATGATCTGCCGTTCTTTCTGGGCCTTATGGGACATTTGGCCAAACGGGGTGTTGCTTGCCCTACGCCGCTTGAGAACACAAATGGACAGGCACTAAATCAACTGTGTGGACGCAATGCGGCAATCATCAGCTTTCTTGAAGGCATGTGGCCAAGGCGTCCCACGCCAGACCATTGTGCTGAGTTGGGTCAAGCATTAGCCAAATTGCATGTAGTTGGTGCTGATTTTGAAATTAAACGACCAAATGCCCTTTCAGTCGCATCTTGGCGTAAACTACTGGAGGCATCAGGTGCACGAGCAGATGAAGTTAAGCCAGGCCTACGTGATATTCTAGCCCAGGAAATAGACGAGTTGGAAGCTAGTTGGCCTGAGACAGTTTCAAGTCTTCCATCTGGGGTAATCCATGCTGATTTGTTCCCTGATAATGTTTTTTTCAATGGCGGTCAGCTTTCTGGCCTGATCGATTTTTACTTCGCATGCAATGATGTTTTTGCTTATGACGTAGCTATTTGTCTCAATGCTTGGTGTTTTGAGACCGATGGTAGTTTTAATACGACAAAGGCCCGGCGCATGCTCAGCGCTTATGGTAAGGTTAGGAATTTTTCCAAAGTAGAGTTGGACGCACTGCCTTTGCTGGCTCGTGGTAGTGCCATGCGTTTTTTACTAACACGTCTTTACGACTGGTTGAACACTCCGAAAGATGCTATGGTTACAATCAAAGACCCTTTGGAGCTTCTGGAAAGACTGCAATTCCATCAAGGCGTCACCAGCCCCAGCTCTTATGGGCTAGACCAGTCATGAGTGAGAAGGTTCAGCTTTATACGGATGGTGCGTGTTCTGGCAACCCGGGCCCCGGTGGGTGGGGTGCGCTAATGCTGTGGAACAATCATGAAAAAGAGCTTTGCGAGGGTGAGTTTGAAACCACCAATAACCGCATGGAATTAATGGCTGCTATAATGGGTCTTGATCATCTAAAACGGGGCATGGTGGTCGATCTTTACACTGATAGCACATATGTCCGTGATGGTATTACCAAGTGGATTCACAACTGGAAGAAAAATGGCTGGCGCACGGCTGCGAAGAAACCAGTTAAGAATGCAGACCTCTGGAAACGCCTCGAAGTGTCCATGCAACGTCACCAAGTTGAATGGCACTGGGTCAAAGGTCACGCTGGAAATCCTGAAAATGAGCGCGCCGACGAACTGGCGAGGCAGGGCATGACGCTTTATAAAGGCAGGTAAGTATGTAAAAGTTTTGGACGCTTGGATCCTTTTAAAATGTGGTGATATTCTGGTTAAAAAGCAATATCTATAACCTGAAATAAGGGAACTATAAGACGGCCACTTTCGCATGTGATGTATGGTGAATGAGCGTTAATGCTATCCGTGGCAAATGTGACACCCTCTTTGTTCAACGACAGTCTAAAACTCCCTGATGGTGTTCAAGTTCAAATTTCTCGATGTCCTAAAAAACTATGGCAAGATAAAATCTCAGATGTGCTGTGGCGATAATATGAACGCCTGTGCTTAACGCTTCTTTTAAGACGAAGAAAATTAAAAAGGCCGTAGATTAATTGCTACGGCCTTTTTTGTATTAGAGCTGATCTAGCATAGTTTCGGCGCTAGAAACGCGATATTCTCCAGGTGGCTCGTGGTTTAGCACACTGACCACCCCATCATCTACGATCATGGAGAAACGTTGGCAGCGTATGCCCATGCCATGTTCTGTCAAATCCAATTCCAACCCCATGGCTTTGCTGAATAGAGCATTGCCGTCACCAGCCATAATGATATTGTCACCAACACTATGTTCCTTGCCCCAGGCTCCCATTACAAAAGCATCGTTAACGGATAGGCAGATAATGTTATCTATACCCTTTTCCTTTAATGCTGCCGCGTTGTTTAAATAACTTGGGACATGCTTAGCGGAACAGGTTGGTGTGAAAGCACCTGGCAATCCAAACATTGCAACCTTCTTACCCTTGAATAGGTCATTTGTTGCAGAGGATGTTGGGCCATCAGCCCCCATCATGAAAAGAGTTGCGGAAGGAATGCTGTCGCCGGGTTTAATGGTCATGAGTTTACCTTTATGAAATAAAACAATTAAGTTTTAAAGAAATAGCCTATTCAGGCTTGAAATCAAGAGCTAAAAAAAACTTTAACGGGCCTCGTCGAGGGCCTTGACAACAACGTCATGGCTAAGCAGTTCTGGTAAGGCCAAGCCACCCGGAACTCCAGTGCCGTAGACGGCGTTAAAGGGAATGCCATAACGGCCGAAACTCGCCAGGTAGGCGGCGATGGTGTCATTAGGTAGGGTCCAGTCCCCCTGCATGGCTACTACATTTTCTGCCCCCAAGCGGTTCAATATATCATCTTGGGCAATGACAAAGTTTTTATTGATTTGGCAGGTCAGACACCAGTCGGCAGTAACATCGACAAAGACCGTTTTTCCGCTGGCGACCAATCTGGGGATTGCGGCCACATCAAAGGGCTGCCATAGGTTCTTAAAACGCGGATCCTTGTCCAGCAAAAGTTTGTCGGGTGCCGGATGGGACATCAGTGTGGGGACACTAAAGGCAAGGAGCCCCAAGATGGCAACCCCGCAGCCACCAATCTGCCATAGTCTTTCCAGTCGATGAGCCAGATACAAGATACCGATAACGCTCACCATCAAACCAGTAACAGCGAAGCCAACATTTTGACCCAAAGCCCCGGTGATTACACTTAACAACCAGACACCAGTTCCAGCTAGCGCAAAGCCCATGACTTTACGTAAAGTGATCATCCACTTGCCCGGTTTGGGCAGGCAAGTTGCGAGGCTGGGGAGTAGGGCAACCAATATATAGGGAAGCGCCAACCCAACACCCAAGGCAGTGAACACGCTGAATATATCAACAGCCCCCCTCGCTAGGGCAAAGCCTATGGCGGTGCCAAGAAAAGGCGCGGAACAGGGCGTCGCCAGTAGGGTTGCAAAACAGCCCGTCAAGAAATGGCTGCTTAATCCCTGTACATGGGTTATGTTTTCACCAATGCCATTGATCCAGTTAGGCAACCGAAATTCAAATAGGCCCCAGAGGTTGCAGGCGAACAGGGTGACGACCAGTGTCATTGCGATCAGGAACCAGGGTTGCTGGAAGTGAATACCCCAGCCTATAGTCATTCCGGCACTTTTTAGGACAACCAAAGCTGCGGCAAACAAGACAAAGGTAAATATAATGCCCATGGCTGTTGCAATAAAGCTGGCTTGAACGTGACGTTTTTCACCACCGCCATGAGCGACAATGCTTATAAGCTTTATGGAAAGTACGGGTAAAACACAGGGCATTAAATTCAATATTAGCCCACCCAGAACTGCAACGGCCAATATTATGGCAAAGGAAAAATTTAAATGGTCATCGTCACCTTGTGTAACTTCCAAGACAGCCTTTACCGAGCGTTTCCCATCGCTTAGAGTTACCCCGAAGTTAAGGCCTTCAAGGCCGTTAGAAGACTTCAGGTCCTCAGTGCCGTGTGTCTTTGAAACTAGTATGGCTTTCAGGCCACCTTTTTGAAGCTCAATCTTTGGTTTGTCAAAAGCTAGAATGTCTGGCCCTTCAAAAAAAGCATCCGGCTTGATGAACGGTGTTTTTGAAGTAGCTGTTATACGCAACTGTGTTTGCTTACCCTGTCCCAGAACTTCTAGTGAGTCGATGGAAACACCGTGGGCAGGGCTATCCTTTGGAACTCTGGCATAGAAGCGATTTATTAAATGGGCAAAAGCGCTGGGGCTAGCCGGTCCAGCTGGTAAATTCAGGGTCAGTTTGGCGCTGTAAGGCACACAGATATCATTGCAGGTCAGATAATCTACGTTGGCGATAGCGTCCAGGGCATGGCCAGGTGTCTTAAGCTTAACGGCGATTGGGAAGAGAACTTGGTCTTCATAGCCCAGTGTCTCTATGCCCAATATGGAAAAGCGGAGTGGCACAGGCCAAAGCATTTCAGCATTGTCGAGATTATCTGAACCTTCCCATCCTATAGAAGGTGGATATCCTGCATCACCTGGACTCCGCCAATAAACTTTCCAGCCGGGCCTCATGGTAAAGTGCAAACCTAGTGTCAAGATTTCTGTGTCCCCAACACCCACACTACTGGAAAGAAGACGGAGTTGGGTGTGGTCGTTCTCTATAGTATTTGATGCAGCAGCCTGATCTTCGTTAAAAACAAAGAGTGATAAAACAAGTGTGAGTTTTACAAATCTGGAGATGTTAAAGTGTTTATTCATTATATATGGATCATATCCTTTTTTATTCTTATACAAAGCGAAAGATCTATCTGTTTAAATAGTATTAAGTAGGAATTTTAATCTATGAAATTGGTTTTTTTTGCGACCAAATATTTTTGGCAGAAAAAAGTTTGTTGTGAATCGTCTATGTAGAGTTATCAAGGATTTAAAATTAGTGATAAGTTCATCTTAAAGGGGATATTATATGGCATATTGTGAGAGTTTAGGGAGTTCACTACCTGGTCAGCTTTTGATTGCTATGCCCAGTATGGAGGATCCTCGTTTCAAGCACTCGGTAATTTTCGTTTGTGCCCACAGTGGTGGTGGCGCAATGGGCCTAATGATTAACAAGCCCTTTAGTGCTATTACCTTTCCTGGTCTGCTCGAGCAACTTGGCGTTTCTGAATATGCTGGAACTAATCATGTTGAGGTTCAATTGGGTGGGCCCGTTGAAGCTTCACGCGGGTTTGTGCTTCATAGCCAGGATTATATTCGTGAATCATCTCTTGTTGTGGACGAGGACATGGCACTGACGGCAACACTCGATATTTTGCGTGCCATAGCGGATGATTGTGGCCCACGTCGGTGTCTGCTTGCGTTGGGGTATGCTGGATGGGGGCCAGGCCAGCTGGATACAGAAATCCTTAATAATGGCTGGCTAAACGTAGAGGCGGATGAGGATCTGGTGTTTGGCGAAGATTTAGACTCCAAGTGGGCTCAGGCCATTAGTAAGATTGGCATTGACCCGCTCATGCTTTCAGACAACGCTGGTCACACCTAAAGTGTCTGTATTAGATATTGCAATGGCAATAGAAGCCAATATTAATGATAAGGTGGTCGTGTTGTTGCATTTGGTCATTTGTGATGGCAGTTCAGTTAAATAGACTTTTTTCAGCAACGTTGCTACTTGGATGTCTATTCCAAACGTTGAACTATTTCCTCAAAATTTTCCAGTTTTGAAATAGGCCCCAAGGCAGCAATCGTTAGGGGAGTAGAAAATATACGCTGGGCAGTGTTTAGAATGGCGTCGCGGTCCACAGCTTCAATGCTAGCGACGATTTCTTCCGTCGGCAGAGGCCTTCCAAAAACCATCATCTGTCGGGCCAACTGCTCGCAGCGTGAGGATGAGCTTTCAAGGGCCATTAGAATAGAGGCTTTGATCTGAGCCCGTGCCCGGATGAGTTCATCAGTGCCAACACTGTCGCAAATTTTTTTAATTTCATCACATACTAGTGGGATCAGTTCCCGCGTTTCTTCTTCTCCGGTTCCCGCATAAATGCCAAACAGGCCACTGTCCGAATAGCTGGGGACGAAGGAATAAATGGAATAAACAAGACCGCGTTTTTCTCGAATTTCCTGAAATAACCGTGAGGACATTCCGCCTCCCAACAAGGTAGAAAGAACAGCTGCTGCATGGAAATCCGAGTCTTCATAGCCGACGCCTTCAAAACCAAGTATAAGGTGTGCTTGCTCTAGCTCACGCGCCACAATGCTTTGCCCGCCAGTGTAAATGGCTGGCTCTCGTGAGGCCTGTTCTCCTCTGGGTAAGTTACTGAAGGTGTTTTGAGCAAGCTTAACCAGTTCGTTGTGGTCTACACAACCAGCAGCAGACAGTACCATTGTGTTAGAGTTATAATGGCATTCCATATAGTTCATAATAACATCGCGTTTCATGGAACCAACGATGTTAGCATCTCCCAGAACCTGGCGACCCATAGCTTGCTCGGGATAAGCTGTTTCCTGAAAATTATCAAAGACAACATCGTCTGGGCTGTCATTGGCCTGATGAATTTCCTGTAAAATTACAGTACGTTCACGCTCCAGCTCTTCGGTTTCCATGGTTGAGTTCTGGAGAATATCAGCAATTAAATCAACACCCAATGCCACGTCTTCTTTTAGAACTCGAACGTAATAAGCGGTGCTTTCCCGCGTCGTATATGCGTTTATATAGCCACCAACAGCTTCAATTTCTTCAGCTATGGCTAGGGCTGACCGTCGTTTGGTGCCCTTGAAAGCCATATGCTCAAGCAGGTGAGACACACCATTCATTTCCGATTTTTCATAACGTGTACCAACTCCAACCCAAACGCCAAGAGAAACGGATTCGACAGCCAACATTGGGTCGCTGACCACACGCAGACCATTTTTTAACGTCGTTGATTTGATACTCATTTAGTTGGCACCGTCCATTCTATGTTTCTTGATGAAGTCTTGTACCTGGTTACGGTCATTTTGAAGTACAGTGAAGTGTTCTTCTCGTTCGAAAAGATCGGAAAGGCTTGGGGGCAAAGCCGGGTGTTGGCCACAAGCCTGCTTGACAGCGTCTGGGAATTTAGCTGGATGGGCTGTCGCAAGGGAGATGTGTGGCGTCTTGTTGTTGATGCGTTTAGCCCGCCCAGCGGCAACCCCGATTGCCGAGTGTGGGTCTAGCAGTTCCTTATTCTCGCTCAACACTTGTTTCATGATGGCAAGTGTTTCGTCGTCGCTGAAACGTTGTGCAGAAAAGAGGCTCAGAGCTTGTTCAAGTTGGCTTTGACCAACTTCAAAGAATCCGGTGTCGCTGAAGGTTTTCATCATTGTCTGGGTGATGTCACCATTGCGCCCATACAACTCAAACAAAAGGCGTTCGAAGTTGCTTGAAATTTGAATATCCATGCTGGGGCTAATGGTCGGGTGGACCCCCGTCGTCAGCATGCGACCATCTTCGAAAAAGCGAGAGAGTATATCGTTGCTGTTAGAACCAATTATCAATTTTTCGATATTAAGGCCCATACGCTTTGCTCCATAACCAGCAAAGACATTTCCGAAGTTTCCTGTCGGCACGGAAAAAGAAACCGGATTTTCTGGCGCACCTAATTGTAAAGCTCCATAGAAATAATAAACAATCTGTGCCATGACACGAACCCAGTTGATGGAGTTAACAGCTGATAGTTTGCAGTGGTCACGGAATTCTGTATCATTAAACATTCCTTTAACCATGTTCTGGCAATCATCAAAAGTACCTTTAATAGCTATGTTGTGGACATTGGCATCGCGCACTGTTGTCATTTGGCGGCGCTGTACCTCAGAAACCCTGCCTTCTGGATGTAAAATAAATATTTCTATTGTGTCACGGCTACGACAGGACTCAATGGCTGCTGAGCCTGTATCACCGGATGTTGCGCCAACAATTGTTACTCGTTCACCGCGTTTAGTAAGGATATGGTCAAAAACTCGGCCCAAAAACTGCATAGCATAATCTTTGAAAGCTAGCGTTGGCCCGTGGAAAAGCTCCATTAACCACTCACCGTCTCCAAGTTGTCTCAAGGGTGCAATAGCTGGATCATTAAAGCCCGCATAAGATTCATTAACCAGTGTGGCTAGGTCACTATCTTCGATAACGCCAGCAGTAAAGGGGTTTATAATCCGTATAGCCATTTCAGGGTAGCTCAACCCGCTAAGGGATTCGATCTCTTCAGTGCTAAATACCGGCCATTCTTCGGGCACGTACAAGCCGCCGTCACGGGCGAGGCCGCTTAGTAGCGCATCGTCAAAACTCAGGGTTGGGGCCTGACCCCGGGTGCTAACGTACTTCAATAGAGAGCTCCATATTAACGCGAAACAACCTATACCTGGAAGCGTCGTGTTTCAAGACGGATAGTGGCATTTCAAACTGCTCAGGAAATTTTTTGATCATTGTTTTTTCACTACTCCTAATTAATTGAGGAAAATCGATATGAGATCACTACAGTTAGTTGCAGAGCCAACGTTTCCCTGACAATCTGTTCAGGTGTATTTTGATAACTATTAAAGAGATGATATGCATCGCAGTGCAAATTTTATAGTGGGGTACCGCGGCTCAATTTGGGTCTACGAAGACAAGTAACGGGCTTTTAGGTGTGAAATAAAAGCTACGGAACTTAATGGACGACCAGTGGCCTTTTCAATGACATTTGCAGGTCCTAGTGAGCATCCAAGGGAGTGGACGTTCTCACCCAGCCATGTGATCAACGCGGTGAAATTGCCCTTCGCAATGCCCAGGCTTATTTGAGGGTCGGATTGCAGGGCCGCGGCAAAAAGCTGAGCCGCAGTCATTGCTCCCAAAGTATAGGTTGGGAAGTAGCCCCAGGCGCCATCGTACCAGTGGATATCTTGCAGGCAGCCCTCGCGATCATTGGTTGGGCGAATGCCCAACAGGCTCTCCAGCCCATCATTCCAAGCAGCCGGTAAGTCGCTAAGGGCTAGGTCGCCTACGATCATCTGTTTTTCCAGGCGATATCGTAAAATGACGTGCATTGGGTACGTAACCTCATCCGCGTCGACGCGAATGAAGCCCGGTTCAACATTGATTAGATTACGGTACAGGGATTGTGGTTCCCAGGCTGGGCCAGTACCGCCAAAGGCGTTACGGATTAAGGGTGCAGCAAATTCTAGGAAAGGCCGAGAGCGACTCATTTGCATTTCTATTAGCAGGGACTGGCTCTCATGTATGGCCATGCCTAAGGCTTCGCCTACTGGTTGATAACGCCACTCTTGAGGTAGGCCGCGTTCGTAAAGCCCGTGGCCGGTTTCGTGTAGCACCCCCATAATGGCGCTGGTAAAATCATTCTCGTCAAATCGTGTAGTTATACGGACATCATCAGGTGTGCCTCCACAAAAAGGGTGCAGGCTAACATCTAGTCGCCCATGTTTAAAGTCAAAGCCCAAAGCAGTCATTAGTTGCAGGCCCAACTTTCGCTGCGCGGCTACATTAAAAGGGCCTTCTGGCATGGCAGGCGGTGGATTTGATTTTTGATTTTCCAGAACTTGCCCAAGAAAACCTGGCAGGAATGCTTCCAGCTCTGCAAAACGCACATCTATGTCGGCACTTAGTCCGCCCGGCTCGTATTCGTCAAGCAACGCGTCGTATTGACTAAGTCCCAAACTTTCAGATTTTGCCTGGGCGCATTCGCGGACCAGTGATAGTAAATTATCCATATGAGGTAAAACGGTAGCAAAGTTATCTTGGGCCCGAGCCGCACGCCACACTGTCTCGCATTTGGAAGATGCTTTTGACAAAGCTAAAACCAATTCTTCACTGAGTGCTGCTGCATGGCTCCATTTGCGACGCATAGCAGTAAGGTTAGCTAATTGCCATGACCCCAGAGTGGAATCTTTTTCGGCCTCGTCTAGTAGGTCGCCTGTCTCGGTATCACAAAGTAGGGAATGGTTGATATTACATAATTCTGCCAGTTGGTTGCTGCGCCCGGTGCCACCGCCGGCTGGCATCTTTGTAGCATTGTCCCAGTGCAATACTTCATTAATATCCCTTATGACGCCAATACGACGGAAACGCTTTTCCAGCTTTAAATAGGCTTGCTTGCTCATGAGAAGACGCTTGGGAATAGGGTCATCAGGCTTTTATCTATCAACAAGAAGACAAAGATCATAAATAGATAAAAGATAGAGTAGAAAAACATCTTGCGGGCTTTTTGGATATCGTCATCTTTAAGTACGATGAACGCATGACGTAGGAAGCCAACACCCAGCATAATTGCTGCTGTCAGGTAAACTCGACCAGAAATACCCAGAAGAGAAGGTAGTAATGTTACTGGCACCAGAATAGCGGTGTAGATTAGCATCTGGATAGCTGTCTTTGTATGGCCAACGACGATTGGCATCATAGGAATACCCGCAGCCCTGTAATCATCGCTTCTGTACAAGGCTAGAGCCCAGGTGTGGGGCGGTGTCCACAAGAAAATAATCATAAACAAAATCCATGCATTGGGCTCTACCGCACCAGTGACTGCGATCCACCCTATCATAGGTGGAAAGGCCCCTGCGGCGCCACCGATGACGATGTTCTGTGGAGTGCGACGTTTAAGCCATATGGTATATATTAACACATAATAGATGATTGTCATCGCCAGCCAGCCAGCTGCTGCAGTGTTGACAACAATAGCCATAATGGATACGGAAGCGAAAGATAAAAAAACCCCGAACCCGAGTGCTTCAAACGGTTTGAGAGTGCCTGCGGGTAGAGGCCGATTTTGGGTCCTAATCATAATATTATCTATGTCTCGATCGTACCACATGTTAATCGCTCCTGAAGCTCCGGCGGCAACTGCAATACAGAGGATAGCCACAAAAGCAGTAAATGGATCTATATGACCCGGGGCCATCATCAGGCCTGTCCAAGCTGTAAACACAACAAGTGACATAACCCGTGGCTTTAGCAACAGGGCGTATTCGACAACCCTTAGTTTTGGGGTGCGAATGTCAGAGACGTCTTGACCATTAATATCTGGCGTTTTGGACACAGCTCGTGAGTTCTCCTAGAAACAATGCGACCATCAATGCCTTGGCGTTTTTGAGTAATTTAACTTCATTTACTTTATGTGCCTGTTGACTGGCCCAAAGGCAAGGATAAGTTGGCATCTACTAGGCCAAATTCAATTTTGGTAAACATCAAGATCAAATATCTTGACGTTGATGTGGCATAAAAATAATTCGACAAAGATGGTATTATGCATCCATGATCGTCGAAGCCCTGAGTGCTTAAGACGAGGCTGACAGAGTTACAACTAGTGTTGATTATGGAAATAACTGAATGTGCAACAAGCAATCCAATCGTATTAAACAACTAGAAGAATCTTTGGCACACCAGGAGGCCATGGTTCAAGATTTAAGTGTTCAATTAGTTCAGCAGTGGCAAGCCATTGAGACAATAAATAGGCGTATGAAAGAACTGGATGAAAAAATTGAAGAACAAAGCGTATCCCTAGATGTGCCACAATTAGGTGAGCCTCCCCCTCCGCACTATTAAACCTTTAATTCCCGATTCCCATATCTCAGACAGTTCCTTGTATATCTTGCACCCTGATAAGTTGGCTGCATTGAATTAAGATATGTTCCCGTCTCAGTCTTTGTGGCTAGAGTTAATTAAGCAGTTTCTTGTTCTTGCACTGTAAAAATGCAAATGTGATTATGAATCAAATGGGCCATGTCGACTCCGCTTTTTGTGAAGTTTGGTTCAAACTTAAATTATAGACAATATGTAATGAAAATTTTCTTGGCGTTTTCAATGATAAATATACTATTTGTTGGTGGAGTGTGTGTCGCCAATGCCTTAACTAAGGACAGTTCACATAGTATTGAAATAATAACATATGCATTAACAAAGATTGACAAGCCTAAAACTCTGAAAGTAGCTGAAAGTCTAGAGTGCGTTAACCCAAATTTTTCAACATATGACCTTATTATTTGATATGAGCGAGTGGCCTAGTGAGTAGTTTAAATCAATGGTGAAAAAAACATATAATTAAACGATTGTTGTTTTAAAATCATCTCAAAGCAACTTCTGCCTCATCTAATCCACGTATTGTGCGATCAAAAATATCGTCAATTTCTTGCTCCGTAATTATTAATGGAGGACAGATGCCAATTACATCACCAGGCAAGGGTCTTAGGATTAAATTCTGACCAAGGATTTTCTCAGTTGCAGTCACGGAAGCTTTACTTGCTTCCGGGAATTGCTTACGTGTCTTTTTGTTGGCGACAAGCTCCAGCCCACCAATTAACCCGACACCGCGTGCTTCTCCAACAAGTTTATGTTTTGACAGTTCGGCTAAACGTTTTTGGAAATGTCCAGATATGTTAACCAAATGACCTAAAATATCATCATCTTCGTATATTTTTAAAGTTTCCAGTGCAACTGCCGCTGCAACAGGATGTCCACCATAGGTATTTCCCGTGCCAAAAACGCCGAGCTTTCGACTGTTTTCAACAAATGACTGATAGATAGGTTCAGACAGCATGACTGCACCAATGGGAAAATAAGCAGACGACATCTGTTTGGCACATGTTAACAAATCAGGTTTAATACCATAGGTATCAGAACCCCACATATTACCCGTTCGCCCGAACCCACAAATAACCTCATCCGCAATTAGAAGGATGTTATATTTTTTTAGCACTTTCTGGATTTTTTCAAAATAGGTCTTGGGTGGTGTCATTACACCGCCAGCGCCCATTACTGGTTCGGCAATAAAGGCAGCAACCGTATCCGGGTCTTCATTGGTAATCTGTTGGTCCAAAATATCTGCTAGTCGAGTTGCAAATGCTTCTTCAGTTTCGCCGCTCTCGCCGTAGCGATAATAGCAGGGGGTTTCCGTATGTAATATTCTGTTGATTGGTAGGTCCCAGTCGTCCTGAGCATAAGGTAATGCGGTTAGTGAACCAGCAGCTACAGTAACGCCGTGATAGCCCCTTTTGCGGGATATAATTTTCTTTTTTTCAGGTTTTCCGATGGCATTGTGATAGTACCAGACCATCTTAATAGCGGTATCGACGGCTTCAGAACCTGAATTAACTAGATAGACCTTGCTCAAGTTGCCAGGTGCAATATTAATCAATTTCTCTGAAAGCTCGATTACTGGAACTGTCGCCCGATGAGCGAAAGAATGCGAGAATGGTAATTGGTTCATTTGGGTCATAGCGGCATTAACTAGGCGCTTTTCGCTATAGCCAAGACCGGTACACCAAAGTCCCGATAGTCCCTCTATATATTTGTTCTCCAGATCATCATAAACATAAATTCCTTCACCCCTAGTGATTACAAAGGGGCCGCGATCTTCATGAACAGCGAGATTAGTATAAGGATGTAGAGAAAAAGCCAGATCTACTGTTGCGTGCGAGTTGGGTAAGTGGGGCATTGCGTGCACCTTTTTCGACGAATACGTCAGTGGGTAATTGGTACACATAACCAAAGGTTTCTGCAACCGCCATACAGTTGGTTTTTTCAACAAAGACATTCAAGCCATTTAAATAAAGGTATGATCAAGTGAAGACAGACGGCAGCGCTTGCTGGCCATGGCTAGTATAAAATTTAGCACAGCAATACTTAGGAGAATTGTAGAGGTCAGTGTGACAGTGAACACTATATGAGCTATACAATTAAACTCGGTGCATAGTAACTTCTGTACGCGACCCATACTTTACAATGGTTTGCTAAAGCTCAAATATTATGGATGTTTTATACTATTCATATAGACTTTAATGCGTACACTTTAGATTTAAATTTCATTCTTTAGGAATTAGACTTAATGCAACACACCGCAAATACACTTGAAAATCAATGGATGCCGTTCACGGCCAACAGAGACTTTAAAGCCGACCCAAGATTGGTGGTCAAGGGTAAGGGTATTAACTACACCAATCACCACGGTGATAACATTATTGATGGTTCTTCGGGTTTGTTTTGTTGTGCTGCTGGCCACGGCCGTCAAGAAATTGCTGACGCAGTCTCTCAACAGCTAATGGAGTTGGATTTCAGTCCGCATTTTCAAATAGGGTCACCGCCTTCTTTCGAGTTGGCCAGTCGTGTTTCAGCATTGACACCTGATAATATGAATAATGTCTTTTTTACTAATTCAGGATCAGAAAGTATCGATTCAGCCCTTAAGATCGCCATGGCCTATTACAGTGCTCGTGGTGAAAGTTGTCGCTCCCGTTTTGTATCGCGTGAACGCGCTTACCATGGTGCCAACATTGGCGGAACGTCTCTTTCAGGTCTGATGAAAAACCGTCAGACTTTTGGTTCCCTCATGCCGGGCGTTGTTCATATGCGTCATACATGGTCTCCGAATGCTCGTTTTGTTCGTGGCCAGCCAGAGTTAGGTGCAAAGTTGGCGGAAGACTTGCAACGTTTTTGCGAGCTGTTGGGTGGTGGTAATATAGCAGCTTGTTTTGTAGAACCCATCGCGGGATCTACCGGTTGTCTTGTTCCACCGATAGGGTACTTGGAGAGGCTGCGTGAAATTTGTGACATTCATGGTATCCTGCTTGTTTTTGACGAAGTTATCACCGGTTTTGGTCGAACTGGCAAAGCGTTTGCCTCGCAAACCTTTGGCGTTACTCCCGATATGATAACTCTCGCTAAGGCTCTAACTAACGGTGTATTGCCAATGGGAGCAGTTGTTGTGAAAGATGAAATTTATGATACGATAATCGAAGCAGCGCCGGATGGCGTCATAGATTTTTTCCACGGGTATACCTATTCTGGAAACCCTGCCTCTTGTGCTGCGAGTCTAGCCACCCTGAATATTTATGAGAAAGAAAATCTATTTCAGCGTGGTGCTGATTTATCAGAATACTTCCTTGACTGTGTCTTTGATTTGGAAGACATAACTGCTGTAACCGATATTCGTGGTTATGGTCTTTTTGCTGGTATTGATCTTGCTGTAGATGGTGCTCCAGGTGTGGCTGGAACGAAAGCTCTGAAAGCGCTTTTTGAGGCCGGACTGCACATTAAATTTACTGGTGATACTGCCGTGATGGCTCCTCCGCTAATCGCAACAAAAAATGATATTGATAATGTTGTTGGTATCCTGCGTGAAGTACTCACAAGCTAACAAACAACAATTTAAAGACTTATGAGAGGGGTCACTAAGATGACAAAGATAATAAATCATTTTATTGATGGCAAGCTGGCCAAAGGCCAAAGTGGCCGGATGGGGGATATATTCAACCCAGCTACTGGCGATGTTACAGCACAAGTTCCTTTGGCGAGTGCCGATGAAGTTCGTGCTGTCATTGCTTCCTCAACCGCTGCTCTTCCAGGTTGGATGGCAACGCCACCAGCTCGGCGCACCCAAGTCTTGTTTAAGTTTCGTGAACTACTAATAAAAAACATGGATGAGTTAGCCAACTTACTTTCTGCCGAACATGGCAAGACCATACAGGATGCTAAGGGCGAGTTGGGTAGGGGCTTGGAAGTCGTAGAATTTTCTTGTGGTATTCCCCATGCCCTTAAAGGAGAATATTCTGAAAATGTCGGCTCAAACGTTGATAGTTATACAATCCGCCAGCCAGTTGGTGTAGTGGCCGGTATTACCCCGTTTAATTTTCCGGCCATGGTACCTATGTGGATGTACCCTGTCGCAATCGCCTGCGGGAATACCTTCGTTTTGAAACCCTCAGAACGAGATCCTTCAGTAGCTATTTGCATAGCAGAACTGGCAAGTAAAGCAGGCCTACCAGATGGCGTATTGAATGTTGTTAATGGCGATAAGGAAGCCGTCGACATACTGCTAAGAGATGAGCGTGTTTCAGCCATAAGCTTTGTTGGCTCAACAGCTATTGGTGAAAACATCTACAAGACTGGATGCGCCGCCGGTAAACGTGTGCAGGCGCTTTGTGGTGCTAAGAACCACCTCGTTGTTTTGCCTGATGCTGATATGGCCCAAACAACGGATGCCCTGATGGGCGCGGGATACGGCTCCGCTGGCGAGCGGTGCATGGCGGTTTCTGTCGCCGTCGCCGTGGGCGCTGATACTGCTAATGAGCTTGTTAACCGGCTAGAGCCTAAAATCCGCACCCTAAAGATTGGTCCTTATAGTGACCCCAATTCAGAAATGGGCCCTGTAATCTCGCGCGAAGCATTGGATCGTATTAAGGGCTATGTGGACTCAGGTGTTCAAGCTGGTGCCAAACTGGTTGTTGATGGAAGGGATATTAACGTGCAGGGTCACGAGAACGGCTACTTCATTGGTGGTTGCTTGTTCGACAATGTCACCCCAGATATGTCAATCTATAAGGATGAGATATTTGGCCCGGTTCTAGCTATCGTTAGGGTTAATGATTACGAGGAGGCCTTGCGGCTAGTTAATGACCATGAATATGGAAACGGTGCTGCTATCTTCACCCGAGACGGCGATGCAGCGCGTGATTTCTCTAGCCGTGCAAAAATTGGCATGATTGGCATTAATGTTCCGATTCCTGTTCCTGTTGCTTACCATAGCTTTGGAGGCTGGAAGCGCTCCTTGTTTGGAGACCATCACATCCACGGCATGGAAGGTGTACGCTTCTATACCCGTCTTAAGGCTATGACTACGCGCTGGCCTTCGGGAATTAAGGATGGTGCCGAATTCCATTTCAAGCGTAGCTCGGATCACTAATTAAAATTAAAGAGGGGGCGATGGCCCTTTCAGATGGAGACGTAAGGGTAGTTGTCTTTCTTTGGTCTTCTCTTTTTCGATTTCTAGGTTGCCGCTAGGTAGTTTAAACAGTTCCTGGACTATTGTTGCGCTTGAACAAGCTTTAAGTGCAAGACTTTTTTTACTTTGCCACTAGACTAGAAGCCTGGCTTTTAGTTGCTGAGATCAACCGTCCCGCGATTACGTTTGGTCCCGGCACGATGGCGTTTCGACATCAAACGCTTTTCACGGGCGGAGTTCGACGGTTTTGTCTTCTTCCGAATAATGGGGAGACTTGCGGCTCTCTTAATTATTTCAATAAGGCGGGTCAATGCGTCTTCGCGGTTGCGTTGCTGGCTACGGAATCTTTTTGCCTCAATGATGATGACACCTTCTGTTGTCATGCGCCGCCCAGCTAAGGATTTCAATCTCAGGTATATTGCATTGGACAGGGCTTTACTGCGTCGTGCATTGAAGCGTAACTGAACAGCGCTTGAGACCTTGTTGACATTCTGGCCACCAGGGCCACCGGCGCGAATGAAGGTTTCAGATATTTCTTCAGGGTCAAGGGAGATAGCCCTTGTGACTAGAATTTGAGGAAGGCGTAAGTTCATAGTGCTTAAGCTACCAGTTATCACAAAGTAATTGTACCTTACGGTAGCTTTTTGGAGTGTCGATGCGGGCGTTGGAATGGTCTGCTTCTCGATTCAACTTTAGAATCAAAGGACGGATGCGACGTTGTACTTGTTCCTGTATATATTTGGTGCCAAGGTTTGGTGTTGATACTACAACTGGGCGTACCCCCAAAGCCGCGGTCTGTACTTGTTTTTTGATGTAGGGAAGGTAGCGTTTAAGATAGCTCTTGTAGATGGTGACATGGGCATTTTCGTGCTTAAGGATTGCCCGGTATTCACAGCTTCCGGTAGGGTACTTTCGGTCAACATAAATGAGGAAATCTGCGTAGCCTATATTTAGGTCGTATGATACTGGGTATGCGCAAAAACGTCCTCCTGTAGTCTTTTTGAAATTAGCTGTTGTTTTAATTGAATATTTGAATTCAGTTTTCGTTAAGCCAAGAATTTTCCATTTACCACTGGTCGTATGTCGGCCTTGTCTGAGTTGCAAGCGTTCAAGATCACTTCGGCTGTGACTGGTTTTGTAAATTACTTTGGCTGGGGTGTTTTTGACATTAACTTTGACCGACGTATTAGGTGCTGGGCAACGTTTATTTGCCTGTGCCTGAAAAGGGGTAAGAGTAAAAGCGCCTATTACTATCAGTGTTATGAGAGGATAAAAAAAAGAAGGTCTATGATTCATTATGTTCTTTGACTAATTGAGTTTTTCAGAATATGTGTCCACTGTTAATTTTCGATTTTTCCTTGGTAATATGTTTTTTGTTCAAAATCTTGCATCGCTTGAACTGGATTAATCCTGTTAAAGTGATGCTGGAACCCCTCTAGCCATTGCTGGAACTCGTACGCGTAAGACGCCATTTATCCATTTGCTTTCGGCGTTTGTCAGCAAAGCTCTTACCAGTCTTGCCGCGCCTGTCGTGGGAATATTTTTCTTGCCACTGAGCTGACTTGGATGCTCTTCGCATTGTTGCAAGGGTCGCCATGCTGTGGTTTCTTTTGTCACCATTTCGCCAAGCGTTAAGTTGATAGCCGTGGACATTTGTGGATGTGTTATTTAGAGCTTCTTGTTTTCGTTGCTTGTGGTGGGCGTTTAGTTTGGACATGTGCTGAAGGTTAACAGCTTTGCGATCCTCGAGCCCTGCTAGTTGGTGTTGTTGTTTCCAGTACTTAAGAATCTTCAACTTGTAGGCTTGAAAGTATCGTGGTGTTTTTGAGTGATAAAACCCGGCAGCCTTTGTCCAAGAGCGTGCAGTTTGATACATCCCTTTTAAATATTTTGCTGCATAGTTTACATTAGTGGCTGGGTCCATGGCATCCTCCAAGCTAGCGAAGGCGTCGCCGTGGTAATGTAAGTTCACCTGCATGCAACCAACATCAATATTAGTGATTGCGTTAGCCTGCAAAAAACGTACATGTTTGAGTGCTTCAACTTTATTTTGGAAATAATTTCCAACGCCAAGAGCGGTTACAGTCCAAGGCCAGGCAACATTTGCCTGTTTTTGCCTGTCCCAGCGGCCTGTCTCTGCCAACGAAATAGATTTCAAAAGGTAGCGTGGTATACCTTTTTCTTGCTCCACTTTCTGAGTTTGAAAATCACATAATTTCCACGCATTTCCAATCACTTGTATAGGTGCTGCCGATACTAATGAGGGTGTGATAATTACTAGCGTCAAGCTTATCACAATCACTAAAAGTCTTTTTACCACAAAGCAATACTCCAAATTGTTGCTTTGTAGAAAATGCAAAGGTCATGCCAGTTACGGGGGTGTCGTGTCACTTTCACCCAAGGGATGCTGCATGATCACCTGATTGAGCCATTTGCCATGCTTAAAGCCCAAGGATTTAAGAGTACCGCAAGGCACAAAGCCGTGAGTAGCATGCAGCTTGATCGACGGGGCATTTTCACTGTCACCAATAACTGCAACCATTTGCCTGTAGCCTCGGGCTGTACACTGTTTGATCAGGTCCTCCAACAGGCTGCCACCGAGACCCATTCTTGTGTTGGCGCTGGCTACATAGATGCTATTTTCAACAGTATGGCGATAGGCGGGTCTGGGCCTGTAACTACTGGCATAGGCGTAACCCCTGACCTCTCCATTAAGTTCGACGACCCGGTAGGGAAATCCAGCCTTCGTGAGTTCAGCCATCCGGTGGGCGATTTCAACCACATCAGGTGGGATCTCCTCCCAGCTGGCAAGACCGTGAATGACGTGTTCGCCATAAATTGCTTGGATTGCACCGCAGTCGTCTTCAACGGCGTCACGAATATGGATGGAATTCATGTTTTTTTAGGCTTTCGGGGCTGATTTTGGTAATGACTTGAATTAGTTTCTCCAGGTTTTTTTTCAATGGATAAAATCCCTCTGAGTAGTCGATTAAAAACTCATTCATATAAAGTGCTCTGTTGATTTCGACTTGTAAGGTATGGTGGTTTTCCCTCGGTTTTCCGTAATGGCCGGTGGTAAAACCGCCTGCGTAGGGATTATTTCGGGTTACGATGTATTTCATTGCTTTAAGGCTCTGCTCGACCTCATTGGTAACCGAGCTTGTACACGAGGTGCCGTGCCTGTCACCTAAAATGAAGTCGACCCGGTTGAAACCGGGATCGCGGTCCATGGGGCCACCAATTGAGGGCATAGAATGACAGTCAATTAACAGATAGCAACCAAATCGTGCTTTAGCCTCGTTCAGTAAACCCTTGAGTGCCTCGTGATAGGGGAAATAGTTGGCCTGGATAGCCTTTTCTGCATCTTTAAAGCGTAGTTTTTCAGAGTAGACCTCTTCACCGCTGGTGACCACCCGGGCCATGGTGCCTAGCCCTGCGGCGACACGTGGAGATGTTGTGTTAACGTAAGTGGGTAAGGGGCTGTCAAACATCTCAGGATCAAGTTCATAGGGCTCCCGGTTGGCATCCACGTAAACTCGGGGGAAATGGGCACGGAGCAAAGGTGCTCCATAAACCGGTGCCGTTATAAACATTTCATCGACAAAAGCATCTTCTGAGCGACGTAAGCCAAGTGGGTCAAGGCGTGACGCTTTAACAAAGCCATCCGGGTAGTTTTGCCCGCTGTGAGGTGAGGAAAAAATTACTGGTGATGACCAATCATCAGGGCGAAGGATCTCATAAGAGCTGTGCTTGTCAATGTTAGAGGAAATGGTCATGGAGTTTTGATAACGCTCCGTTTGCTTGAGTGCAATAGTTACATTGAAAGCACGGTGGGTGGTAACTTATGTGAAGGGTTGTACAATGTCTTGCCAACGGCCGCAGATCAGACTAATGACTCTTTTCTCTATTGGTGTAGTAACTTTAAAGAGACGAGGGCGCGTAGCTCAGCGGGAGAGCACTGCATTGACATTGCAGGGGTCACTGGTTCAATCCCAGTCGTGCCCACCATATTTTCTCCCATGTTATCAATAGGATAGCGTAAGACCGAAACATAAGAATTTTTCTCACAAGTCAATCTGGCACACCAGTGGCACAGTGAGGAGTATTCTTGTGGCTTCATATCGCAAACGTGGCAGTGTCTGGCATGTACAGATTCGCCGTAAAGGCCATCCAAGCCTAACTAAAACATTTATATCAAAGGCAGACGCCGATCGCTGGGTAAGGCGTATAGAGCGCGGCATAGATCTTGGCGAAGGTTTTATCCATGCGGGCGTTACCCAAGCAACATTACTGTGTGAATTGCTTGAGCGTTACAGAGATACGGTATCAATACATAAGCTGAGCCATGATGTTGAGAAGTGGCGTCTGAATGCTATGTCGCGACACTGGCTAGGAAAGTGCAGTTTGGAGCGCCTGTCCTCCGAGATTATAAGCAAATATCGTAATGAGAGAATGGACATGGTGTGTGGAGCGTCTGTCTTGATGGAATTAAATTTACTCAGGCATTGCCTCAAAATAGCAATTAACGAATGGGGTGCGGCTTTATCAATCAATCTAGTAGACGGTGTTAGATTTCCAAGTCCTAGCAAACCTCGTAAAAGACGCTTGGAAGCTGGAGAGTTCGACTTCCTGATCCAAGGCTGCAAACTAGGAAGATCGCCCCTGCTTGCCCCTGTCATCATCATCGCGATAGAAACGGGCATGAGGCGGGGGGAGAGGAGAAAATGGTGAACATGATCATGATTGTGGCGTAAAGCTTCATCTAGCTAACTTCAAATTTTTAATTGGGTACATTTGTGAATGGGCTTGATCCGCTCCGGTTGAGCGTTCAGATCCACTATGACATAACCCTCGCTATCTATAGAAAATACGTTTCTCATAAACTTAATCCGCATCTGGCTAAAACTCTTTATGGAAGTTGTAAGTTTACAGTAGACATAATAGTGTGTATACTACTTTCTGCATGAACACACTTAACAAGGCTAGACGATGACCCTAGGCGACAAGATCAAAGAGCTACGAGAAGATAAACGTTTCAGCATTAGAGAGCTTGGAAGACGAACTGACGTAAGTGCTATGCACATCTCCAATATTGAGAAGGGGAAGGTTAATGCAAGCCCTGAACTGGTTACTAAAATAGCAAGTGAGCTTGAGGCCAATGTAGATGAGCTTCTTCACTTAGCTGACCGTGTTGATCCTGAAGTTGTGGATGTAATTCAAAAGAACCCTACAGCAGTTCCCAGCTTCCTTAGGTCTGCTAAAGACCTCTCACCTGAAGAGTGGGAGAAAATGCAGAACTACTTAAACAAAATGAAGAAACAGAAGACACCCAAGGGTAAGAAGCGTGGCAAATGAGCAGTACCCAAAGAGGTCGCTGGATGAAGTGGAGATACTAGCAAATGGACTTAATATTTCTTATTTTACTTCTGTTGAGATTGATTTAACGGTACCAATTCCTATTGAAGATATTGCAGAGCATTTCCTTGGTTACTCAATAGACATTACCGATGAAGGATTATTCAGTGATCCTAATTTCCTAGGTGGCATCGACTTTGAACAGAACCTTATCTACGTCAATGCTTCGGTTGAGGATCATGATGGAAGGTATGCATTCACTGTAGCTCACGAAATTGGACACCATGTGCTTCACAGAGAAGCTTATCTGAATGACAAAGAGCAAGGTAAGAGGGAAATACTCTGCAGGGATTCAGGAGAGAAACCACAGATCGAAATAGAAGCAGATAGGTTTGCTGCTGCGTTACTCATGCCCTCTAGTGTGGTTCTGGAAACCTTCAATCGCATTAAACCAAAACCCAAAGCATCTACCATTGGTCAGGCTAGAGGTGTGGCGAATGAAGTCATAAAAGAAGGTGGTTTTAGTAACGTCTCCAACACTGCAATGATCAACAGGCTTATTGATCTAGGTGCAATCAAGGCTGCATATCAAAATGGACTGGTGCACAAGGGTCATAGGGGAAGTCTAATAACAAGAATGGTACGTGGGACGTTGGCCAAACTTAAATCGTTTAGATAGTGTTTGTTTGCCTTCAACGAACCCTCCTTTATCCATTAGGACATCCATGTAGTCCGAATATTGCTCTTTAAACTCGTCGCTAGCGAAAGATAGTGTCAGTATATCCGTGGCCTCATTAAGGTAGCTATCACCTTCGTTCCACTCCCCATATGTCTCATCAGTTTTAATAGCTACAAACCATTTTGCAAACGGGTTCTTTAGTTCTTTAGAGGGTATTTGATAGCTCTTTAAAAGATGAACTGTTGTATCCCCAAAGGGTCCAAAACCTTTAAATGTTGCGTACGGGTTCTCTTTTGGCCGACATTTACCCATTAAGTTCTTTTCTTTACTACTCATTATCCACACCTTTCCTTAATTCTTTCGCATACTGTTAAAAGTCCTAACAATGGCCACATCACTAAACTTACTGGAATGAGTAGTATCAAGCCCAAAAATAGGATGATTTGCTCGATGGATTTGCGCACTGAATAGATGTACTCACTATTTTCTATTATGGTTTTAAGAGACATTAAATTGTTCCCCCATTTGCAACTTTGTAGATTTTAACGCCATC
Organism: uncultured Rhodospirillales bacterium; assembly: GCA_938092065.1. Lineage (GTDB taxonomy): Bacteria > Pseudomonadota > Alphaproteobacteria > Rhodospirillales > JABHCV01 > JACNJU01. The sequence goes on from CALKND010000004.1 coordinate 99,071, forward strand.
TAGAATGACAGTTGCCACCAATGAAAGTGGTAGTATTAGTATGACGCCCAGACTGAAAAGGGCACCTAAAACTTTGTATAGTTGTTCAGTATGTAGCAACAGACCCACAGAAATTATGATCAGTGAAATTCCTGTGATTAAGGATGTGATATCCATGTTTGCACCTTCGGGTTTGGTTATGAGCTTTATGCTCGAATAATGTATACTGTAAACTTCTAGTTGACATCTGTCAACATACAGTTTACATTTCCGTTCATCGAAACACATATGAAAGGTGAACGTTATGATTAGTGCAGGTTCAATAGGTATGCCTCTACACTTTGGTAAAGTGCCCAGATTTCTCTCAGATCGCATGGGGAACATGGGTGAGGCAATAATAGAGTCCATAGTGGACAACTACGGGAAGTCAGAGGTGCTCACACGTATGTCTGACCCGAATTGGTTTCAGGCCTTCGGTGCAGTCACAGGTATGCACTGGAACTCCTCTGGTGTCACAGCAGTTCTACTCGGAGCACTAAAGCGTCGGCTCAATCCGAAGTCACATGAGCTAGGTCTCTACCTACTAGGTGGTAAAGGTAAAGCTGCATACGGAACAGAGAAGAAGCTAGGCAAAATCGCAGAGGAACATAATCTTCCGGGAAAGGAGCTAGCTAAGTCATCCAGAATGACGCGTAGGATAGACAACAACGCTGTTCAGGACGGGTTTGATCTCTACCAACAGTACTTCCTCGTCTCAGACGAAGGCGAGTGGACAGCTATCTCTCAGGGCATGAACAAAGGAACTCGTCGTGCTCGTCGTTACCACTGGCACTCTCCTACTGTACGTTCGTTTGGTGAAGCCCCACATACGGGCATTATGGGTATAGAGAATCAGAAGGTTCTCAATCTCGTAGACCCTCAGGCTGACAAACTTAGGACCAACATGGTAGAGCTCACGAAGGAGAAGCCCTCTGAGATTGTTAAGGCTGTACGTGAAGGTGATCTACCTAACCGCCATGATGTTCGCAAAGAGGACATCAATATGCCACGGTTGGCCTCTGTTCTTGATCTTGCCTACAACCGTGGGGTTGAGAACTTCGAGGAGTTAGTGGACCTACATAATGTTGGCCCTCGTACCTTGAAGGCACTGGCGATAGCGAGTGAGGTCATCCACGGCGATGCTACTCGTTTTGATGACCCGGCTAGGTTCTCATTCGCAGTAGGTGGTAAGGACGGTCGTCCACATCCCATTGACACCAAGTCATTTGATGAGACCGTAGAGATGTTGCAAAACAGCGTAGATAAGTCAAAACTGGGCGATAAGGATAAGTCCTCAGCCCTGAGAAAACTACACAACATGGCTGTAACGGGTGAGACGAAGGGCACTCCTATCGAGTTCCTTCAGGACCTCATTGACAGCGAATGGAACCATGCTGAGTCTAATGGGGGGAAGACTTTCATGGGTGGTGTCGTAAAGGGCGTCACTAGAAAGCTCATGGATACGCAGAACTCTCTGCTCTATGGAAAATCAAATGACAAGTAAGGGCTACGACCCAATTGCTCTCACGGCGGCCACCGAAAAGGTGGTCGTCGATGGGACACGCAGAAAGTACGTTCAGCTAGGGCGTCCTCTGCGTTTCTACGGTGGCACAACGAGTGCCACTGAGGTCGGCTGTAATCTTCGCTGTAAGTTCTGCTTCAGCGATAAACCTGTCTGGAAACCAAAAGAGACAGGTAAGTTCTACTCGCCTCAGGAGGTGTTTAATGGGCTGGCTAAAAGTGCTCGAAAGCATGGGCACAAGATTATTTCGGCCTCTGCGTCAGAAGGCACAATAGGTCGTGAGCATCTCATGGAACTGCTCGACCTTGTTGAGGAAAGCGAGTTCGTCTACGTACTAGAGACCAACGGCATGACCCTTGGCAACGACCCTGAATATGTTCAGGCTCTGTCGAAGTACTCTCGTCTCCATGCCCGTGTATCCATCAAGGGTGATAGTCCAGAGATGTTCCACGAACTGACTGGTGCACATCCAGACAGCTATGAACTGCCATATAAAGCACTCCGATATTTGATTGATTCTAGTGTGTCCACGAATGCATGTCTGATGGCATCGTTCTCTGACGGCGAGGGGATCAAGAGGGTCCAGAGGAAGCTTATGGAGATACACCCCGGCATTCTAAAGTCGCTGGAGATAGAGAAAATCACGTTGTTTCCAAAGGTGGCACAGCGTTTGAGAGCATATAAGTTAAAACCAGAGAGTGTTAGGAGGGATTGTAATAAGACTAAACAACTTAACAGTTATAATTGTAACTAAGATCAAAAGAAATAATAGTAATAGGAAATTTGCTATGAAAGCTCTGTCGATAATCTTAATCACTTTAATTTACTTTAATAGCCAAGCATCAATGGCGGCTAGTGATATTGCTCAATGCGGAAGCATTAGTGGATGGACCCATTACCATGCTGGTGACGTCATGTCGCCAGCTCGCTCTGGTTGGCAAAAAGATGGAATTTCAAAAGGAAAAACGGCCCTCAAAAAACTTGATTCTGGTGATTTTGATATACTTTACCTTGATGCCACAGGAAGCATTTATTCATATATTCAGGATGGGTACAAAATTCTCAAGATCAGGGCATCAGGCTCCGATATTGCATTAGTTTTGGTCAGTCCTAGAGGAATAATAGAGTTCTATAATTTCTACAAAGAACCAAACGGGAAACTAAAAATGGATTGGGCACAAAATAAGGGGGATACATTCCTTATTGCGAAGTCATCTATGATGTCTGGAGAATGTAGTTTTATTGAGTTTGATGCTGCTAAATGATGAATGCCTCAACTGATACTGGCTGGGTTGGAATCCGCAAAAGCCGATATCAAGAATTTTTCTGAGATAATCTCAGGGTCTGTTTTATTAAGGAACCCGTGCCCCCACTCCCCCGGGGTACCCCTGTCTCATCACAGTCTGATCGATGGTAAGAATGTTAAATAGTGACAAAGGGACACGATGGACACGTGTATGTAATGGTTCTAACTTTATTGAACTTTATAAAAGGAACTGAATAGCGTGTCACCGGTGTCACCTTGTCACCTCGAACACCTCTTCATAGGCCTGAGTAGCACCTGTGAAGCCCTAACACGGACATATATCTATCATCGAAATGGAACTGCACAGGCTGGCACAATTCTGGCACACCTATGGCACAATTCACTGCATATATGGCTGTTTTATGGTGTGTAGGTGTGTTAAGCTCTGTTGAGTTAACAAATTGAGTTTAAATGAAGAATTCTCATAATAGGGCGCGTAGCTCAGCGGGAGAGCACTGCATTGACATTGCAGGGGTCACTGGTTCAATCCCAGTCGTGCCCACCATAATTATCGAGGGGTTAGCAGAAGGTGGCTAACCCCCTGTTCCGTTGGGCAGTACATATCAGTGGGACAAAGGCCCTGCAAGAACCCATTGTGCGGAAATATTTTTAAGACCACATTGAGGCTACCCTCATCGTTGGGTTTGCGGCTGCTATAAACCTTAATGTAGAAAATTGTTGGAGTAGCTTCGTTTTTTTGAATGTTGGCGTATTAGAGGTGAACACTTTTGGTTCTGATCGAACAATTTAAAATAAATAGAGATAAACGAAGTAGTATTGTAAAAAAAAATGAACACGTGGCATATAGAGAATAATGCTTCTGTTGACGGAATGTCTTATAAAAACTCAAGAGGATTAAATTGGCGACTACATACCAAAATGTGTATTTTTCACTTTGGACACTTTCTAAATTGCAACTCAGACTTCGGCCAAGAAAGTCCAGCCGTACAAATAGTCTTCATTCCAAAACTTGCTTCCCTTTTTGAGCCATAAATAGTTGTCACTTTACCCAGAGGATGGGCTGAAAAGACGTCTGCAAATGCATTTCTTGGAAGTGCTTCGTCTGTCATGGCCTGTTATTGTTGCACGCTCTAGTATTATGACTATGGCTTTGGTGGACACGGTCATGGTTGGACGGTTTTCAACTATGGAATTAGCTTACCTTTCTATTGGCTTAATCCCCTTCGTGCCAATATATTTGATTATGCTGGGCATGGTTATGGGGACTGTAGTGATGAGTTCAGCAGCCTTCGGGAGGGGGGACTTTATGGAATGTGGCGCTGTCTGGCGACGTTCCATACCATATGCGGCTGCTTTGGGCTTGATCGGCTGCTTTATCTCCCTGTTTGGCGAGGAATTGCTGCTAGTGGGGGGGCAAAGTGCTGAGATGGCAAGCCATGGTGGGCAAGTTATGTTTGTTCTTGGCCTAGGTTTGCCTGCTTATTTAGTAACCATCACTTCGTCACTGTTTCTTGAAGGTATCAAACAGCCTAAACCAGCCATGGTTATGATCATTGTCGCCAACCTAATTAATGTTGGTCTGAACTGGGCTTTTGTATATGGCAATGTAGGGGTTCCGGTTATGGGGGCAGAGGGATCTGCTATTGCAACAACAATAGTTCGTTGGTTGCTCGCAATAGTCCTTATTGTATATGTCTTGGTAATGTCAGATCACAGTAAATTTGGTGTTAGATTGATTCCTACTAGCGGGTGGGGGGGCTGGGTTGAACAACGTAGGGTAGGATATTCGTCGGCCTTTAGCATTGGTGGAGAATCCCTGGGATTTGCCAGTGTAGGCCTATTTGCCGGCTGGCTTGGAGAGGTGCCTCTTGCTGCTTATTCTATCGCCCATAATCTAATTGCAATGGCTTTCATGGTTTCTTTGGGTGTTGCGTCTGCTACTGTCGTTCGGGTCAGTATTGCCAGAGGCCGGGGTGACAGTCATGACTTAAAACTAGCGGGCTGGATAGGGTTTGGAGTGAACTCTTTATTCATGGGGGTGATTGGTATTGGATTTGGACTGGTGCCCGAAACTCTTGCCAGCGTTTATACTAATGATAAAGCGGTTATTATTCAGGCTGCACCTTTAATCACTTTTTGTAGCATTGTCATAATTGCCGATGGAGGCCAGGCTGTTATGGTCAACGCCTTGCGCGGGGCTGGTGGCATATGGGCTCCAGCTTTGATTCAAAACTTTTCCTTCATGCTAGTAATGGTGCCGTTGGGCTGGTGGTTGGCAATCAACAATAGTTTTGGAGCAATAGGACTTTACGAGGCAATTCTTATAGCCACCATTTTATCTTTACTGTTGCTCTCACTCCGCTTTATGCGGGTAAGTCGGAAAAGTTAGCTTTGAGTCTAGCCAGCGTCTTTTAACTCTGGGGTGCCCCATTTATTTCGTTATCATTTATTGGCATTTTCAAATGCTCGCTTGCTAACCGTAACTCTATTATTTTAGTTCCCATCTCCTCAAATATTGCGCCAACTTAATGTATTGTTTATAAATTGCTGTCTCAAAAGAGTTCTTTCCCATACTGCTAAGGCAAGATTACAATATTGTTAGACTATTCATAACTAACTGATAAACAATTATAAAATATAATGTAATGAGTAAACTCGGAATGTCTAGTAGCTACTATGAATACTGATAAAATCCTCAAACGCCGCGGCCTCATGGTTATTCTTTCCTCTCCTTCTGGTGCAGGCAAATCAACCATATCGCGTGCGTTGATAAACCGTGATAGCAATCTGACAATGTCAGTATCCGCCACCACTCGTCAGCCTCGCCCCGGTGAGATCGAGGGTCAAGACTATTACTTTGTTCAAAAGAAAGTTTTTGATGCTATGGTTGCCAGTGGCCAAATGCTCGAACATGCCAAAGTTTTTGATAACTTCTACGGCACCCCTGGAAAACCAGTTGAGATATCATTGTCGCAAGGCCAGGATATTATTTTTGATGTAGACTGGCAGGGGACCCAGCAACTAAGCGAAAATGTGGCTAAGGACCTAGTGCGTATTTTTATTTTGCCCCCCAGTATGGAAGAGCTTGAACGGCGTCTATATAGCCGCGCACAGGACAGTATAGAGGTCGTAAGAACGCGCATGGCTAAAGCAGTCTCGGAAATGAGTCATTATCCTGAGTATGACTATATTATTGTCAATTCGAATATGGAAGAGAGTATTGCTAAAGTCGAATCAATTCTTGCTGCGGAGCGCCAGAAAACTGAACGCCAGGTCAGTCTCCATGATTTTATTACAGAAATCAGTCGTGGGTAAAACCTTATTATTGAGAGATCAGGGGCATATTTTGAATAAATCTGCCTTGCTGCATGGCGAATTTACAACAGTTGGTGCTGAGAAATACTCTCTTGTGATTTACAAATTCACGGGGAATGGATCAAACGATTTTCTATCGAGGCAGCAATTTTCATTCATGGATTGAGAGTTATCTTTGAAAAATTATTTAATTGATCGGGCAATTGCACAGAACTGATCAACGCTGAGTGTTTCAGCCCGCGCAGTTGGATCTATACCTAAACTTTTCAAATCTATATCTAGATGCTTCAGGCTGGCTCTAAGCATCTTGCGGCGTTGGCCAAAAGCAGCGGATGTAACTTTTTCAAAGTCTTGCCAATTGGCAACTGCTATAGGTCTTGTTCGCGGGGTTAATGTAATTACCGTGCTATCTACTTTTGGCGTTGGCGTAAAAGCGGTGCGAGCAATGTTGAATTCGTGTTTGGTGTGACACAACCACTGGGCCAAAACGGATAAGCGCCCATATGTCTTATTGCCAGGGTTTGCAGTCAAACGATCAGCCACCTCTTTTTGAAACATTAGAGTTAAGCTCTCATAGTGATTTATGTTTTTTAACCAACCGATTAGTAAGGGTGTTGCCACGTTGTAAGGTAGGTTAGCAACAATCTTTTTTGGGCCTTGACAAAGACTGGAAAATTCTAATTTCAAGGCGTTTGCTTCTATGATTTTCAGTCGGCCATCATAATGAATTGCTAACTCTTTTATTGCTTTGGCACAGCGTGGGTCCCGTTCGATTGCAATTACTTGTTTGGCACCACTGTCTAACAAAGCTCGGGTTAAGCCACCGGGACCAGGACCAACCTCAACTACTGTGCATACGCTCAAATTTCCTGCTGCGCGTGCTATTCTTGCAGTTAGGTTAAGGTCAAGTAGGAAATGTTGGCCAAACTTCTTTTGAGTTTTTAGATCAAAGCGTTCCATAACATCACGCAGAGGAGGCAGTTCAGAACTCATTGGTTGTTGTGAATTTTAGTCATTTTTGCAGCCATTTGCAGGGCCGCAACTAAGCTTCTCTCGGAGGCCACGCCAGTTCCGGCAATATTAAAAGCTGTACCGTGATCGGGTGATGTTCGCACAAAAGGTAAGCCCAGTGTGGTATTGACTGCTCCATCAAAATCGATGGTTTTTATTGGGATAAGGGCCTGGTCGTGATACATACAAATTGCTACATCATATAGCTTTCGAGCAGCGCTGTGAAACATGGTATCAGGTGCCCAGGGACCGCTGGCATCAATCCCAATCTTACACAGCTTGGTGATTGCTGGCACGATATCTGTAATTTCTTCCTTGCCCATTTTTCCACCTTCGCCCGCGTGGGGATTGAGTCCGGCAATGGCAAGGCGAGGTTTAGCTATAGAAAAATATTTTGTCAGTGCCTTAGCCGTAATGCGTGCCGTATTAATAATGTCAACTTGACGAAGGCTGTTCAGGGCCTTGGCCAAACTGACATGTATGGTCACTGGTACGACTTTTAATTCAGGTGAGGCCAGCATCATCACTGGTGTGGTTCCCATACCAGCTAAATTGGAAAGGTATTCCGTATGGCCTGGAAATTGAAAACCTGCATCGTACAAAGTTTCTTTATGAATAGGGTTCGTGACAACTGCTGAAGCTTGGCCAGAACTAACCAATTCAACAGCTAACTTAATTGACTCCGTAACGGCTTTGGCATTTTTCAGTGAGGGTTTGCCAAAAACAACTGGATTTTGGAGAGGTTTATGTAGCACAGGCAGGGCGACTTCGAATACTTTCAAGGCCTCAGAAGGGAGATTAATTTCAGTCACAGGAACATTAAGTCCGAGCTTATGAGCAAGTAGACGCAGACGGTCAGCATCATCAATAACAAAAAAGGCAGGTGTGTTCTGGGACATCCAAGCCTTTAGGGTTACTTCGCCTCCAACACCGGCGGGTTCACCCATGGTAAGAGCCAGGGCTTGCCTACTCCCACTATTTAGGAAATTCGCGCTGCTCATATGCGGACATCTAGAAAAGCGGCGAGACGCAGGTCGCGAAGATATCCCCTTGCAGTAATATCAAGCCGTTCATTGAGCAAATTTTGTTTAATTTTGGGGCGAATGATTTCTAACGCTGATGAACCAGTGCGATTGCAAACCATAAGAAATATAACCCCTCCCTCTGCTGTGGTCGGATTACTTGGTTTGCCAACAGGAAGGTTCCTGACGGAAGCTTGAATGGCAGCAGGTAGAGATGTCGTGTTAATCATTCCGAGACTACCCGACAATGATGATTTGCTCTCGGCTTCAAGTTTTTTCATTGATGAACAATCTGTAGCTCTGACCGCCATGGACTTTGCCTGCGCCATCAATTCATTTATATCTGTTGTTAAAAGTGGTAAAAACACTTGTCGTAAATCTATTTTTTCCCCTGATGGTGGCAGGCCAAGACCTACACGCTGATCACGTTTCAAGATGATATGATAGCCTCCAATAGTACGAATTGCCTGTGAGATATTGCCTTTTTTGAGGTTCGAAAGTGCTGAATCAAGATTCTTTGACAGTTGCCCTTGGCGTACCCAACCTAGGTCCCCTCCGACAGCAGCAGAAGCACTTTGTGAGTAGTTTCTCGCCAATGCACTAAAATTACCGCCACTCGTAATTTGTTCGATTAGACGATTAACGTTGCTTAAAACTTCATTAGCTTTATTGGGGTTGTTGACAGGGAAAAATATTTCAGAAGTCAGGTATTCAGGCTTTCCTTTGCTTTCCTTAATGTCATTAATTACATCATCAATTTCTTCTTCACTTATTGAGATTCGTAACCGAAATTTTTTGTTGACTGTATCTCTCCAAGCAATCGAAGCCTCAATCTGATCAATTAATGCCAATCGGTTAATGCCTTTTGATTCTAGAAATTTTGTAAGACCTCCTGGTGGCATTTTGTTTTGCTTTTCCATATCGGAAAATGCTTGTTCTAGATTACTTTGTTCGACCTTAATTCCAAGTCTCTTCGCATCCTGTAGCTTTAGCTTCTCGTCAATAAGGCGATTTAGAGTTTGACGCGAGAGGCGTTTGCGTAACTGCGGTGAGTCTTTTTGGTTTGATGTTATAATGAGCAGATCAAGACGCTCTTCTAAGTCATAAAGGGAAATAACATCGTCATTCACAATGGCGGCAATACCAAGGTCTTGGCTTGAAGCGTAGAAAGGATGTAGTAAAACACTCAATATAATTGCAAAGAATTTGAGAGCCCAAGTTTGGGGTGGAAATCTAATTTCTGACATGGACACAAACACCATTGTTAATTTAATTAGAGTTAAGAACATTCAAGCCTTGGGATACTTCACCTAGCGTTTTGAATAGAAAACGAAAAATCAATGAATTTTCTGGCTGTAAATCTTGGTTCTGAAAAAAAGTTCTGTTGACGGTGCTTGAGAAAAGAAAGCATTCATCTTCATAAGTCAAATTTAAGTTCATGGAGCGTGTATCACCTTCTGCAATATCCTTGGATGCACCTAGGCTTGATCTCCAAGTTTCTGTTATTTGTGATGAAAGTGAACCGCTTATTTCTTCACGTGCGGTAAATTCACTGCCTTCCTGACGATCGAAAAAGGCATAGCGTGTACTTAGGCGTAATGCTGGTGTTCCGGTCTTTAGATCTAGTTCGTTACGCTGAGGTTCCAAGTTATCTTTGCTCAAACGAGTTCGATAGAACACATTAAGCATTGGTCCTGGTGATGCTTGTGCACTACCAACTATGTCTGAAAAATTATCCTCAAGACCCGATCCGACCACGAAAGTATCATCTTTTTTGTAACGGTAGCTTTGCCCTAGCAGAAAACTAGTGGAACCGCCACGCTTGCCAAATACCCCCCACTTGAGCCCATAATTTATGCGTGGACCACCTTCAACACGATCAAGACCAGAAAAGCGATTTTCACTAAAAAGGTTGGTGTCGTCGAATTCAATATTTTGGGAATCTTCATTGGGGATGTTTGCAGAATTCCCACCGTAGGGGCTCAAAACTACTGAAGCAATTGGCTCAAACATTCTGTAGACGTTCTCATCACCACTAACAAACGGATATCGCCAGTCAAGGGCTACCTGTGGTAAAACCCGATGAGCGAAGTTGGATGTAGTTTCTTGGCCAGTTACCTCAAGGCCGCTGGTGTTGTAAAAATCACCAACTATTTTAGCACTTAATGTGTAAACATCCCCCTTTGGTGCCACATAAGGAAGGTTCCAACCGCTGTGGACAGAAAGCCTGCGAGTATCTGTTGCCTCTTGGCGGCTTAAAGCCAGAAAGTTGAGGTCAAGAGTTGTTCCTGCTCCATATGTATTGGGTTCGCTGACATGACTGACGTCAACAAGGGGAAAAATTATTGGAATCGTATCTTCATCTTGACCCGTCAAAGTAGTTTGAAAACTGTATGCCTCAGCATTAACATAATTGCGACCCTTAAACCCCTCAACAAAAACGTTACTTGCCAAGGTGTTTGTTACTTTTGGCATCGTGTTATCACCCCCAAAGCCAAAGCGTGACATATAAGTTGTGTCTGACTGGCGATTAGCATCAAAACCCCAGCGCCAAGTCTCGTTATGATCAAAGCGTCCTTTTGCGGAAACATGTCCCCTGATGCCAGCTATGCCACTTTCTGCAGTATACGTTCGTTCATTGGCGGGAGTGTTCCGCTTAATGCTTGCACGTGCATCAAAATCACCGTTCTGAAGTTTTTGACGGTATTCACCCCCCAGAATAACGCTTTCATCTGCCGTGAACATGGGTGTAATTGTGGCGTCAGAATTCGACGAAATATTATAATAATAAGGGGTTCTGGTAAAAGCCCCCGTCGAAGTTGTTGAACCAAAGGAAGGTGTAAGAAAGCCGCTTTTCTTTTTCACAGAGGGGTCAGGATGAGAAAGATAGGGAGTGTACAGAACTGGAACTCCACCAACTTCAAGCCAAGCGTTTTCATATTCAATGGTCTGGCGTTTCTTATCGTGGGTAATCCTGACTGCCTTGACCTGCCATAATGGTGCACGCGATGGATCGTCTTCGCAAAGTTTACATGGTGAATAGACTGCATTTTGCATATCTAAAAGGTTGCCGTTTGAGCGTCGACCACCATTTGCAGCAATCAGTGAGCCATCTTTCAAAATAGCTCTAAAATCTGCAACAACTCCGTCCTTAAGATCGCCAGAAAGCTCCATAAATTCAGCGAATAGAACTTCACCTGTTGGTTCCAGTAGGGTTATATTTCCTGATGCGTTAACAAAATTTTGTTTTTTGTTATACACAATAACGTCGGCTTGAAGGATACGATCCTGATTTGTCAACTGAACATTGCCGCGGGCGGTTGTGATGCCTAATTCGCGATCATAATCCATTTCGTCAGCGCTAAAGCGAACTTCATTTGAGGGCTCCTCCAAGCTAGCAGAGTATTTTTCAGCTGTTGTGGCGCCAAAGGTCACCTCAGGCGTCACCGCCAGCGCAATCAATAATAATGCAATTTTTTTAACAGGTTTCAACATAGTGCCCAGAGTATTCATTTAATGCTACCCATCTTCAAGATGGAGTAACATAGCTAATCCAAGTAATGTCGCTACTCCCGATGGTGTCCAAGCAGCCAGTGTCACTGGGATAGAATCTGAAAGACCAAAGGCAAAAACGATATCTGAAAAAAAGTAAAGAACAAATCCAGTCAGAACGCCACCAGAAATAACAAACACAGTTCCACTGCGTTTCGTGTGATGCAGTGTAAAAGTCGCTGCTATCAGAACCATTGCACACATTAGTAAAGGAGCTGCAAGTAAGGTATGCCAATGTAATCGATGGCGGATGGCTGAAAAACCTGCACTTTCAAGAGCCTCAATAAAAGCAGGCAAGTCCCAGAAAGACATAGTTTCAGGCGGTGCAAAATTATCCTGGATTGATCCCAGCGTTAGGTCTGTTTCTAGCCAAAACTCACCTTCATGCTTTGAGGGGGTATCAGGCTGGTGAACCCAAACATCACTCATGTGCCAGAAACCATCTTCCAAAATTGCTTTTTTAGCATCTAGCCGATAATTAAATTTATCAGTTCCGTTGTAGATGAACACATTCACCTTGCTTAATTCTACATCGTTTCCGAGCTGTAAGACGCTTTTGGCGTGAACAACAGATTGATCTGTGCCGTTTGATTGGCGGAGCCATAACCCAGACTTGGAAATTGCAAGGAAGCTCTCCTGTCCTTTATAGGCGGCAGCTTCAATTCTCTCGAAGCGAAGGAGCATAACTGATGCGAGCGGATTAAAGATGGTGATTTTGCAGATTCCTAACAAGAAAGCTAGAACTAAGACAGGCAACATAAATTGCCAGGCTGAGACACCGGCAGCGCGGGACACGACCAGTTCATGGTTGCGAGTTAGTCTCCAAAATGCGGACATGCACCCAAACAACACCGCAAAGGGAAACAGTTGCTGGCCCATGTGTGGAAGTTTCAAAATAGCCATCTCAACAACTAGGGGGAACCCAATTTGAGGTTTTGACGCGGCCCTTCTGAGCAACTCAATGGTATCTACCATTAAAATCAACATCAGTAGAATTGAGAATATAACGGCAAAGCTTAAAATGAATTGTTTGCCTATATAAAAGGACATCGTGGAGGAAATATGAATCGTTTTAACTCCCTCTTAAGTTCATATTCTGAGCACTACGCATACCCCGCGTTCGCAGCATATAGTAATAGCCACCGAAGATGGGCAATAACCCAAGTATGTATAGGCATGGAACCAATGAGAGATTCTTGGCAGCAGCATTTTCAAGGGCCATCATTGCTGCTAGCAAACCCGCTGAGATAACAGCAGCCAAAACGATGTGCTTGGATTGTGAGCGTCTTGAGTAATTGCCTGAAATTAGAATAGAAATAGCAACAATTGCGTACCCAAAGGCAGAAATTGGTGAAATTAACCTTTTGTGACCTTCAACAGTGAATTTGCCAATATCTTGTGGATTTATGTTCGCGTCTTCATCGAGATTGAACAATTCATATACTGTTCTTTCTCGGGCTTCGCGAAAGCGACTATCAACAGCTTTTGCATCTTGCTCCATTTCAAAAATATAACGATCGAAATACAGTATTGAAAATTGATGTGTTTCTGAATTCACTTCCTGACGGTTGCCATTGTACATGACAACTCGAGACCCTTCCTTACCCTCTAGTAATGCTCCACGTTCTGCAAGGAGGGTGTATGGCTTCTTTGGGTTTCTCTCGTCTCGGACAAGAATACCAAGCAATTGTCCATCAGCGGAACGCTCACGAATGTAAACGGTGATGTCTTTTGAAGCTTGGTTAAAAGCTCCTTCTTGTAACATAACATGGGTGTAGCTATAGCGAATATCCCACTGCAAATTCTTAAACATTCGTTGCGAGTTAGGTAGCAAATAGATGTTTATGAGATAGCCGAAGACAACGACGATAAGAGCTAGGATTAAACCCGGTTTGGCTATTGCAGTCTGGCTAAGACCCGCCGCACGCATCACAATAATTTCACGATCGGTGATCATTTTTGAATAAATAAAAACGGTAACGATAAACAGGGCAATAGGCATAACTATCGTAAGAAAATTTGGCAGTAACAGCATGGTCAAATAGACAAAAAGGCCAGATGTTAGACCACGATTGACGATCATTTCAACGAACCGCAATGACTGTGTCAGCCAAATGACACAGGTCAAACCCGCTGTAACGAGTATCATGCCCACAAGCAATTGCTTGAAGACGTATTTAGTGAAACCATTCATTTGTGGAATATCACCCTAATTTACATTAAAAATGCCCGAAAAACACAAAAAAATCAAGGATTAACCCAACTTTTGTGTCGCCCTACAATAGCATTTGGAAAAATGCTGGTGGTTACTAAAGAGGACACAAAAAAATTCAAATGTTTAAGCCTTCTAGGAGTGAATGATATGTATAAATGTGAGTTGATAAAAAAAAGATTATCTTTTGATGAGTGGCTTTATTTACTTTTTTAAATGACCTTTCCGGGGTTCATTGTATTACATGGATCAAGGGCCTTTTTTAAGGCTCGCATCAGGTCTAACTCCACATCTGATTTATAGCGTTTCAAATCACCGCGTTTCATTTGCCCAATGCCGTGCTCAGCACTAAAGCTTCCACCTATACTCACAATTAGGTCGTGGATGATTCGATTGATTGTATCCCAGTTTTTCAAGTAAGCATCAGTATCAGCGCCAAGAGGTTGGCTTATGTTGAAATGAATATTGCCATCCCCGGCATGGCCAAAGGCACAGATTCGTCCGCCGGGTAAATTAGCTTCAACCAGATCACTGGCCCTTGTAAGAAACTCCTCTATACTAGAAACTGGCACGGAAATATCATGTTTTATCGAACCACCTTCATGTTTTTGGGCCTCTGGGATGGCGTGGCGAATGGCCCATAACTGGTCTGACTCAGCCCTGCTTTTAGCGATAAAAGCATCTGCTATCAAACCGTCCTCCAGTGCCTGATCCAATATATATTTCAAAGTGGAACGTATGCCATCATGGCCACTCAATTCAATTAGAGCGTACTGGCTGTGAGGGTTCTCAAAAGGATTGTTGACGGCGAGAACATGTTTTACCGCGATTTCTAGGCTAAAGCGGTTCATAATTTCAAAAGCACTTAAGGTATTGCCCACACTTGTGTTTAAACGTTGAAAAATCTCCAGTAGGTTCCCTGCGTTGGCACAACCGCACAATGCAGTTTCCTTGGCTTGTGGCCGCGAATACAACTTCAGCACAGCGGCAGTTATTATGCCGAGGCTTCCTTCCGCACCCATAAATAAATGTTTAAGGTCATAACCTGTGTTATCTTTTCGTAAACTGCGCAGACCATCCCATGTGCGGCCATCAGCTAGCACGACTTCAAGACCAAGAACTAGATCGCGGGTGTTTCCATAGCGTAAGACCTGTACACCACCAGCGTTTGTTGAGATATTTCCCCCGATGCAGCACGTTCCTTCAGCTCCAAGACTCAGGGGGAAAAGTAACCCAACGTCTTTTGCAGCTTGTTGAATATGTGCCAGTATAACTCCAGCTTCGACGGTCATTGTCTGATTTAAAGGATTGATGTCGCGGATGACATTCAGTCTTTGTGTAGAGATAACAATGCCGTCTCCACCAGGAAAGTCTGGCACACCACCACCAACTAACCCTGTATTGCCACCTTGAGGGACGACACCGAGACCTGCCTTATTGCAAATTTTTAAAACCCGGGCCATCTCGTTTGTTGATTTGGGGCTAATAACTGCTGCTGCCGCACCCTGATAACGTCCACGCCACTCGCGAAGATATGGCTCCATTCCTCCTTTGGTCTCGATCCAGCCTTGAGGGCCGACTATATTTTGTATTTTTTGCAGTGCAATAGATTGATTCGTCATCACATAGTTGCTGCCCGTTTTAAGCGATCATTAATAGCGACTCCAAGGCCAGTAGTAGGGATTTTCATAACAGCAATGCCTCTAAAATTTGGCTGATCGAGCATTCGCAGCATGGCAAATAAATTGGCTGCGGCCTCTTTAAGGTCCCCCATATGGCTGAGATTCGTATGGCGCGCGTTGACTTTTGATCCAAAAGCGAGAAAAGCTTCGCCGGGATTAGCTTTTTTTGCATTTAAGCGTAGTGGAATTGATGGCGCGTAGTGCCGTTCCAACATACCTGGTGATCTGTTCTTATCTTCGCTACCATCGGAGAGGACTATGGGTCCTATTACTTTTTCCAATTCCTCACAAACAATTCCGCCAGGGCGCAACAGGGTTGGTGTGGAGCCGCTTAAATCGATGACGGTAGACTCGATGCCTACTCTGCATGGTCCTCCGTCAAGGATGGTATCGACTTTCTCACCAAGGCTTTGCATTACGTGCTCCGCAGTGGAAGGGCTGATCTCTCCTGAACAGTTTGCGCTTGGGGCTGCGATTGGGGTGTTCGCGGCTGTTATCAGGGCCTGTGCAAGTGGATGATTGGGAATACGAACGGCTAATGTATCCAGGCCTGCGCTTGCCAAAAGTGAAATTGAGCAATCACTTTTTCGTGGCAGCACAAGGGTTAGTGCACCAGGCCAGAAAGCTCGGGCTAGTTTTTTTGCCTGTTCGTTAAACACTACTGTGGCAGAAAGCGAAACCTGATTGGAAAAATGAATAATTAGCGGGTTGAAGTAAGGCCGTCCTTTAACGTCAAAAATACAGGCCACAGCATCATCATTTGTAGCGTCAGCGCCGAGCCCATAAACTGTCTCAGTAGGAAAAGCGACGAGGCCACCTGCTTGAATAGTCTGCGCTGCTTTGGTCAGATGATCAATGCTGGCACATTTTAAAATATTATTTTGGAATTGTTCTTTCAAAAAGGCTGCCTTTTATGAATATTAAACCAGTTTATAAAAATAGCCATCATTTGGGCTAACGGCAACTTACTCTCTCTACTTTTTGTAAGATCGACAGCTACTATAGTTATTAACCACAGTCTCCGGATTGATTAAAGGCTAGTTAAATTGTAAGTCTTAAGGTGTAAACTGAAAAGTTACGTACATGAAGAAAATTACCTTCAAGACCCAAAAAGTTTGTTTTGCTTAACCTTCTAGTCCACGAACGATAAAATCAGGGTTCTCTAAACCTTTTTTAGCATAAGTCATTGTGCTGCCGTCCATTTTCTTCACACTGCCTCCTGCAGCGTTGATAATGGCATGACCGGCGGCAATATCCCATTCCATGGTGCGGCCTAGGCGTGGGTAAATATCCGAACTTCCATTGGCTACGAGGCAAAACTTCAGTGAGCTTCCAATGCTCATTGAGCTTGTGACCTTCAGTTTTGCAATGAATTCTTCCAGTTCAGGTGATCTATGGTTGAGGCTTGCTATGACTACAAGACCTTCATCATCAGGCCTGCGGCATGAGATGGTTTTCGCTGCTTTACCTGAGTATTCTGCAAAGGCGCCGCTTGGCCCACCCCAGTAGGTATCTCCCAAAGCCGGTGCGTGGATTACACCAAGCACTGGCCTGCCCGCATCAATCAGAGCAATGTTGACAGTAAATTGGTCATTTCTTGAGATGAAGCTACTGGTGCCGTCTAGGGCATCGACAAGCCAAAATGGACCGCCGCCTGTTTCAGGTGACTTTCCGGTAGTGTAGGCCTCTTCCCCGATGATTGGATAGCTTGCGGTGATGCCTTCACGGATGCCGCTGATAATATGGGCCTCTGCTACTCTGTCCGCTTCAGTGACTGGAGAATTATCAGCTTTGGTTTCGACGTTGAAGTCAGTATTATAGATTTTCATGATTTCTTTGCCGGCGCTTTTGGCAAGGTCACCTACCTGTTCCATCATGCTGATGGTTATATTCAGTGTCAAAATATTACTCCTCTGAAAAGTTTAGTTTTTTCTATCAAAATTATTTTGTTTGAGTCCAAAGAGCGACAGCATCCTGACCATTAGCAAATATTTCAGTCGTGATAAATCGTGATGCTTTAAAGTTGTGCGACCACTGCCTTGAGGTCATTGTCGCCTTGGCTTTCAGGTGGCCGAGAAAATCTTCAGGCTTTGGAAATTGGCTCCATACCGAAGGCAGAAACAGAGCACGCTTACCCATGTCTTCAATAATCAACCCGTCAACTTTTTGGCGCAATTGTGAAATTAGGTCTTTTTCATCCCTTACATCCATGGGTATTAGAGGACTTAAAATAGAAATTGAAAGCTCCAAATCGGCCAGTTCCTCCGACCTTAAGGGCTCGAACCGATGATCGCAAAAGGCTGAGGCAAAAGCATTTTTAGCCACATCTTCGGCCAGAGGGCGCTGATGCTGAAACGAGCCAATACAACCGCGCAACTGGCCCTTCAGCCTCAGGGTTACAAAACTGGCACCAGGCGCGTCAAGAGCTTTTGGATATTTGGCCGGGTTGAATGCCAAAGGCAGTTCAGTAGTAAGGCCATGCTGGATACTCTGAGCTGCCAACTTCAGCAGGGTTTTACCATGTTCATTCATAAGGGCATGAGTTTTGGCTTCAAAATCAACCTGTTCGAAAAATGCCCAGGAACCGTAACCAACAACTTTAGCCTTGTTTCCGGTCGTATCACCTGAATTGCATAATTCTAATGTTTTAACATGAAGGTTTCGCTGCTTGGCGAGTGCCAGAAAACCCTTAAGCGGGTGGCGTCCACATGCCTGATTGTCGTTGATATTCTCGGGTGACATGGTCTCGATAGCGTGCGCGGTAACATCATCAAGGTCACGGGCTGAGTTGTAATCCATGAAATGGCTCAAGTCCGATGAGATTACTATCAAGGTTTCTGACCCGCCCCAAAGGATATCAAGAATTTCAGCAATCTGAAATGGGGGGCAGTCTCCAACAACTACGGGCAACACCTTGAATTGGTCAAGCACTACCTGAAGGAAGGGTAATTGAACTTCAAGTGAGTATTCTTCGGCGTGGCATTTATCGGACACTTGGACTTGAGGCAAGTCGATGATCTGCTGCGCCCCGTTATAGTCGATGGGAATTTCACCTAGTGGCGTTGCAAAGGCATTTGCACTGCTTAATGCCACACCCTTGAGAGAAACCTTGTGGCTCGGGCCAAGTAGGACCACACGCTTGATGGTTTTGGCGGCCGGCTTCAGCCTTGCATAGGCAAGGGCGGCGTTAGCACCTGAGTAAACGTAGCCAGCATGTGGTGCGATGATAGCCTTTGGTGCATGGTCGTTGCTAGGAATCCGAGCATTAGCATCTTCAAAAAAGTGCTTAATCATAGCGCTTAGCTTTCTTGGTTCGCTTGGATAAAAGGTCCCGGCAACTGCGGTTTGTCTTATTAAACTCATAAAGATTAATTAATCCCACACTAGAGTGAAGTAAAGGGTGAAGCATTGACGCTGCACACCATCGGGCTTATTTCATTGAGTATGGAACCAACTAACCCAGATAGTGTTTTTGCGGTGGCTCTCAACGGTCGCTATTGGCATACATTGAATGATGGCCGGGTGCAGTGTGATCTTTGCCCACGTTATTGCAAGCTTCACGATGGCCAGCGCGGTCTTTGCTTTGTTAGAGCACGTTTGGGTGGTGAGATTGTTTTAACTACATACGGGCGTTCTAGCGGCTTTTGCATTGATCCTATTGAGAAAAAACCCTTGAATCATTTTTTGCCCGGAACCCCAGTGCTCTCCTTCGGTACGGCAGGTTGTAATCTTACATGCAAGTTCTGCCAAAACTGGGACATTTCAAAATCTCGTGAGTTTGACAAACTGCAAGAACTTGCTACGCCCAAAATGATTGCCCAAAGTGCATTAATAGCTGGATGCAAGTCTGTCGCCTTCACTTACAATGACCCAATTATTTTTCTTGAGTATGCAGTCGATGTAGCAAAGGCCTGCCGTGACGTTGGGCTTAAAACAGTGGCGGTGACGGCGGGTTATATTTGTAGTGAACCGCGCCAAGAATTTTTTAAATATATAGATGCCGCTAATGTTGACCTTAAGGCTTTCACAGAGGATTTCTACAAGCGCCTGTGTTCAAGTGAACTGACCCCGGTATTGGAGACCCTAAAATACTTAAAACATGAGACAGATGTGTGGTTTGAAATTACTACTCTACTTATACCAGGCGAGAACGATTCTGAAAGTGAGCTTGAGGAGATGACACAGTGGGTAGTTGAAAATCTTGGTACAGACGTGCCCATGCATTTTACTGCCTTTCATCCCGAATGGAAAATGATGGATGCCCCAGCAACACCCCATTTGACACTTATTTTAGCCCGCAACATCGCCCTAAAAAATGGAGTGCGCTATGCCTATACGGGTAATGTTCATGACTTCAAGGGGGAGAGCACTTACTGCCACAATTGTGATGAAATACTAATTGGTAGAAACTGGCATCAGCTTTCCACTTGGAGCTTAAGTGAGAATGGACATTGCCAAAAATGTGGTACTGCCGTTGCCGGTTTTTTTGACGGACCACCAGGCGTTTGGGGTGCAAAGCGCCAACGGGTAACCCTCAAATAATGACAGCTCTTAAAGATGCTGTTAAACCAAACTTCTAATTACCTATTGGCGATAATTAAAATGAGAAAAAATAATATCATCCTGGCCCTGAAGTTTCTGGTTTCAGGTGCTCTGATCTGGTTTTTGATCGATGGTGTTGATCTTGGGGCGGCGAGCGTTCGCATATTGGATGCGGATTTGCAAATTCTAGCTTTGGTTATGGGTTTGGCTGTTCTTCAAGTGGGAATTTGTGTGGTGCGTTGGCGCGCTGTGCTTGGGGCCATTGATGGTGTTCTGTCCGTTTCTAACTGCTTCATGCTTTATTTTATTGGTATTTTCTTTAACCAGGCCCTCCCGTCAGCTGTTGGTGGCGATGCTGTGCGTATTTATCGTGCTTATAAAGAAGGATTGTCACTGCACTGTTCTATTAATGGTGTAATGCTCGAGCGGGTGGCGACAGTTCTAGGTCTGATTATCTTGGTGGTTCTTGCCACGCCATTTTTTGTCAATCGCGTTGAGTCAGAAGATGCAGCATGGATAATACCCACGCTAAGTGTGCTTTGTGTCTCCGGCGTAGCCAGTGTGATCGTACTAATGTATTTGGATAGATTACCCTCAAAATACTCTCATTGGAGTTTTGTGCATGGACTAGCACTTCTGGCGTCAGATACTCGACGGGTTTTTCTATCTCCTGTAAATGCATTCAAGGCCCTCAGCTGGTCGCTTATGGGGCACGTTAACATCGCTCTAATGGTTTTTTTGCTGGGGGGTTCTATTGGGCTGGAAATTACATGGCTTGACTGCATGGTGCTAATGCCTCCGGTGCTGCTGGTGATGACTTTGCCTATATCAATCGCCGGATGGGGTGTGCGTGAACAAGCTATGGTTGCTGCCTTTGCTCTTGTTAACGTTCCTGGCGAAGGTGCCTTGGCCCTGTCTATTATGTTCGGCTTGATCGGGCTTGTAACTGGCTTGCCCGGCGGTATTGCCTGGTTAATTAGCTCAGATAAAAAGATTTTAAAAATTAATGAAATTTCGGATCATTGATAACTAAATACTTTATTTTGTTACCGTCCTTGTTACATTCATAGGCTAGGTCAATTTGAAGGGATAAAATAGTGAGTAATCTACAACTGACAGTTCATGAGTTTTTGACAATCATGGGCACCCTTGACGAACATTTGGAAGAAGCTGGATTTGAGGGCGAGTCCGCAATTTATGATTCATGGTATCAGCAATGGCGCGATGTGGAAGCCAAGGTTGAAAAGTTGTCCATGATGGATCGTGCAGACATGCTGTTTGATGGAAAAGTGACGATCAATGACATATCAGCTGAACATCTTATAGAAGTCAGGGCCAGCATTAACGAGCAAATCTCCATACATAAAAAAATGATCAAAGAAAACGATGTGGATGCCGACCCAGATGATCTGGAAATTTGGGAAAACCGCCTCGCCTCCATCAAAGATTTATAAATAAAGATAAGGACATAAGTTCTATGAAAATTACATTTGCTAACCCCGAGATGCCCAAGAAGGGTGTTGTTGTCGTTGGTGTTCTTGATGGACGTAAACTTGGCGGCAGCGCTAAGGCCCTAAATGAGGTAATGAGTGGGGGCTTGGTGCGTGCCATGAAGGCGAGCCGCTTCAAAGGTTCAAATGGGCAAAGCCTAGCACTGTTGGCGCCGGGAGGGACAAGGCTTGACCGAATCCTGCTTGTTGGCTTAGGTAAACCAGCGTCTCTTGATGCAAGTGCACTCCAGCACTTGGGCGGGGAGCTTTATGGGGCACTTTCTACAAAGGGACATGCTACAGTTCAGGTGCTTATTGACCCTATTGAGAATTGTAAGATGCAGCCCGATGAAATGGCTGCAGAAATTGCCTTTGGTGCCCGGCTACGTTCCTACCGCTTTGATAAGTATCGGACTAGGGAAAAAGTGGAGGCTAAGCCGAGTCTGAAAAATTTAAAAATTATCTGCAAGGGTTCAGCGAGGGCGCGTAGCGCCTTTAGTCCTAAAAATAAGGTCGCTGATGGTGTCTTCCTCACTCGTGATTTGGTCTCTGAACCAGCTAATGTACTCTACCCGGAAACACTTGCTAAGCAGGCCCAGTCTTTGACCAAACTTGGCGTAAAGGTTGAAGTCTTAGGTGAGGCGCAAATGCATAAGCTTGGCATGGGTGCTCTTTTGGGTGTTGGTCAAGGCAGCGTGCGCGAATCCAAGATGGTCATCATGCAATGGAACGGCAAAAAAGGTAAGGGCAAGAGTGAATCTCCGGTCGCCTTTGTCGGCAAGGGTGTGACCTTCGATACAGGTGGCATCTCCATTAAACCCTCCGGCGGAATGGAAGATATGAAATGGGATATGGGTGGTTCTGGCGTGGTTATAGGCCTGATGAGGGCTTTGGCTGGACGTAAGGCCAATGCCAATGTGGTTGGTGTTGTTGGCCTTGTAGAAAACATGCCGTCAGGTTCGGCCCAACGCCCAGGTGACATTGTCACCTCCATGTCTGGGCAAACCATCGAGGTGCTTAACACTGATGCAGAGGGTCGCCTCGTGCTAGCTGATGCACTTTGGTATACAAAGGGTCGCTTTAAGCCTAAATTCATGGTTGATCTTGCTACCCTTACCGGAGCCATCATAATTAGCCTAGGTAATGAGAAGGCTGGGCTGTTCTCCAATGATGACAAACTGTCAGAACAACTGAGAGAAGCCGGTGAGGCTGTTGGTGAAAGTGTCTGGCGTATGCCCATGGGAGACAGCTACGATAAAATGATTGATTGTGACGCTGCTGATATGAAAAATATTTCTGGAGGTCGGGGTGCTGGTTCAATCACTGCGGCACAATTCCTCAAGCGCTTTGTTGATAAGACACCTTGGGCGCATCTGGACATCGCTGGGGTGACTTGGTCAAACAAGACGACGTCAATCGTACCCAAGGGTGGCACGGCTTTTGGAGTTCGCTTGCTCGATCGCCTCGTTGCGGATAACTACGAGAAATAAGATTTGCAATGACTTATGACTGATATATCTTTTTATCATTTGCAAAAGTTTCGTTTTGAGGAAGCCTTGCCCCTGCTATTGGAAAAGACACTGGAAATAGGCAAACGCGCATTAGTTAAGGTCGGCTCCAGTGCCCTTGCTGAACAGTTAAGCTCTCACCTGTGGAGCTATCACCAGGGCGCATGGTTACCTCATGGCACCACCACGGACGGTCGAGGTGAGCATCAACCAATATGGCTGACATCCCTTGATGAAAATCCTAATGGGGCGACATTTTTGTTTCTTGGTGGCGGTGCTTGCAGTACTGATATTGGAGCCTTTGAGCGTTGTTTTGAGATGTTTGATGGTAATAATCCAGCCCAGCTAGCTAGAGCGAGGGAAGGCTGGCAATCCTACAAAAATGCCGGTCATACTCTCAAGTATTTGAAACAAACTGATCGTGGTGGATGGGTGGAAAAGGCCACAGGCTAAATTTCTTTTACTAGTAAAAATGTGTGTTTTTCCATTTGGTGATATTTTTACGAATGGTCTGTTTTAAAGTTTTCTATTTCTGCCTGAGCCTTTAGCCAAGCATCTTCAGCTTCGGCAAGGTTGAATTTAACATCGCCTACTTTAAGTTGGAGTTCTTTGAGAGCCTGCGTTGGTCCTTCGTAGACTTCTGGCAGAGCAAGGCGAGCTTCAAGGTCTGCTTTTTTTTGTTCAAGTTTTTCAACAAGCTTTTCTGCCTCTTGTGCAACTTTGCGAATGTTGGCAGTTTTGGCTCTGGTTGCAGCCCTCTCTTGTCGTGCCTGTTTGCGGCTCTTTGGGGTTTTTTCTGTTAATGAGCGCTGTGATCTTGCATTTGAGCGTTGCTTGTCTAATAACAGGGTGCGGTATTCATCGAGGTCACCTTCCCAAGTCTCGCAACTGCCACCATCGACTAGCCAGAGACGGTCGCAGACCATCTCTATCAAGTGGGGGTCGTGGCTGACGAGGATTACTGCGCCTCTAAAATCATTAAGGGCGTGAACCAATGACTCGCGTGAATCCACATCGAGATGGTTGGTGGGCTCATCAAGTAGCAAGACATGGGGCTTATCAAGGCACATTAAAGCGAACAGTAGCCTAGCTTTTTCGCCGCCAGACAAATCAGCGACCAGTGTATCAGCCTTGTCACTGCCAAACCCAAAATGACCGAGATGCCCCCGGATTTTGGATTCAGGCTGATCTAAAAGTCTTCTTGCCATTATTTCATAGGCCGTGGAGGAGACACTTAATTCATCAGTCTGGTGCTGAGCGAAGTAGCCAATGCGTAGCTTTGATGATTTGCGAAGCTTTCCCGTCATTGGTTTTAGGCGCTCTGAGAGTAGCTTAATCAAGGTGGATTTGCCATTCCCATTAGCCCCGATAAGGCCAATACGGTCATCCATATCAATACGCAGATCAAGTCCGCTTAGTATGGGATTTCCTTCTTCATACCCAACCTCAGTCTCCTCCATTGAAATCACAGGTGGTGGAAGAGCCTCGGGGTTTGGAAAGTCAAAAGCTACGGTGCGTTCTTCCATCATTGATGCAATGGGCTGCATGCGCGCGAGCATCTTTAGGCGGCTTTGGGCTTGTTTTGCTTTGTTTGCCTGAGCCCGAAAACGATCCACGAAGGACTGGATATGACGTTGTGCGGCAATTTGCTTGGTGCGCATTTTGGCTTCATTGGCAAGACGTTCGGCCCTAGTTTTTTCAAAACGGTCATAGCCGCCCGTATAGCGAATCAGCTTAGCTTCCTGCAGGTGAATGATCTGATCAACTGAGGTATTTAAAAGTGTGCGATCATGGCTGATGACTAGCAATGTGCCGCGCCAATTGGCCAAATAGTTCTCGAGCCACAGGGTTGCTTCAAGGTCAAGATGGTTGGTTGGTTCATCTAACAATAACAGATCCGGTTTAGAAAAAAGTACCGCGGCCAGTGCGACACGCATGCGCCAGCCACCAGAAAAGCCTGAGCATGACCTGGCTTGTGCTTCCTCGCTAAACCCTAAGCCTGAGAGGATCGCCCCTGCCCGGGCGGGGGCACTGTGGGCGTCAATATCAGCCAAGCGTGTGTGAATATTGGAGATGCGTTCTGGACTGGTGGCAGTCTCTGCTTCGTCCAGCAACTGGGCTCGTTCTTTGTCAGCAGCTAGTACAGCATTAACAAGAGATATAGCTCCGCTTGGGGCTTCCTGAGCGACAGTGCCAATACGTGCCAGCTTACGAATATTGACGGAGCCTCCGTCAGCATGCACTTCACCCATAATTATTTTGAACAGCGTTGTTTTGCCAGTGCCGTTACGACCAACCAGTCCAGCCTTGTGCCCGGCAGGCAGCGCAATTGAGGCTTGATTAAACAGGATCCGTCCACCAATACGGTAGGTAAGTTCATTAATGTGCAGCATGTGCATTCTGTTAGCACGGTGCAAAGCTCAAGGAAACCGGCTTTAAAAAATGAATAGATGTTTGTGTGCAGGCTATTGCTATCCTTGTGAGATGGGTTTATATGGCGCAGCCTCATTATTAAATTTTTATAACTCTTGGAAAGGTCTTGGTAAAATGGCTATAGAACGCACCCTGTCCATCATTAAACCGGACGCTACGGAACGTAATCTTACTGGTAAGATAAACGCCATGTTTGAAGAAACTGGTTTAAGGATAATTGCTCAACGCCGTATTCGTTTGTCGCGAGAGCAGGCTGAATCTTTTTATGAGGTTCATAATGAGCGTTCATTTTTTAACGAATTGGTGGATTATATGATTTCTGGCCCCATTGTGGCCCAAGTTCTGGAAGGAAGCGACGCAGTTGCTGCCCATCGTAAGATTATGGGGGCTACTAATCCAGCTCAGGCAGACGTTGGTACAGTGCGAAAGGAATTTGCACTCAACGTTCAAGAAAACTCAGTACATGGCTCAGATAGTGCTGAAAATGCTGCCAAAGAGATAAGCTTCTTCTTCTCTGACGCAGATATCGTAGGATAAATAGTTTCAGTATAAAAATTTGGAAAGCCCACAGGTTTTTATACCTCAGGATTAATTAGTATGCTGTCAGGATGAGTTGCCCCATCTATTAAAACCCGCTCATTTTTGATAGTTGTGCGGCCTTGGGCGATCAATTTGATGGCTAGAGGGTAGATTCTGTGTTCCTGTATGAGAATGCGTTCTGTTAGGGTGTAAGCATTATCATTGTTCAGCACTGGAACAACTGCTTGCAAGATAATAGGACCCGTGTCCATATCTCGGCGCACGTAGTGGACAGTGCAGCCAGAAAATCGCACCCCAGCATCTATTGCTCTCTGTTGTACGTCCAGACCCCTAAATGAGGGTAGCAAGGACGGGTGAATATTAACTATACGGTCATGCCAATGGTCTACAAAGTTGTCACTAAGGATACGCATGTATCCAGCAAGGCAGATTAGATCCACATTAAAAGACTTTATCGCCTCAATCATTGAGATATCAAAACTGTTAGGACTATTGAAATCCTTAATGTTGATGACATAGGTCTGGATACCTGCTGCCTTGGCTCGCTCAAGTCCCTGAATACCGGCTTTGTTGGAAATCACCAAGGCTATTTGGGCTGGGTAGCCATCATCTGCACAGGCCTCTATCAAGGATTGTAAGTTCGATCCTCGCCCAGAAATAAAAACACAAAGCTTTAATTTGGCCATTGGTGTTCTATGTCTGAGATTACTACACTACTGTCTTTGCGCTTAACGATCTTACCAATAGGCATTACTTGCTCACGATATTGCATTAGTGTTTGATATAGATTGTCAGCACGGGATTCATTCGCAATAACTACCATGCCAATGCCACAGTTGAAGGTGCGTGCCAATTCACTTTGATCAATTTTACCAGCCCTGGCGAGCCATTGAAAGACTTCTGGCAATTTCCAAGCCGATGCATTTAGGTCAGCACCAAGGCCTTCGGGCAACACACGCGGAATATTTTCCAACAGGCCACCACCAGTAATGTGGGCCATGCCATGAACGCCACCTGCTGCAATGGCGGCAAGGGTGCTTTTTACATAAATGTGAGTTGGTTCCAACAAAGCTTCTGAGAGCGTTGTGCCCGGTTGGAAGGGGGCATCATCAGAATAACTAATTCCGATCTTTTCGACAACGTGCCTGACAAGGGAAAACCCATTAGAGTGAAGGCCACTTGATGCCAGTCCAAAAATAACATCACCTTCCCCAATATTATTGCCACTGAGAATTTTTCCCCGCTCTACTGCACCAATACAAAAACCAGCTAGATCATAGTCGCCCTTACTATACATGCCGGGCATTTCGGCAGTTTCTCCTCCTATTAAGGCACATCCAGCACGTCTGCAGCCTTCGGCAATGCCTGAAATTATTTCCGTTCCTGCCGTTATGTCAAGCTTGGCTGTAGCAAAATAATCTAGAAAGAAAAGAGGCTCTGCTCCTTGGACTATAAGGTCATTAACACACATGGCGACCAGATCAATGCCAACCGTGTCATGCCTTCCCGCCTCGATAGCGACTTTAAGTTTGGTGCCAACTCCGTCAGTCCCAGCAACTAGTACAGGATCTATGAAGCCTGCATGCTTTAAGTCGAACATAGCACCAAATCCGCCAAGACTCGAGGTCACGCCAGAGCGATTCGTTGACTTTGCTAGTGGTTTGATTGCTTCCACCAAAGCCTCGCCAGCGTCAATGTCTACGCCTGCATTTTTATAACTTAGTGCGTTAATGGCTTCCTCCATGCTTCAACTATGCTAGGTTTCAGTCTAAATTATGAAAGTGGAAGATACTTTATCTGGGACTGTTTGCAATGACCGATCCATGGATGAGCAGAATAACAAGCACTTTTTTTCTGTTCGCGACTTTTAGCGCTTCAATTTTTTTCGCTGATACTAGGAATAGTTGGGCGGCACAAGCAGAGATTTTTGATGTGCATGGTATCAAAGTTGATGTCACCGCTGTCTCCACAGCTGCTGCTAGGGATCAAGCGTTGGCTATTGGGGAGCGGGTTGCGTTCCGAGAGCTTCTTGAGCGCCTGACGATCAGGGTTGATCATCCCCGATTGCCTAATTTCAGCGCTAATGAAATATCAGCTTTTATTCGTGATTTTGAAGTTGCTAAGGAAAAGGCTTCGACAGTGCGCTATTTGGCGACACTGAACTACAGTTTCAAGGCAGATGATGTTCGCAGTCTCTTGATAGATCAGCAAATAGCCTTTGCAGAAACTACGTCGAAGCCGGTTCTGATATTGCCTGTATACCAAGCTGCGGGTTCTTTACTGTTGTGGGATGATCCTAATCCCTGGCGCAATGCTTGGACTGAGCGCCCAAAGAAATTTTCTTTGGTACCGGCTATTCTCCCCAAAGGAGATTTACAGGATATTGCTATGATCGGGCCTGAGCAGACAGTTGCAGGTGACGATCAGCGATTGTCGGCCATTGCCAAGCGTTATGATGCAGGTGACACGGTGGTTGTACTTGCAATTATGAAAATGGACCGTGGACGGCCTGATCTTGAGGTTTACGTAACACGGTATGGCAGCGTTTTGCAGGAACAAACTGTGGTCAGAAGCTTTGCCTCAAACGATACGGAAGATTTAGACAGTCTACTTTCTAGAGCATCATTAGAGCTGACTAGTCATATCGAGGATAATTGGAAGCGTGATAATATCTTGCAGTTTGGTCGTCAGGCTGTAGTGGCTATTAAAATTAGAATTGGTAGCCTTAAGGACTGGCTTGACGTTCGCCGCCGTCTCGCTGATGTCGCAGTTGTCCAGCGTAGCGATCTTGTTATTTTATCATTAGATGAGGCACGAGTTAACCTGCATTATATTGGTGAACCTGAACAGCTTGCCTTGGCTCTGGAACAAGCCGACCTAAAAATTACTCGGGATGGGGATAGCTGGGATTTGGAGTTGAAAAAATAATACAGCTGTTTAGTGTAAAAAATCTTAATCTGAACATTCCCAATATGATCACTTTGGGCCGGTTAATGGCGGTGCCTGTTACTGTATGGTTGATCCTTAACAATTTCCTCCTTGCTGCTTTTGGATTATTTGTTATCGCTGGTGTAAGTGATGCTATAGATGGTTTTCTTGCTAAGCGTTGGGATCAAGTGACTGAGTTTGGTAAATATCTCGACCCTTTAGCGGATAAGGCATTACTAGTCAGTGTTTATATTACCTTGGGGGTGCAGGGACATCTTGAGAGCTGGCTAGTTATTATGGTTGTATTTCGTGATGTGATGATTGTTGGGGCGGTGATTTTGTATCAGACTATGGTCGTGAAGCTTGAGATGAAGCCTTTAGTTATTAGTAAAGTAAACACTGTAGCACAAATTATTCTAGCAGCTTTGGTCTTGGGTTCAAAAGGGCTTGATGTGGACGCAGGCCTGTTCTTTGAGACAATGATGGGTATAGTTGTGGTAACGACGCTTGTATCCGGTTTATCTTATTTGACAGTAATTGTTGGACAAGAGTAAGACACCATGACTTTTGAGAGGGGGGTATATTGAATGGCTAAAGAAATTATTCAACAGATAAGCCGTGACCGTATAGCTGCTTTCTGGTTTAGCGGGTTTGCTTTATTTGCTTTATTATTATATTTATTGAGTGGGGTGCTGGCACCCTTCGTAGCAGGTTTGGCCGTCGCCTATTTTTTTGATCCCTTTGCTGATCGTCTAGAAGATGCTGGCTTGTCCAGAGGACTTTCTGCAGGCATAGTCATTCTAACTTTTTTGGGGCTTACCGCCGCAATACTAATTCTCTTGTTCCCGTTGCTTCAGGGGCAAGTTATTGGTTTACTTTCGCGTATTCCTGACCTCGTAGAATTCTTACTTGAACAAACTCAATTTCTTCTAGAGCTATTAAATGAGCAGCTTTCAAGTGGTGAGATAGACAATTTGCAAGGGGCCACTTCCTATGCGGGAAATGTTCTGGGCTGGCTTGGTGGTTTTTTACAAGATGTTTGGAGTGGTGGTCTGGCCTTTTTTAACCTGTTATCCTTGCTTGTCATTACACCGCTAGTTGCCTTTTATCTTCTGCGAGATTGGGATAAAATCGTTACTCGCTTTGATGAACTTCTACCGCGCAGTTCAGCCAAAACCTTTCGTGAACAATTATCGGCGATTGATGATACTATTGCTGCTTTTGTTCGTGGACAGGCAAGTGTTTGTTTGGTGTTAGCAATATTCTACTCTTCTGGACTGACCCTAGCAGGGCTTGATTTTGGCCTGCTAGTTGGTATGAGTACCGGCTTACTGGCTTTTATTCCATATGTAGGGGCTGCCATTGGCCTAGTGGTCGGTACAGGTCTCGCCTTATCACAGTTTTCCGATTGGCTTCCCACTATCATTGTTATTGCTGTTTTCCTTATCGGACAAACAGCTGAAAGTTATGTCCTGACTCCAAGAATGGTTGGTGGCAGGGTTGGATTACATCCGATATGGATTATTTTTTCCCTGCTAGCGGGTGGTTCTATGTTTGGCTTTACAGGTGTTTTACTGGCGGTGCCAGTGACAGCTGTGATTGGTGTTCTAGCGCGTTTTGCCACAGGGCGTTATCTTGAAAGCTCACTATATAGTGGTAAAAGATCGTCAAAAGCTGAATAGTTCAAAATGCCTTCCCAGCTTGTATTTGATTTTGAACACCGCCCCGCTTTTGAGGCTCAGGATTTTTTAGTTACGCCATGCAATCAGGAAGCTGTCTCATGGATTGACAATTGGCCTCATTGGTCATCCCCTGCACTTGTTGTCCACGGACCCTCCGGTTGTGGAAAGTCTCATTTGGCGCAAGTCTTTATGGCTCGCACTTCTGGGGTTAAGGTTTCCTCTTTACAGTTGTTGGAGAGAGGGCCGCCAGCCTTGCTTGGTGGGGCAGAAGCGTGTTTGTTGGACGATTTAGACCAAGCATTCACTCCAAGCAACAAACATGCCCTTGAGGAAGCTTTATTGCATCTTTACAATCTACTCAAGGAACATAAGTTAACAATGATGATTACAGCAAAATCCCCCCCGTCACGCTGGGGGATATCATTAGCTGATTTATCTTCCAGACTGAAGACTGCAATAATGGCTGAAATTGGTCAACCCGACGATGCATTGTTGGCAGCTGTTCTTGTTAAACAATTTTCGGATAGGCAGCTAAGGATTGATAGCGAGGTAGTGGCATTTGTACAGACTAGACTTGAACGTTCATTTTATGCTTTAGGCCAGTTTGTCGCCATTGCAGATAAGTTGGCACTGGTTAAAAAAAGTCGTGTTTCAATTCCTCTAATGCGTTCAGTGCTTGAAAAATTAGAGGAAACCAAGCAGTAGGGGATAAGGCAATGGATCTAGGAATTTCTGGTAAAAGAGCATTAGTTTTGGCGTCTTCTAAGGGGCTGGGAAGGGCCTGCGCTATGTCGCTTGCACGTGAGGGGGCGAGCGTCACTATTTCGGCACGCACCAAAGGGAAGCTTGAGGCAACAGCCGAAGACATTCGCAAACTGACGGGGGCCAAAGTTACGACTGTTGTTGCCGATATCACAACTGAAGAAGGTCGCAAAGTAACCCTCGCTGCTTGTCCAAGTCCTGATATTTTAGTTAATAACGCAGGTGGGCCACCGACGGGTGATTTTCGTGATTGGGATAGGGAGGACTGGATTGCCGCCATCGACGCCAATATGTTAAGCGCCATATTTATGATAAAAGCAACAGTTGATGGTATGATAAGTCGCAACTTTGGACGTATCGTTAATATCACTTCGTCGGCGGTTAAAGCACCTATTGAGGTGCTTGGTCTTTCCAATGGTGCTCGTTGCGGCTTGACAGGTTTTTGTGCAGGGCTTGCACGTAAGACGGTAGCACATAACGTTACCCTTAATGCTATTTTGCCCGGACCGTTCGACACGGACCGCCTAGCAGCAACACTCGAAGGATCATCTATAGTATCAGGCAAGTCACTTGAAGACACTACAGCTGAGCGTAAGGCAGAAAATCCGTCTGGACGATTTGGTGACCCTGCAGAATTTGGTGAACTTTGTGCCTTTATTTGTAGCGCTCAGGCGGGTTATATTACTGGTCAGAACCTGCTCATTGATGGAGGAGGGTACCCCGGCACTTTATAAACAGTTTTAAAATTGTAGGGGGAATTAATAATATATTATAATACATTATATTTCTTTGAAGCTTGGATAAGTTCTACTTAAAGCGTTTAACTGGGATCAAATATCTGTGATTGAAATTTGACGCTTTAAGCATTCAATAACTGCTATGTTTTTATTGCAGCAAGATCATGGCATTGCTTTAAAGATCCCAGTAAAGGTGTATAGTTCTGAAAAGCAGTGATTTTAGTCAGATGGTTTCATCAGACACAGACGTTTATTTTTGATGACAAAACCCAACTCGCCCTTGCAGAGCTTGAGGGCATCATTTCCAAACAACTCACGCCGCCAGCCATGCATTGTGCGCACATCTGCATTTCCACCAAAAGCAGCAATCAACTCGATGTCATTGGCTGAGGCAAGTAATTTTTGAGCTACGTCACCATCATCGCACTTCATTTTTAAAAGAACTCTGAGCAGGTCAATGACCGGCCCAAGACCTCGGGGTATTTCAACCTTGTGTTTTGGCTTGGGGCAATCTGCATCTGGGACTGCAACGCCTTTTTTAATGGCTTCAAGTAGTTTTAGCCCAGAAGGTCCTTCCGCCATTTTACGCCCCAGCCCGCGAGTGCGCTCAAGATCATTCACAGTTTTTGGTGCGTGATGAGCAATTTCCTGCAAGGTCTCATCTCGCAGTATACGGTTGCGTGGTTGGTTGCGCTTTCTAGCCTCAAGTTCACGCCAAGCAGAAATTTCCCTCAAAACTGCCAGATAACGCGGTTTGGTGCCTCGCGATTTAATGCGCAGGTAAGATTTGTAGGGATCGGGATCATAGGTTTTTGGTGAGTTTAAAATTGCCATTTCTTCATCCAGCCAATCTTCACGGCCATTGGCTTTTAGCTTTTCGCTCAATTTAATATATGCGTCGCGCAAGTAGGTGACGTCAGATAATGCATAGGTGATTTGGCGGTCGCTTAGGGGGCGTAAAGACCAGTCCGTAAAGCGCGAAGACTTATCAATCTCAACTTTAGTTAGTTTGGCGATCAAAGTTTGGTAACCAACTGAATCTCCAAAACCGCAAACCATGGCTGCAACTTGTGTGTCGAACAATGGTGCCGGAACATGTCCCATTAGTTGATAGAAGATTTCAAGGTCCTGTCTTGCTGCATGAAAAACCTTAAGTATGGAAGGATCGTCAAGAAGAGCAATTAACGGAGTTAAGTCAATGCCCTGGGCAAGTGGGTCAATGGCCTTAGCATCGTCAGGGCCAGCTACCTGGATCAGGCAAAGTACCGGCCAATATGTGGTTTCACGCATAAATTCGGTGTCGACCGTGATAAATGGTGTTCCGGAGAGGCTTTTGCAGAAAGCATCAAGAGTTACATTGTTGGTAATCAAATCCATACTTCGACATATACAGTTAAAGTGAGGGAAGGAAAACCCCGTTATCATTGAAACTCAGAGTATGGGG
The DNA here is from genome assembly GCA_938092065.1 of uncultured Rhodospirillales bacterium. Lineage (GTDB taxonomy): Bacteria > Pseudomonadota > Alphaproteobacteria > Rhodospirillales > JABHCV01 > JACNJU01. The sequence continues at coordinate 132,738 of CALKND010000004.1, forward strand.
CTTAAAAGCTAATATTGCTGGCCAAAACCGTTCAACAGCATCATAATTGGTTAGTGATGAATAAATTTTAATAACCGGCAAAAAAGTTACAAAAATGATTTTCAGTATTAACGTAATAGTGCGCAGAATTTCCATTATTTCCTGTGCGATGCTACTCTCGGGCTGTGCAATGCCTATGCCTTTTCAAATAGCTTCTTGGGCACTTGACGGAATTTCGTATATTGTGACTGAGAAATCAGTGACTGATCACGGCATTTCAATTGTTGCTCAAAAAGACTGTGCCTTGTTACGAGTTGTTCAAGGCGATGATATCTGCAGTACCTATGATGATAGTGGAAAAATTGCTATTGCCAAAATTGGTGATGCTGATAGTGCTGATGAAATAAAGTTAAAGGGTGTGGGAGGAGAAACAGCCAACATTGCAGCTTTTGCTCCAACTAAAACAAATCCCCAATTGCCTGAGTCCTCCACTTTTAATCACGTGAATGTACAGCCTGAATCAGCACAAAACCCCCGGCTTTTAATTTTAGGTGCACGCGTTTGGAGTGACCACTTGGACGCTGATATGTATTATGTTGTTGGTAGCTTTTCTAACCGTGACAATGCCCAGAGTTTGATCAGCAAGCACAGTGATCTTGGGCCCGCTATATTGGTATCGTATCTTAATGGCAAAAAAGTTTACCGTGTTGCAGTGGGACCGTTTAAAAATTATCAGAGAAAAGACGTTAAAATAAGCATAAGGAACTCTGGTATTAGTAATGCTTGGGCGATGCATATTGACCATCAAAAATGGAGGCTTTCCTCTCAACAAGATTTTTCTAACACTGGCAAGCCTTTTGCATTGGCTCCAGAGAGTATAAAGCCAACAACAAAAACTACACCCTCGCAAAAACAGGCTTTTGTTGGTGAAGTTGCTAAAATACCCATGCCTAAAAATAAGTTCAGCATGAATAGGTGGGGTTCTTCTAGCAGGCAATTTTCCAAAACTTGATTATGGTTTTTTTGCCCGAGTTGGAAGTTGCTTGTTTTTTCATTTTTTGTAGTTCAAAGCTTTTAGATAATTAGCACCACAAAATAATTTTTCGGCCCTTCGCGGGAGCTAAGTCTTTCAGGCCTTCGCAGATTTAGTTGCTTCAAGTATAGAGAAGAAATGTGCTCCTTAACCTCAACAAGGATTACATCAACATTATTTGTTTAGGTGAAAGCCTTAATATGGAGAATCTGCCTTCAATATCTTTTTGAGGAAGTCGTCAGTTTCTCAATTAGAATCCTCAAAGCGAAGTAGTGTGCCGGTATGTTTGGCTGGTCACTTTTTTGATTGGTTATATTAATAGGGTAATAGGGTTAAAAATATTATTGAGGTTTTAACGACGCTGAGAGTTAGATAGTCTAACGTATTAATTACTGCAAATGGCCCAAATGTTAATTAAGCCATGCGGCACCGCGGACGCCACTTGAAGCCCCATGTATGTTTTCTGACAGGCGGGTGTCAACATGGTCTGAGAACACCCACTGGTCCCAAAGGCTGGGTATGCTCTCATAAAGTTGGGATATATTAGATAGTCCACCACCAAGTACAATAATATCCGGGTCTAGGATGTTTATGACACTAGCTAGGGCCCGAGCTAAACGATTCTCATAGCGGTTTAGAGCTGCTTTAGAGGCATGACTTCCAAGTTTGACAAGTTCACTGGCTTTGCAGACCTGATTGCTTTCTCGTTCATAATCTGCGGCCAGACCAGGACCGGAGAGAAAGGTTTCTATGCAGCCCTTCAGACCACAGTAGCATTGAGGACCAGGCCGTTCGTCATCTGTGGCCCAAGGCAGAGGGTTATGCCCCCATTCGCCGGTTATACCATTTATACCTTTTATAGCCTTACCTTTGATGGCAAGGCAACCGCCAACTCCGGTGCCAAGGATAACTCCAAAAACTAAGTTTGCACCTGCACCCGCCCCATCGGTTGCTTCTGATACGGTAAAGCAGTTGGCGTCATTAGCAAGGCGAACCGGACGCTTAAGCGCCTTAGCAAGGTCCCGATTCATGTCCTGACCTATGAGGCAAGTCGAATTAGCATTTTTGATTAAGGAAGTCGCAGGCGATACAGTGCCGGGAATACCTATGCCAACTGGAGTTTCATTATGTTTGAGATTGCTCAGTTGCTCCAAAATTGCAACCAGATCAGTTATGGCCTGAATAGTGCCTGCGTAGTCACCGGCCGGGGTAGCGATCTTATGGCGAGCTTTCTCACTGCCCTGATCATCAAGTAGTATTCCTTCTATCTTAGTACCGCCAAGGTCAATTCCAATACGCATAATTTTACCATATCATTATGATTCAGGCTGGATCGGACAGGGATTCCAAAATTGTGTCATCTGTGAAAGTTGCTTGAAGGAACTTTCCTTTTATGAAACGGGCACAAGGAAATGGAATATGGCTTGGTTGTCTGGCAGAATTGGAAGTTATTTTGCTATAGGTTGGTTCGTTGTCACCGATGCCACGCACATACAAGATAGAGTTAGTCATAAGTTTTATAGCAGCCATGTCCTGCGCGTGCCTGCAATTTTGAGCCATGATTGTATCTGTAAGGACTTCTTTTGGCGATTTTGCATTCACGTAGAAGACAATAAAAGGCCGCGTTTCATTTTCCTGCGGATCGCATAGTTTTTTTATCTTAACCTTGGAAGGCATAATTTGAAAATCCTCGTGCCTGCCGGGGCTTTTGTAAATTTTTAGTCTCAGATTTCAAAAAAACGCCCCCAACTAATCTCTTTGAAAAATAAATTCTAAAACCAATTATGTGTCTGTATTGTTATACGACTCGTTGGAATCGCTAGACTCTTTCCGTATATCAATCCAACTTCGGAATATTGTATATACTGTGTTGTGTCAACAGCCATAACACATCATCTAGTAATGTATTTGTTAAGTGTTGGGTGTAAATGGAAGGCATTTACCGTAAAAGAAACCGTTTTTGATGGTTGCTCTCTCAAAAGTAAATTAAAAAAAAGCGGAAAAATAGATTCTTTTCAATAGTTTGAATCAATATCGTTTTGACTCAATAAATTTTGGTTTTGAGTTTTCTAAAAAAATTAGAGGTATTGCTCATAGTGCTGGTTAAGGAAGTTTTTTTATATTTTTTTTAAACAACTAGTAATTTGGAGCTAAATAAATGGTGGTGAAATTGTTTTTTTCTCGGCAGATTCTCCCCAGATTCGCAACGTGTTTGTCCATATATTAGCCAAAAAAGTGAAAAATATCTTGTTGACGTTAACTATTTAGATACAAGAAACCCCTAATTTAGTCAGTAGTTTTTTTACGATCTAGTAGGGGGGATGATTGTGTCAGTTGTCACATTAGAGGAAACAAAAAAGTTAGATTTAATAAGAAACTTAAATAGTTTTTCAAATAAATTTGTATCTGTTTTTAACAGCCCATATGAATGAGGAAATTAGTTGCTCAGGTGCGTGCTGCAAACAGCATCAGGTTAAGGTACTAAATCTTTAGCAATGTTTGTTGCAATAGGAAGGTATAATTCGACGTTGTCTCTCCCCAGAGAATGCATTGGGTTAGACTGCCTCTGTAGATGTTGGTTTCTAGTAGATTAAGTATCTTGATGATGCGCAGGATGACGTTTTGATTAAAAAAAGAGAGATCTATAAAAATGAGCCATCTTGACGGTATTACCCACGACGGGCTTCAGACTGCACTTGGCATCAAGGCAAACTATCGAGCCAACGAGCCAATCTGCCTACCCGGTGAGGATGCTAGGATGCTGCTTCCTGAGAACTTGATGAATATTGATGTAGATTTGCAGTCTATTGAAGATCCGCTTGCACTTTCAATGATGGCAACTCGCGATCCCGAACCGCCTATGGCACTTGCGGCAGCAACCCGTCTGAGTCCTTTGGGCCAAAAATCACCGTTGATCAATGGCATGCTTCAAGTAGTTAAAGAAACCACGAAGCATCCTATGATTGCTAAGTGTATTTCACTAATAACTGATAGTGCATTTAGTCCAGAATCTATAAGTAATGTTCGTGGTCACGCCAGAAAATATATTATCAAAAGTCGCAGGGAATATACACTTGCACTACGACAAAACTTACAGGCATTGTTGGACGGCTCAATCGCACCTCGGCTTTTTGTTTGTGAGTTTTTTGAGTTAACTGAAGCTGGTAATATGCGTAGTGATATTCGGAAGAAGTTAGTGCTTAGCCTTTTGTTATCAGAGAATATACGTCCTTCTATTAAGTTTTTGTTTCTCGAAAATTTTGATGAATTGCCCAGTCCAGTAAGAAGGGCTATTGTATGTGAAGTCATGAGAGCAGAGTCTAGCCATCACATGGAAATACTTAAAGAAGAACTGCGCTGGATGACTTCAAAAGCAGTAGAAATTCCTAAATTTTTAGCGCTGAAAGATACGCAACAGGGGAAAGACTACTTGGCACAGCCAGTTTTAAAACAAAAGGTTAAAGGAAAGCATCGGCCTTGGGTCCCTGGGGAAGGTTCTGCTGTTCCAATAAAAACAGAAGTTCTCTGGCATTAAAAGTACTATACGACAACTGCTGCTTCATCATCACCAAGTGACAGCATTGCCTCGGTTCCACAATAAAGTTCGTATAGGGTTTCGATTACGGCACTTGCTTCTTCACCAGCCAATGAATAATAAATATTCTGTGCCTCGCGGCGGGTTGAAACAAGTTGATCTCGACGGAGACGTGCAAGATGTTGAGACAAAGCTGACTGACTTAGACCAACAACTCCTTCAAGTTCGCTAACACATTTTTCACTGGGAACTAACTGACAGAGAATTAGCAAGCGATGTTGATTGCTCATGGCCTTCAGTAATATACTTGCACGTTTGGCATTGGCTTGAATTTGCTCTAGGTCAATTAACGTCTCAATTGTCTCACCCATATCTGTCCTCCACCCACCCATATATTGTTGGCAATCTTAAACTTATACAGTAGCTGTACTAAATCTAAAAAATTAACTAATTTAAACCTACATAATATACATTCATCCACCTAGATATAAATTAATTACAAATTCACACGAGGCAGCTTTTAGCAAGAATGCAGGACAAATCGTTAAAGGGCCAATGTTTCTATCGTAGAAATATTGTAGTTATAAACTGATAATAATGAAGAGTTTGGCAATAAGGGCAGATAATGACAGATAGCATTACTTTAGATGTTAAGGGGTTGGGTTGCCCTGTTCCTATTATTAGAGCTAATCGTGCGGTCAAAGAAATGATCCCTGGAGATGTGCTAGTAGTGCTGGCAACAGATCCCGACGTGCCACAGGACTTTAAAATTTTCTGTAATACCACTGGCCATAAATTATTGAGCTGTGAATCTGATAATAAAGGTTTTGTTGTTCGGCTTGAAGTTACTTAGTTTGAATTAATCTGTGCTGGCCACTTCACCTTTTTGTTTATAGTTTTTTTCAGAAAAAGTTGAAACAAGTGACATCAGTGGTGGAATAATAGCAAGAGTTAGCAGGGCTGAAAGTGCGAGTCCACCGACCACCACAGATCCTAAACCACTGTAGAGCTCTGACCCCGCTCCAGGAAAGACCACTAATGGTAACATCCCGAAGACGCTAGTGAGTGTCGACATGAAGATTGGTCTAATTCGGTTTCGGGTGGCAGCAATTAGTGCTTCTTCAAAAATTAATCCTTCCTTACGGTGGTGATACAGTGTCTGGTGAACCAGCAGAATGGCGTTGTTGACGACAATGCCAACGAGAATAACAAATCCAAGTAAGGTCAGCATGTCCAGTGGATGCGGCGCAAACATGTTCAGAATTGCAAGTCCGGCAACGCCCCCAGCCGTGGCTAATGGAACGGAGAAAATAATGATTAATGGATATACAAAGCTTTCAAACAATACCGCCATGACTAGATAAACAATTAATATGGCGATAACCAGGTTGATCACCATATGGTCCCATGCTTCGGTTAGTTTGTCAGCCGTTCCGGAAAGACGTATATTAACTCCTGGTGGCAAGCCGTCTTTAAGAAGAGCGCCTACAACCTTTTCTTCCAGAATATCAATGGCCGTTTCAAGAGGAATGTTTGGAGCTGGACGAACTTGAAGGGTAACTGTCCGCTCACGCTCTTTGTGCAATATTTCCGTTGGGCCAGAAGTCACCCGCACTTTAGCTAGCGAACTGACTGGAATAATATTGCCAGAGCTTGTTACAATTGGCAGGTTGCCAATGCCTTGGGTATCTGTGATGTGATTTTGTGGGCCCTTCAGAGCCAAGTCAATGCGCTTACCCTCAATGGTAATTTGGGTGACACGGTAATCATCATTAAAAGCATCAACGGTCTGGCTGAACTCACTGGCAGTGACACCATTATCAGCAAGGCGTACAGGGTCTGGGTAAATACGAACTTCAGGCGCACCTAGTTCAAGTCCCGGTTTTGGACGTAATTGATTGCCCTCCTTGCGCGGAAGCTGCTGTGAGATAATGCTTGTCCCCTTTATGGCAATATCCAGAACTTTTTCCAAGTCAGGTCCAGAAATATCCACATTGATAGATCGGCCTCCGCCAATAGCTCGACCAAACAAGGATGGTTGTGTAATAAAGCCAAAGGTGCCAGGTTCCTTAAATACGGGTTTCCTGATAACTGGGATCAATTCGGCAACCCTTGTAGGGTCTACACTGCTTGCTCCAACAAAGGTAGTTGATGATCGAGCAACGAAAAAGAAATTTTTGATTTTGGGTGCTTTCCCAGGCTCGGATAACGGCCCTGTTTCTTTGGCCCACAAAGGGCGCACCGCGGCCTCAACTTCCCTGGCTATATTGGTCGCAGTACTGAGATTATAACCTGGTGGCGGTAACAAAACACCAATTATGAGGTTACGGTTTCCTTCTGGCAGGTATTCCAGCTTTGGTAGTAAAATGACGGAGAACGCGATGGTGGAAAAAAATAAGCCAAGTACAACAGAAATTGCTAATTTCTTATTGTGAATGACTGCATGAGTAAATAACTCAGCCTTGTGAATGAAGTTCTTAGAGAAATTATCAACGAAGGGCAGTTTTCTGGAGGAGTTTTTTGATGGGTCCTTTCTTAGAAAGCGGTTTGCGAGGGCGGGAATAAGGGTAATGGCAACAATAAGTGATAATGTAACGGCAACTGAGATGGCAACTGCTATGTCCCGGAAAAGCTGACCGATTTCGAGTTCCATAATTAGGATAGGCATAAACACCAAAACTGTTGTCAAGGCCGACACAAAAACAGCGCCCCAGACTTGCTGGGCACCCATATACGCTGCGATGGAAACAGGTTTCCCCTCTTGCCTAAGTCTGTAGATATTTTCCAAAACGACAATAGCAGCGTCTACAACCATGCCAACCGCAAAGGCAATACCAGCCAATGATATAACGTTAATGGAGCGGCCCATGGCGGCCATGGCAACAAAGGAGCCGACTACTGAAACAGGAATAGCCAGCGAAACTATTAGCGTTGCTGAACCGGAGCGAAGAAAGAGAAACAATACCAATGCAGCCAAAGTGCCGCCGACATATATATTCTGCTGTACAAGATCGATAGCTGAGTTGATATAGACTGTCTCATCATAAACCTGTTCGAGGAAAAGCTGATTCGAGGGAAGAAATTTTGTGTTTAGTTCTTCTACAGCTGTGCGAACACCTTCCATGGTATCGATTACGTTGGCCCCGGCTTCACGAATTGCGTTCATGGCAATGGCGGATCTGCCCAAATGGCGGATAGTAGCCGTTGCTTTTTTATAGCCGATCCCTACAGTAGCTATATCGCCAATAGTGACACGGGAAACACTACCTGATTGTGTGTTGACAATGCTTCTGATGACTACAGCACTAACTTGGTCTGCCGTGGTGAGGTCTCCCTCTGTTCGGACTATGTAGCGGCGTTTCCCCTCCTCGATATCGCCTGCTGAAACTGACGAATTGGCAGAGGATAAAGCGCGGACAACATTAGGCACTGTTAAGCCGTAGTTGGCCATCTTGGCTGGGTCGACGATGACTTCCATCTGGCGATTAGTTTCACCATATACGTTTATGAGCGCAACCCCCGGAACTCGCTCCAGTCGGTCTTGAATAACGTCTTCCACAAAATCGCCATAGGTGTGAATGGGACGGTCATTGTTATCTGTGCGGGTTAGAATAAACCAAGCGATAGGACTATCCTCGCTTCCGGCAGTATCAAGTGTTGGCTGGCTCGCTTCTTCTGGATAGCCACTGACCCGATCTAGTCTGTTCGCGACTAATAGCAGGGCTTTGTCCATGTCTTGGCCTATGGAGAACTCTAGGGAAATAGACCCACGACCATCGCGTGAACGGCTAGAAATTTTGTCAAGGCCTTCCAGCCCACGCAGGACTTCTTCCTGACGATTGATGATTTCACGTTCAATCTCAACAGGGGCTGCACCTACCCAGTTTGTCCTCACAGAAATCACCGGTTTTCTCACATCCGGGGTTAACTGGATAGGGATAGTGTTCAAGGCTACCAGCCCGAACACGATAATCATTAACACTGCAGAGATAATGGCGGTGGGGCGTTCAATGGCGATTTTAATAAAGTTCATGTCAGTACTTAATTCTTTGCCCGGGGCGCAGGCGCTCATTGCCTCTAACAACGACTACGTCTCCAGCCTGTAAGCCATCCATGACTACAAAGCGTGTGCCAATAGATTCTCCTAATTTAATTGTGCGAATGTTAGCTGCTCCGCTTTCTACTACAAAGACTATGTTCTTGCCCTTACGATTGATAACAGCATCTTTATGGACGGACACTACGTCTTGTTCTTTACCTACAGGAATTGCCAGCACGACACTTTGATTGGCTGCAAGGTTATGTTCTTGGGCACTCAAATTAATAGTAAAACGTACTGTGCGTGTGCGCGTAAGTGGGTTTTCGTCAGGAACTACGGCCCGCACGCTGGCAGGCAATCTGGAATGTTTCTGGCCGTTTGTCGTTCCCAACTGGAATGAGATATTCGTTCCAGGTGTAAGCCCGCTTACTCTTTTGGTTGGGACACTCGCTTCAATCTCAAGGTTTTCATCATCAATAAGGTCCACAACGGCACTTCCTACGTTAACGTAGGCACCAACATCAATGTAGCGCTTGGAAACAACTCCAGGAAAGGGAGCTCTAATTTTGGCATTGTAAAGATTTATTTCGGCTAATTTTTGATTGGCTCGGCTACGGATTAAGGAGGCTTTGGTTTCTGCTAGGGCACTTCTGGCGCTTGCAACTTCTAGATTTTTATCTTCAAGTCGAGCTTGCGAGAAAGCAGCAGATTTTTTCAGTCTTTTCAGTCGTCTCAGTTCTTGGGACCTGAGATCAAATATCGATTTTGCCTTGCCCATAGCAGCCTTTGCTTCGCTAGCTTCCGCCTGGGTTAGTTGATAACGCCAGTCCAAGCTGTTATTAACTAAAAGGGCAATGACATCTCCCTGTTCAACACGGTCACCAACTCTAACCTTCATTTCCTCGATTGGACCAGAGATACGTGCTGCAATGACACCCGCCCTCGTAGCAATCAACCGACCGATTACAGGTAACGTCTGCTTTAAGACTTCATTTTTTACCTGATCAACGCCAACTTTAATTTCCTGCTGTGCTGGAGCAGCAGACGTTATAAAAAAAAAGCTTAGAAGAAAGACAGAAAAAAAATGTGTGTTTTTTAAGTCAGCCACGAATTGAACCTTCCTGCAATAACATAAAAGGATGCTATGTATGTTTAACAGGTTGTATCTTAATTTTAGTTTGATACAACCTTTTCCGCATTAAGTTTTTATAAGCCCTTCGCAACAAAACCTTCACCAAACCAGCAGAACTTGATGCGAGCCTTATGCAAGTCTCTATCCATTAAATAACGCCACTTATACGCTTGCTTAAAATGCAGGCTATAAAGGTACGTTTTTTTTGGGCAAAACATACTCTAGGAGTTTTTAAGCTCGGGGATAAAAAATTGGTGCTGATGAATTAGACCAACAAGATGAATAACTTTTTTGCGTTTTTTTTAAAAAAACGTGATCTTAAAAATTAAATAGTCTTATTGGCATATTGGACAATGGATTATTGACGGTTGCCAATTAAGCTGCCTATGCGTAAATTGTTTACCACTAGCTTTGAAAAAGTTAAAAAAATCGACATGACAAAAAATAGTATACCATCAGATATTGCAAAGTTAAGCTTTGAGGATGCACTTGAGCAGCTTGAAGAAATAGTACGTGAACTAGAAGAAGGCTCTGGTAAACTGGATGAATCTATAAAGGCCTATGAACGTGGGGCTTATTTGAAACATCACTGTGAAAGTAAGTTAAAGGAAGCGCAGAGCCGGGTCGAAAAGGTCGTCCTTAGCGGCGATGGTGAGGCCAGACTTGAGTCTTTAAACTTGGATTGATTAACGTGTCAATTTTCCAAAAAGTCCTCGACGGTGCGGCAGAGGAAATCACGCTTACCCTTGAGCATATCTTGGAAATGCATGACGAGCCTGAGGCTAAGTTGATAAAGGCTATGCGTTATGCCGTGCTTGACGGGGGGAAGCGGATTCGTCCATTCTTGACACTGGCCACAGCGGATTTATTTAATGTTAGACGAGAGCGTGCCTTGAAGGTGGCAGCTGCCATCGAGATGGTGCATTGCTATTCGTTAGTGCATGACGACCTGCCGTCCATGGATGATGATGAACTGCGAAGGGGTAAACCAACCTGCCACAATAAATTTGGTGAGGCGACGGCAATCCTTGCAGGGGATGCTCTATTAACCAAGGCCTTCGAGGTGCTGGCTGGTGCTGACACTCATCCGGATGCTCAGGTTCGTTCCGATCTTGTAATGGCCTTGGCCAAGGCTGCTGGACCTGAAGGTATGGTAGGTGGACAGATGCTTGATTTGATTGCTGAAAGTGAAAACCTTAACACCCCCGAGATCACACGTCTGCAAAGCATGAAGACTGGTATGTTAATTGCTGTCTCGTGTGAAACTGGGGCGATTCTTGGTGAGGCATCTGACAGTTCAAAACAAGCCTTAATTGCCTACGCACACGACTTGGGCTTGGCATTCCAGATCATCGATGATTTACTTGATGCTGAAGGTAATGAGAATACCGTTGGCAAGAAGACGGGTAAGGATAAAGAGGCTGGCAAAGCGACTTTTGTCTCTCTTTTAGGTGTGGACAGGGCCAGAGATCAGGCTCAAGTATTGGTTGCTCAGGCATGCGAGCGCCTTGATTTTTTTGGAGAAAAGGCAGAACCTCTAAAAAGAATAGCGCAATTCGTAATCACACGTAGCGCCTGATGGAAATGATGTGAGTAATAGCCATAATACCCCGTTGCTGGATACGGTTTTAAAACCCGCTGATATCAGAGACTTTTCAGCAAAACAGCTAGCCCAATTAGCAGAAGAACTGCGCCAGGAAACTGTGCGTATAGTTTCCATTACTGGTGGGCATCTGGGAGCTAGTCTGGGAGTTATCGAGCTGGCTGTGGCTCTGCATCACGTCTTCGACACCCCAACTGATCGTTTGATCTGGGATGTTGGCCATCAGTGCTATCCCCATAAAATTCTTACGGGACGCCGCGAAAAGATGCTGTCTCTTAGGCAGGGTGGCGGGCTTTCGGGTTTTACCAAGCGTAGTGAAAGTGAATATGACCCGTTTGGCGCTGGACATTCTTCTACCTCGATATCTGCCGCGTTAGGCATGTCCGTAGCCCGGGATCTAAAGGGCGAGGACAATAATGTTATTGCTGTTATTGGTGATGGTTCCATGAGTGCTGGTATGGCATACGAGGCCATGAACAATTCGGGATCCATGGACTCTCGATTGATTGTCATTCTTAACGATAATGATATGTCCATAGCGCCACCTGTCGGAGCAATGAGCGCCTATTTATCTCGCCTAATTTCCTCAAGGTCCTACCGTTCAATCCGTCATTTCGCTAGAGAAATGTCTAAAAAATTTCCACGGCCCATTGGAAGGGCGGCGCGAAGAGCTGAAGAATATGCCCGCGGAATGGTCACAGGTGGTACTTTGTTTGAGGAACTCGGCTTCTTTTATGTAGGTCCTATTGATGGGCATAACCTTGATCATCTGCTTCCAGTTCTTAAAAACCTTCGTGAAGAAAAAGGAACTGGGCCAGTATTGTTACATGTGGTCACTCAAAAAGGTCATGGCTATGGGCCGGCAGAACTGTCACCTGATAAATATCATGGCGTTTCCAAATTTGATCTGGTTACAGGTGAAATGGAAACAAACACATCAAACACGCCGTCCTATACCAAGGTTTTTGCTAAAGCTTTGATTGCTGAGGCTTTAGTAGATGAAAAAATCACAGCTATCACAGCTGCCATGCCCTCGGGAACTGGGCTTGATGATTTTGGTAGGAGCTTTCCAGAACGTACCTTTGATGTGGGGATAGCCGAGCAACACGCAGTAACTTTTGCTGCAGGTATTGCTACTGAAGGCTACAAACCTTTCGTAGCTATTTATTCTACTTTCCTGCAACGGGGTTACGATCAACTAGTACATGATGTTGTTTTGCAGAATTTACCCGTTCGTTTTGCTATTGATCGTGCCGGGTTGGTTGGTGCCGATGGAGCAACTCACGCTGGAGCCTACGATTTAGCTTACCTGTGCTGCCTTCCTAATATTGTTGTAATGGCACCATCGGATGAGGCTGAGCTCATGCACATGACAGCAACTGCTGCTGCGATCGATGACGGGCCCTCTGCTGTACGGTATCCGCGTGGGAATGGCACTGGAGTTGAGATGCCTGAAAAAGGAGAAGTCCTACAAATTGGAAAAGGGCGCATTATCAGGAAAGGCTCCACTATTGCTATCCTTAGTTTAGGCGGACGAATGCAAGAATCCCTGAAAGCGGCAGACGAACTGGCCGTAATGGGTTATTCCACAACTGTTGCAGATGCTCGTTTTGCCAAGCCGCTAGATCAAGGTATGATTCGCAGACTAGCTTCTTCTCACGATGTATTTATTACCATTGAAGAAGGGTCGCCGGGTGGTTTTGGAGCCCATGTCGTATCATTTATGTCTGGTGAAGGTCTGCTCGATGGTAATCTTAAAATGCGGGTTATGACGCTGCCAGATAAATTGATGCCCCATGGTTCTCCGGATAAACAATATGAAGAAGCACGCCTGAATGCTCCAGCAATTGTTGAAGTAGCGTTGATGGCGCTTGGTAGTGAAAAGAAAGTGGTTCGCGTATAACAGTGAAGTTGAACTCTCCGTGATCAAGCGCAATTTGATATTGGCAATGACATGGTCAAAAACGTTGGGATGCACTGTTTTCATGAGCGTTAGAACAAGGGGAGTTTTAATTTAGGAGCGGATACCTGAGTCTTTTTGAGTAAGTCGAGAGCGTAATCGAGGTTTCGATATAGAATTGGAAAACCATAGTTTGTTATCTATGTAAGTCTCTAAGAGCTCAGGAAGCAGAGTTTTTGTTCATTTGAGGCGTAATGGTGCTGACAATTTCATCCCCATGATGGATTTTCACCTTGTTAAGATTATAAGCCATTTGCAAATTCATCCAGAAATCCTCATCAGTTGAAAAATAGCGAGCCAATCTGAATGCTGTATCAGCGTCGATTTCCCTTCCTGCTGAAATAATTTCTGCTATGTGGTTAGCTGAAAGCCCTATATTGCTTGCCAGTTCTTGTTGGCTTAGACCCAGGGGTTTGATGAACTCGCTGAAAAGGACACGGCCAGGCGAAACATTGGTGACCTTGGTTCTGTCTGCGAGTAGAACGGGCTTTTGTTTTGGCATTGTTGGCAGTCCATCAAATATTTCTGTACCAAGCCCTGCCTCGCGCCAGGCTTTAATCCCACCAACCATGTTGATGGGTGGGGTGTGACCAGCTTTGACGAGCATCTTAGCTGCAGCGGCAGAACGGGTGCCAACGGCACAGTGCAGAACTAGTTTTTTAATATTGATACGTGGGAAGGTTTCTGGGTCGAGCATGGATAGAGGTACCAGCATAGCCCCTGGTATATGTTCCTGTTCAAACTCTGAAGTTTCGCGAACATCGACAAGAAGCGCTTGTCCCGAACTTAACCACTTGGCGACGGTTTCAACTTTGACTTCCTTCAGCTGTATATTTCGTAGTTCTACATTCATTAGAGTTATGTCCAAAAAGTGTTAATACTGCAACTTAATTGCATAATAAATTAAAATATACAAGAAAAAATGGTAATTAAAATTAAAACACACAATTTATTTGTTAATTTTCTTAACCCAAATGTCAAAAATTTGGAGTAAATAGTTATTAGCAAGTGTTAAAAATAAATGTTTTGGCTCAGTAGCAAGGGGGTTTTATGTATGAAACAGTTTTTAAAGGGTAAAGTCTCTGGTTAGCTAAATAATTAGTTAGAGGCCACACTGAGCGCGAAAACGTAAAAGGTGATCTACCAGAACTAATGCAAGCATTGCCTCACCAATAGGTACAGCTCGAATTCCTACACAGGGGTCGTGACGACCCTTGGTGACTATTTCAACATTTTCACCCTTTTCATTCACGGTCATGCGAGGGATGATTATGCTGCTTGTTGGTTTTACAGCAAAGCGTACAATGATTTCCTGACCTGACGAAATGCCACCCAAAACACCACCAGCATTATTGGACAGAAATACTATTTGGCCATTTTCGTCGACACGCATTTCGTCAGCATTATCAGGACCACTGTAGGAAGCTGTAGCAAACCCAGCACCAACCTCGACACCCTTGACAGCTGGTATGCACATCATAGCCTTTGCAATATCCGCATCTAGGCGATCAAACACGGGTTCTCCGAGTCCAGCGGGTATTCCATTGGCTGTCACTTCGATGACTCCACCGATGGATGATCCTTGTTTTCGAATATTGTCTAGATAGGTTTCCCACTCTATGGCTGCCTTAGGGTCAGGACAAAAGAAGTGGTTGTTACTGATTTCGTCCCAGTCCCAGCGATCGCCATCAATTAGGTTCGGCCCCATTTGCACCATAGCCCCGCGAATAACGACATGATTTCCAAGAATTTCACTTAATACCCTCCGGGCGACAGCTCCTGCGGCTACTCGCATTGACGTTTCGCGTGCACTTGAACGTCCACCACCACGAAAATCGCGAATGCCGTATTTCTGAAAATATGTGAAGTCCGCATGCCCAGGTCGGAATTTATCCTTTATGTCCCCATAATCCTTGGAACGCTGGTCCTCATTAGTAATCATTAAGGCTATTGGCGCGCCAGTTGTCCGTCCGTCGAATACGCCGGATAAGATCTGGACTGTATCTGACTCTTGTCGTTGTGTGGTGTATTTGGACTGTCCAGGGCGGCGTTTGTCCACATAGGGTTGTATATCAATTTCGCTGAGAGGGATGCACGGAGGGACACCGTCAATAATGCAGCCGATAGCTACCCCATGACTTTCGCCAAAGCTGGTAACTGTGAAAAGTTGGCCGAAGGTGTTTCCTGACATGGATATTCCTTACACTGTTGAAATGTCTGGTGCATCCACTGCCTTCATGCCAACCGTACTATAACCACAGTCAACATGATGGATCTCTCCGGTAACACCGCTGGAAAGATCGCTTAACAAATAGACACCTGCACCACCAACGTCATTAAGCGTTACATTGCGCCTCAATGGGGTATTATATTCATTCCATTTAAGGATATATCGAAAGTCGCCTATACCTGATGCGGCAAGAGTTTTCATCGGGCCGGCAGAAAGTGCATTTACTCGAATACCTTGTATACCAAAATCTTCAGCCAAGTAGCGTACGCTGGCTTCCAGTGCTGCTTTTGCTACACCCATTACGTTGTAATGAGGTATGACTTTCTCTGCTCCATAATAGGTCAAGGTGATCAGCGAACCTCCTGCCTTCATGAGCGGAACAGCGCGCTGACAAACAGCGGTAAAGGAATAGCACGAAATATCCAATGTTTTTGCAAAGTTCTCTCTGCTGGTTTCAAAGTACTTGCCTTTTAGTTCTTCTTTGTCTGAATAGGCAATGGCATGAACCACAAAATCAATTTTTCCCCACTTTTCCTCCAAGGTTTCAAAGGTTTTGTCTAGGCTAGCCATATCCGTAACATCACATTCAAGGATGATGTCCGATCCAACCTTCTTGGCTAAAGGTGTGATTCGTTTTAACAAGGCTTCACCCTGATAGGTAAAAGCAAGCTCGGCCCCTTGTGCACTCGCTGAGTTGGCAATACCCCAAGCAATGGAACGTTCATTAGCAACGCCCATAATCAGACCTTTTTTGCCCTGCATTAGTGGTTTTGGAGACGACATTTACAGCCCCTAATTTTTTATATTACAAACGAATCACATTTTACACGAAACTAGTTCCTAATAAAGCGAGACGAGAGGTGTTTAAAGCCTTTAATTTTCATTTGAATAAAAGAGCTAGGTAAAAAAGAACTATGATTGTTGAAACCCCTGATTATAAGGTGCTTGCATTGCCAATTTTTTGAAGCGCTATTGAGAAGCTCTTTGCCCCAATATTATCTATCAGTGACCCATTTCCCTCAGCTTACTATACGAAAAACTAGCCGGCATTTTCCTTTTTAGAACCACCATTAGATTTTGTTTTTAGGCCAACTTCCCTGACATCATAGTCATTTTCATCAACCCATTTTGTAACGAAGTCGATCAGTTGTTTATCGTGGGTCTTGGGTAAAACTACTTTCAAAGTAACAAACTGATTGCCATTTATTTTTTTGCTCTTGTTTTGGATGCCCTTGCCTTTAAGACGCAGTATATTTCCAGTATTTGAACCTGCCTTTACGTTTAATTTGACAGGCCCATGAATTGTTGGCACTTCTATATTTGTGCCAAGGACTGCTTCGGGGAGAGAAACAGGAAGTTCCACGTGAAGATCGTCACCGTTCCTGCGGTATAACTTATCGGTTTGATAAAGAATTTCTACATGGGCATCACCGTTTTTACCACCACCGATGCCATCCATACCCTGGCCTTTTAAGCGCAGAATTTGAGCGTTTTTGGTGCCGGCTGGGATAGATACAGCCAGGCGCTTGCCATTGGTCATGCTAACTTTTTTGTTCGCACCAAGTGCTACATCAATAAAATCTACCTTTAACGAATAAGAGACGTCAGAACCGTCAATTTTCAAGCTGCGAGGGCCTTGACGTTTGAAAAAGTCTTCAAAAGGGCTGTATCCGCGTTGCCGCTGGTTGAAACCACTTGGGCGTTGCCCACGTCTTTGGTTGGTTTCGTTGCCCATGGCATCAATTTCACCTCTATCATAACGACCGCGTGTGACCTCATCGGAAATGATGCCGTAAGCGGTTGATAAATCTTTAAATCGGTCTTCCGCTTTGGGATTGTTAGGCGAACTATCGGGATGAAGCTCACGCGCAAGTTTACGGTATGCCTTTTTTATGTCCGTAGCACTTGCATTGCGTGCAACGCCAAGAGTTTCATATGGATCTTTCATTTGAGAGTCTTCCGGGAGAGTCTAATAACGTTTAGCCCTGCTCCTTGTGTTTTGTCATCACTTGAAACCACTTTTGTTTTAGTAAACCCAACGATCACCACCCCATAGGTTGTTCTAAGTTGTCCATCTTGTTTTGATCTTTCCTCAGCATTGGCAGAAATAAAGAATAGGGTTAACATTAATACTGTATCTTTTTGTATGATCATCACATGGAACCTTAACGCTCAGGTTAATTAGCATGAGGTTTAATAACCAGAAACACATAATACAGCAAGGAAGCTATGACTGTCATCCCGCAGCACGACCCAATTGAATTATTCAAGAAATGGATGGACGAAGCCAATCGCACAGAATCTAGCGATGCTAACGCAATGAATCTAGCCACTGTGAACGCGGCTGGTAAGCCATCGTCCCGCATGGTTCTGTTGAAAGACGTTGATCAGCAGGGCTTTGTTTTTTACACTAATCTTGGTAGTCGCAAGGCTAAGGATATGGCGGCTAATCCCAAAGTGGCTCTTTGTTTCCATTGGAAATCCCTGAAACGTCAGATACGTATAGAAGGCAATATTGAATTTGTCGATGCAACAGAGGCTGACACATATTTTGCATCACGAGACCGAACTAGCCGCATTGGGGCATGGGCTTCAAAGCAGTCACAGATTATTTCCGGAGGGGTTAATCTGGAGGAAATAGTCGCTGAATTTACTGCAAAGTTCCATATTAGTGAGGTGCCTCGGCCTAAGTTTTGGTCTGGTTATCGAGTTTTTCCCGTGCTTCTTGAGTTTTGGACAGACAAGCCGTCACGACTGCATGAAAGACTAGTTTTTCGTCGCGTTTTTGATAAGTGGACTACAGAAAACCTTTTTCCTTAAGCATTAACGTTGATAAAAAGAAAATGTCTTTCTGCACGTCATTGTTCAAATGGGAGAATAAAGTTGAGTTCTAAGCAAAAAAACTAGTCATGATTGAGTTCTTCTATATTCACGTGAATAGATCAATTAAGTCTGGTATGTCAGCGATAGAATCTGTTGCTATGGTTTGAAATCTATTTGTCGTCATGGCAAGTGAAGCTTCTCGTTCACCCTCATATGATCCATGGCCACTAGCTACATGAATGCCGCCAGCTAGGTTCGCGTTTAAACCAGCACCAATATCGCTTGTTCTGTCTCCAACAATCCAAGAACGACTTAAATCAAGATTTAAGTATGTGGCTGCTGCGTTTAACATTCCCGGATTTGGTTTGCGTGAAGGGTGGTTTGGATGTTGATAAGGAGGCCTGCCTTTGACGTGGAAGGGACAGGCAAAAACACCATCAAAATGTGCACCAGCATTTGCCAATTGTGAATTGATTTCTTGCTGCACTTGATAAAAATCATCCCAAGAGAAATATCCATAACCAATACCAGCCTGGTTGGTAACGATGACCACGGCAATGTTTAAGCTATTGGCGCGGGCAATAACACTGGCAGCACCATCTATCAGTTGAACATCCTCAACTTTATGTAGGTAATGAGTTTCAATAACAACACAGCCATCCCGGTCTAGAAACAGTGCTGGAATGCACTCAGATTTGATGGGCCTACAGATTTGATGAAACACACCATTAACCAGTTCAGCCCCTTCAGGAATTTGAGTTTCTGTCGTCATTAAGAACTTTATTCGGATAGGTAATTATTATTGAACACGTCATCTACAAAACATTATGATCACTTCCAGCTGTTTAACCAATAAGAAACTCAAGGAAATGTTATTTAAAGGATGACCTAATGACACTTTAAGGTTTCAAACCAAAAGTGAAGTTCCTATCATAATAAATACATGAACTTGCTGACAGCTTAGGACAATAATTTTTCTAAAATTAAAAAATTTAGGCTGGCAGCATTCCCTTCTGCGCTGATGTTTGCTTGGGGTAAGAAACTCAAGACGCGAATGCCATCTAGTTTCGTTTTTTTATCAAGGCTCTCTGAAAAAGCTTGTAGGGCTGCATTGACGCTAACTATGCACAGGTTTTCATCATCATCCTCATTCATTACACCTCCCGCATTAATGACAATACCGCCGCCCTGTTCATAAAAACTTTCAAGTATTTCTCTGGTCAAGTTGATTGCTGCGAATAGTGTAAGTTCGAAGCTTGTCTTCCAGTCTTCGTGTTCAAGTTTGTTGATGCCACCCTTAGTTGGAGCACCCAAAGTATTAATTAAAATATTGATGTGTTGGCACTCGAGGGCGAGGACCGCAGCATTCACCGGTTCAGACAAATCAGTTAGGTGAGCCTCTACGTCAATCCTATAGAGTTCACTGATTTCAGCAATGCAAGTTTCTAGAACATGATTATCTAAATCAGCCAAGTGCAGATGACAACCTTCAGCTGCAAGTAATTTTGCTGTTGCTAGCCCTACAGGGTTGGAAGGTCCTGCAATAAGGGCATTATTCCCGATAAGTTTTCCATTGTTTGCCAAGGTTATTTATTTCGCTTCAAGAATGGTTGGGCCACTCGATGTATCTACTGTTTCAGGATAGTCCAGAGTAAAATGTAAACCCCGACTTTCTTTGCGTAAGCGGGCAGAGCGAATGATCAAGTCGGCGACCAGAGCTAGATTTCGTAACTCTAAAAGGTCGCTGGTGATGTTGAAGTTGCCATAATAATCCTCAATTTCTCTGAGTAGTAAATCTATACGATGCTGGGCTCGCTCAAGGCGTTTATCGGTCCTAACGATACCGACAAAATCCCACATAAAGCGGCGTAATTCTTCCCAATTATGAGAAATTACTACTTCTTCATCAGAATCGCGAACGAGGCTTTTATCCCACAAGGGAAGTTGAGGTGGGTCTGGAAATTCATTTAGGTGCATAACAATATCTTTAGCTGCGGCGGCGGAAAGGACAAGGCATTCCAGTAATGAATTGCTGGCAATACGGTTGGCGCCGTGCAGGCCCGTATAGGCAACTTCACCAATGGCATACAGCCCATCAAGATCAGTGCGTCCATTTAAATCTGTGATCACACCTCCACAGGTGTAATGGGCCGCTGGGACGACAGGGATTGGCCGCTCCGAAATATCAAATCCAAACTTGAGACATTGTTTGTAGACGTTGGGGAAGTGCTCCATTATGAAATCAATTGGTTTATGACTAATGTCCAGATAAACACATTCATTTCCAGTTCGTTTCATTTCATGATCAATGGCACGTGCGACTATATCACGGGGTGCCAATTCACCACGTTCATCAAATTTTTTCATAAAGCGGGTGCCGTCGGCTAAGAGCAAGTGGCCTCCTTCGCCACGAATAGCTTCGGTTATTAAAAAGGATTTTGCTTCTGGGTGGTAAAGGCATGTGGGGTGAAACTGGGTAAATTCCATATTTGCGACACGACAACCAGAGCGGCGTGCCATTGCAATGCCGTCACCTGTTGAGCTATCAGGATTTGATGTATATAGATAGACTTTGGATGCTCCCCCTGTTGCAAGGGCAACAGATCGCGCCCGGAACGCTCTCACGGTTTTGTCCTTGATGTCTAAAACATAGGCGCCAACGCAACGGCCATTTGTGCCATCTATATTGGTGGTACATATCAAGTCGACAGCGTTGTGATGTTCAAGAAGTATTGTGTTTTGTCTTTTTTTAACACGTTGAACGAATGTCGACTCGACTTCACGCCCAGTGGCATCAGCAACGTGGATGACGCGGCGATGGGTGTGACCGCCTTCTCGGGTAAGGTGGTATGTTGTTTTTCCTGTTTCAGAGCTTTTTTCGCGACTGAATTCTACTCCATAACCAATTAGTTTCTCAATGGATTGGCGCCCGCTTGCAACAATGTAGCGGACTGCATCTACATCACATAATCCAGCACCAGAATTGACCGTGTCTTCAATGTGGGAGCTAATGGAATCTGTTTCGTCCAGTACCGCGGCAATACCCCCTTGAGCGTAGTAGGTGGAACTTTCCTCAAGTTGGCTTTTGGACACAATAGCGACTTTGGTTTCAGGCGGCAGGTCTAGAGCTAGGCCTAGACCTGCGGCTCCACTTCCAATTATCAGTACATCAAAAATAATTTCATTGTTCATAACATGTTTATAAACTTATTGTCTTTGTGATGTAACCCACAGGGGCCATAAGATAATGTTCATGGTTACGATAAAAGTCACAATAAGGATAATATAATGCCGGTGATCAACCGTATTGCAGAGTTCAGTGAGGACATGACTGTTTGGCGGCGTGATCTTCACGCGCATCCTGAGACTGCTTTTGAAGAGAAGCGCACATCAGACATCGTTGCTACCAAGTTGGGAGAATTTGGTATTGAAGTCCACCGGGGGCTCGCTACGACTGGTGTCGTCGGCACTCTTAGTACGGGCCCTGGACCCTCAATAGGTCTGCGTGCGGACCTAGACGCCCTTGACGTGGAAGAATTGAATAACTTTGATTACAAATCCACACATTATGGAAAAATGCATGCATGTGGTCATGACGGTCATACTGCTATGTTATTGGGAGCTGCGCGTTATCTTGCTGAAACTCGAAAATTTAAGGGTACGGTTCAGTTTATTTTTCAACCTGCCGAGGAAAACGAGGGTGGTGGGAGAGTTATGATTGAGGAGGGCCTGTTCGAGAAGTTTCCAGTCGACGCAGTTTACGGTATGCATAACTGGCCGGGGCAGGAAGCTGGCCTATTCGCCGTTACTGACGGCCCACTGATGGCGTCCTTTGATATTTTTAAGCTGACAATTACTGGACATGGTGCTCATGGCGGAATGCCGCACAGGGGGATTGATCCTATACCTGTTGCAGCTGAAATTATAAGCGCCCTGCAAACAATTGTAAGTCGGGCAATTGATCCAGTTGATTCTGCGGTGGTCACAGTTACCCAAGTTCATGCTGGAAACGCTTGGAACATCATCCCTGACAGTGTGCTATTGTGTGGCACTGCTCGTTCTTTCAAGCCAGAAGTTCAGAATGTGCAGGAACTTGCAATCCGACGTATTGCCAAAGGCATTTGTCAGGCCCATGACTGTAAGCTTGAAATAATGTATCAGCGCCGCTACCCCCCAACTGTTAATGAAACTCAAGCAACTAAGGCGGCTGCACGTGCTGCTGCAGACGTGTCCGGTCCAGAAAAAATAATAACAAACCCGACACCATCGATGGGGTCTGAAGACTTTTCTTTTATGCTTAATGAAAAACCTGGCTGTTACGTGTGGATAGGCAATGGCTCCGTTGAAGGTGGCTGCATGCTTCACAACCCAAACTACGATTTTAACGATGACATTTTAACTATCGGGGCTAGCTATTGGGCCAGGTTGGTGGAAACTGAATTAGCCTTCGATTAAGTTGTTATTTTTATCATTGATGCAACAGGTCTACAAAGGTTAGGAATAAAATGGAAAGAACAAAAACCATGTGAAGTATGATGTTTCATCGGGGAATGGATTAGGTTCCTAAAAACCCAGTTTTTTTAGTTCTTTCTGACCGCATTCTTTTTCTTTCTGAATTTTCTCTTCCTTACCCAATGCACCTTGTGTCTCCTCCAAGGCGTTATACTTTTTACTCTCTATAATGATCGTGTGAGTTTGATTCCTTGTTTCAACATAATTGGGGATAGTTGATATGTATTTTAGCCTAAGAATATCTTTTTCGCTGATTTTAAAAAAATGCCCTTCCGGGATTACAAAGTGACTAATGCCACCATAATCAGCCATGGCATGTCTAGCTTTGAGAATATTACCATTGTTGATAATTGTGATGTCAAACTTTTCATTTATTCTTGCCAAGAAGAGCTCTTGGCTGACTGAGGTGGAGGCAAAAGAGAACTCAGCTTTTATTACGACCTGAACTCCATCAACAAAAATCAATTTATAGGAATATTTCTGGTTTTCTGTTTCCTTGAAGGCATTGAAAGCTGAGCCGTTTCGGATGACAGTATGCCCACCTATACATCGGGCTATATTTTCAAAAGGTTTAACACTTATATCTGGAAATACTTTTTTTAGAGATTCCATCGTGTCGCCAATTTGGATCCCCTTAATATTAAAAGGCTCTTTAGCATGTACGGTTTCGCTTGCAAATGCGGCTACCCCAAAAATAATAATAAATTGCAACATTATCACTATTCCTCTGAAAATACCTCTGGGCCCGAAAACGCATGGCCCATTATTTGAAAGTGAATATTGCCCACAATATAGTGTGTTTTTAGGTTCTCCCGGTTTTCTATGAGTACCCGAAGCATCAATTTGTCTTGTTAGTACACCAAGTGCTGTGTCCCGCACCATGCTCTCCTCGTCACTTGATTGATCTTCAAACCAGAAAGGGTTACCCCAACGGAATATAAGGGCTTTGTGGACATGGAAAAATCTGAACCTATTCAATATTGAGCATATATATATCGAAATAGTCAACACGGCATTTTTCTAGTGTTTTTTGCCCATCTGCGGGTTATACGTTTATAATGTTTTTTGTTATCAAGTACCATTTCCTGACATTTGGACGAATATACGCCGTTGGCAGGTTCCTTCTGCTTAAATAGCTAATCTATTATACAAGTGCTTTTTCTGACCACACAGCTCAATATGCATGAACGTATATTTTCCAATGTGAGAGTACATTAAATATTATCTTTAAGGACAAACTCGCTGCCAACTCAACTTATGTTTTCTTTCATGACGTGACCAATACTTGTATTAAACAGGGTGCGGTTTTCACGATTGTGTTCTAGAGGCTTCTGGCAGGGAAGGACTATCCGAAAAAGATCCTCAAGGACGGGGTCCTCATTATTTATAATGTTTTATAACGTACAGGCTGGTTTTCCATTAGAACTATACTTTTGGTAATACGACCTTGATGTTCATAAATGAAGAAGACTAGGTTGATAAAGATCGAACTAAATAAAAAGAGGCTTATAAGTGTCATGAGACTGTTTATCTTATTGTTTGTATTTATTGTTTCTTCAGCCTGTTCGACACCTCCATACGTGCACAAAGTTAATCAGTTTAATAGGCTATCTGACGGTTTTGGTCAGACGGTCACTGATATTTCCCTTGTCACAATTTGCTACAGTAAATATTCTGCAACTCCCGGGGAGATTAGCAAATTAGCACTTGAGGAGTGCGGACGCTTTGGAAAATCTGTAAATTTTATTGAACAAGATTACAACGTTTGTCCAATAATAACTCCGACAGCAGCCCATTATGCATGCGTAGGTGAAAAAGCTAGTGGTGAAAGTTACGATGTTCAGGGGATTTCCAAGGGGACATTAATGAACTACGATGGAATCAAGTTTAGGTATTAAGACCTGAGCAGAGAATGAGGAGTACCGCCTTCATGAAAAAAATTGCAGTTATTTCATGTATTTTTGCACTAACGGCCTGCGCTAAATGGGATGTGGATGTGCAGAATACCAATGTAGGGGGAGTTGCTGGTGCAGTTGTAGGTGCCCTTGCAGGTGGATTTGCTGGAGCCGAATTTGGGAGTGGTTTGGGCCAGACCCTATTTATTGCTGCTGGTGCAATGACTGGAGCCAGTGTTGGCTACGAGGCTGGGACAACCCTCTATGAATCAGATCAAGCGGTTTATGAAAATAATGCCCGCAGGGCATTAAATACCTCAATAAATGGTAAGGTCAGTGACTGGGCTAATCCAGAAACGGGTAATAGTGGAATTTTTATACCGACAAAAACATTTATTGCAAGTAATGGACGCCAATGCCGAAGCTACAGATCGACCCTAGCACTGAAACCTCGAGGAAAGCTGACAGGCGTTATTACCCATCAGAAGGGAACTGCCTGTCAACAAGCAGACGGTTCGTGGCGCTCGGTAAGCAAAAATTTTAGCTGATCGGGGGGGTAGGTGTTTGCGATTGCTATTGCGATAGGGGCATATTTTCTTTTTCTCGTTGTTCTTTTCGCCGTTCAATCAAATTTGCTTTATCACCCTGACAGGACAGTCCAGGACCCTGTGCTAAGTGGTCTTGCCATGATGCAACCTATAAAAGCTGAGAGTGCGGATGGTTTAGAACTGCTATCGTGGTACGCTAAAGGGCAGCCACAGCAACCAATTGTTGTCTACCTACATGGAAATGCTGGAAACATTGGCTCTAGGGAACATAAGGTAAGACCTTTTTTGGATGTGGGCTTTGGTGTTTTGCTTGTGGGATACCGCGGCTTTGGCATCAACCCGGGGAAGCCAAGCGAAGAAGGCCTGTACGCAGATGCCCGCGCTGCGCTGTCCATACTCAATAAAGATGGCGATCGGAAACGCCTAATAATCCTTTATGGTGAATCTCTGGGCACAGCGGTAGCGACTAACCTAGCAGTAGAACTTGCCAGGGCAGGCACACCTGCAGCAGCTTTAATTCTGGAAGCGCCGTTTCCATCGGTGACTTCTGTTGCAGAGTATCATTACCCATTTGTTCCTGTGAAGTGGTTGCTGAAAGACCATTTTGATCAGGCGTCGCGTATATCTAGGATATTCGCTCCGGTTCTTATATTTCACGGGGA
Organism: uncultured Rhodospirillales bacterium; assembly: GCA_938092065.1. Classification (GTDB taxonomy): domain Bacteria; phylum Pseudomonadota; class Alphaproteobacteria; order Rhodospirillales; family JABHCV01; genus JACNJU01. Next base: position 158,689 of record CALKND010000004.1, read on the forward strand.
CCAAGACAAAACTATACCTATTCATTTAGGTAAGGCGCTTTTTGACAAAGCTCTAACCCCAAAACAAAGCAAATGGTTTACGGGTGCTGGACATAACAATCTTTTTGATTTTGGCGCGGGTGAACTAAGCGTGAAATTTATTCAACAAATAAAATCCCAAACCCTTTAGGTAAAGTAAAGAAGTGGTTAACAAACATTGAAATTTTAGCTCTTTTGGCTTAAGCTAATATAATTATATTTTTGATTTACAAGACAACGACATGGTACGTCGTGTTTTGTGGCTATTGCGTAATTATTTAAGTTTAATTACTTGGGTGCCCAACCACGATTCTAATATGTGGCCTTGGGAAGTTTTTGTGAAAACGTTTTGCTAGGCACTATTTATAAGAATGGCTCAGATATTGAGAAATTTGCCGCCTTTGGTCTCGACAACCGTCTCATCGGGACGTTTGCAGGGAGGCCTGCATACTGTGTCCAGTTCAGATGCTTCGCCTCTCGAAGAAACTGGTTCCATTGGTCAGGAAGGCGTTCTTTTTAATGATGCGCTTTTATATCAGCAGGAAGATCAAACAAGACAGAGTCGAGGTGGAAGCAGACAAGCACCTGCATTTGTTGAATATGCCGGTTCAACCAAAACCTTCGCCACTATCTTCGAGGATGTGGATGCCAGAAGTGGTGAGGTTCAAACTGCTCGTTCCAAAGGATTTGCCAATTTGGTCGCTCGTGCGATAAATACCTACGAGACCAATATACAGCTAATACACGGTTCAGTAACCCCACGTGGTACTAATTTGAGCTTGAGGCTCTAATGTTCCCTTTCTCTGAAAACTTTTGCCTTGGCGTCTAACATTACGTAGTACAAAGCGAGAGAGCCAAACATAGAAAACCCCAACGAAAATGGTTACCAGTCTGAGTGCATTTCTTTCTTTGAATTGCTGTGGGACTGGCCTTTGGTTTAGGTTATTTGAAGTTTATTACAATGGAAATGTTAATGCTAATTTTGCTTAGGAATTAATGAATATGTCCGTTGTTAAAGCAGTTTAAGAGAAAAACATCAAAGTTTTACACGTCTAGTATGCTGTTGAAGGCCTCTCCCAAGAATAAGTTTTAATAAGGTTTCATCACTCGTGCCGTGTTAACTATTTCTTCGCGCTTTGGAGTTATAATATGTATGTTTTTTGAGAAAATAACTATTGTGTGAAGTCAATGAATGTTAAAAAAGGAACAATATGTGTTGCTGAATCGACTTTTGATGTTGCGCTTTGGTTTGCAGATAAAGCACTAGAGCAAAATGAATATTTACAGCCACAAAAGCTGCACCGACTGCTTTATTTAGCACAAGGGTACTACGCAGTTGCCTTCGAAGGTAGCAAACTAATGCCCGCAGTGTTTATCGCTGAGGAAATGGGTCCGATGGAACCTAATGTATACAAAGCCTTTGCAAAGGGTCGGCCGAATATAGAACCCAATAATAATCTGCCTGATGGAGTTGAAGATTTTCTGTCTGGTATCTGGAACCGCTTTGGTCGCGATACAACAGACAGTTTATCAAAATTGTGCCAAGAAAGTCTTGCTTTTAGGCAAGCTCTTATAAAAGGGACCCGCACAGAAATCCCACTTGAGAGTATATTGTTATCATTTGCAGGGGCAGACGACATACCAGCTACTGCTCGGATTAAGAAGCCTAAAATGATGCGTTCACAAACAGGGCGATCTGTTGCTGTAAAGAGTTGGGTTCCTGGTTCTTAAAATTACTTCTGCTTTCTTTGCTTTCTATAATGATAATTTACACTAACCCAAAACATATTTTCTGCTTGGTGCTGTGGCTTTTGAGGTTGAACTCAATAAACACACAAGTAAGTTGTTGAGCTTTGCCCTGTATTTTATCACTGATCTTTAACAAAAGCTCAATTTCAAGCTTTCCACTCGGCTTTGTAAGTGTTGGTTAATGGCTAATACTCGATCTTTAAGATTTCTAATTCGTCCACACCACAAGGAGTTTTCATTTTTACGACCTCGCCATCCCGGGCTTTCATCAAGGCCTGAGCCACAGGTGATATCCAGCTTATTTCGTTCAGTTCAAGCCGAGCTTCGTCAACACCAACAATCCTTACCTTACGTCTCACATTTTTTGAGTCTGCGTAAGTAACCGTAGCCCCAAAGAATACCTGAGTGCGATTGTTCTGTTGGTTTGGGCTGACTACTTCGGCAATCTCCATGCGCTTGATCAAAAAATGCAAGCGGCTATCAATTTGCCGCAACTTTTTTTTACCATAAATATAATCACCGTTCTCAGACCTGTCGCCATTGCTAGCTGCCCAAGAGACGGTTTCAACAACTTTTGGGCGCTCAATTCGTTTCAAAAAAGTAAATTCATCACGAAGACGTTTGATGCCCTCAGGTGTAATATAGTTTTTTACACCTTCAGGCAGAGCATTAAGAGCCTCGGGAAAATATTGTCCGTCACCATTTTCTTTGGAGAAGGGCTTTCTCATAATATTTAATTACAAAAAGTAAATTACTAAATAGATACTTAACAAAATTGCTACCCACTGAACCATGTCACCTACAGATGTTGTTCGTGTTACAGCTCCATCTGATCCGAAGTGGCGTAATATCACGTCCTTGAAGACTGATAGCTGCAGGACTATAAAATTGTTCATTTTTATTGTGGCATAACTAAATATCTTTACAAAAAAATCATTTAATTTAGTTCCGGCATATCTGTAGAACCAGTCAAAATCGAGTGAGATGGTCATAGTTCGTTTCATCATTGGCAATAAAATAAAGAATGCTAATCCAGAGAATAATAGTAGTTGCAGCATTTTTAAAACATGATCAGCTGTGTAGGGTACATAATTTACTGGATAGGGCAGTATCGCATACAGATACTCAGGCAGTATACCAAGTGCAATACAGAGAGTGGCCATGATGACCATAGCTGCACGCATGTTTTTTGGTGGCTCTGGTGGTCGAAGGCCTGAGTCCTTTTGAAAGAATACAAACCAAGGGAATTTGATACCAGCGTGCAGGAATACCCCTGCTGATGCAGCACTTAGAAACATCCAGACAATCAACATATGTCCATCTGCGGCTGCTTGTGAGATCATAGATTTGGAAATAAATCCTGAAGTTAATGGAAACGATGAAATAGAAAGTGCACCTATAACACCACACACCATAGTCAATGGCATGGTTCTAAAAAGGCCACCTAGGTCAGTACACTTGCGTTTGCCCGTGGCATATAAGACGGATCCAGCACTCATCAACAATAGAGCCTTATAAATGATGTGGGTAAAAGCATGCGCAGCAGCACCATTTAGTGCCATATCCGTACCAATGCCGATGCCAGTAATCATAAAGCCTACCTGATTGACAATTGAATATGCGAGTATTCTTCGCATATCATTTTCTAGAAGAGCATAGATGATACCGTAGAAAATCATATACAAACCGATAAATATCAGCACCTCCTCACCAGGAAATCCTCTGATCAAAACATAGACGGCAGTTTTTGTTGTGAAAGCAGAGAGAAAAACGGTGCCACTGTAAGAAGCCTCAGGGTAGGCATCTGGAAGCCACCCTGACAAAGGTGGTGCACCTGCATTTAATAAAAAGCCAATCAGGATTAGCCAGGTTGCTGGGCTGGTAGCCTGCATAGCCGTAAATTCAATAGAGCCAGTGCTAGCAGCTAAGCAGACAATCCCAGCCATAAGTACAACACCACCAAATAAGTGTATCAGTATATATCGCATTGAGGCTTTGTAAGCTGTGTTTGTGTCAACGGACCAGAGTACAAGAGTTGAGGAAATAGCCATGATTTCCCAAAAGACAAAAACTGTAATTAGATCACCTGCCATTGTTACGCCAATAGCGCTTCCTGCGTAGATAAAAGCGGCAACTAGCTCAATTATGCGTTTTTGATTCATGGCATAAAGGCCACCAATAGCTGCCATGATAGCGAAGATGGTCGCAAATAATCTGCTCAGGGCATCTACCTTCAAAGGGGTTAACTGATAATCAAGGAAGTCAATAGTGAACGCACTTCCCAAATCGTAAGACCATATCTGAGCTAGAGCTAGTAGTGGAATGAATACGAGTAAAAACGGGCGCAGGCGTATGCTAATAGCCGGCAGCGCAAGAGCACCAACTATCAGGATTAAAGATGGTGGCAGAAAGGTATTAAACATTGTTGTCACCAGAATCATTTTTGTCTTCGTAATAGGTGTCCTTGCGTTTAACAAGTAGACCGAACGCCTTGGCTCCTATAACCATCAACGCGCAGCTGAAAAAACCGTACCACGCATAAAACCCAAAAGTACCATCAATGCTGAAATAGGGGTGCGGTGTGATCAATAAATCTGCTAGCACAAGAACAGCTAGTGTGATCAAACCACCTTTCCACAAAATTTGGATAGTTCTGGGGCGAACGAGCCAATGAACATCTTTAACGCTCTGTTTTTCTTTGCTCATGGTTGGTCTCAAATCAATTTCTGGGCAAGTTCAATAAATAGTCCGGGAAAGAAGAACAACAAAACAGTTGCCGCCGCCGTAATGCTGAGAGCAACGACAATGGCAACGGAGGCTTCACCAAAGTTACCGTTGTCATTATCTTTTTCTTCTTCTTTGAAGAAAGCGGCATAGATGATGGGTAAAAAATATCCGGCATTTAAAAGAGTACTAATAACAATCACCACAATTGCCAGCATATGGCCACTATCGAATGCACCGTGCAAAATATACCACTTGGAAATGAAACCAGCTGTAGGCGGCACACCGATCATGGATAGCGCACCAATGGTGAAGGCTGTCATGGTCCATGGCATGCGCCTTCCAATACCATCAAGTTGACTAACTTCTGTTTTGTGGGCAGCTGTGTAGATGGACCCAGCAGCAAAGAATAGCGTGATCTTACCAAAGGCATGCACTGCAATGTGAAGCCCAGCTCCAACAATAGATAAAGGTGCTAATATGGCGGTAGCCATAATCACATAGGAAAGTTGACTTATTGTTGAATAGGCAAGTCTACGCTTTAAGTTGTCCTGACGAATAGCCAGGATAGAAGCTGTGAGAATAGTGAACCCAGATAAATAAAGAAGCCAGTTCGTAGTGCCTATGCTCGAGAGAAAATCATATCCAAAAATATAAATGACGATCTTGATTACTGTAAAGACGCCAGCCTTGACGACTGCCACAGCGTGCAGCAAAGCACTTACTGGAGTTGGCGCAACCATAGCAGCCGGCAACCAGCGATGGACTGGCATCAAAGCTGCTTTGCCAATACCAAATATGTAAAGTGCGAAAAGTGTTCCAATGACTAAATCTGAGGCCTTACCTTCAAGAATGCCACCGGAAGTAAAATTAAGGTCACCTGCTATGAGCCATGTCCATACTATGGCAGTAAGTAGAAAACCAATGGAGGTAAATAGTAATATGCCTAAGTATACGCGACCGCCCTTTTTTGCTTTGTCTGTTCCGCTGTGTGTGACCAGCGGATAAGTGCATAGGGTCAGTGCTTCATAGAAGGCGAACAGGGTTAACAAATTAGCAGCAAATGCAATAGCTATAGAACTTGCAAGTGCAATGGCGAAACACACATAAAATCGTGTTTGGTTTTTCTCTTTATTTTCACGCATGTAACCTATTGAATAAAGTGAATTAATGATCCAAAGGAAACTGGCAATCATTGCAAACAAAAGCCCCAGAGGCTCGACGCTGAAGGCGATGCTTAGGCCTGGTAGCATTTCGCCAATAACGACAGATGGCCTGCCTCCGTTCATCACCAGTGGATAAAGCGAAGCTACCAACGCGAACAAAGTCCCCGCTGTGATCATTGTGATGGTCTCGCGCAAATTTGGCCAATGACCACTGAAGGCAATTAGCACTGCTCCGACTAGTGGTATGACTAAGGCGGCCTGAATTGTTGTTTCAGGGCTCACTTTAAGCCTCCATTCAACAGACTGTCCGCAGCTTCAAGAGCTATGTTCAATGTGGTTGTGGCATTTACACCAAAATAAATACTGGCCAAAGCTAAAACCCATGATGAAAGCAGCATTGATAAGGGCGCCTCTTTAATGTTGGGAGCATTTTTAGGGGCAGGTTTTAGATAAGCGGTCTCTACAATGCGCCATACGTAGACAATTGTCAGCAGGGAGCTTGTGATAATTAAGGCGGCTATCGGCCACATGCCCTGCTCAAATGCGGCGCGCACAAGGTACCACTTCGAGACAAAACCAACCGTCATGGGAATACCAATCAAGCCAAGTCCACCGATAACAATCGCCGCCATAGTCCAAGGCATGCGGTAGCCTAGTCCACACATATCCTTGACAGAAACACCACCAACTCGCAGTGTAATACAGCCTAATCCCATAAAAATGGTGCACTTGATTATGGAATGATTGAACAGATGTATAATGCCGGCGGCAATGCCTATTTGAGAGGCGAAGCTCAAACCAAGGATAATATAGCCGATCTGCGCCACGCTAGAATAAGCGAACAGACGCTTCATGTTGTTTTGAAAAATGGCAATGGTCGAGGCGGTAAACAAGGCGATGATTGCAAGCGTCATCAGGATATTTTGTAAACCTGAGGCCTCTAAGATATTGACGTCACCAAAGAGGGTAAAGACGATCCTAATAAGTATATATACCGAAACCTTTGTCGCTGTTGCTGCAAGGAATGCAGTTACAACGCTGGGCGCATAGGTGTAGGCATTCGGCAACCAAAGATGTAGCGGAAACAGGGCGAGTTTCAGACACACACCAACAGTTAAAAATGCCATGGCTGTGTGAATGGTGCGGCTATCAGATACACTGGGGATTAATACCGTTAGATCAGCTATGTTCAGGGTCCCAGTCATCATGTAAATAAGGCCGACGCCTATGATGTAGAAGGTGGCTCCAATAGTACCCATGATCAGGTAGCGATAAGCTGCGGTCAGTGCACGCCTGTCGCGGCCCAAGCTAATCATCACATATGACGATAATGAAGAAATTTCCAGGAAGACAAAAAGATTGAAAACGTCCCCCGTAATGACGATTCCCAGCAAGCCAGTCAGGCACAACAGGAACATGGTATAAAACAGGTAAATACGATCGTCTGGAATTTCTGCTTCAACGCTTTGCCGAGCGTAGGTCATGACTATGGAGCCAATTGCCGAAACTATGACCAGAACGAAGGCTCCGACCTTGTCCAGCACATACTCAATGCCCCATGGCGCTGCCCAACCACCAATACGATAGATAATGTTGCCACTGTCGAGAACCTCAATAAGTAGGGTTAATGATATGCTGAAGGTTACCCACGTGACTGATAGCGTCAATACCCAAACGGTTCGCGAGTCTCTCATGATCAAAGCGATAGGAGCTACGATTAAGGGAATTATCACCTGTAAAATTGGAAGATGGGCAGCGATCAAGGTAGCCCCTCCTTTTCTTTTTCTTGGTCTTCAGTCTCCAATGCCTCGATCTCATCTTCTTCAATAGTGCCGTACGTGTCCTTAATGCGAACAGTCAGCGCTAGCGCTAGTGCTGACGTTGCCACACCAACGACAATGGCTGTTAGGATCAAAACGTGGGGTAGGGGATTAGAATAGATTTCAAAGCCATCTAGAAAGACAGGTGCAGTACCACCCTTGACCTTGCCCATAGAAATATAAAAAACAAATACGGATACTTGAAAAACATTCAACCCGACGATCTTCTTGATCAAATTATGTTGAGAAATGACAATATAAAAACCCATCATCATCAATACGATGACTATCCAGTAATTGAACAGGCCAGAAGCTATTTGCACGGGGTTAATCTTTCTTTTCTGCGCGGAGGCGTCCGTCAAAAATTAGGAAGATCGTGATCATGGCACCAGCAACGGTAGTGCCAACACCGAATTCTATAATGTTAATGCCAAGATGTTGTCCTGCATGGGGGTCCTTCGATAGCATGGAATAATCGAGATAGTCACCACCCAGAAACATGGTGAAAACTCCAACACCGGCAAAAAGCAGAAGCCCAGCTGCCAACATTAAGCGGGTTAACCAAGCAGGAGCTACCTTTCGGGCGTTGTCGACACCAAAAATTAAAGCATAAAGAATAAAGGCTGAAGCAAAGATAACACCTGCCTGAAAGCCACCACCCGGACCGAAATCTCCATGAAACTGGACATATAATGCAAACAACATAATCGGTGGGATCAGAAGTTTAGATACAACACGTAAAATGGATGTCTTAGTAAGCATTAATTTGTCTTCAGCTTTTTCTTTCGTTTACGCGAACGTCCTATTAAAGCCATTACTCCTATAGCGGCGGTAAAGATAACGGTTACTTCGCCAAGGGTATCATATCCTCTATAGCTGGCTAGAACTGATGTGACTATGTTCGGTGGGCCGACCTGCTCTCCTGAATTGTCTATATAATAGCGACCAACATGGTGGTGGATTGGGGCCGTTGGATCACCATAAGGTGGCATATCTAGGGTCCCGTATATTAGTAGTAATCCAGTTATTGTGACAATAAGAATAGGAATAGGTTTGTTTCCAGTCCTTTCCTTATCCCTACGTGAGGTCAAGGCAAGGGTGCCTAGCATCAAGACGGTTGAGATGCCGGCTCCGACAGCTGCCTCTGTAAAAGCTACATCAACTGCATCCATGATAACGTAAAGTACAGCAGCCAGTAGGCTATATATACCAGACATCATGACCACAGCGAATAGATTGTGCATGCGTAACAGTAAATATGCTATCACGACCATGAAGGATAAGAGAGCAATGACTATTATGTCTTCTATAGCCGTTTCCTCTCTTTTTTCCTTTTTTTCAACAAGGCTAGTTTTTTTGCATCCGGTTCGTCGTCGTCAACCAATGGCTTGAGCCCTGCATCAAGAGCAGCACGGGCAAGGGCATGAGTTGTTGTCGGACTGGTAAACATCAAAAACAAAAGAATCAAAAATAATTTGATTGAAACGATTGTAAATCCAGCTTGCAGAAACATGCCGAAGAAAAGCATTGCCGTACCCATGGTGTCGATAATTCCAGCTCCGTGCATGCGGCTAAATATGTCTGGCAATCTTAGTAATCCTATAGCACCGACCAGTAAAAAGGCAGAGCCTACTATTAGTAGAAACCAACTGATAACATCTATTAATAATTCCATCAAATATCACCAGGGTCATTGTTGGGCAGTGGTGGGGCCAAATCCTTGAAGTGGACAAATTTTGAAACTGCAATAGTGCCAATAAAATTGATTAGGGCATAAACTAAAGCAATATCAAGAAAATCAGGCCGTTCAGATAAAAATCCATTTACTGCAATTAAAAGCATTGTAAGAGTCCCAAAACTATTGGCGGCCAGAATTCGGTCATAAACAGTGGGGCCTTTGAAAGCTCGTATAAGAACCAAAAGCATGGTCACTAAAATAGCGATTGCAGCAGAGCTAAACATGTTCATTGCTTATCACGGTGTTATCATCAGCACCTTCCACAGCATGGACTCTGCGATCCATCTCGCCACTCAATAACCCTTTTTCGGCAAACTTAGTAAGCGAATGAACTATCAATGCGCCATTTTTTAAGCTCAAGGTGACAGTTCCGGGTGTTAGGGTGATTGAATTAGCATAAAAAACGTGACCTAGCTCGGTCACTTGTGTGGCATTAATGCGTAGTACTTTTGGCGTAATTGGTATTTTTGGGCTCAAGATAACTCTTGCTACATCCCAGTTGGCCTTTACGATTTCCCGTGCTAGCCAGGGCCAGTACAACAGGGCTCTCCAACTGATATGGATAGGGTGTCCTTCGCGGTCAATAACGTCCATACGATTGGCAAAAGTGACAACCACGATGATTGAGCCCAGCCCTAATGCTAGCAACCATCCTTCGAATATACCGGACAGTAGCAGCCATAACAAACCCAAAACACCACCTAGACTTAGCGCGTGTAACACTTTTTAATTCCTCTCGAGAAGGTTTATAAAAGAAATAATAAATATGTTGTCAAGGTTGGGCTAGAAAAAAAACATTGACTTCAAACTTTTCAAAATATCGCACGAAAGGCTTAATTATTATATATTCAATATTCTTTGTTCGAGGTTTTTTTTATTCCTTTATATTGCTTATATCGATTCTAGGATTTTCTGACCAGGCAAAATCCAGTGAAGAAAAGTCTATTACATTTGAGACTTCTGAACTTACAATAGTTACGGCTGGTAATCGATATCGTTTCTGGGTAGAGGTCGCTCAAAGTGTTGCTCAGCGTCAACAGGGGTTAATGGGACGCCAAGAGATGCTTGCCGATCGAGGAATGCTGCTTGACTTTGGGTTTCTTCAGCAAGTTCACATGTGGATGAAGAACACTTATATACCCCTTGATATGGTCTTCTTGGATGAAGTTGGAAACATTAATGCGATAGCAACCGAGACAACACCTTTTTCGATAGATATTATCTCGTCGCCTAGTCCGGCACGAGCTGTTCTTGAGCTAAACGGCGGAACTGTCTCTCGTTTAAGAATTAAAGTTGGCGATAAGGTTTTTCACCGGATTTTTCAGCCCTAAACCCAGCAGCATTTGCGTTAAAAAGGAAGAAAAAATAGTGTTTAACTCAACGCTGATTATAGTTATGTAGTTCATGGATACTCACCGATAAAATATTTCCGTTGTAGACAATCCTGAAACATTACTATCCTCTCTTATATTCAGAATTATGTCTGTTGCTCCTTGAGCTTAATTAGGGTAAGTCATCATTATTCCTTATAGGAAAATAGTCTGGTAGTTTTAGTGTTTTGTTGAATCAGTATTTGCCTCGTATCTAAAGTCTTTAATGAGGTAAAATAAAAATCATCCTATGCGTTGATTTTAAATGTACGGGGCGTAGCGCAGTCTGGTAGCGCATTCGGTTTGGGACCGAAAGGTCGGAGGTTCGAATCCTCTCGCCCCGACCAACAATATTAATGACTTAGTAGTTTTTTGGGGCGATTTCTTTATTCTCAGCACAGACATCAGCGACAACCAGATCGTAATCTTTGTGATCTTGTCTTGAAGGTGGCGGGTTCAGATCCTACCCCTGCAACCAATCATATCAATAATTCTGAGCGCCTTTCGTGGTCGGCTTTTTCTGTTCCAGCAAAGTTCATGCGGCAACTAGATAGTGACCTTCAGGTTCTGCACTTGAAATTTTCTGCTGGGTGGAAAGATCTTTATGAAATGTTGTATGAGCTTATTTACCTAAATCAAACACACTCAGTTTAATACAAACAGCCTACAGATCAGTTATAGGTTGTTTTTCTTTCTGTCTAAAAGTGCCTTTTTTTAGCACGATTACTATATGAAAATCACAGCGTTAGTTCTTGCTGAAAATAACTCTTAAAGCAAACAATATACTCCACAGCGTAGCTTGCCCGTGGGGGCAGTTATTTGCGTTTATTTACAAACATATCCCTGCCATTTTTTTTCGAATTACCGATATTAATTTGCCGTTGTTCTTCAATTACTTGATCAGGGAACTGGCTCATAAAACAACAACAAACCCCATCATCAATCATAGTGCGAGGCCCGTTTGGATGGGAAATATGCTTATAAACCCCATGGTTATGTTTATGTTCATGCCCATGTTCATGCCCATGTTCATGAACATGGTCATGGACCGCTTCATCATCATCTGGGTCTATTAGCGGTTTGTACTCTGCATGATGATGATGAATATTAATTTCACCTTTTTTAAGTTGATCTTTGAACGACCCCATAAGATCAATATTTTTGGTTATCTTACCGGCATTTACCTCGTCAATTCGCTCCATAAATGTATCAATAACGTGGTCTTGATCAGCTAAGTAATGAGCCTTATGAAATTTTATTTGAGGGTTATCTTTGGCTACTAAATCTACATAGTTGTATATTCTGTCGATTAGCCTTCCCGTAAACAAAAAGTATGGAGCAACAACAATTTTTTGGTAACCTAAACGAATAATGGTGCTTAAACCTTGGCCGATCGACGGGAACGTGACGCCAGAATACACAGTTTCTGACCAACCAAATCCTAAATCTTCGGTAACAATACGGGTCAATTTAGCTACCTCGGCATTTGCATAGGTATCTGACGTTCCTCTGCCAACAACTACCAACATTGTATCGTACAAATCGCCATCATGAACGTGATCAAGTCCAAGACATTCTAAAATGCGCATTTTAAAGGCCGAAATCATTTGTGGATGAAGACCTAATTCTCGACCATACTTGATTTGTAATTCAGGATTTTCCCTCTCATATGTTGTTAGTACAGAGGGAATGTCTTTTTTTGCATGAGTTGCGGCGAAAAGCATTCCGGGCACAGCAATTATACTATCAACACCGGCGTCTCTGAGAGCATCTAAGCCCATGTGGATATTAGGCGCAGAATATTCAAGAAAACCGTACTCAACCGGCGTTTTAGGGAAGCGTTTTTTGAGGCCAGCAGCTAACAAGCCAAATTCACGCTCAGCATCTTTTGAGCGGCTGCCATGACCACATATCATAATACCTTGTTTACTCATGCTACTTTCTTAGTCCCTCGAGAATCTATGTAAAATTTGGATTGTGCAAAACTAGACTTTAACAATTAATAGTCTGATATCAGGAAATCAACAACACATAAGCAAATAAGTTAGCTTTCCCAGCTTGAACCCTTTTGTTATAATCTATTGAATTTAGAAATTGCCTTGGAGAATTATCGATGAGCCAAGTTCGCATTTATCAACCAACAAAGACCGCTATGCAATCAGGCCGTTCTAGACTTGAGTTATGGATACTTGAATATGAGCCTGCTGCGGCCAAGAGGGCAGACCCGTTAATGGGTTGGATCGGATCAAAGGACACAACTGGTCAAGTAAGAATGCGTTTTAAGACACTTGATGATGCTGTTGCTTTTGCAAAAAGAAATGATTTTGACTATTGCGTGACTAAGCCTAAGTCTCGAAAAATTCAGCCGAAGGATTATTCGGCTAATTTCGCATTTGATCGCATCGAGTAAGCAGACAGGATGATATTAGATGTTTCAGTTACAGTTAAAATCAGGCCCCGTAGCTCATCTGGATAGAGCGCGAGATTTCTAATCTTGAGGTAGCAGGTTCGAGTCCTGCCGGGGTCACCATATAAAACAAGGGCTTAGTAGAAATACGCTAAGCCCTTTTATGGTTTTGAGTGATTGAGGCTAACAACTGGGCTAACAAAAAGCACTTCAAAACCAAGTATTTTCTCTACTCCTTCCAACATTTCTTTATTAACGTGGAAAAATGAAAACCCTACTCACCACACTCTGCCTGACGATTGCCGTGCTTCTTGGAAGTGTGGGGGTGAGTTTTAGTGCTGATTTTCAAAAGGGACTAACTGCAGACAAGAGTGGTGATTACAGAACTGAAGCTAAAAGCCCGCCGGCAAAGCTTGTCGAGCAAGCAAAGGCGAGAATTTTTACAGGTAAATATGGTAGCCAATGGTTTGGTGTTATGACATGTAATTATCCTGGAAAAAAACTGAAGTATGATATAGCTCTACGAATAGATGGCAAAAAAGTTTTTATTGATAATGGCCCAGGTAAAGTTTTCACAGTGGAGGGTTCAATAACCGACAGTCTGTGGTCAGCTGGATATATCTCGATTTCCGGCGGTAATTTTTATTATGACCTAAATGATTATGTTTGGGAAATGAAAGGACAGTGGCAAGAGACCCAAATAATTTTAAGGGGGGCATTAAGTAGAGAAGATGTTTCAGGACATTGGAAGCCAACCCCCTTCCCATGCAAAGCCTCACTCACTCAAGGTGTTTCAGAAATCACTGAAGTTGCGAGAGAAAATTTTAAAATTTTTGGGGAAAATGTACCTCCTTCCCCTAGTGCTGCTGATATTAAAAATGAGAAACTTCGGAAGAAGATTGCCCGATTAGAAAAAGAGAAGCAGCAGAACCAATCCAAACCCAAGCAGGTTGCAAAGAAGACCCCCCAACCCACACCAGAACCCAAATTATCAACATCAGGTTCAGGGTTCTTTGTATCCAAGTCAGGTCACGTCATCACTAACCAACACGTTATTGATGATTGTAACAGAGTGTCTGTCGGTGATAACGCAAAGAAACAGGTCACAGCAGACGTACTAGAAACAGACAGACGAAATGACCTCGCACTCCTCAAGATATCATCTCTGAAGATGGCATCCGTTGAGACCAAATCTCTCATTCAAAAACTGGGTATCAAGATTGTTCCCCTTGCCTCTGATGGGTTGCTCCGTTCAGAAGATGTGGACCTTGGTGAGAAGGTTCTTGTTGCAGGATACCCCTATGGAGAAATGTTCAGTAACTCCATCAAGGTTACAGGTGGAATGGTCAGTGCTAATCGTGGATTAGGTGATGACACAGGACAGTTCCAAATGGATGCAGCAGTCCAACCAGGCAACTCTGGTGGTCCCATCTATGATGAGAATGGAAACATCGTTGGTGTTGTAGTTGCACAACTAAACAAGATGAAGTTTGCAAAAGAGAGTGGTTCAATGCCAGAGAATGTAAACTTTGGTATCAAGGCATCCACTGTTCGTCAGTTTCTGAGTTCATCAGGTTTACCAACCAAGTGGTCTAAACGGTCTAAGGTAATGTCCACCAGAGACCTTGCCAAGATTGCAAAGAGACAGACTGTGATGGTGATGTGTCATCAGTGAGGGTGTTGAGTGAAACTCCACCATCTATGATTTTTCAGTATTTCTGCTAAACTTTCCCTATGAAAACTCTACTATTCTGCGTTCCTATAGCGAGAAAAATGGACTAGGGTCATGTTTTCTATGGGTGAGACGATAATGACAAACTTGTTTCGAGCAGTATTGATCGGGCTGGCGGTGGTGTTTGTGCTACCGTTGGGGGGCTGTCAAATAACCCAATTAAACCGGAGTGGGATTGCTCCTCCAAATGCCAACGTATCGGACGAGCTCGTTTGTTATAATGCAGTAACATCTGAAGGTAACTGGGAGCATCTTACCAAATGGTCAAGATGGGTTAATGAGGCAAAGAGCCGCGGACTTACTATCACCAGAGTTGCAGGGTGATAGTGAGAGGGTATTAGTGAGATACAAATAATGCATAAAATCAAAACATTAACATTACTGTGCCTGTTTAGCCTCCAAGTTGCTCACGCAGAGACGAAAGTTGATGTATCTGCTGAATATGCTTTTGGTCCTGATATTTCAGAAAATGAAGCCTGTGCAAAGGCTGAAGTAAAGGCCAAAAATAATGCACTACGGGGTATAGTTGGCGAAAAAATAATAAATTCACAAATTGAGACTTGTACTGATACAGGTAGTGATTTGGACTGCACCCTGTTTGAAGACACCTTTTCATTTATGGATAGCGGCTATATTACAGATATCGGTAATTTAGACAAAAATATTCGAGAAGAGGCAGGTTCATCTGTATGCAGCGTGAGTTTTACCGCAACAGTAGTAAAAGTTTCACAGGAGTCGGATCCCTCATATTTTCTTGATGTAAAAGTAAAGCCAAGCCTTCTTCTTCGGGAGGGTGAGAGTCTTCAGGTTCAAATTAAACTAAGCAGGCCCTCTTTTATCTACATATATGGATGGTTCCCCGAAATTGACAAAGACAGCTTTTACTTATTGTCAGAGAAGATGAATTTTCATGAAATTTTGATGAATGGCAATCTTGTTTTCCCAGATGAAAATCATGACGCAATGGTTAAAATGCCCGACAACACAAACCTAGACAGTGTTTCAGAATACCTCATAGTTTTGGCATCAAAAAATAATATTGCTCACGGCTCAATAATAAGTCAAAGCAAGTTCTTTAAGATAATAAGCACAACTCCACGTGATAGCTGGGTGATGGATAAGATTACATATAAGATCGTCAGGAATAAAAAGTGAGAAAGCAGTTAACATTCATTTTATTACTAACACTATTAAGTGCTTGCATCACCGAAGATGAGAGGGCTGCTCCGGTTGCTTCACGAGCAGCAACATCAGCGCCTGTTGAAGTGGTTACAAAAGAACAGAAAAAAGAAGTTGAGAATGTCACCTGGAAGCTGCCAGAGTGGTGTAAAGACCTAGAGCAAAAGTTCAACCAAGTTCAAGTATGCGGTGTCGCAATTCACAACAACTTGCAGATGTCCAGGACCCGTTCAGAATTGGACGCAAGGAAACAACTAGCAAGGCGAGTAGCAGGTCATGTGGATGAGACCATCACAGAGACAACTGGAGGCTCCAGATCGGAGATGAAGTCAACTGCCATTCTGACAAGTAAGTCTGAAGTTGGGCGCTATATAATTGAAAACCAGAAAACCATTCCAAGTGAGGGAAAGTACCTAACATTTACTAAGGTTGTACAATATTTTAATTAAATAGATTTGGTGTTGATTTGTTGGCAAAGTAATTTATCCGACTTAAGAGAAACCATGTCGAGTTGAGTTAAGCTGGATGAAGCAATTCTATGTAAAACAGGGATTTAAAATTAGTGTTCTAAACCCCTCTTGGCAACCTATAGCATTTCATAATAATTCCTACTAAACTT
The DNA here is from genome assembly GCA_938092065.1 of uncultured Rhodospirillales bacterium. Classification (GTDB taxonomy): domain Bacteria; phylum Pseudomonadota; class Alphaproteobacteria; order Rhodospirillales; family JABHCV01; genus JACNJU01. Next base: position 175,211 of record CALKND010000004.1, read on the forward strand.
TCCCTATAAAAACTCTACTCACCACACTCTGCCTGACCATTGCCGTGCTTCTTGGAGTTACGGGTTGCTAAACAACAAACGAAATTCCCAAGACTTTTTTTCTATTGGTGGTGTAAAAGATGAAGGGAAATACGACGGTGAATACAAAGATGGCAAAAAACATGGATAAGGCACCCTTGATTTTGCCCAGAGGACTTAAATTTTTGAAGAGATTAACTATTTTCATTTTACTAGCAATAATCTCATTACTTGCATCTGCCGCGCCTAGTATCGCTGGACAATACGATGGCGTGTGGGAAGGCAAATTGATTAACAAAAGAAGCGGTTGTTTTAATGAACTTCCCTTAACGGCAACAATAAAGAATGGGCAGATCACTCTAGAAACGATCCGCTTCAAAAAGAAGCACATCTTTTCTGGAAAAATTTCAGAAAGTAACAATTTTAAATTTTTAAAACCCTTTAAGTTTTCGGGTTATCCCGGTATGGAAGATACTCCTTACCTAGGGGGGTCTTACCGGAGCCGCTTTGCAGAGCGAGTTACTGATGGGTCTTATTCATTTAAAATAACTGGAAGGATCAAAAATGGTCGATTGACAGGGGACATCAAAACTCCGCTAAATTCGTGTGACAGCGAATTTTCAGCAATCAGCACAACACAAATAGCTAGTCCAAAGGAAACAGAAAAAACAAAAAAACAAAAAGTCGTCTCTGCAGAGAAAGAGATCAAGAGATTGGAAGCTGCTCAAAAAGCAGATGCGGAATTCAAGCGCAAGCAAATTAAGCAAATAGCCCAACTCAAGGCCGCTAAGGAACTTGCCCTTAAAAAAGAACGTGACCGTAAGAGGGCTGCTGAGGAACTAGCCCTTAAAACAGAACGTGATCGCAAGAGGGCTGCTGAGGAACTAGCCCTTAAGAAAGAACGTGACCGTAAGAGGGCTGCTGAGGAACTAGCCCTTAAAAAAGAACGTGATCGCAAGAAGGCTGCTGAGGAACTAGCCCTTAAGAAAGAACGTGACCGTAAGAGGGCTGCTGAGGAACTAGCCCTTAAAACAGAACGTGATCGCAAGAGGGC
>CALKND010000005.1 GCA_938092065.1 uncultured Rhodospirillales bacterium
TTCGGCAATAAAACCCACGGACCTTGTCTCCTAAAATTGGCGTTTCATTGTTTCAGGTGCCGGACCAGGTGGCTCCCGAATAATCCAGTAGCTATTAATATTCTGATCGAATCTTTTATTTATAGGGGTCTTGCCTAAAGCCCGCATCAACAGTCCAATAGGGCTGATTACGACAAAAAACATTAGGCCCATGACTAACGGGTTGATGATCTTGTGAAGCAGTAGGCCGAATCGGAACCAGATCTTGTTGAAAGGGCTCAAAAACTGCGGACGGACAAATGTTATTATGGCAAGTAAAACAGCAACCATGAGGGCCCATACCCGCACTGTGACTTCATTGTTATCAAAAGTGAAGATAGGTAAAACGGCAATAATGGCGAAAACAGTTGCAAAAACAATCCCGAAAGATCGCTCGCTTCCCAATTTTACACCATCACGTTCGGACATATTTTCATGGAATGACTGGTGGTTTCTCAAAAGGCACTCCAATTAAAACTAAATTCCGCACATTAATTTATTATTTTAGTAGAGGGTTACTACTATTAACAGATGATTTTAATTACTCTTAATTTTTATTAAATAATGTAAAATAATATAGTCTCAAAAGTTTTTGAGAACAACTCCATTGCTACTGTTAGATGGTAGAATGATATTAAGGGCGATAACCAATACACGTGTCAGCACTAGGCTTTTGGTCTCAATACTGGGTGAATCAAGTGCCGGACGCATGCTTACAATCACATCACCCTTCTCCACGGGGGCACACTAAGCTGGCCAATGTCGCCCAAAGATGTGCGGTCAATCAGGAATAGTTTCATTGACACAGTGCTCGCTTATTTTGGTTTTGTTGCACTGTTTCTATTTTCAATAAAGCCAACAAGATTCTGCGCGAGGACACCGTACCCTCCCGGATTGTAGTGATTAGGAAGCCCATAGGCGAAAAAGGATCGCCAGTCATCATGCGGGGATATTGCTTGGTCAAAATCTATCACGGGAATGCTTAGGCTCCTGATCGCTTCCAAGACGCGTGGGCGAGCCTGCAAGGTCGGCTCATGATGCTCGCTTCCATAACGGCTCCATTCAGGAAGGTAGACGAACACGAGTTCACCGTTCCATTGACTGACCTTCTCTTGGGCCGTAGCAAGTACGTATTTCAGCTTATTGATCAGGGAATCCGGAAACGGCTGTTTCGTACGGTTTCTGTCAAGGTTTGCAATCTTTCGAATCTCATTCAGCTTGAGAAACTTCATGATGGGTTTATTTCTTGCCGCTTTCTTATGATCATCCCTGATGGCCTTTGCCAAGTAATCACGTGCATATGCTGCATGTGCCAACACAAAAGCAGATTGACGTTCAACCAATTGCTGAGAAAAATCTTTTTCGAGATAACGAGACAAGACAGGTAGCTCCTTCTCGATTGCCAAGTCTCTCAGGTCGTTTCCTTCATAATAAAACCAGAAAACGTAGCGAGGCTTCAATGATACCGCAAATTCGATAATTGCTGCCAACTGCAAAATGGGGCCTGCTCCGGGCATGCCCAGATTATAAACGCTATATCCAGCCCTTCGCATGACTCCAGCTGGCCCCTCACCGGTATTAACACATGAGGCAAAGGCAAACGAATCACCAACAATAACAGCGTCTGTATTGCTCATATCGAATTGGTTTGGTGGATTGTTGTAACCAAATTTGTCCACTTCATAGACCGGGTATTGTCCATCCTCATTACAATATACGAGCCTACTTTCGGGCACGAAACCCAACGGATAAATTGTCTCGCCGTCAACCCTCAAACCCTTTTCTTTGAACAGCTGTTTCGGACTAATGTATGGAAGAACCTGTTGGTTGGTCTCCTTGCGCATATCGGTAATGACTTGTAGTGTTGTCCGATAATCGAAACTTTGACCAGCTGCCCTTACGGCTTTCTCCAGGGGAGATTTTCTATCAACTAAAGTGAAGCTGAGAAAAGACTCCGCTATGTAAAGGCCTGCCCCGAGAGACAGGGTAATGATGACGACATAACTTTTACCCTGTCGGGGAAGAAATAAACTGCCAATAAAAAACAGAAAACTACAGCCAGAAGCAAAAAAATATTTGCGGAGAATAATCCATTCCGTCGTTCCAGCGATAAACCAAATAAACAACAATATGCCACCGCAAACAAGAGCAGCACCGAAAATGATTGCGTCATTGAAGGTAATGGTCTTCATTTAACCGATATTTCCCAAGTAATCTTTATACTTGTTATAATTATACAAACTCACCTCGTTTGTTAAAGAGTTGTTTAACCAATCGCTCGGCAACTTCAGTGAGACCAAGAGCATCGTCAAGCTCGCGATAAGCTAGCAACCCGGAGTCAAAAATGATCTTGTAACCATGAAATTCAAACTTCAAGCAGCGGTCAAAATCGACCCCAAGTTTGCCTTGTTTTTTTTCACCCTCTGGGTGGGCCATTTTCACCGCTCCATTTACGCCTCAAAAGGTTGATTCTTATAGCATAATTTCAGTGAAGGCAGTAAATGTGGGGTTATTTGGCTAATATAGGTTTAAATTAGATAAATTTACGGTTGAGGTTCATGTGTTTTAAATCCTGTAAAGGCATCGACCTCACACAATTTAATTTCACGAGAAGGAATGACGTATTATTTTTAATAGCTTAATAGTCTCTGTTCTTTGTCAAGTCTCTAAAATTTGTGAGATTTTGGGAAAATTTTTCTGTTCATGCTATCCATAGGGGGTATTATCCGTTTAGTAGGTAAAGACCCTATGACACACAAAAAGGGAAAAAGCGTAATTTCTTATTGGACACCTGTTACCCGTTAGGCAGAGCCAAATACCACTTCCGGTATATTTTAGTTTTGTTGAGATACCCATAATGTTTTCACTGATTAAACAATTAATAAAGTTTATGCATGTTTATAATAAATTCTGGCTTGCGCCTGTGATTTTTGGGCTTTTGATCTTAGGTGGATTGCTTGTTGCAGCACAAAGCACTGCCCTTTCGCCCTTTATTTACGCTATTTTCTAAAGGCATACTTATATTATAATGATTGTTCTTTGTATTTCAGCATTTTATCACGATAGTGCTGCCGCTCTAATTAAAGATGGCTCCATCATTGCTGCAGCTCAGCAGGAGCGTTTTTCCCGCATAAAACATGATCAAAGCTTTCCGAGCGATGCCATTACTTACTGCCTTAAAGAGGCTGGAATTACCCTAAATGAAGTAGACTACATAGGTTTTTATGACAAGCCGTTGTTAACTTTCAACAGACTTCTAGAAACTTATTTAGCTTTCGCTCCTTCCGGACTTAGATCATTTATTAAAGCTATTCCAATTTGGGTAAAAGAAAAAATTCTTCAAAAATCATTGATTTTTAAAGGGCTTAATAAGCTCGGCGTGGGGCAAGTATCAGAAGAAAAAATTCTGTTTGGATTTCACCATCATTCCCATGCATCTAGCGCATTTTATCCGTCTCCTTTTGAAGAATCTGCAATTTTGGTAATGGACGGGGTTGGTGAGTGGGCCACCACCACAACTGGCGTCGGCCGAGGTTCAATCGTGACCCTTGATCGAGAAATACGCTTTCCTCATTCGCTTGGAATGCTTTACTCAGCTTTTACCTATTATTTAGGTTTCAAAGTTAACGATGGTGAATACAAAGTCATGGGCTTAGCTCCATATGGCGAGCCAAAATACGTACAAACTATATATGACAACCTTATCGATGTTCAGGCCGATGGTTCTTATCAATTGAATATGAAGTACTTTAACTACTGTACAGGTCTAACTATGACCAACAACGACTTCAACAAGTTATTTGGAGAACCTCCAAGAACAGCATCTACCCCATTAAACCAACGGGATATGGATTTAGCCCGGTCTATTCAAGTTGTCACAGAAGATATTGTGCTCAAAATAGTTCGAAATCTTCACAAACAAAGCGGCCAGAAAAATTTGTGTATTGCGGGCGGGGTAGCGCTTAATTGCGTCGCCAATGGGCGAATACTTCGCGAAGGTCCTTTTGAAAATCTTTGGGTACAGCCCGCTGCAGGTGATGCAGGTGCCGCTGTAGGAGTTGCACTAGCAATATGCCATACAACAGGGGGCATCGATAGGAAATCGCCTACTAGGACTGGCGATAACATGGCGGGAAGTTATTTAGGACCCTCTTTCGACGAAGCGGCCGTTCATACAAGTTTAGCTTCTTATGGTGCCAACTATCACGTTTTTTCAAATAGCAATTTATTTGACACAATAAGCGAAGCGCTCGCTTCGGAAAATGTTATTGGATGGTTTCAGGGTCGAATGGAATTTGGCCCAAGGGCTTTGGGCAACCGCTCTATAATAGGCGATCCCCGTTCTATAAAAATGCAAAGTATGCTTAACCTTAAAATAAAATATCGTGAGGGGTTTCGACCCTTTGCACCAGCAGTATTGCGTGAGGACGTATCAAATTATTTTGAGATGGACTGTGAAAGTCCATACATGCTGTTGGTAGCTCAAGTGACAAACAGTCGGTTGAAAGAACAAACAACAAAAGATAAAGAACGTAAGGGACTTGATCGTTTGCAAATTGTTAGAAGTGATCTTCCTGCTATCACTCACGTAGACAATTCTGCTCGTGTGCAAACCGTTGATGTCAAAACCAACCCACGCTTTCACAAGCTAATATCAACATTTAAAGAAAAAACTGGTTGTGGTGTGCTAGTTAATACCAGCTTTAATGTGAGAGACGAACCTATCGTCTGCACGCCAGAAGATGCTTATCGCTGTTTCATGGCAACAGAGATGGACATTCTTGTCCTTGGAAATACTGTTCTTTTTAAGGAAGAGCAGTGATGAGTGTTTTTAAAAGAACAACTCCAACTGAATTCCCCCCCATGTTTTCTGATCGAATTCTTTCCTGTCTTAAATCACCGGGCGGTGAGAATGAGGACACACTAGAAATTATTGAGGGAACTCTACAAAATATAATATCCGGAAAAACCTACCCAGACAAAGATAATGTGCCATCACTTTTTTTACCTGAAAAAGGCAGAGGAGAGGTTGTTACCACCAGGGTTAAATCATTTTATGAAGACAATCCCTTTCCTAGCTACGAGGGACTAGAAGAATTTAGTGAATTGGTTAATAAGGGCCTCCGCAACACTTTTGCCTCTGAACTTCTAAAAGCTATTGGGTATAATAAGACGGTACTTGAGTGCGGTTGTGGTACGGGACAATTATCACATTTTCTTCAGCTAAATAATAATCATGTACTTGGCATTGATATGTCTCTTGCCAGCCTGAAACTAGCTATCGAGCATAAAATTCGAAACGGATTAACTCGAAGTAGTTTTGCACAGATGAACATTTTTGATTTAGCAATCAAAGACAACTCCTTTGATATTGTCATTTCACATGGCGTACTTCATCATACTTTCGATGCGCAAAGAGCATTCTCACATTTAGTTAATAAAGTTAAGCCTGGTGGAATTATTTTGATTGGGCTGTATAATTATTATGCACGAGTGCCAACATGGGTGCGTTCAAAGCTAGTTGGCTTGCTAGGTCAGAATATTGATTATGTAGTTCGCAATCGTATCACTGATAACAAAAAAGCTGATATCTGGATTAAAGACCAATATTATAATCCACATGAAACTTGGCACTCAATCGATGAAGTTCTCAAATGGTTTAATCTAAATGATGTTGAGTTTGTTAATTGTGCACCTGCTATTCTTGGAAGCTCCGGAGAGAATGTAAAGTCGCTTTTTGAACAAAGTGATCCCGGCTCTGCATACCAAAGAATCGTTTCGCAACTTTCTTGGTTAGGGACGATTGCTCGAGAGGGAGCATTATTTGATGTCATTGGGCGAAAGGCTAAATAAGTAGAATGCTCAAACACCCAGTTCAGTCACCAAAACCAACTTTTTTTGGCAAAGCTGTTGCCCTAACAGTCGGATTAATTTTTTTTGTAATAATAGCAGAAATCCTAACTAGAACCATTATGCCCCATTGGACAAACTTTCATAGTGGTTCATTCATGAAATTAACCCACGTGCCGGGCCATGCAAATGTGGCCACTGGTGTTCCCAGCTTTGATGATTATTTTGCTCAAAATAACGGTGATTTTAGAGTTCGTATTACCATTAACAAATTTGGCTTACGTAATCCCGACCCAATAATAAAAGCTAATAAACGTATTTGGGTGATTGGAGATTCCATGACTTTTGGCTGGGGAGTTGAGCAACAACAAATGTATTCTTCTCTTATTGCTAATGTTTCAGGTCGCCAAACATATAACATTGCTAGTCCCGGAGCTACTGTGTGTGGCTATCAAGCTCTTGTAGACCGGATGCCCAAGACTCTAGAGCCCAGTGCAGTTGTTGTTGGCCTTATCATAGAAAATGATATTTTACGATATAATTGCAAGGCCCTTGCACAAGAAGAAAATAATACTCCTAAGTTGACAGATTCAATCACATTTTTTGATTTCAAGAGTTTTTTAACACGCAATTATGCATTGTACAATTTTGTTGCTATATCCTTAAAAAAAATCCCATTATTTAAAAGCACCCTAACCTATTTAGGCTTGGCAGCTGAGCCACACACATATCGCCAGAAATTTAGAGAGAATGAACTGGATTTTGCAATCAAAGAAACTGTTCATGAACTATCGATTCTTAAGAAACAATTTCCTAAAGGCACACCTTTCGTTGTCTTGATTGCGCCAGCCCGCTTTGAAATTAAAAACGCTAACCCTTTCTATAAAAAATTACGCGAAGAAATAATCACCGCTCTTAATAGGATTGACATTACAACTATCGACCCAATTGATGGTTTTTTGAAAAAAGGGTTTACTGCAACTCATTTTGCCCATGATGGACACTGGAATGCCCTTGGTCATAAAATTGCCGCCACTGCAATTAACAAATGGATATTGACCTTACCAAAATAAATACAGTTTTGTTACCAGGTAAGATTAAACCTAAACTGTGATATACCTAAAAATATCATTTACATATTTGTATTGCTTAAAATCATTGCTCAAAAAATTTTTTAACAAAGCTTACCAAGTTCAGTCAGATCCAATATTACGTTCATGGCTAATTGGCCGGCTACTTGGCCGTTGGCAAGGGGAGCCCGCATATACGGCTCATCATCCTTCTTATCTCTCAGATTTATTACCACTTTCTCCTGAGATTCCAACAAAACAATTTTTTTGTCTCCAAACCGACACACCAAAGTTTGAATTGCATTTAAAGTTACCTTGTGAATCAATCGTTCTTCGTCCTGGTGACGAAAATAAATTATTCACACTCCATTTTAGAGATATTGAAACTAAGCTCGCCCTTCACCGCTTTGCTTGGCTATCAGAGTTCGGTAAAGACGTTCCAAATGATTGGGTCGCAGCCATTTGGCAGGCTTGGGTAAAAAAGTATTCTACGGTGGATAACAGCTGGGCTTGGCACCCGTATACTGTTGCAGAGCGCGCAGTCAATATTCTTTCATTCATAGAGCGCAACGGACTGCCCGGTTCCAGGGAGAAAACCCTATCCATTTTGACAGCGCATGCTCCCGCAATAGCAAATAAGCTAGAATATTTTGGGGACCACCATACTTCCAATCATCTTGCAAATAATGGTCGTGGGCTTTACCTGCTTGGCCTGACGCTTGGCCTCAAACAAACTACTAATATTGGCGGCCGTATTCTTATTGAGGAGGCCAAACGAATTTTTCATTCATCCGGAATTTTGCGAGAAGGTTCCAGTCACTATCATGTTCTTTTGGCACGCAATTTCGAAGAAGTGGCCAATGCAGCCCAAAAACACAATAGGAAGGAAGCGTCTAGTCTTAGATCCACAGCCAATAAGGCACGTAATGCCGCTAAACTCATGATATTACCCGGAGGATTACCATTAATTGGCGATATATCACCAGATCTATCACCTAATCTTTTGCTTAAACAATTAGGGTTAATCAAAACAAATCATCACCCCTCCACTAAAGAGCTCCACCTTTTTAAAGGAGCTGGGTGGTATAGAAAAGACATCGGACCTTTTTCAGCTTTGTGGCATACCGCTCCAGAAGGGTGGTCGCAAATGCCAGGGCATGGTCACCAAGATACTGGCTCTTTTGAGTTGCATTACAGTGACGAACCTATTTTTGTAGATCCTGGTCGAGGGCACTATGGTGATACTGGTGAGGCCGCATTCTACCGCTCGGCATCAGTTCATAATACACTCATCATCGATGGTGCCGATCCCTACCCACCGAATAAGCCTTATTATTGTGATAAATTTCGCCGCCTCTATGGCGGACCAAACCCTTTAGTTGAGCTCAGTGATAATAGTCTTGAGTTGATACATAGTGGATACGAACGCTTTACAGGGGTAAATAGTATAAACAGAATATGGACGTTTAACAGTAACTGTATGTCCATTATCGACACGGTCCATGGTCAAGGAAAACATAAAATTGGCCGAATACTTGTTACTCCACTGAGAATAGAACGCGATTGTAACAATGTAATACTGAACGGCACCAATAATGTTTACCGTTTAATCTCTGATAGCAAGCCTACAATAACTGCATTTCCAATCTGGAAGTCTTATGGAAGCAGCTATTTGGGAAACATCATAATATTTTCAAGTGAAGAGAGCTTGCCATGGACAGGTAAACTACGCCTTGAAAGAATACAATAAATCACTCTACATACAAACCTTGGTGAAAGAGGCGATCAACAATGAGAAAAATAATTAAAGACACTATAAAACTCCTCTTTAATCCATTCCTCAGTAGAATTTTGAAAAGGTATAGTTGGCATACTTTTAAATTATGGAAAGTGGCGAATAAAATAGATTTCCCTCCACTTGCAACGAAAAATAGTGTTCAATTTTCGCATGCTAAATTGACATTAAAAGCAAGCTCACCGCTTTATAGAGCGTCTGCCAAAGACCTGTATATTAATGTTGATGAAACAATATTTCCTCAAATTATTACACATCAAGAATGGGGTACTAGTAACAATGAACAAATTTTAAGCCATCTACGGGGAGAGAGCATTGGACTTATTGATGTAGGGGCTAATGTTGGGCTTTTCACACGCCAGATGTTAATTGCCTCTAAAAAAATTACGCACGCATACTGCTTTGAACCAGAAATATCCAATTTTGAACTTGCTGCCGCTAACCTGAAGAACTTCACTAATGTCAGCCTTTTTAATTTTGGGCTTGCTGATGTCAACAAAACAATTGATGTCAGCGTAAATTTGACTAACTCGGGGAATATTTCACTAAATAAAAATGCTATTTTAAATACGATCTGTGGGACCGAAAAAGTTGAAATCCGCCGACCTGACATTTCCAAAGAACCATTTTCATCAATTATTAGAAACCATAATTCGTTGGTGTATAAAAGTGACACTGAAGGTTTGGATGAAGTTATTTTTACTCATCTAGGAACTAATTTCTGGAAGAAGATAGAATGTGCAATGCTTGAAATATCTAGAATTCCAGATAAAAAAATAGACTATGATAATATGAATGAAATATACAAAAATCACTTTTCTAAAATTTATTCCCTCAACAGAAATTCATTTTTAGAGTTTTCTGAATATGTAACTTACTCAAATGGCACAGATAGAACATTTGATGACATCCTTTTTATAAAATAACCGAGGCAATTAAACATGTGCGGGATTGCTGGACTTTTTCTTCCTTATAAAGCCACAAACAAAACAGCTGACATACGTGCAATGTTACGCATCATGGCACACAGAGGGCCTGACAGTGAAAAAATTTACCAGAGCAACAACCGGCGGTTTCAGGCGGGATTCAAACGTCTCGCAATTATAGATCTTGAAACTGGTGATCAACCCATCATAGAAGATGGTGGGCGTCGAGTTCTACTCTGCAACGGGGAAATCTTCAATTATGAGGAATTAAAGCGCTCTCCTGAAGCAAGGGATTACAATTTTCAAAGTAGCGGGGACATTGAAGTTATTCTGCCTTTACAAGAAGCCTACGGAAATGACTTCGTCAACCTTCTGAACGGTATGTTCGCAATAGCGTTGTATGAAGCTGAAACTCATCGCCTTACACTAACCCGCGACCGTTTGGGCATTAAGCCACTTTACTGGGCTAAAGTTGACTGCGGTGGGATCCTTTTTGCCTCTGAGATTAAACCCCTGCTGGTCTCGGGTTTAATTCACCCGGCTGTCAACGAGGAAGCAGTGAGTTCTTATCTAGCCCACGGTTATGTTCCTGCACCCAGCACTTTTATTAAGGGTATCAATAAACTTCCGCCCGGTCATCGATTGATCGTCGATGCCGATGGTATTGTTACAGTTCAACGCTATTGGCGGCCACGCCCGGCTAAAGATGCTCCAACTGAGGCTGCTGACATTGAGGAACATCTGATAGGACTCCTGTCTGATAGCCTAAAAATGCAACTACGAAGTGATGTCCCGCTGGGAGCCTTATTATCGGGGGGGATTGACTCCGGACTAATGACTGCCATCGCCGCCGGATTACTTGATAAGCCACTAGAAACTTATACGGTACGTTTTGAAGGTTCTACTGTGGACGAAACAAAGCTAGCTGCCATGGTTTCTGAGCGCTATGGCACCAATCATCATGAGTTGGATGTACCTGAATCAGGGATAGGAGATCACTTGATACGCCTTGCTTGGCACACGGAAGAGCCCCTAAATGATGCAGCCTTATTACCAAACTTTATGATTGAACAAGCTCTTGGCAAACATCTGAGAGTGGCCTTGAATGGAACTGGTGGTGATGAGATTTTCGCTGGGTATAGGCGATATTTTCAAATGCCAATTGAGCGCTGCTTTATGTCATTGCCCGCACCTGTCCGCTATTTGACAAAAAAATGTGTCTCACCAATGCGAGCCTGGCAGCTAGATAGGGCCGGTCATTTCAGTAAAAATCGTGGCCAATACGTACACGATCACATGACTTCCTTTCCAGCCCCAGTACGGGCCATAATCGGGAATTTTCAGAATATACCCGATTCTATACAAGCCCACTCATTTAGCAACTTCAGTGGTGAACCACAAACCGGGGCCTTAATTGCAGATCTAGAATCATATATTCCAGAAGATCTATTGTTGCTGCTTGACCGGTCCACCATGGCGGCCAGTGTTGAAGGTCGAGTTCCATTTTTAGATCATCGGCTTGTTGAGGCGGCTCTTGCGCTACCTTCAGACTTTCGTACGCCGGGTGGCGAGCCAAAAGGCCTAGAGCGAAAGATTGCATCAAAGTTCCTACCGGAATCTGTCCTGAGAGCACCAAAGCGTGGCTTCGCATCACCAGTACCCAACTGGATGCGTGCCGGACTTGGGAAACAAGCAAAGCGCCTTCTCACACGTCCAAAATGTCTAGAACGTGGTTGGTGGACACGGCAAGGCGTCGAGACCTTGTTAGCCGATCCAGACCGTCACGCCTTCAGAGTTTACTCAATGGTCATGCTCGAACTTGCCGTGCGCCTGTTAATTGAACAGCCCCTAAGCAATAGCTCACCAACAGCGACGCTTGAGGAATTCTCCTGAGATGACTATCAGCGTCATCATCCCTGCTTATAAAGCGGCCCTAACCATCAAACGGGCGCTAGCATCCGTCGCTACACAAACCCTTAAACCCGAGCAAGTGATTGTAGTCGATGACGGCTCAGACGATGACACATTCAAAATAGCGGAGGCTTTTAAAGACCAGTTATACGGCATTGAGCTTAAAATTTTCAGCCAGAAAAACCTTGGGGCAGGTGCGGCCCGTAACCGCGCCATTAATGAGGCGACTGGCGATTGGCTTGCTTTCCTCGATGCGGACGACGAGTGGCTTCCTAAAAAACTAGCCATCAGTATGGAGGGCATTTGTAAGCATAATCTTGTTTTAATCGCCCACAACTATTTTAATGTCAACGAAGTACGCAAAAAAATCGTTTTTTGTAACACTCGCTATGACGCAGCAGCTAGCCCTTACCGTGTACTTTACCGTAAAGGTTTTCTTGCTACATCTAGTGTCGTTGTGCGACGCGATGCCGTATTAGATGCAGGTGGATTCGACGAAACTTTAAAAACAGCACAGGATTTCGATTTGTGGCTAAAGATTTTAAAAAAAGAAAATGCAACGTTTCGCGTCGAACCTGACGTCCTTTTTAACTATTTTGTGACCCCAGGGTCAATTACTTCGCAGACAACCAGGCGTCTAGACTGCACTTTACGCATCGCAATTAAACATGCGCCGAGTATGATAGATTTGTACATTCGAATTTTTAACATTCACTATGAAGCCATAAATTCAGCCCTTGCAAAGGGTCAGGTTATTCAGGCCTTGTATTTTTTTATAAAGTTACCCTTTCATCTCTCATGCATGGCCCATGAGTACACGAGAACAAAAAAAAGTGTCAAGATCACTGATTATTTCTTTTAAGATCATCAAAGATGTTTTCGTTACGCTGTTTCTCGCGACTAATTTCTACCTCATGAAACGCTATTTCAGACAGTTCAAAAGTAAGCCTTAAAGCCGTGGAATAAATCTCGACAAGTCCTTACATATCTGGAAATATAAATTTCAAAAATTGGTAAACTAAATTGTCAACACAAGAGTGACCCTTTATCAAATTCTTCCTCTAAAACCATGCTAGGGCAATAGGTAAAAAACTAAATTGTTTTCCAATTTAAAAAACACCCTTACAAAAAAGTCTCCTATTTCTCTGGCGTTTAGTCTTGTTGGCCTGTTGGTCCCCGTAGTTGCATTGTATGCCACAAAAGGGATTATTATTCTGTTTGGCTTTGCTGTTTTAGTATGTCTTTTTGTCTTTATCATTAAAAAAGAGACCCGCCCAACTTATCCAAAACCCTTAGGTTTATCTGTTCTGGGCCTTTCTGTTTGGGCTGTTGCTAGCTTAATTTGGACAATTTCCACTGACCTTAGTTGGACCGTGGCGCACTCCATACCCGTCTGCATGCTTGGTGGCTTTCTCATTGTAATAACCTTAAAAAATTCGAACTCCACAGACCAAGCTTTTGTCTGTCAGTCAACAGTCTGGGGGTTCTTTATTGGTTTAGGTCTTGCCCTTATCGATGTTACAACTGATTTCTCCATTAACAAGATTATATACATTATCAAACACGGTGGGGTGTGGAGTATTGCAAATATTAATGACATTGAAATGCCTGGCTTTGTTATTAATAATGGGGTCTCCCTTTTAGCGATGTTCCTATGGCCTACTCTGATGATTTTAAACTCAAAAAACCGCCATAAACTTACTTTTGTAGGATTTATTACTACCGTTTATATCATCTCTAAAAGTTCTACTTTTGCTGCTGCTGTCGCTGTTGGCTTTGGATCACTGTCCTTTGTGGTGGCTTTTCTCGTCCCGCGTATTGTTTACAGGATTGCCGCCATTGGGCTAACACTCTTAATATTGGGCATCCCATTCGCTATGAATGCCTTACCCGATGCGCGGACTATAGGAAAAGATCTTCCAGAATTATCTTATAGTGTGTACCCACGGCTGGTAATCTGGCAATACGCTTCAAATCTAGTTTTGGAAAAACCACTGATTGGCCACGGCATTAGAACATCGCGCGGCCTAAATAAAACAGATACTAAAATTCCATTTGTGTATCGCGAGAATGAAGAAATACATAGAGGAAATACAGAAGCCATCCCCCTTCACCCACACAATGGCCTTATCCAGATATGGTTAGAGTTGGGAGCTGGTGGTGCTGTTCTTGGGCTTGTACTTATTCTTTGTATTCTGTGGAACATTAGTAAGAGTCTCGCTCCACAAACTGGTAAAGCGCTTGCCTTTGCAGCCTTAACATGCTCGATATGTCTGGTTTCTGTCAGTTATGGTTTGTGGCAGAGCTGGTGGTTGGCCTCTTTGTGGTTACAGGGATCGTTAATGACGCTCAGTCTTGTATCCCGCGAAGATACCAAGCTTCTCTAGCTCAAGATTATAGCTTTTCTTGCTCAAGCAAAGCCGATAAGCCTTCGGAAAAGTTCCGCAAGCATTTTGGATTTTTCTCGTTCAGTCCTTTTAAGTCAGCGCACATATCCTTGGCTGTAAACTCAGCTTCCTCAAATTTGGCTACAATTCCTAATTGCTTTCCAATTTCATTAGCAATATGCCGCACCGATAGTATTTCAGAAGCCGCAACATCAAATAGTCCATTCCAGCCTTCATCAATAGATACCTTAATCAACTGAACAAGATCGTCTATATAAATCAACGATAGATGATCCCCATTACCATTAGGCCGCCGCCCCAACAGAATGGGCTGTCCTTCCCTGACGCTTGTGATAAGGCGCTGTACTGTTTTGTCATCTTGATCAGGGCCATAAGGAAAAAACACCCGCAGGATATTAATTGGAAAGCAAGATCTATACGAACGGCACAGAGCTTCAGCTGCTAATTTGGAGGCCGTATAGAAATCATTGGGTGGCTCAGGTATTTCACCAATATTGAGCTCAACGTCAGGTGCATAGCTGTTGCCCGTTGAAGCCATAAAAAAACGAGACGCCCCAGCCTTACGGGCATATTCCAGAAGCTCCATCGTTGTGCGTACATTTACCGAAAAAAGATCTTCAACTCCCTCAGGAAAGCGGCGAAAGTCCCGGGCCAAAGCCAAGTGAACAACAGCATCTATTCTAGCAGGCAGAACTGCCTCATCAATTGGACTAGACAAATCCCATTTGATTACAGTTATATCATCTTGAGAGAGAGGGCTAGAACGCTGCAGTGAGAATAATTTATTTTGAGAATTTGCTCTTAAAAGGCGGCACAAACGCGACCCAATGTAACCTGTAGCTCCGGTGATCAGGATATGCACAAACTTCCCCTAGTGATCTGGCGAGACGTTAATATTATTCACATCCAGAATTGAGCTTGCTGGTTTTTTTAATAATTGGCTGCCGTACTCTTCCATAACAATGTAACGTGGTTCGCGCCGCACCTGCTTGCTTTGCCGCCAAAGATATTCAGCAATAAAGCCCAGTGTCACCATCTGGATTCCAGAGACTAGCAGTAGTACTACCATCAAAGAGGACCAGCCCGATACCACACCCCCAAACAGAATACTTTGAACAATAATAACCATGGCATAAATTAAACCTATTACAGCCGCCAAAAAACCAACCGTACTGATCAATCGCACTGGAGCATATGAAAACGTTACAACTACATCTACAGCTGAACGAATTCGCGCCCAAAAGGACCAACCTGACGTTCCAGCGCGGCGCGCTTGGCGATCATAACTAATTTGTTCTTGAGAGAAACCTAGTTTTAAGATAGTGAAAAATGGAATGCTATCTCGTTCAGGAAGGGCGTTGTAAATATCAATGACCCGTCGTGAAAACAACCCAACATTCATACCATTTGGAGGCATGTTACGTAGGGCGATACGACGGATCGTCGAATAAAAAAGTCCTGAGAAAAACTTCTGAAAATAAGAATCACCGCGTTCACCTATGGCAGCCCAAACAATATCATTTCCTGCCTGCCAGCTCTCAACCAGCTTTGCAATCAAACTTGGCGGATCTTGTAAGTCAGACGCCATACAGATAATCGCATCCCCTGCCGAATGGTACAAACCGGCACTGATTGCAGGAAAGCTGCCAAAATTTCTCGAAAGACGCAAAATACGGACCCGATTGTCCTTATCGGCCAACTTCATTAAAGCGCCGTATGTATCATCACTGGAACCGTCATCTATAAACAAAAACTCAAAGTCAACATCAATATTCTTGATCGCCCGCGATGTCTCAGTATAAAAAATAGCTACCATTTGCTCTTCATTCCAGCATGGTATAATTAAGGAAATTAGGGGCTTAGACATGATTTTTAGCTTCCATTCATACGCCAGTTATGGCGCACTTCTTTTTCCAATAAAGTCTTTGGATCTTGTTCCAGACTACCATACCATTTACACAATTTTTCAAGCCCTTCCTCTAAATTAACTTCTGGCGTAAAGCCAAGAAGATCTCTAGCTTTTGTTGAGTCTGCAAAAAGTCTGAGGACATCTCCAGGCCGCGGCTCATCAAAAATTATTTCAGCGTCCGCATTATCTGTCACATCTCTGATTTTATCAGCTAGGTCATGTATAGTTATTTCCTTGCCTTGACCTAGATTGATAGTTTGCCCAAGCGCTTTTTCTGAAAGCCCCGCCAAGAAAATACCACGGGCCGTATCGCCAACAAAAGTAAAGTCACGAGTTTGCTTACCATTGCCAAATACAACCATAGGCTGACCCGCCATGGCGCGCAGCATGAACTTTGGGATGACTTCACCGCTGTCGCCCTCATGATGGCTTCTGGGCCCATAGGCATTAAAGGGGCGTACAATAACCGTGTCGTATTCATAGGTATCAAAGAAAGCGCGAGCATAACATTCACCAGCCAGTTTTGATCCACCATAAACCGTGTGGGGCATAGTCGGGTGTTGTTCCGTCATGGGCGTGTTGCGAGCCGTTCCATAAACTTCAGATGTGGACACATAGACGAAACGTCCAACCTTTAAATTTCTCGACAACTCAAGTAGTTGCAATGTAGCGCTGGCATTTACCTCATGATTTTCCTTCGGGTTGTGGATCGAATGGCGCACCCCAAGGCAAGCGAGGTGATAAATGACATCCACACCATCAAGAAACTTTTCCATGGCACTAAAATCACGAATATCAGTAACTTCTAGGTTAACCTGATTACCAATGATTTCTTTTAAGTTTTCACGCTTACCATTAACCAAATTATCAACGACAGTGACTGAAGCACCAGCGGTTGCCAATTGACAGACTAATTCAGAGCCGATGAAACCTGCCCCGCCTGTAACTAAAATTTTGGCACCCTTAAGGGTTAGGTCACCCATTGATCACCTTTCTTAACCCATACACTGTTTCACTAATTTGATCATCACTAAGCTCCGCAAACATGGGTAGCGATAGAAACTTTGTGCTAAGGTTTTCAGTAATCGGGAAATCACCATTCTTATAACCGAGGTCAGCATGGGCCCCTTGCAGGTGGGCGGGAATAGGGTAGTGGATGTTAGTGCCAATACCCACAATGCTAAGCGCCTGTTGTACGCGCTCGCGTTCACCTACCAGAACAGAATAAATATGATAGACGTGCCTATCGTTTGTCACTAAGGGCACTGTGCAATCAACATCCGAGAGCAACTCATCATAAAGCGCGGCATGAGCCCGACGTGCCTCAGTCCATTTATCCAAATAGCGCAACTTGACCCTTAACACAGCCCCTTGAATCCCGTCCATTCGGGCGTTGTAGCCCTGTATAATGTGATGATATTTTTCTTCTTGCCCCCAGTCACGCAATACCCGCATTTTATGGGCAAGTTTTGCATCATTGGTAACTGCCGCTCCACCTTCCCCATAAGCTCCAAGATTTTTACCCGGGTAATAGCTAAAGCAGCCAATGGTCCCAAATGATCCGGCGCGCTTTTCATTATGTTGAGCACCGTGAGCCTGAGCGGCATCTTCAATAATTTGTATGCCGTGTTTTTTCGCAATCGCACAAATAGCCCTCATGTTTGCGACCCGCCCATGCAAATGAACAGGCATTATCACTTTTGTTTTCGGAGTAATGGCTTCCTCAATCAATTTAGCATCCATCGTCCAGCTATCCTTGTCCACATCGACAAAAACAGGCGTCGCCCCGACGTACTTGATTACCGCTACGGTTGCAATAAAGGTAGAGGACACGGTAATAACCTCATCACCCGGGCCTATATCGAGAGCGAGCAGGGCCAAATGCAGGGCACTCGTGCCAGAATTAAGGGCAACGCAATGGTCACTATTACAATAGGCCGCAAAATCATCTTCAAAGGCCCTGACCTCATCACCGAGGACAAATTGGCAGCTTTCAATAACGTCCATAACTGCTGCATTAACCTCCTCCTTTATCTCAGCATACTGGGCCTTTAGGTCAAGAAACGGAACCATTAGTCTTCTTCTCCGCTTAGGTTGACAGGGGCACCTCTATTTTTCATGGACTGGGAAGCCGCCTCAAGAATTTTGACCACACGCAAGCCAATACCACCGGAGGTTATCGGTGTGGACTTGCTATTAATGCAATCAATGAAATGTTCGGCCTCTATAGCCAGTGCTTCCAACATGGGAACCTGCGGCGCCCACATGTCTCCAACCCGGTAGCCGACGATCATGTCATATATTTTCTCAGGATCGTTCGTAACAGTAACACCTGTATCGTAAACCTTGATTTTCTCACTAGGCTCCAAGTCATCCCACACAATCATTTTTTTCGTACCGCCAATTACAGTGCGTCGTACCTTTACCGGGGATAACCAGTTAACACCTATATGAGCCATGGCACCTGACTTATAGAATACACTTAAATAAGCCATATCTTCAGGCATACCAGCCACATGACTTGTGCCAACGGCCGAAACCGAGGTTGGTGCCTCACCAATTATAAAGTCTAGAATAGAGAGATCATGTACCGCTAAATCCCAGATGACGTCCACATCATGCTGATAGAGACCCAGGTTCATGCGCGTCGAGTCAAAATACTGGATGTCTCCTAATTCGCCCTTTTTATAAAGATCGTGGATTTTCCGAACTGCACCAGTGTAGATGAACGTATGATCAACCATCAAGATCAGGTTGCGCTTCTCAGCTTCCACAATAAGCGTTTCAGCCTGTTTGGAAGTTTCTGCCATAGGCTTTTCAATGAGAACATGTTTATCCGCTTCTAGTCCTTGCATTGCAAGCGAGTAGTGTGAGGCAACCGGCGTTGCAATGGCGACAGCATCTAGCCCACATTCTAAAAACTCGCAATAATCCAGATACGTTTCAACACCTGGGTATAGTCTATTCGCCTGAGCCAACCTTTCTTCGGAGCGATCACAAACCGCAAGCACAACACAACTATCTGTTCTATTGAAGTTCCTGACCAAGTTGGGCCCCCAATAGCCATAGCCAACAATTCCTATTTTAAGGCTCATTTAAAAAATGTCTCCAGAATCAACTCTCATTTTTTTTAACGCTCACAGGGCGAGCTGGGTTGCCAACAACAGTAACGTTGTCAGGAACATCTTTGATCACCACGGAACCAGCACCAATCATAGCTCCTTCACCTATTGTGACACCCGG
The DNA here is from genome assembly GCA_938092065.1 of uncultured Rhodospirillales bacterium. Taxonomy (GTDB): domain Bacteria; phylum Pseudomonadota; class Alphaproteobacteria; order Rhodospirillales; family JABHCV01; genus JACNJU01. The sequence continues at coordinate 19,131 of CALKND010000005.1, forward strand.
CAATATAGTCGATCCACTACCGATTGAGGCATATTTTTTGACACGTGTCTCTGTAGTCTGCCAGTCATTATTACCTTGCAATGAACCATCTTCATTTACTGCACGCGGATGGACATCATTAGTGAACATCACTCCGTGCCCAATAAAGACACCATCTTCGACAGTTACCCCTTCGCATACAAAGCTATGAGAGGATATTTTACACCGTGCGCCAATGAAGGCTCCCTTTTGAATTTCAACAAAAGCACCTATTTTTGTCTCGGCCCCAATGGTGCAGCCATATAAATTGACCAAGTCTGTGTGGAAGATCTGGACACTGTCACCAAGGACTACATTTTCACCAATCGCCATTTACATCCCCAATGCAAAAAACCGCCCGCTGCGGCCTTGAAAATTTATACTTGAATTATGCATCGCATTATATGTGGCGGCCTACCTTGGGGCAAGCGGAGCAGGGCTTTTTAGCAAAATTTATCTTGATACATTCACCCAGATGGCCTTAGTACCACACATAAACTTGCCGGGCCAACCTTAACCGTTTCGTTAAGACAGCGAACCGTGTAGACTTATTTTGGTAAAAAAATTGCAGTTCGTTAAGCAGGAAGCAATCAGGGCTAATCCTTACAGGGTGTTAAAAGTAAATTTTTAAACATTCATAATCTGCATCCCCTTCGTATCAAGTTGTGGCCTAAGATATCCTGTTAATGATAGAAAAAAGATACGTACATAAATCTATACGATGAGTGTTACTGAGAAAATATATTGATAAAGCCCTTCCAGCACTCCTTGCAAAGCCAATCAGCCTTTGCAGAACTATCTGGTGACTTCAATCCAGTCCACTTGGATCCGGTACGTGCACGGCGTACGATGTTTGGTCAAGTAGTCACCCACGGAGTCCATAACGTCTTATGTGGTATTGAAGAATTCTTGAAAAACCGCCCATTTTTTATAAAGCGTATAGCCGTAACTTTTAGGAACCCTATCTTTTTAAAAGAAGATGTAATTATTGTTCCAGACAACATTTCTGATAACTCAGCCCTACTTCGCCTTAAATGTGGGAGTGCAAGCACAGCTGAGATTAGACTGCAAGGCGAGCCTCAAAACACCCCACCCGCAATTGTCTCACTTCATATGGCCAATTTTTCACGACAGCCTGATAACAAAACTTTCGCTGAACTTGAAAACGCTGAAGGGACTTTAAAACTTAGTGGGGACGCTAAAGCCATTAATAGTATTTTCCCGAACTCAGTACAAGCCCTCGGCATAGATGGAGTTGCTCGCCTACTTAGCCTGACACAACTTGTTGGCATGCGCTGTCCAGGCCTTTATTCATTATTTTCCGGATTTGATGTGACTTTTACTTATCCGCGCTCAAATGAGCCGACACAATACTGTGTCATACGATCCGATGATCGTATTTCATTGATTACAATGTCTGTTAAGGGCGGCGGCATGACAGGAACCGTTAACGCCTTCATGCGCCCGCCACCGATCTTGCAACCTAGCATTTCAACGGTTAAAGCCCATATTTCGGGCACTCCCTTCAAGAAAATTCGAGCTCTGGTCATTGGTGGCAGCAGGGGACTCGGCGAAATTTCAGCAAAAATCATCGCTGCAGGCGGTGGCGAGACAACTATTACTTATCTGAGCGGAAAAGAGGATGCTCATCAAGTAGCGGAAGATATCTCAATAGATGGCAGCCTATGCAAAGTAATTCAAATGGACGTATCAGAGCCAACATCAACTATTCAATCCCTAATACAAGCAAACTGGCGGCCAACCCATTTGTTGTATTTTGCTACCCCACGCATATCGAGCCGGTCAGATAACGACAACCGTGATGAGTTTTACAATATATATTCAGACGGATTAATAAAAGTAGTTAAAGCCATTCAGTATCAATCCGATGAAGCCCTGACTTTGTTTTATCCTTCCAGTATTTATGTTGTGGAACCACCTGCAGATTTGACCAATTATGCCGCAGCCAAAGCAAAAGGGGAAACAACGGCTGAAAATCTGGGAAAGAAATATCCGCATCTTAATGTTATCATTGAACGTCTAAAGCCACTTGCAACAGACCAAAGCGCATCTCTTTTGAATGTTGACGTTGCTGCCCCTCTGGAAACAATGGTGCACTTGCTTACCAAAAGGCTATGCTAATAGTCTATTTTCAGGAGATTTTGATTGTTTGATAAACCCGTTTTTGTATTTACCACAGATATTGACTGGGCATCTGAGCATTGCATCCAGACCCTCTTGCGTGCCATGCAGCAACGAGGCGTTATACCAACCGCCTTTGCCACCCATGAAAGCCCTGTCCTTGCGGCGGCAAATGCAGAAGGGAATGTCAATGTGGGACTGCATCCGAATTTCCTGCCCGGGTCGTCCCACGGTGATACCCGTGAAGAGGTCGCAGACCATGTCTTCGCGCTTTTTCCTGAAGCTCGCTCCTATCGCGCCCATGCCATGGTTGATGACAGCCATATCTCCATGGCTATGAAGGCGCGCGATATTCTTTACGACAGTAATATTTGCCTTTACTTGCAAGCGGGCTTGGTTCCCTTGCATCACTGGACAGGAATCCCGCGGTTCCCAATGTTTTGGGCGGATGATATCCACTGGCGGCGCGATGGTGATTTTCGCCTGCAACCTTATGAAGACCTGTTCTTCTCGCCGGGCCTGAAAATCATCGGCGTGCATCCATTTATGTTTACGCTGAATCTTTCCGACCATGAGACCTACACACGACTGAAGCCAAAGATACCAACCCTAACCAGTGAAGACGCCGACGAGCTGTTCTCTTCCAGTCACGGGGCACAAACTTTCTTGCTGGAATTAATAGATGCTGTTCATGAAAAAGGCTTCGCGTTTCAAACCCTGGAAGAGGTTTATAATGCTTATCCAAAGGAGGGTATTGTCTGATGAGCGCAACCAGCCTGATTGGTAATTGTCAAATTGGCGAGGGGACCCTGCTTGATGAAAGCGCCATCATTGGCTACCCCTCCAAAGCCGCCCAGTTAGGCGAGCGCTCTCTTGAAAACAGCGCTGGGGCCATCATCGGGACCAACTGCATCATCCGCTCAAATTCGGTTATTTATGAAAACACTATCCTTGGCAACAATGTGCAAACCGCTAATAACGTCATTATTCGTGAAGATGTTTCAATTGGTGATGGTTGTGTATTTGGCGGCGGCGCAATCGTCCTTGCAGGTGCCAAGCTCGGTCGCAACGTGCGCGCCATGGAGCAGTCCCTAATTTGTGAGGGGGCGGTTATTGGCAATGATGTATTCATAGCACCGCAGGTCAGCTTTACCCGTGGGCGCCACATGCTGGGTGCTTTTATTCACGCTGGGCGCATGAGCGAAAAAGAAGCTAACGACATAGAAAAAAAATACGCCGACCCAGCCGAGGCCTCTGTCATCATTGAAGACGATGTGCGCATTGGTGCTAATTCAGTTGTGCTAGCCGGTGTTCGTATCGGAAAAGGGGCGGTTATTGCGGCCGGTTCGGTGGTCTCGTTGGACGTGCCGGAAAATCATCTGGTTGTCGGCAACCCTGCACGTATCGTCCCAACGGACCCACCACCAACCTAAGCCCCTTTAAGGCCCAACTGTTTGAGGATCTTTTCAACACTGGTCATGACGGCGAATTCTTCCGGCTTAAAGCGCACGTTGAAGGTCTGCTCTAATGCCAGCACCAAATTCAGCTGCTGAAGAGAATCCCAGTTTCTGAGGGTATCCTGCGAGGCATCCTCACCAATTTCTTCAAGGGGCATGAATAATGTATCCGCAACAATCCGTCTTACCTGTTCACTTTTTGCCGTATCCGTCACGTTGATCTGCTCCATTTATTTTAAATATTTAAGTCTTGATCCAGTCCGGCACATACAGTGATGCATCTGGTAATTCTATTTGCCAGCCAAGGTCTTTGTCTTCCTTGAAGCCATGATCGGCGAGAAAGCTAATTGCCGGGAAATTTTTTGCCGAGGCTATAAAGTGGCCAACCAGTTTTGTCACACCTTTGGCTTCGAGCCTGTCCACAATGATCGATAATACGCCCGTCTCAATAGTTTTGCCAATTACCCGGCAGCTCATCAGGAAAGTGTCGAGGCGAGCTTTTGTATCCTTGGTCTCAACAATGGCCACCGCGATGATACCGCTATCGCCGAAGCGATCTGTGACCCTGGCCGCAAAAACGTCAAATGAGGGCTCATCCAAAAATCTTGAAATATCCACCTCACTGTAACGCCGAGTTGTCAAGTTGAACTGATTGGTCTTCTGGGTCAGTTGAGCAACCCGTGCAACATCTGCGGAGGTCACTGAAAAAACATCCAGATGCATATCAAGGGACCAGTAAAAATCTTTCAGGGACGACATGCTTCCCTGAAGGTCATTGCGCTGGCGCTGCTCGGCATATTGTCGGCTGCGCTGCTTGTCTTCGCTGGACAGGCCAAGGCGCTCAAACACCGGTGTCCGACGCAGGGCATCTGCAAAAGTCATGGGATCGTCGCCAAGCTCGATCACGCACACCTCTGGCAAGCTTTGGCGTACCCATAGGCGTTCGGAGGCGTTATCATCAAGGAAGGCAATGGCGTCGGTCCCTATATTTAGCTCATCAGCAATAGCCTGAATGTTCGTCGCCTTATCTTGCCAGTTTATCTTCAAAACTGAAAAGCTGTTAGGCCCTACGAGCATGCCGGGGTGGCTCTCAATAACTTTCAAGGCATCGGCTTCGTCATTCTTTGAACAAACAGCAAGAATGACGCCACGCCGGGACAGGTCGAGCAACGCCTGCTGCACCGCCTGATAAGCCGCGCCCGGATATTCTCCATCAAGCTGGATGCCATCCGCACCGTCTTCACCAAGCACACCGCCCCATAAGGTATTGTCTAGATCAACAACTAGCGCTTTTGCAATCCGACCCGACATGGGGACAAGATACTTAAGCCACTCATCGCTCAGATGATGAAGCTTTTCCATCGCTATGGGCAGACGCATGGTCAACCAGCGGCTTTCGTCAGACCAATTTGCCCGTCCGTGGCGCGCCACCAGGGCGTCATAATCCAGAACATGAACGCCCTTGTGCTTTGCCGCGGCTGTGACAAGTCCCGTGTTAATTTGGGAAATGGCATCACGCTGGGATTGCGCATAGGCAACATCAAGGACGCCCGCGCTAGCCCAGGCAGGCTGTTGCAAATTATGAACCAGTAGATAAGCATCGCTGTGGGAGCGAAAAGTGCTAATGAGACTTTCAAAGCTGCCGATGACGTCCGCCACCCGTTCACTTGTTGGAATGCCCTGTCCGATCCACAAGTCCGGCGCAATATCGCGGGTTTGCACGCCCAAAATGACGCAGTCCATCTGCGGCGCGTAGGCCGGACTTTTAGGCGACAGTATATCTTGTGCGTAAGTATTAAATTCCCCCAGAGTCACATTCAGCTTTATATGGCCCAGCAATGCTGCGGCCTTGAGGATTGGAACACATGGCTCAACAGCAAAAGAGCGCAGCAAACATATATTTAACAGATTGGCCTCAACATCATCGCCAAGGTCTCCCAAGGCCTGAAACCCTGATAAGATCAGTGGTGCACTCGCCGGTCCCGGATAGCCCGCCCACAACTCAGTCATCAATGCCCGTGCCAAGGATGCATCTTTTGCGCCCAGCGCCTGATCTATGTTCTTGCGAATATCAGCCAATGTTATGGTTCTACCTTGATCATTTATAACCTTGGAATAACAACTGCGAGAGAGCTCTTCCAGTAAAATCTTGCTTTTACAAAATGTCCAGATGGTTGACAGTCGTTGGATTTTCAACCAGAAGCATTGTTACCTTTACTAATCAACGTTGAGAATATTATCTATATGTCGCAGAATTTTTCGTATAAATGGCCCTACTCGGCCCTTAATCCAGCAACTGGCTGGTATACAAATGAAGCTGGGACATATCTTCAGCGCGACTTGCCTGAAACCCCTGAACAGCTAGCAGCAGATTCGCGCTGGCCTGCTTTTTTTCCATCACCCATTTGCTTTGTCACAACCACGGATGATAAAGAGCTCGGTTTTGAAAAAGTCGTTGGCCCCTCCATTGTTAATCGATTCCCCTACATTGCGGCTTTAAGTTTCTGTCGGAAGACACTATCTGAGCGCCATCATGAGCGTGGGCGCTTCGCTAAGCTTCTCGAAGCTGGGGGTAGTGTCGCCATCCAGTTCCTGACGCAAGGTGATCAACTCGCGACAGCCATGAGGGTCATCGCAGAGACACCGGAAGATAAAACTTCTGAGCGCCTGAAACTTGCCGGACTTGAAACTCGTCCTGGGCAAACCGTCGAAGCCCCCGTCTTGAATGACGCCTATTTAGTTTACGAAGGCAAACTGGTCGAACCAAGCAAGGACTTTTCCGGCGATGCTATTTATGAAAAATCGTGGGCAGATGTTGGTTCCCACCGGGTCTACTTTATTGAAATCACAGCTATTCAGTTGCGTGAAGATATAGCCGAAGGAAAATCACAAATCCATTGGCATGGATTACCCGAATGGTCGCCCAATACCTTCTTGCCCTCGCCCAGCGGAGTAACACCTAAGCCAGGCCTAGCGAACCATTATCAAAAAGGCTACGCGCCACGATATAAATTCCCCGCTGCAAATACGGTGGCCTTTGAATCCGATATTACGGCTCACGGCATGACCATCAAACTTCTGGAACCTCTGCCCAAAAATCAGGTTGAGATAGATAATGACCGTGCACGCTGGCCGTGTTTTTTTCCGTCCCCGACGGGTATGATCACCGCATGGGCAGATGATGGTCAAGCCAACTTGATACCGTGCGGGTCAACAACAATAATAAGCCGTCACCCTTTAATAATTGCACCATGTGTCTCCTACAGCGCTATTAATGAGCGTTACGCCCCGCGCGCCTCATTAGATATTATCCGCAAGGCTAATTCCTTTGGCTGCGGTGTCGCCTATATAGATGATGAGATGACAAATGCTATCCGCTATAGCGGCACTACGTCTTTCACCAACGACCCAGACAAAATTGCTAATTCGGGCCTGCACGCTTCAAGGCGATCTTTGGCCCCACAAATTGATGATTTACCAATACATTTTGAGTGCGACCTTGTCGGTGAAATTCGTATGGGTACCCATATTATGTTCCTCGGCGAGGTTAGATCGATTCTGGTTCGAAGTGACTTAAACGTCGACAACCCCTTGACTTGGTGCCCCTGGGCTGATGTTAAGAAAAGCAGCCAATGACAATGTTCAGCACCCTGCTATTTGATTTAGACGGTACAATAATTGACAGTGCTCCAGATGTTTGTGCATCAATCAACCAGACTTTGAGTGCCATGGGGCGCCCACCTATAACGGTGGACGATACCAAGTCACTGGTCGGCTTTGGAGCACGGGCACTATGCGAAAAAACCCTTGCCATAGCTGGAAAGCCTGGCAATGAAAAGGACATCAATTTCTTGCTAACGGGTTTTCTGGACTGGTACCGCAAGAACCCAAGCGAACATACCGTCATTTTTCCGGGTGCACTCAAGGCACTAAGCCTTTTCAAAGATGCCGGCATACAGCTTGGCATTTGCACAAATAAGCCTGAAGCCACATGCTTTCCTGTTCTTGATGCCCTTAAGTTACGGCATTTTTTTTCAAGCGTTATTTGTGGCGATACCCTGGAATTTAGAAAGCCTGATCCCCGGCATATTTTTCACACTCTGGATGATATGGGAGCCGATGCAAGTAGCGCCGCTTTTGTCGGAGACAGTGAAGCTGATATTGAAGCTGCCCATAATGCAGGTATACCGTGCGTCCTGGTGACATTTGGCTACTGTCATGTGCCATTTGATACTCTCAACGCTGATGCCATAATTGATCATTTTGATAATCTCGATCCGGCTCTAAAGGAGATGGCGATCGCACATGGAAAATAACGCCTCACGATCGAAACGCCTTTTACTTATTAATATGAGCGCAAATATTGATTATTTGTGATTTCGGCCATATTTGGCTTCTTATATAAAATTGTCGGTTTTCAGTATCGCGCTAACTATGCAACGCATATTTTTCATGGCTATGTTAACGTAAGGAGATAGACAGTAATGAGCACCAGAAGATAATTTTGGCACCCCCTCTCCGAGATCCATTTTTAGTCAAGTAGGAATATGTCGCAATGCAAGTTCTTGACACCGCTTTTCCAGAAGTAAAAATCTTTAAGTCTAGAGCCCATTCGGATAAACGTGGTTTATTTGTAGAAACTTGGAACCAGAACTATCTCAAACAGCTTGACGAAATACCGGAGTGGCGGCAAGATTGCTCTTCAGTTTCTTTAAAGAAAGGCACTGTCCGCGGCCTGCATTTTCAAGCCCCTCCGGCCGATCAGTGCAAACTCGTCAGAGCGTCAAAGGGTAGCCTATTTGACGTTGTCGTTGATATTCGTCACGGCTCACCAACTTATGGGGCGCATAATACAATTATTCTTAAGGCTGACGACTATCAGCAATTATTTATCCCTTCAGGTTTTGCCCATGGATTTTGCACCCTTGAAGATAATACTGAAGTTACATACAAAATTTCGGGGTCTTATTCACCTAGACAAAGTGGCGGTATTTTTTGGAATGATCCAGACTTGGGGATCGACTGGCCAGTAAACGCGAGCGAAGCCGTGCTATCCGAAAAAGATCAAACACAACCTAAATTTAAGAATTTTCCTATTGTTTTCCATCATAATTAAGAGCCTGACCTAGTCCAATAAGGGCAACACCACAAAAAATAGTGGTTCCAATTTTAGTCCTTACGCCAGTAGGCTCCTGAGCCATCAACATCTGTGATTGGTGCAGTAATATCGTTAGTCTTGCGGTAATCATTTACCGCCTCGGCACAGGGCCCCAGATTAAAGTCATCAATGATGATATAACCGCCACTTGAAAGTTTTGGATAAAGCTCCTCGAGTGCAACAATAGTTGAGCTATACATGTCCCCATCAAGCCTGAGAAGGCAAAACTTTTCTGCCGGGATATGGGCTAGAGTGTCTTCAAAATAGCCTTTGACGAAGCAGACCTGATCATCGAGCAAGCCGTACTTTTCAAAATTAGCAGCCACAGTTTCCTTGCTAATGGCACAAAAGTTGAACGTATGGTGAGCATCACCTTTGTCCGCCGGGTATTTATCCGGTTCCGGTAATGGCAGGCCTTCAAAAGAATCACATACCCATACTTTTTTATCGGTAATGACGTTGGCCTTTAAGACTGCCCGCATAAAAATGCTAGCCCCACCTCGCCACACACCAGTTTCGATTACATCTCCCTCAATACCACGATCAATTAAGTCTTCAAGCAATTCATGAATATTATTCAAACGCTTGATACCAATCATGGTCTGGGCCTGCATCAATGGCCAATCCAAACCTTTTTCTCGTTTTTCCTGCCTCTCCTTTGCACTTAAACCATCGTCCCTGAGAACAATTATTTTGGAGCGACGCAGCAACTTTACTAACCATTTATTACGTTGGTTCTTGAAGCCATTTTTTTTCCACCAGAACTGTGGCGGCACCCCATTTGCGTAAGGATTGTCAACGTTGAGATAATCACTTAGAGTTTTTTTTAACAATTCCAAATAGAGAGTTTTAGTATCCGTCACCATAAAATGGATTTCCCGAAGTTTTTATGTCTCAAAAGTGTGATTTGAAGAGCCGTTATTTATCAAATAACAATTGTACAATATTACACATAGCCAGGTACACCATTGCTTTTAAAAAATCCAGCATCTGGTTTTAATAGCCAATCTGCAGATTATAGTTCAAAAAAAATTAACCATACTTTACTTGCGGGGCAATGGTTTATCTCTTTTGTTCTGGCACACAATGAGTGCAGATAAATCATATTGGATTTAATAAATAGAAATTTTAGGGATGCAAGTAATAAATCGTGCGCCCCATTCACGAGAGTAAGCCAGTTTGTCTGCTATTTCCGTGCTAAAATTCCAAGGCAGAATAATAATCAGGTCTGGCTTTTCATCTTTTATTTTTTGTTCTTCAACAACTGGAATATGACTGCCCGGAAGGAACAGGCCCTGTTTGGCTGGTGTGTCATCAACAACAAAATCGATGCTATGTGAGCCAATTCCACAATAGTTTAAAAATGTATTCCCTTTTGCTGCCGCCCCGTATGCCGCAATTTTATTCCCCTTACCCTTCTCAGCCCTAACGAGAGTTTGAAAAGCACCCCGAATATCCTTAGCTTTATTCTGAAAATCTACATAACCTGAAATATTTAAAAGTCCCTGACTTTGTTCTGCTTCAAGCAACTTATTTACTGCCTGTTTTACTTTCAGAAATTTATTCGTCGATTTGCACGCAAATATTCTTAAAGACCCGCCATGAGTTGGCAATTCCTCAACATCGAAAATACGAAGCCCATGACGAGCTAAGATTTTTTGGACCACCTGAAAAGAAAAATAAGAAAAATGCTCATCATAGATAGTATCAAACTGATTATTTTTTATCATTTGCGCAATATGTGGAAATTCAAGTGTTAAAATTCCATCTGCCTTGAGCAAAATGGAGATGCCACTAATAAAATCATTTACGTCAGGCACATGAGCAAAAACATTATTTCCTAAAATTAGATCTGCCTGGCGTCTTTGTGCAGATAATTTTTGAGCCAACTTGGTCGTAAAAAATTCTATACAGGTTTTCACCCCCTTTTTATGAGCTGCTTTTGCACAATTAGCGGCCGGGTCAATTCCTAGGCAGGGAATATATCTTTCAACAAAGTGCTGGAGTAAATAACCATCATTAGAAGCAATCTCGACGACAAACGAATTTGCATCTAACTTCATTTTATTGATCATTTTATCAACATATTCACGAGCATGATCAACCCAGCTTTTTGCAAACGAAGAAAAATAAACATAATTCTCATTAAACATGTCTTGGGCTTTGTGAAAAGCAGGTATTTGAACCAATAAACACTCTTCACATATGAACACTTTATGGGAATAGCGTAGCTCTTCAAGGTTTAGTTGATCGCGCCGAACAAGCCTATTTGCAGAGGGCAATTGACCTAAATCAATAAAAACCTTCTCAAGGTTGTTATTACAGAATTGGCAGTTCATAATTTATCAGACTGTATTCAATAAGAGCATTTTAGGAGAGCTTATTTGTATCTGCAAGTATAGAAAAGATATAAAATTTCTAGTATACTGTATAGATATAAAGACATATGAGAGATAGGTATAAAGACATATGAGAGCTAAAAAAATGGTTACGTTAATAAGATTACTGTGCAGGCACAAATCGACCTTTTGTATGTCTTAAAAAGACGCTCCTGCACTGACTGTTACGTCCAGCCATGTATAGAAATAAAACATAACTATCCATATTAATTATTATGAAAACGAAAAAACTTGCAGTTAATTCCTTAACACAATACCCAATGCTGAAAATTTTAGAATTCTTTAAAGGCCACCTAAAACATGACTGATAGCCAAAAGCAAAAAATATGCAAAATTTGCAACGGTCAGCAACATAAAAACTACACTGCAATGGAATTAGTGTACGGGACAAAAAAATCATTTAATTTTTTTCTGTGTAATAACTGTGGCTGTTTACAAATGGAAAAAATCCCAAAAGAAATTGCTGATTATTATCCGGAGGATTTTTACAGCTATACTAAAAAATCCCGAAAAAAAGATCTCACTATTAAAACATTGATTCGCAAGGCTCGTTCCAGATACATTTTAGACGGCAATGGTATAAGCGGTTTAATTCTCCACCGTCTTAAAAAAACATCCGCCCTACTGGAAACTTGCCGCGAGATTGGAATAAAGACATCACACTCTGTACTTGATGTTGGCGGGGGAACCGGTGATTTTGTATGGCAGTTACGTTCTTACGGAATTACAGATTCTATAGCTATCGACAAATTTATAAACGAGGACGTTTATGTTGAAGGGAAACTTCTAGCAAAAAAAACGGACATTTTCTCAATTGATAAGCAGTTCGATATAATTACTTTTCATCATTCTCTTGAGCATATGGAAGAACAACAAGAGCCCCTTTTGCACGCAAAAAAAATACTCAAACCAAATGGCACAATATTGCTACGTATACCAACAGTAACCTCTTATGCTTGGGAAAAGTATGGTGTGAATTGGTGGGGGATGGACACGCCAAGACACTTTTTTCTGCATTCACATGCAAGCATCAAATTACTCGTTGAACAAGTAGGCCTTAAGATTAAAAAGTTATGGTCTGATTCAACAGTCTCCCAGTTTTGGGTTAGCGAGCAAAATCTCCAAGGCATTTCAATCTACGCTCATAATTCGTATGGGGTCAGCCCTGAAAAATCAATATTTGCAAAATCTGAAATTGACGCTTTCGAGAGGCAGACTGCGAATGTAAATCAAAAAAATAGAGGTGACACGATCTGTATAATTCTTAAACATGAAGACGTTAAATAATTCAAATATAATCAGCAGCTAGCCTAATTATATTTTTAATTGAAAATATAAACTTTAAAAATGAAAATTAGAGCCTTAAAAATTTTAAAACCTTATTTATCATGTTATTAAAATTATATCGGATAAGGATATCCAAATACCAAAACTTATAAGTATAGGTGATAGTTTTAAACACTATGGAAAAGACTGATGAAGGACTTAAGCGTTGTAATCGTCAATTACAATTCAGCTGCCGTAATCAAATCCTGTCTCGGCCCCTTAGCTAACTTTGGCCAAATTATCGTCGTCGATAATGCCAGTACGGACGACTCAGTTGAACGGGTTCGTCAAGTCTGCGCCAATGCCATTATTATCCTAAACTCAGAAAATTTTGGCTACGGCACTGCTGTCAATCAAGGAATATCACGAGTTAAAACTCCATACGTCCTTGTGATAAACCCAGATGCCATCCTCAAAGCTGAGGCTGTTGAAAGCCTTATTTCCATCGCCAAGGCCTATAAAAACACAGCGATCGTCGCGCCGCTTCTTTACAGCCCGAAACGTGGACTTGAGCTTGAGTTGAAGGGGCCAGGAGGACAAGGCCATCACCGCACAGAATTCACTCCAGATGGGGATTTTTGCACTTGGTTCGCCACGGGAGCGGTTTGGCTTTGTAACATGGCTGCGTGGCGAGATGTTGGCGGTTTCGATGAAAACATCTTTGTGTACGGAGAAGATCTGGACTTATGCAGACGCATGACCGATAGCGGCTACACTATTATATTTTGTTCCAAAGCCCGTGGCGATCACTTGGTAAGTCAATCAACAGCAACAAATACAAAAATACGCTGGCGTAAAGAATGGAACATCGTCTGGAGCCATCTTTATCTGACAAAAAAATACAACGGTTCATCTGCTGCAGAGGCTTGGCGGCTGCTTTGTAAACATGGGCCTAAAATACTTTTTTACGCTATAGTCCTAAGGCCTCAGCGTTTGATGCGAGACCTAGCTGTATCTCACGCAGCGTTTAGCTTCCTTATTGGAGGAAAACCTAAAAGGAGCCCTTAGTTACCTTTAAGGAATCGTTGTATGCCGGCACGTAATGTAACCTTGGGCTGCCAACCCGGCAAGATTGGACCGTCCCAGGGATTAAGAACTCGCTTTACACCAGGTAAGTCCTCTTTTTTTTCAGTAACTATAAGTTTACCGCCAATTTCCTCGAAAATTTTAATTAATTTACTAATGGGTTGGCGCTCGCCGCCAGTCAAGGCGTAGCTGTGTCCGCTTACATCTTCAGGTCTACTTTCCAATAGGAACGCAGCAAGTAAATAGGCATCAACTATATCATCAATATGGACAAAGTCCAAAACTGGGTCACTGGCAACTATGGGCAAAATTCCTCCACTGAGCTGATTGTTTGCGATCGCCTGAATGAGTTTTTTGCGCCAGTCCCGGGGTCCATAAGATTCAAATATTATCAAATTTACAAAATGAAACCCCTGCTCCTTTCCATACTGCAATAGAGTGTTAGCAAAGGCCTGTTTAGTTTGTGCATAAAAATTAAAAGGGCATGGCTCATCACTCTCAAAATACTGAAAATGGCTGCCTGTATTTATAATTTTATATGTCCCATTTTTTTTAGCTGCCTCAAGCAGGCGAGTGCCGAAAGAGATATTTGCCTCAACCAATTCCGCCTCCTGGTCTGGCGTATGCTCCCACACATAAAAACCAGCCAGATGAATGATAAGATCAGGCTGACTTTCACTTACGGCCATGTCGAGTGAACGTTGGCTGCCATCGGATACATAAAAGCACACCTGATCACGAAAAGGTGAAAGCCGATCCAACTGGGAACCCTTACGCACAACACCCGAAACCCGCACGCCATCCGCGACCAAACGACGTGCCAACTCGCAGCCAATGTAGCAAGTGATGCCAGTAATCAAAACCGACTTCATGAAAGTCTCCAATAAATCTTCACTTTTTCATCTTAACACTTCATCTTTGTTTAAGTTAATGTGCTTTTTATAAATTTGTCCCTTACGATCAAGGCCTTATTGCATATAAACTCTTCTTCATGGATTCCATTACTCAAGCTCTAATATTTACCACCGTTGCCATCGCCGCTTTTTTGATGACGCAGGCAATATTGCCTTTTTTGCGGGCCCGAACGATTCTTGATCATCCAAATGAACGTTCAAGCCATGAGACCCCAACCCCCAAAGGTGGTGGGCTTGCTCTTATGACTGTAGTTCTGGCTGTGTGGGTAGCCACGGGGCTTTATCTAGAAAGTAGCACACTACTTACCTGGGCCCTACCATGCGTTGCGCTCGCACTAGCAGGACTCTCATGGGTAGATGATTTGCGCGGCCTCCCACCGATCACCCGTTTGATCGCACAAATAACCTCTGTCTCCGTCATTTTACTACTCAGGCCCACTCCGGAAACTTTTTTTCAAGGCCTGCTACCTCATATTTTAGACGCCTTGTTAGCAGGAATAGTCTGGGTCTGGTTTATCAACCTATTTAACTTTATGGATGGCATTGACGGTATCACTGGTATTAAGACCATCATTATTGGGGTCGGGGTCGCCCTGATAGGCAATGGTGCTGAGGCATTGCTGGGCGGTATTCTTGCAGCAGCAGCAGCTGGATTCCTAAGATGGAATTGGCATCCAGCAAAAGTTTTCATGGGCGATGTGGGTAGTATTCCCCTGGGCTTTTTGCTTGGTTGGCTGCTTTTGAACATGGCTGGTGATGGCCACTGGGCGGCAGCAATAATCCTCCCCGCCTACTATCTAACTGATGCCACCATAACATTGATTCGTCGAGCACTTAAGGGGGAAAATTTATGGCATGCTCATCGTCAGCATTTTTATCAGCAAGCAGTTCAGCGCGGCTTATCCCACGCAAAAGTCTCATCCATGGTTGCTTTATTGGGAGCCTTACTTGTTACATTAGCCTGGCTTGCAGAGCACGGGTGGTCCTTGATAGCCTTAAGCACTGCGCTGACACTTACTGTGTCCTTTTTGTTTTTGCTTAAAGGTAGGTAGTCATGAAGATTCAATTCATGAGCGAAAATTTTCCACCAGAGAGTAACGCCGCAGCGACCCGCGTTTATGAGCGGGCCTGTTATTGGGTCAAATGGGGCCATCAGGTGACAGTCATTACTTCAGCACCTAATTTTCCAGAAGGAAAATTATTTCCCGGTTACGAAAATAAGTGGAAGCAGGCTGAAATCATGTCAGGGATTAGGGTCGTTAGGGTCAAAACATACATCGCGGCTAACCAGGACATTGTCCACCGAACATTTGACTTTCTAAGTTTCATGGTCACAGGATTTTTTGCTGCCCTGAAGGAAGAGCGTCCTGACATAATCGCCGCAACCTCACCACAGTTTTTTACAGCTGTCGCTGGATGGGCGGCAAGTGCAGTGCGGGGTTTACCATTTGTTTTTGAACTAGGAGATCTTTGGCCCGCGTCCATTGCCGCCGTTGGCGCAATGAAAAGACGTCTAGCCCTGAAGCTTCTCGAAAAATTAGAACTATTTTTATATCAACGCTCTACCCACATTGCTGCCCTAACCAACTCATTTAAAGAGAATCTCGTGGAGCGAGGGATTAATAAAAATAAAATCACTGTTGTCATCAATGGTGTCGACCTTGCCCGCTACGGGCCACGTGACTGTGACATGGATTTATCTAAAGAATGGGGTCTGGAGAATAAATTTGTAGTTGGGTACATCGGCACCCACGGCATGGCCCACGCATTAAGCAATGTCCTAAATGCTGCAAAATCCATACAAGAAAATGATACCATTTGCTTCCTTCTTGCAGGGGCCGGGGCTGAACGGGCTAGCCTTATGGAAGACGCGAAAAGACGCTTAATTAATAATGTTATCTTTATGCCACGTCAGCCAAAAGAGATGATGCCCGCCATCTGGAGCCTGTGTGATGTTGCCCTGGTTCACCTCAAGAACTCGCCGGTGTTTGCAGGAGTCATTCCATCAAAAATATTTGAAGCCGAGGCCATGGGGCTGCCCATTTTACTTGCCGCTCCCGAAGGAGAAGCAAGCAATATTGTCCTTAATGATAAAGCGGGGCTTCATATTGCCGCCGAAGATCCCGCCGCTTTAGCTGACAGCATCAGTCAGCTTGCTAGCAACAAGTCAGCACTCAGAGCTTTTGCAGCAGCAGCGCTGAAAGCAGCACCAAGTCACAGTCGTGAAACCCAGGCCCATGAATTGCTTAATGTTTTTAAAAAAGCCATAGGGGAGAAAATATGAAAATTCTTGTCACTGGCGCTAGCGGTTTTATTGGTCACATCCTGATACCCAGATTAATCAAGTCCGGCCACGAGGTCGTTGCCACGTCCCGCAACGCTAATACAAATTCTACTAGGGCAGTCACTCACCCTATCGCAGAACTTGGCCCTGATACTGATTGGGGCGACGCACTAAGCGAGGTCGAAGCGGTTATACATTTAGCAGCTAGGGTCCATGTCATGTCCGATAATGCCTCAGATCCCATAGCTGAATACAGGCGCATCAATACGGAAGGAACGGCTAAGCTGGCCAGAGATTCGGCTAAGGCTGGTGTACGCCACTTTATTTTTATGAGCACCATAAAGGTCAATGGCGAAAGTAGTGGTTTAGTGCCTTTTAACGCTCATGATATTCCCGCCCCCAAAGAACCCTACGCCATCGCTAAACTTGAAGCTGAAGAGGTTTTGTTAGGGATAGTCCGTTACAGCAACATGCAGGCAACAATCATCCGTCCTCCATTGGTTTACGGGCCTGGCGTAAAGGGACATTTTGTCTCGCTACTTAAGATTTGTGGTAAAGGCTGGCCTTTACCCATTGACTGCATAGATAACCGTCGTAGCATAATATATGTGGGAAATTTGGTCGACATGGTTCACCGTTTAATTGAAGCACCCCCCTCCACCACAGGGGTTTACCTGTGCCGGGATCCTCAAGACGTCTCAACCCCAGAGCTTTTTCAAAAAGTTTCCGCAGCACTAGGAGTAAAACCGCTCATTGTTCCTTTTCCTTTATCTTTACTCCGTCTTTCTGCGGCCATAATTGGAAAATCAGCCATCGTTTCCCGCCTGACAGAATCTCTTTATGTTGATGATGGCCCAACTCGCAATGATCTCAGCTGGACGCCGCCATTCAGCATGCTACAAGGTCTTGAGGAAACGGCGACCTGGTTTCAAAACCGGTTTCATTGACTGGAAATATTAATGCCCTTGCATATGCCCCACCGTGGATATCTTGTGTACAGCCATGACATCATTCTAACCGTCTTGTCATTTTATATTTCCTTGTACCTTCGCCTAGGCGATGGACTTCTTGCTTATTTCTCTCTAGAAACCCTATTTTTTGGTGGAGCGCTTTTTGGGATAATTGCCGCCGGGGTATATTTGTATCAGGATCTTTATCGCGGCGTTTGGCGCTATGCCTCCCTGAATGACCTGTTAGCTATTACTCGTGCAGTCACCCTGGTTGTCCTCCTTTTCTTACTAGTTATGTTTTTATGGGCTCGGTTAGATAACTTACCCAGATCCTATCTTGCTATTAACTGGTTTGTTTTGATGGCCTTATTAGGGGCCCCACGCTTTATTTATCGTTTAATGAAGGATCGCAGCATTGATTTACGTATGGAAAATATTGATGCAACAAGCGTCCCTGTCCTACTTGTCGGTGCAGGGGACCCAGCGGAAGAATTCATCCGGTCATTAAGCCGAACGCAGGACTCTAGTTACCGCATTGTCGGTATTATCTCTGAAACAGCTGGGCGGGTTGGACGCAATATTCACGGTGTACCTGTAATGGGAACAATAAATAATGTTATATCTATCATTAATAAGCTTGAAAAGTCTGGTAAGAAACCACAGCGCTTGATTCTGACCCGTGAAGACATGGACGGTTCTCAAGTTCGTGGTCTACTTGATGCATCAACCAAGGCTGGCTTGACCTTGGCGCGTTTGCCTCGCCTCACCGAATTCAAAAGTGGTATTGTCGACACTACTGAAGTTCGTCCAGTTGCCATTGAAGATCTGTTAGGTCGCCCACAAAAACCTCTTGATCGAATTTCCATGGCAGGCTTAATAAAGGGCAAAAAAGTATTAATAACTGGGTCTGGCGGCTCTATCGGCTCTGAATTAGTGCGTCAAATTTGTGATCTCAAACCCGCAGAGTTGACCCTGCTAGATAGTTCCGAATACAGTCTTTACTCAATCGACATGGAAATATCTGTAACCCATCCAGATATTGTTAGACGCGCCATTATTACTGACGTTAGGGATCACCAAGCAATCTATCGCCTATTCAGTGACGTCAACCCAGAACTTGTTTTCCACGCAGCCGCTCTTAAACATGTTCCCCTGGTCGAAGCAAACCCTTGTGAGGGAGTGTTGACCAATGTCGTTGGCACAAAAAATATTGCCGATGCCTGTGTCAAAACTGGAGTTTTGACCATGGTCATGATTTCAACGGACAAGGCCGTCAACCCCACAAATGTTATGGGTGCATCAAAGCGCATTGCGGAACTGTACTGTCAGGCTCTAGATATCAAGCATAGCGCGGATGACGGAACTCGCTTTGTCACCGTGCGTTTTGGAAATGTGCTTGGTTCTACCGGGTCTGTCGTTCCCTTATTTCAAAAACAGTTGGCATCCGGCGGGCCACTGACAGTAACTGATCCGCTTATGAAGCGTTATTTTATGACTATTCGAGAAGCGGTCGAATTGATTCTACAGGCTTCTGCTCTGGGCGATGATAACAACGCGCAGATCGGAAAGATTTTTGTGCTCGACATGGGCGAACCGGTTTTAATCATCGATCTAGCACGCCAAATAATTCGTCTCGCTGGTCTTGTGCCAGACCAGGATATAAATATAAAAATCACAGGGCTGCGTCCCGGTGAAAAACTATTTGAAGAAATGTTCCACGGAGGCGAACCACTTGTCGAAACACAATGCCAAGGGATTTTACTAGCCGCCCCACGTGGGGCCGATTCGGCGACCATAACTCCTAGTATAGAAAATTTAGCCAAGGCCGCATATGAGGCTGATCTTGGAAAGGTCATGATGCTTATCGGAAAATTAGTGCCCGAATACAAAACTAAAACTGATAATCAGGGGTAGAAGCCGCTCACTCTAACTTGCTATATCCAATTACAAGTTCTAAAAAATTAAAATAAGAGAGACACAATATGTCAACGATTATCCAACGCGCCCTTATTTCTGTTTCCGATAAAACTGGTCTTGTTGAATTTGGTAGATTTTTAGCCGATAACAATGTCGAAATTTTATCAACTGGCGGCTCCGCCAAGGCCCTAAGTGATGCAGGAATTCCCGTTATCGAGGTTTCTGAGCATACAGGCTTTCCAGAAATTATGAATGGTAGGGTGAAGACTCTACAACCAACCATTCATGGTGGTTTGCTAGCCGTACGTGGCAATTTGGAGCACGAGGCAGCAATGAAAAAACACAATATTGCTCCCATAGATCTTCTGTGCGTTAACCTGTACCCTTTTGAAGAAACCGTTGCCACTGGTGGTGAATTTAGCGAATGTATTGAAAATGTTGACATCGGTGGCCCTGCACTGATCCGAGCTGCTGCTAAAAATCACGCCTTTGTGACTGTTATTGTTAATCCAAATGACTACGCACGGGTCATAAGTGAAATGAAAGCAGGCGGAGGCGCGACAAGTGATGAGTTTCGTAAGCAACTGGCCGCGACAGCTTTCGCGCGCACCGGTTCATACGACGCAGCCATTAGTAGCTGGTTCGCTGGCCATCTGGGCGACACCCTTCCTCAACGCATCGCCCTTGGGGGACTGCGTAAACAAATTTTGCGTTATGGAGAAAATCCCCATCAGGAGGCCGCCTTCTATACCAATGGTGAAAATCGCCCCGGTGTTGCCACAGCCAAGCAATTACAAGGCAAGGAGCTTAGCTTCAATAATCTGAATGATACGGACGCCGCCTTCGAGCTAATTGCCGAATTTCAAAACACAGCGTGTGCAATAATCAAACACGCCAATCCATGTGGTGTTGCTTATGGGACAACTATGGCAGATGCTTACAAGAAGGCCCTTGCTTGTGACACGGAAAGCGCCTTCGGTGGCATTGTTGCCCTAAACAGATCGCTTGACGCGGAAACAGCTGAGCTAATTGCTGATCTTTTTGCTGAAGTTGTTATTGCACCTGAAGTGGACGGGGCAGCCCTAGAAGTTTTAGCCCAAAAGAAGAATCTTAGAGTGCTGACTACTGGCGGCATGCCCGACCCCACAGCCACCAGCATGACATTACGCTCCTTATCCGGCGGTTACCTCTTACAGGGTCGTGATAACCAGGTGCTTGAAGATATGAAGATAGTCACGAAGCGGCAGCCCACCGAGCAGGAAATGGTCGACTTAAAGTTTGCCTTTACCGTTGGCAAACACGTTAAGTCAAATGCAATTATCTATGTCAGGAATGGAGCGACCGTCGGCGTGGGAGCAGGTCAGATGAGCCGAGTTAACTCTTCACGCATTGCTGGTTGGAAAGCTGCTGATGCAGCGAAAGTAGCAGGTGAAGATGAAAGTTGGGCTATTGGTTCGGTAGTTGCCTCAGACGCTTTCTTCCCGTTCGCAGACGGATTGCTTGCTGCTGCCGAAGCCGGTGCAACAGCAATAATCCAGCCTGGTGGCTCTATGCGTGATGATGAAGTGATTGCCGCAGCTGATGATGCTGGCCTATCCATGATAATGACAGGCATGCGCCACTTCCGACACTAGAATTTATAATTATCTATCTGTCCAGATGACATATATTTTAAGTTTAGACCGTGTTAAGATTGCATAAGGAACTGTTGATTGTCTCCTATGTGGCTTCATAGTTATCAGCCTTCATATACAGACGCACTGTTGCAAGGCTAGCCATATGATCGACTTTTAAACCAGTAAAGTTGGTAACCTCCACCTTATTCTCCCTCGTCCAAATTGCCCTCTTGGCTAAATTTATTATAATCTGAGGGGGCTCTTCCCCTGAGCACAACACCTTAAGACTTGACCGCAGATTCTCGAACTTTTGTTAACAAAAACATTCCAACAACAAAAAAGACCAAGATCGTCGCCATACCAGCGCGCTGGCTATCAAAGGCAACGCTTGCAGCGCCAAGCAAGGCTGGGCCCAGAAACGCAGTTGCTTTACCGGAAAAGGCATACAGGCCAAACATTTCGGTGATTAGTTCTGGAGGTGCAAGTTGTGCCATCATAGAGCGGCTAGCAGCCTGAGCCGGCCCAACAAAAATTCCCATCGGCAATCCAAAGATCCAAAAACCTATTTTTGTTTGAACAATCAACAGGGCCACTCCCAAAACTGTTAATCCAATCAGGGCGATTAGTACAGTTTTCTTGGGTCCAATCCAGTCGTCTATCCAAGCAAAAGCTATCGCTCCAAATCCTGCCGTCACATTCATACCAATGGCGAAAATGATAATTTCACTCAATTCCATACCAAATGATCCTGCCGCATAAATACCGCCAAATGCATAAAGTGTATTCAAGCCATCCGTATAAATCATGCGGGCAATTAGAAATTTAATGATGTTGGTGTGCTTGCGTAACTGTAAAAAAGTAGCTCTTAATTCGTTCAGGCCTCTCTTAATAGCGTATACAAAAGAAATATTTCTGGAAGTTTTGTCAGGGGTGAATAAAAAAATAGGAATTGAAAAAACCGCATACCACACAGATACCAGTAGCGACGCGGCACGAACATGTTCGGCTGTTTCTTTTTCAAGGCCGAACCACGGCGTTTCCGGTTGAACCAATCCAACCAGAGTCAGGGCTAAACAAAAGAGCCCGCCAAAATATCCAAAGCCCCAGCCCCAACCAGAGACACGTCCCAAATAGATTTTCCCAGCCAGTCCTATCAGCATGGCGTTATAAAAAACCATGCTGATTTCAAAAGCAAAATTAGCCAGACCAACTGTGACTAGAGCTAGCAAAATAAAAGATGGGTCTGGCTCGACAAACCACAATATGCAACTGGCGAGAATGCAAAGGGCAGTAAAAAAGCCAAGCCACGGCTTAAGCCTACCTGAATTATCAGCAATCACCCCAAATAAAGGCGCGACAATGGCTACTGCCAAAGCCGATAGGCTCATGGTATAACCCCAATAGGCCGTGCCATTAACTTTATCGAGCGCAACTGAATCAGTGAAATAGGTGGCAAAAACAAACGTTATAATAACTGTTGGAAAGGCAGAATTAGCCCAATCATAAAGGCACCATGAAACAAGTGCCCGTTGATTAATCTTTTCTCGCTTTTCCGACACTATCCGCCAGCCGGGGTCTCAGCCAAAGTCCTGAGCTGGCGTGAAGCAACGGCGATCATAGCGAGATCATTAATTTCAGTCGCTGATAATTCTGCTATCATTTGATCTGTACGCTCTACGGACGCCTGATTTTTTTCAATCCAAGCAAAAATTGCCTCATCTGTATCAAACGACTTCTTACGTTTGCCACTATCATCTATTACTAAACACGCAAGCGCCAACTGAAGACCGTAGATTTCCTCAATCAAAGCAGCAATAGCTAGTTTTTGCCAATGACTCTGATTTTCCAAACGGTCCGATGCAGCCCGAAGTGACCCCAAATGAAAGCGGGAGCCAATAGCAAAATAAAGCTTGGAGGCATTTACCACAGGAATTTTTCGTGTGCTTGCCAAACGCAGAATGTCACAACCAGAAAACATGTTTACCAACCCACTGACTCGGAGCGCCAATTCTTTCGGCACACCTGCCATAGAATACGGCTCTGACCGATTAACTATATCTTGCAAATAATGTTTTGGCAGACACTTGCCAAGACAGCCGTAGAGGGTGCGAAAGCCATCGACGAATTCACCAACATGGGGGGCTATTTTTAGAGGTCTACATCCATTACGCAAGAACCAAAGTGTCACCCATTCAGTCAGTTGGTTCGTATCAAGACGCATTTGTGTCTGAACGGCGGCAGGAACCTTATTATCCAAGGCATCGATTTCCCCCCATATGGCCTGCATGCCTAGACACCTCCAAGCTATAATATATGCTTTGACCACGTCGCTTGCCAGCAAACCAGTTCTTTCCATTAAATCATTAATGAAATTACCTCCAGCCTGGTTGATTACCAAATTGGTTACCTGTGTTGCAACAATTTGCCTGCTTAACCTATGTTTAATGATTTCTTTTTTATAGGACTTGCGCAGGGGCGTCGGAAAATAGCTAATCAGATCATCCTGTAAAGTAATATCGTCGGGTAGATCCGACGCCAATATTTCTTCACTGATCCAGATCTTCGCGTAAGACATTAAGACTGCGACTTCCGGTCCCGTCAGACCCGCTCTTGAGGCACCCCGATCAACAAGAGTTTCATCGTTGGGCAGAAATTCTACCTCACGGTTTAGTCGTCCGCTTTTTTCCAGAGAACGCATCAGGCGCACCTGATTGTCAAAAATGCCCATGCCCTGATAGAGAATCATATTGATTGCCTGGGTCTGACTATAATTATCAACCAGCACCTGCAAGCCAACTTCCGTGGTCATTTGGGCAAGCAGCGAATTACGTTGTTTTTGCGTTAACTCGCCCTTTGCCATAACCTGATCAATGAGAATTTTTATATTGACCTCGTGATCAGAACAGTCAACTCCAGCAGAGTTATCAATGCTATCTGCATATAGTCTGACTCCGCTGAGCGCCGCCTCGATACGTCCACGCTGGGTAACGCCCAAATTTGCACCCTCACCAACAACCTTTGTGTTCAGCTGGTTCGCATTAATGCGGATGGAATCATTGGCCCGATCACCAACATCAAGATGGGTTTCGCCCGTTTCCTTCAAATAGGTTCCTATACCGCCAAACCACAGCAGGTCCGTCTTGGCAGACAGAAGTGCGCCAATCAACTCATTTGGAGTAACGTTGTCTTTTAAAATGTTGAAACGCTTTTGAATTTCCGGCGATAGACCTATAGATTTTGCCGAACGTTCAAATATTCCACCACCTTTGGAAATCAGACTGGAGTTGTAATCAATCCAGGACGAGCGCGGCAGATTAAACAGTCGTTTACGTTCAATAATACCCTTTCTGGCGTCAGGTTTTGGGTCCACAAAAATGTGCATATGATTAAAGGCGCCAATCAAACAAATGTGCGGCGACAAAAGCATACCGTTGCCGAATACATCGCCAGACATATCTCCAACACCGATGACATCAAAATTTTCCTTCTGGGTGTTAATACCCATCTCGCGGAAGTGGCGCTTTACGGATTCCCATCCACCTCGGGCTGTAATGCCCATTTTCTTATGGTCGTAGCCATCTGATCCGCCAGATGCAAATGCATCTCCGAGCCAGAAGCCGTATTTTATAGAGACCGAATTGGCAATATCAGAGAACGTTGCAGTTCCCTTATCAGCGGCTACCACCAGATAGGGATCATCGCCATCCTTGCGCACTGTATTCTTGGGCGGAATGACCTTATTGCCCTTCAGGTTGTCGGTCAGATCAAGCATGCCAGAAATAAACAGCTTGTAGCACTCTATCCCTTCAGCATGAAATGCTTTGAGATCTGACTTGTCAGGGGCTTTTTTGAGGACGAAGCCACCTTTGGATCCAACAGGAACAATGACCGTATTTTTAACTTGCTGTGCTTTCACGAGGCCAAGGACTTCTGTACGAAAATCTTCTCGTCTGTCTGACCAGCGTAAGCCGCCACGTGCGACCATGCCGAATCGAAGGTGGACCCCTTCAACTTGCGGGCTATAAACAAAAATTTCTCGAAACGGACGCGGTAACGGAAGCTCATCAATTTTTTGGCTGTTGAGCTTAAATGACAAATAGGGCTTTGGAGCAGAATCACTGATTTGATAGAAATTAGTCCGTAACATGGACATGACCAAATTAATATAACGTCGTAAAATTCTGTCTTCGTCGGCGCTTTGTACTCTTTCCAGTTCGGTTTCCAAGCGTTTAAGCAGCACCTTGCTTTTACCCTTAATTTTCGGGTCGAAGCAGGCCTTGAAAAGGTCGACAATCTGGCGCGCTATATGTGGATTATTAACAAAGGTTTGCTCCATGTATTCCTGTGAAAAGGCAATACCTGCCTGACGCAAATACTTGCAGCATGCACGCAATACCATTACTTCACGCCAACCCAGGCCACCAAAAAGGACTAGCGCATTAAAGCCATCGCTTTCAACTTCACCGCTCCAGATACGGATAAAGGCCTCTTGGAATTTTTTGCGAACTGCCACAAGATTCACTTTAGAGCCATTGCGGGTCTCCAAACCAAAATCATGGATCACAACTAATTTATCACCATCTATATTGGGGCGAACAACATAAGGAATCTCGTTGAGCACCTTAAGGCCAGTGTCCTCCAAAATGGGCAAAACATCAGATAATGGAATCATTTGGCTTGGGTGGTAGATCTTAAAATAAACTTGATCACTTTTCGCATCTACGGGCCTATACATGCTCATGCTTAGCTCGCCAGTTTCGAGGGTCTGTTCAATATTTTGAATATCGTCGACCGCTTGGGTACCGTTAAATTTATCTTCATAAGCAGGCGTAAAAGCCTGACGATAGCGCTGATAAAAGTGCATGCCCTTTTCTTTGCCGTGTTTATTTATCAGATTTTCCAGCAGGCTATCACCCCATGAACGGGTAACATCAACAAGATTCGCTTCAATTTTTGCCTTATTATAACGGGGAACATTTCCAGGTGTGGTCTTAACAATTATATGCAAGCGAGCTAAAGCCTGATCACCAATCTGGGTATAATAAGCACGCTGTTCACCGGCAAACGCTGCTTCAAGAACTCCCTGAATTTTTTTTCTTAGTGCCGTTGTAAAACTGTCTTTTGGAACATAAACTAAACAAGAAATAAAGCGTTCAAAATCGTCACATCTTAAAAACAGTGCAACTCTTCGGCATCTTTTCAGGCGCAAGATCCCAAGAGCTGTTTCATACAAGTGGTGATCAGAAGCCTGAAACAATTCATCAAGTGGATAAGTCTCAAGTATATTTAATAGCGCCTTGCCGTCGTGACTACAGGGCGCAAAACTAGAACGTTCGAAAATTTTCTGCAGCTTCAAGCGCAGTAATGGAATGTCATGTGGGCTACGACAATAAGCGCCTGAAGTAAAAAGGCCAAAAAAAGTACGTTGACCGATTACCTTTCCATCTTTGTTATAACGCTTAATCCCAATTGAATCCATATGGACAGTACGGTGAACACTAGAGATCACGTCAGTTTTGGTCACCGTTAACAAATCTCCCTGACTGATAGAAGCGCGCCCAACTGTGCCTGCCCAAGGTGTCTGTTTATTTAAACTTGGTGTGGGCAAATACTTTGCAGTCCGGAGAATGCCTTGCCCTATTTTTTTACTAGTTGTCACAGAAAAGTTCTTACCTTTGCCAACAAATTCATACTCCCGGTAGCCCAAAAATGTAAAATGGTCATCATGCACCCAACGAAGGAATTCCTGTGCTTCAGCAACATTTTCTGTACCGGTCCCTTTGGGTTGACACTCTAATTCTTCAACAATAGAAGACATGGTGGCGCGCATCCCAGCCCAGTCTTCAACAGCAAAGCACACATCTTTTATAACTTTATGGATGGCCCTATTAGTTTCCACCAACTGCTGATACGCCAATTTCGAAATTTGCAAATGCATGAAGGATTCGCTTACAGCACGAGGTGACGGTTTAGAAATAGGAGAAATCCCTTCCATCTTGCCGGACTTAGACCGCAGAACATTAATTACTGGGTGCAATATAAGATGTGGGGGAAATCCAAGACGGTTTAATTCCAAAGTAATAGAATCAACAAGAAAAGGCATATCATCATTTATGATTTCTATCACTGTGTGTTCACAGTACCAGCCGTCTTCTTTAATACTAGGATTGTAAATGCGGACCAAAGCTTTTCTGTGCTCGCGTTTTATCGCCAACTTCCAGTGTGCTCGCACTGAATAAAAAAGTTTGTCTGGTGATGTTTCAGTAACATCACTTAAAGCTACATTATTAAAATAGCCCTCAATAAACTGGTTAAAAGCTATAACGTCCCGTGACATTGGGTTGGATTTGGCTACTTTTATGATAGCCTTAATAAGAGTGGACTTCCGTTTTTCAGTGGCTTGTGACAAAGAGTCAGAACCCCTCATAAGTGACTTATTTTAATACTGGTTTGTTGGTATTGTGAATTTTTATGATTAGCCTTACTGAAACAATACAATTAAAAAAACTCATTAGTCTCAATTATCAGAGCGTTGCGAGGTTTGCACTCGACCGAACCATGACTGTTTTTTACACCGGGCAAAACAATCAGTGTATTTTTTTAAGCCCTCATAGCCACCATTGAGTTAAACATCCATAAAACATGCACTAAATAGGTCCCCATAAACAAGTGTATTAAAAAAAACTACTTTATTATACGTATAAAAATATTAAGGACTTCCATGGCTAACTTCTAGAAAAGAAGGTTAAATAATGATGCTGATGAAGCTTTATGAAAGTTATTTATTTATAATGTGTATCTAAATAGTACAATTGTCAAAATAGTAGAATTTGTGTTTAAGTAAAATCACTTCTTGTCGTTGCTAATTAGGTTGGCAGACAAAAATAAGGAGCTAGCAGTTGCCTGCTAACCCCTTGAAAAACTGGAGCGGGCGATGAGATTCGAACTCACGACTTCAACCTTGGCAAGGTTGCGCTCTACCCCTGAGCTACGCCCGCATCATTCTGCCGCAAATTTCATGCGATGGAGCGAGATAATAGCCATAGTGGTGTGCTTTGCAAGCCCCCTATTAATTGTCAAAAACACCTAGGCTGATAGTGACCCTTGAGATTGGATATATTAAATGTTGATGAATGCAACACCTGATACTCTGTTCAAGCGCCTAAAAGATCTGCGTATTAAAACACAAAGCCATAAACACAGCCCGGTATTCACCGTCGAGGAAGCTAAGTTCCATTGCAAACACTTGCCTGGGGGCCACTGCAAAAACCTTTTTTTAAAAGATAAAAAAGGACTATTATTTCTTGTAGTCACCCTAGAAAAACAAATAATTGACTTTAAGTCCTTACGTAAACAAATTGGCTCCCACCCCCTGTCCTTTTGTAAACCGGAACTTTTAGGAGAGGTCCTTGGAGTTAAGCCTGGATCCGTAAGCCCCTTTGCCCTGATCAATGATACAAAAAGGCGCGTTCAAGTGGTTCTTGACAAGGAAATGATGCAGATAGATTTACTTAATTATCATCCACTAACCAACGGCATGACGACAGCTATTACTCCTTCTGATTTACTAATTTTTATAAGTGATACAGGTCACAATCCTATCGAAGTTAAACTTTAAGGCCTATTATTTCTTAAACCACTTGCAGAAAGCATGTAAAATCGCCACTTAAGTTTATTGGTAAAAGTTAATTTTATCTGAGAGTCTTAAAATGATGAGCGAACAAGACGGCACAACCATCAGTAACTCCCCCACATCAGGCGAAGTTGTCAAGGAAACTGATATGGCAAACTTTGTGGCTGATGTTGTCGAAGAGTCAAAAAATGTCCCAGTCATAGTTGATTTTTTTTCTCCACAAAGTGATGCCAGCATAAATTTATCTGCCATCCTAGAAAAACTAATTAATCAACTTGGTGGCATCGTCAAGCTAGCGAAGGTTAATCTGGATGAGAACCGACAACTGGGATCCCAACTCCAAGTTCAAGCGGTTCCCACTGTGTTTGGCTTCAAAAATGGCCAACCTATTGACGCATTTGCTGGACCGCAGCCTGAAAGTCAGGTCAAAGCTTTCATCAAACGCCTTACGGGTAACGCAAAAGCACCCATTGAAGAAGCTCTTGAACAGGCAAAGGCGCTGCTTGATAATGGTAACCAAGAACAGGCTATTAATCTTTATAATCAAATCCTCAGCCAAGACGAAACAAGTGGATCTGCCACTGGGGGCTTAATACGCTGTTATATTTCCTCTGGCCAAATCGATCACGCTAAAGCCCTCATCGAAGCTCTTCAAGACGTAATGCTAAACGATTCCGAGGTTCAAGCTGCCCGTTCAGCTCTAGAGCTTGCTGAGGCAGGTCTTGCCAATGGCGACGTTGAAGAATTTCGAACTAAGCTTGCAATAAACAAAGAAGATCATCAAGCACGTTTTGACTTAGCGCTGTCCTTGTACGCTAGCGGACAGTCCAAACAAGCCCTTGATGAGTTACTTGAGATAATTCGCCTTAACCGTGCATGGAATGATGAGGCTGCTCGCAAACAAATGATTAAAATATT
Source organism: uncultured Rhodospirillales bacterium (assembly GCA_938092065.1). Lineage (GTDB taxonomy): Bacteria > Pseudomonadota > Alphaproteobacteria > Rhodospirillales > JABHCV01 > JACNJU01. The sequence goes on from CALKND010000005.1 coordinate 48,889, forward strand.
TGAAGCCCTTGGTGCCGATGACCAAGTAACAATACAGGCCCGACGTGATTTGTCGACAGTCCTATTTTCTTAAGTTTGGAAATACCGCTATGATTAGAGCTTTTGGTGACATCAACGCAGACGCGCTACCTGAGAGCTTGCCTCTTTTCCCCTTAAGCGGAGCTTTATTGTTGCCCCACGGCCATTTACCTCTTAACATTTTTGAGCCTCGTTATCTGAGTATGACAGAAGACGCACTCAGCAGTGGACGCCTGATTGGCATGATCCAGCCAGAAAAGTCTTACACTAACCCGACATCTGACGATGAGGTGCTTTACCCAGTTGGTTGCTGCGGACAAATTGTTTCCTTCGAGGAAACTGAATCTGGAAATTTGTTCATAGCCCTTCGAGGTCTCTGTCGATTTAAACTTAGCAAAGAACTTGACAATAAAAAAGGCTATCGGCGCTCAATGGTTGATTATGCCCCTTATGTTGATGACCTTCGGGAAGATACCGGCAAGATTAATGATAGGCCTCGACTGTTAAATGCTGTTAAGCAATTTTTCACTTTAAAAAATATTGATGTTGACTGGGAAGCCATTAAAACAGCTGCTGACGAAACACTAGTTACATCACTTGCGATGATATGCCCATTTGAGGCTCGCGAAAAACAAGCTCTTCTTGAGGTGAAAAACATGACTGAACGTTGTAATTTATTAACATCCCTAGTGGAAATGGCTCTTCATAGCAGTAATTACCAGACAGGGCTTTTTCACCATTGAATTTATGCTCTACAATTTTTTGTTCTAGGCTCATACGATCTGGAGACTAAAGTGAGTCCACCCAAGGTTGATCCCAAACTACTTGAGATTCTTGTTTGCCCTCTCACCAAAGGGACGCTTACTTTCGATGAATCAACCCAAGAGTTAATTAGCAAGCAAGCCCAGCTAGCTTATCCAATTCGTGATGGAATTCCTATTATGCTAGCTGATGAAGCTCGGAAACTTAAAGATAACGTCTAAGGATTCATATTGTATGAGTAACTTTTCTCAGAACCACAAGCCGACAGAAATTCGAGTTAAACAGGATAAAAAAATCCTAGAAGTTGATTTTGCAGACGGTTCCAGTTTTCGCCTACCTGCTGAATTATTAAGAGTAGAAAGTCCATCAGCTGAAGTTCAGGGCCATAGCCCTTCGCAAAAAAAGGTGGTTTCAGGACGACGCCACGTAGGTATTATGGGCGTTGAACCCGTTGGCAACTATGCCATCGCAATTAAGTTCGACGATCTTCACGACAGCGGTATCTACACTTGGGATGGTTTATATGCTTTTGGTGAAAACCAGGAAGCAATTTGGCAGGCCTATCTAGACGACCTTAACAAAAAGGGCTTAAGCCGCGACCCTTAAAGAGCTTCGCCTCGCATGAGGCGCGGTAAGTCCCCGACAAGTCCCATGGCGTGCATCATGAATACCCTTTTTAAAGGTGGTAACTTGTTGACTGCGGCCAAACCCAGGTCGCGAACAACACGCAAAGATTCGACATCATTCGAAAACAAACGATTTAACATGTCAGTCATAACCAACATCAATGTATTGTCAAAGCGACGCCCTCGTTCGTATGAGTTCAACACCGTACCGTCACCAGGATCAAGGCCCAAGCGGCGGGCATCTGTCAAAACCTCAGCCAACACAGCGACATCACGTAAGCCCATATTCAGGCCCTGTCCAGCAATGGGATGCATGCCGTGTGAGGCATCACCAGCAAGTACTAAACGATGATCAACGGAGCGCTCTGCATATTGTAGTGCCAGCGGGTAAGCCCAGCGAGGGCCCACCACACTCAACTCCCCCAAAAAGTCACCAAATCGATATTTCAGTTCTCCTAAAAAACCCGCGTCATCCATAGCCATAATCCCGTCCACTAGCTCGGCACGCTCAGTCCAGACAATTGAGGAATGATTGTTGGGCAAAGGCAAAATGGCAAAAGGGCCGGCGGGAAGAAAGTGTTCGTGGGCAACGTTATCGTGAGATAACTCGTGGGCAACCGTACACACGATACCACTCTGTTTGTAAGACCAACTTGTTAACTTTATTTTCGCCTCATCGCGTGTAGGAGAACGGCGGCCCTCAGCTCCTACAATAAGTTTTGCCTTCACCACACGGCCATCAGCCAATGTAGCCAGTACCTCTCCTGGATTACGATCGACATTGATAATGCTGTTCGGAGCCAACAACGTAAAATCTTTCAGCATCTTAAAACGGGCCATAAGTGATTTCCGGATACTACGGTTTTCAACCATGTAGCCAAAGGCTTCCGTTCCAACATCTCTGCGATCGTAGTGCAAAAAGAAAAGCGAATCAGCGTCTGATACACGAATTTCTTTAATAGGACACGTTTCCGATTGCATCGTTTTCCAAAGACCAAGTCCTTCCAAGACCTTTTTAGAGGAAAGCGCAATAGCAGCTGCTCGACCGTCAAAACCCGCGTCAATACCTTCAGCCGGGTCCAGCGTGTCAACAACAGCAACAGATAGTCCACCTTCGACCAGACCAACGGCCAGAGTACCGCCGACTAAGCCTCCACCCGCAATCAAAACGTCTACTTCCAAGTGCTTAGACTTCATCTGAAAATGCCTCTTATTAGTGATTAAAAAATTGGCAGTTATGTAAATAGCCTAATAATTAGGCAAATGGGCGCATACTTATCGATTGCCACATGACTACTTATACTTGTGAAGCGACTGAAGTTAAAGACTTTTTTGTCTTTGCAGGCTTCTTGGCACAGCTATTGAATAGATAATTATTATGAGCTTACACACGGCACGCCATCGGGGTAGTGCCACATATTTAAAAGGATGAAAAGTATGAAGCTAATCATGGCTGTTATCAAACCTTTTAAGCTAGACGATGTCCGTGAAGGTCTTTCCAACATTGGCGTCGAAGGCATGACCGTTAGCGAGGTCAAGGGGTTTGGACGGCAAAAGGGCCATGCCGAAATTTACCGCGGCGCAGAATATACGGTCCATTTTTTGCCTAAAGTGAAACTAGAAATCGCTGTTAACGATGAACTCGTTGAAAGTGCGGTTGAAGCCATCAGAGCCGCCGCCCAAACAGGGAAAATCGGTGACGGCAAAATTTTTGTTTACGACGTTTCGTCAGTGCTACGTATCCGCACCGGTGAACTCGACACAGACGCCTTATAAAGGCAGGAGAAGAAAATGAATTCCCCTACTAAAAAAATAATGACAGGCACTATAGTTGCTACATATTTCATACTTTTCACTGGTGCATCGGCAGAAGCGGAAGGCCTGACAGAAACTCAATACATATTTAATACACTCTCATTTTTAATCCATGGATTTCTAGTCATGTTCATGGCTGCTGGCTTTGCTATGCTAGAATCCGGTCTTGTCCGTTCAAAAAACACAGCTACCATTTGTCTGAAGAACATTGCACTTTATTCACTGGCGGGCTTGATGTTTTACCTAGTTGGCTACAACCTGATGTACCTGGGCGTTGATGGAGGTTTTTTAGGGAGCTTTCAAGCTTGGGTTGGTGATAATTCAAAAGCCCTGAATGGTAAATTTAGTGCTGGATATGCAGCTGAATCAGACTGGTTCTTTCAAATGGTTTTTGTTGCCACTGCAGCATCGATTGTTTCCGGCACTTTGGCTGAGCGCATTCGCTTATGGCCTTTCCTTGCTTTTGTAGTTGTCCTGACGAGCTTAATTTACCCAATCCAAGGATCATGGCAATGGGGCGGAGGTTGGTTATCTGAGGCTGGTTTCTCCGACTTTGCCGGGTCGACACTAGTTCATTCAGTCGGTGGCTGGGCTGCTTTGGTTGGCGCCCTGGTTTTAGGTGCTCGCAAAGGCAAGTATCAACCAAATGGTGACATACACCCCCTGCCTGGTGCCAATCTGCCATTAGCAACCCTAGGCACATTTATTTTATGGCTTGGCTGGTTTGGCTTCAATGGTGGATCACAGCTAGCTTTGGGAAGTGCTGCTGATGCCATTGCCATCGCAAAAATCTATATTAATACAAACATTTCAGCTGTTGGTGGTGTCCTTGCTGCAATGGCCCTAACCCAATTAATTTACAAGAAAGTTGATCTGTCTATGGCGCTTAACGGTGCAATTGCAGGGCTCGTTTCAATTACTGCGGGACCAGACACACCAACCATGGGTCAAGCGGCATTAATCGGTGCTGTTGGAGGTGTTTTAGTAGTTATATTAGTACCTATATTGGATAAGTTCAAAATTGATGATGTAGTCGGTGCCATTCCCGCCCATTTGGGCGCCGGTATATGGGGCACCTTAGCTGTTCCTTTAACAAATACAGAAGCCAGTTTTCTTACCCAACTCCTTGGTGTTTCTGCCATTGGTGCTTTTGTTATCATGACGTCAACAATTACTTGGTTGACACTAAAGTACACTATTGGAATTCGGGTGTCCGAAGAAGATGAAATAATAGGCCTCGATCAATCTGAACTAGGCATGGAGGCCTACCCAGAATTTGGTCGAGGGTCACAGATAACCTAAACTGTTTTTAAAAAAAATAAGCCATGACCCGTATGGATTAAACTATGCGGGTCATTTGCTTAAATTTTAGTCACCCCGGTTTAACTTGCCCTAAAAATTAGCATTTTTGTTTCTAACAATTAGCAACAAGTGACAAAAACTGTTTCCAACCCCATAACTGAAGCTTTTTGTTAAAAGCTCTTTCAGTTGGCATGTTTCTTGTATGTTTTTAAAAGATATTCCAATTGTGGGTAATTTATAAGGGTCTTATATCTTCCGGGGAGAGAAATTATGGATGCCATCAAATCAGGTGCGGATGTTTTTTTCGTACTCATAGGAGCAGTAATGGTGCTGGCAATGCACTGCGGCTTTGCTTTTCTTGAAGTCGGAACAGTACGCCGCAAAAATCAGGTTAACGCCCTAGTCAAGATTATCGTTGATCTATCCGTCTCAACAGTTGTCTACTTTTTTATAGGCTACATGGTGGCGTACGGCGTCAGTTTCATGTTCACCGCAAAGCAACTTGTAGGCGGCGCAGGAGAGGGATATCAGTTTGCCGCAAGTGGTTATGATCTAGTTAAATTCTTTTTCCTTATGACATTTGCTGCTGCCATACCCGCCATTATTTCAGGGGGCATCGCAGAGCGTGCCAAATTCTGGCCTCAGTTGGCTGCCACCGCAATCATTGTAGGTTTAGTCTATCCTGTTTTTGAGGGAATGGTATGGGGATCACGTTTTGGCTATCAGGACTGGATGGTCAATAATTTTGGTTATGCTTTCCATGATTTTGCCGGTTCTATTGTTGTTCATGCAGTGGGCGGTTGGCTCGCCCTTGGCGCTGTAACCATGCTTGGTGCACGTTTAGGGCGTTATGCCAAGAATGGAACAGTTATAGGTATTCCCCCGTCCAACATTCCATTTTTAGCACTTGGTTCTTGGATTCTTTCTGTCGGTTGGTTTGGGTTTAACGTGATGAGCGCGCAAAGCCTTGAAGGCGTAACCGGTTTGGTTGCCATGAATTCTTTGATGGCTATGGCCGGTGGTATTATTGCAGCAATGATAGTTGGACATAATGATCCAGGATTTGTGCACAATGGGGCGCTAGCCGGTCTAGTTGCCGTTTGCGCTGGGTCCGATCTTATGCATCCAATTGGCGCCCTGTTTACGGGGGCTGCTGCAGGTGCACTTTTTGTGTGGGGTTTTAAGCAGTGTCAGGACCAGTGGAAAATTGACGACGTGCTCGGAGTTTGGCCCTTGCACGGCATGTGCGGAATGTGGGGTGGAATTGCTGCTGGCATCTTTGGTCTTGAATCTATGGGCGGTATGGGAGGTGTCAGCTTTACTTCTCAGTTGGTAGGAACCTTTTGTGGGGTAGCTTTTGCAACTGTTTGCGGCTTCCTTATATATGGCGGGCTAAAGGTAACTTTGGGAATTCGCCTTAACCAAGAGCAAGAATTTCAAGGGGCTGATTTATCACTACACCAGATAAGTGCTTATCCTGAGGAGGATATCCGCAGCTAGTAAATTTTACATGTTCCTGACAGCTGAAGGCCGAAGGGCTAGTAATTTGTAAATTTTAATTTGTCATAATTCTATTTTTCATTGGTCTGGTATAAAATTATTCACATTTATATAGGTTGGCTTGAACTTTGATTTATTTTTATGTGAATGCAAGGCAAAAAAACATACTTAAGATTTATCATAGCGGGAAACTGTAAAGTCTTATTGAACAACTGAATATTAGCGTCCCAATTTTACTTTACATGGAAGCAATAGGAACAGCTCTTATAAGAATCCTTAACTGACTACGTTAATATCTTGTAAACACTGGTAACTTAAAATTAATCATGGCTAGATTAACCACAAGTACCGGAACTGGATCAATCCTTCCTGAAGGCGCAAGTCAGTTTCTGAGGCGAAGGGCTTGTGAAATCATTGGCCTCAGCCTCGTTCTAAACGGCTTGCTCATATTACTTGCCTTAGTGTCCTATGTTCCAAGCGATCCCTCACTAAATAGTTCTGCCACCGCAGAACCACATAACCTCCTTGGCTTAAGCGGCGCTTATTTAGCTGATTTTCTATTGCAGTCCATTGGCCTTGTTGGCGCAGCACCATCATTAGTGCTTACCATTTGGGGAGTGCAAACCATACGTAAGCGCCCACCGACCATAATTTGGGCAAGATTTAGTCTGTTTCTGCTAACAATTATGATGGCTTCCATGAGCTTAAGCGCTTTGCCAGTCTATTCTGACTGGCCCCTAGTGACTAGCCTGGGCGGTGTTATAGGAATGATCCTGCTTGACCAATCCATGGTGCTGTTTTTAAATGCAGCTGTTATTCTTAATATTCCCTTCATTCTAGAACGCTGGATGATGGCACTTTTCATGGCCTTGCCTGCCCTTGCTGCCCTAGTCACAGTCCTTGGGCTAAGCGCCCAAGAATGGAGGCAAATCCGAAACTTAGCGCTCGACGTAGGGAGACATGGTTTAAATATTTTCGTTTCAGCTATATTTGGTTTTGTTGTCCGACTAACATCAAATCTGTTTATTAAAACACTTCCCAGTACTGCCCACAAAATTTCAACGGCCAAGCTCGCAACGCCAAGGACATCTAAAACTACACAAAATTCATTGCCAACAAGCGTGTCTCCAAAAGCAGTAAATCCAAAAATTGGGCGTAAGGCTGTAGCTAAGCGGCAATGCAAGCTTGATTTGATCCCTGGAGAAGAATTTGAACTACCACCTCACGAACTTTTAGAAGCACAACCTGAAGGAACCATATCGCCCAAGGTTAACAAGGGAACTCTGCAGCAAAATGCTCGCCTACTAGAATCTGTACTTAAGGACTTTGGCGTGCATGGCGAAATTACAAAAGTTAGGCCAGGTCCAGTTGTCACCCTATACGAACTTGAACCCGCACCAGGCACCAAAACATCACGGGTCATCAGTTTAAGTGATGATATAGCCCGCTCCATGAGTGCCGTTTCGGTTCGAGTTGCTGTTGTGCCGGGGCGTGATGCCATTGGGATTGAACTTCCCAACATTGACAGGGAAATGGTTTTCCTTCGCGAACTGCTAGCATCTGATCCATTTGAGCGGGCTACGGGCAAACTTAATGTTGCCCTAGGAAAAGATATTGGCGGCTTACCTGTTACAGTTGATCTTTCTCGCATGCCACATCTATTAATTGCAGGCACTACAGGTTCCGGAAAATCTGTCGGAATTAATACGATGATCCTATCCTTGCTTTATCAGTTTTCGCCAGACAATTGCAAAATGATAATGATTGACCCGAAAATGTTAGAGCTTTCCGTCTATGAAGGCATCCCACATCTTTTAACACCAGTTGTTACCGAACCCTCAAAAGCTGTGATGGCGCTAAAATGGGCTGTTCGTGAGATGGAAGAACGCTACCGTGCTATGTCCCAATTAGGGGTCAGAAATATTGCCGGTTACAACACTCGTTTAACCGAAGCAATTAAAAAAAATGAAGTGCTTACTAGACATGTTCAAACTGGGTTTGACACTGACGGAAACCCTGTCCACGAAGACCAACCCCTACCTATGGATCCGTTACCTTTTATTGTCATTGTTATTGACGAAATGGCTGACCTGATGCTGGTCGCAGGAAAAGATGTAGAAGCCGCCGTGCAGCGTCTTGCGCAAATGGCCCGTGCCGCCGGTATTCACATGATCATGGCAACCCAACGGCCCTCCGTGGATGTCATCACTGGTACTATTAAAGCCAACTTTCCAACCCGTATCAGTTTCCAAGTGACCTCTAAAATCGATAGTCGCACTATTTTAGGCGAACAAGGAGGAGAACAATTACTAGGCCAGGGCGATATGCTATACATGGCGGGGGGAGGGCGTATCACCCGCGTCCACGGACCCTTTGTTTCTGATAAGGAAGTTGAGCAGGTCGTCACCTTTCTTAAATCTCAAGGCAAACCTCAGTACCTAGAGGAAGTCACTAAAGAGGTCACAGTAGGAAGCAGTGGCCCGAGCGGATCAGGTTTGTCTTCAAGCGATGAACTATATGACGAGGCCGTAGCTCTGATCGGACGAGAAGGCAAGGCATCGACTAGTTTTATTCAACGTCACCTACAAATAGGCTATAATCGCGCAGCACGTATAATTGAACGCATGGAGAATGAGGGCGTTGTTAGTAAAGCCAATAGAGTCGGTCGTCGTGAAGTTCTTATCGGAGAAGTTAGTGAAACGGTTCTTTAAATCGTCATATCTAGCCTTTTTTATTGTTTGGACACTTTCTATCGCTGCTGAAGCAGCGCCCAAAGACTTATCTGATAACGACAAGGCTACCGTAAACCAAGTTGAAAAATATCTCAATGAACTGCTCACCCTAAAATCCCGGTTTTTACAAGCCACATCAAACGGGGATTATACTGAAGGAACGTTTTACCTATCTCGACCCGGTAAGATGAGGATTGAGTACGACCCACCAGCACAGCTTCTAATTGTCGCAGATGGAACTTGGTTAATTTATAACGACATTGAGCTAGACCAGGTCACTCATCTCCCTTTGGGAACGACAAATGCTAATATTTTACTAAAAGAAAAAATATCATTGTTACAGGGTGACTTGACAGTCTCCAAGGTGGAAAATGCACCTGGTATTATTGGAATCACAGTGGCGGCCTCTGATGAAGAAAGCGGCCAATTGACACTTATATTTTCTGATAAACCACTAGAATTAAAAAAATGGATTGTTGTTGACCCTCTGGGTATTACGACCTCCGTTTCGTTGCTTTCTACACAGCGCGACATCTCTCTCGATCCCAAGCTTTTCAGGGTTAAACTTAAAGTACCAGAACACAATTTGGGTAATTAAACTTTAAAATCTGACTTCTAGTACAAAAATAAAAAAAGTTCGTTGCATCATGTGCAAAAAAAGCAACTTGTGATTTCTTAAAAATCATCAACTTTTAAAAATCCATTTGCCGAGTATTTATTTGGTGTTTTCTTAAACTTAAGGAGCCAGACGGTAGCCGCCAGGTTCGGTCATTAAGATTCGGGTATTTGATGGATTTTTCTCAATTTTCTGTCGTAAACGATAAATATGGGTCTCCAAAGTGTGGGTAGTAACCTCCGAGTTATAACCCCAAACTTTGTCAAGCAACACGTCGCGCCCAACCACCTTATCGCCAACCTGGTATAAATAATTTAATATTGCAGTTTCTTTATCGGTTAAATGTACCCTCTTATTTGTTTTCTTCTCCATCAGTAAATGCACACCCGGCTGGAAGCTATAGGGGCCAATGGTAAGAACTGCATCATCATTGTGCTCAAACTGTCGCATATTGTTCCGCATTTTTGCCAGCAGAACAACAAATCTAAATGGCTTTGTAATATAATCGTTAGCTCCTACATCAGGGCCAAGAAATGCCTCACCGTTCATATCACAATCAATCAGTATGATAATTGGCGACCTGATACCATTACTTCTCATCAACCTACACACTTCACGACTATCCATGTCAGGCAAACGCGCATCCAGAATTATAACTTCGAACCGATCTTTGCTACTTTTCTTCAATGCTTCGACACCACTATTGGCAACACACGGGACAAACTCTTCAAGCAACTGAAACTGTTCGTTGAGCATTTCCAACAGAGACGTTTTACCATCAATAATAAGAACTTGTTTTTCAGCAACCATACTATGCTATATACTCCTTGTTATGGTCTTTGCGGGGCTTCCATTACGATAATATGTTTTAGCGTGTATTAATTGAAGGGCACAAAGACGTAAATTAGGACTTTAAGCAATATTCATCAAAAGAATGATCTGCTTTTTATTTAATAATGCTAGAGCGAAGATACATGCCACACCGTTTTAAAGTAATTCAAATGCCAGTCACGCGCGAGGCTATTTCACTTCTGGCAGTTGATCGATGTGTTTCCGAACTTCGTCGTGGACGCATGGTTGCTGTGCGTGGCAGCAAGGGCTTGGCAGCCCTAGTTCAAGCAGCAGAGGCTGTTACCGAATCATCGTTACACCAGCTTAGCGACATTGCTATGAGTAACCCAATACTGGCAATCACGGCACGACGCGGAATGGTCCTAAATTTGACAAACAAAGATGCAACAGCCATCATCATTGAGTGTGCCACCGGCTGGGAAGTCCAAAACATCCTTGATCTTGCCAACCCATTATCAGACTTAGGGCTCAACAAAGACGACAGCAAAATCCTTGAAATTAAAAATGCTGAAAAATATGGCTGCGAGACCGCTGGCATTGGTCTGGCCAAGGTCGCCCGCTTGTTACCTGCCGCCCTAGTTGCTCATATTGCAGACAAAGATGCTAATGCTCTGGATGCTTGGGCAACCAGGCATGGCTTACTAGTCGTCGATGCAGGAGATGTATTTCAATACGAACACACACAAGCCCGTACTTTGAAAGCAGTCAGTGAAGCCAAGGTGCCCTTGCTCGATGCCAATGACACCCGAATAATTGCCTTCAGACCCTTTGATGGTGGCCTTGAGCATCTCGCAATTGTAATTGGTGAAGATAATCTTAAAAAAGATCAGCCCGTTCTAGTCCGCTTACATTCAGAATGTTTTACCGGCGATCTTCTGGCCAGTCTCAGGTGCGATTGTGGCGACCAGTTGCGTAGCGCTATTAATGAAATTGCAGTCGCTGGAGGTGGAGTACTACTGTATCTGGCCCAAGAAGGGCGAGGTATTGGGCTGGTCAATAAATTACGCGCGTACGAGCTACAAGATCGCGGCTTAGATACCATAGATGCTAACGAGCAACTCGGTTTTGACGCCGATGAACGGATTTACTTACCAGCAGCTGAAATGCTACGCCAACTAGGCTTTGAAACAATCCGCCTTATGACCAATAACCCAGATAAGATTAATTCCTTAGCGGCTTGTGGTCTTAATGTCGTTGAAAGAGTTGAACACTCCTTTCCGTCTAACCAACACAACGAGCATTATCTTAACACCAAAGTTGTGCGTAGCGGCCACCTGTTCTAGCTATTTTTACCACCTTTTTCACTAAGGGCGGCATTTCTTGCCTCCAACGTCATAACTTTTGCCACCACAACTGGTTAATTCATAGCTTTTTAGTTGGCACAGGCTTTGCATATTTTAAAGCATGCATAATACCTGTTATAGGTCGACCTTAAATAAAATTATTATTGAAGACTGAATGTTATGAACGGTTCCATTGAGACAAGCAGCGACCAATTTATCCTATCAACGCCAAGAACATCGCTACAAAATTTAGGCGAAAAGCGCGATGACAGGGAATCCGGACGTGATGGGAATAACTTTCAGGTCTTTGGTGCGGATGGCTTTACTTTCCTTGACTTCCTAGACATCATTAATCCACTTCAACATATACCTTTTGTCAGCACTATTTACCGCTCCATAACTGATGATGAAATTGATCCCGGTTCGCGCATAACAGGCGGTAGTCTCTTTGGGGGTCCTATCGGAACATTTGTCGCCCTGGCAAACGTTACCATCGAGCAAAAAACCGGTCAGGACATAGGTAACCACATGATGACTTTTTTTACAGGAGAGGATGATAATAGTCCAGAAATCGTAAATGATATTAATTTGGTCAACTCACCTCAATCTTTAAGTCTGGCGAGTGCTACCAACCCAATATCTACCAACGCGGAGGTCCTAGAATGGGCACAGCGGGAGAATGTCCAATCTGCCGAAGTTGCCACTGAAGCTCAATTAAAAACTGCACCACCACAAATTAGCAATATTACAACTAACATAGAAGTTTTGAACTGGGCCCGCGAAGAGGCCGCACTTATTCGCCCTACTATTAAAACTGCTGGTACCAGCTCACATGACAGTGATAGAGAAACAAAGCGAGCCACACTTGATAAGGGCGAAGCAGCATTTAGTACCAGCAACGCCCTAGGTACAAATGAAGTCCAATTAAGCGGCGCGACATCACCCCTTGGCGGTTGGTTCTTAGAAACCATGCTCCTTGCACAAGCTCGCTATGACGAAAGTGCCCAACTTGGAAGAAGTCCTAATAAAAAACGTTTTGTAGAAGCCGCTGACACTAATAATTAATATTCGCAATTTTTTAATTTTTAAATCGCTATACTTCATGAATATTCACATCAACAGATCTGCTGTAGTTACTTGGACCGATTATCTTGGCACTAACCATACTGTCCCCTGCGCCCTTGGTCACGGGGGTATTGCAATCAAACAAAGCGAAGGAGATGGCATCACCCCTGTAGGAAGTTTCTCTTTGTTGAGTGTCATGTATAGAAATGACCGGCAGGATTTACCTGAAACCAAGCTTAGCGTGTCAACAATTAACAAAAATAATGGCTGGTGCAATAGCTCAGCTTCGCCTGATTATAATAAACCCATAACCTTACCCTACAATGGAAGCCATGAAAAACTGTATCGCGACGACGACCTGTACGATATCGTGATAGATATTGATTATAATCGTACAGAGCCTGTCGCGGGAAAAGGCAGCGCAATTTTTATGCATGTTGCCCAAGCTTCTTACCATCCAACAAAAGGATGTATTGCTCTTGCATTAAATGACTTGCTCGAATTATTAAAATCTTGTGATGAAAATACACGGCTAATCATCACCCCTTAAACGCAAGTCGGGTGCCAAAAATAGCTGTGCCGACACGTACATGGGTAGCTCCAAAACGCACGGCCATCGGATAATCAGCACTCATTCCCATGCTTAATTCGTCAAGACCATTGCATTTGGCAATATTGGCCAACAAAGCAAAATGCAGGGAAGCTTCTTCGTCCATTGGTGGAACGCACATCAGTCCACACACAGGTAGATTCAGCTCATCGCGACATAGGCTTATAAATTCATCCGCCTGAAGGGGTAAAATCCCCGCCTTTTGTTCTTCCTCGCCAGTATTAATCTGTATCATCAAATCAGGACGATGGCCTGTTTCCTCCATAACACGAGCTATTGTATGAGCTAGTTTTGGACGATCCAAGGTTTCTATAACATTAAAAAGTGCAAGCGCCTGACGGACCTTATTAGATTGTAACGGGCCTATTAAATGAAGACGAACTTCAGGATAGTCAAGTTTTAGCTCTGGCCACTTGACTTTGGCTTCTTGAACCCGGTTTTCACCAAAAAGTCGCTGACCAGCCTTTAGTACCGGTCGAATAGCATCCGCTGGATGCGTTTTTGAGACCGCAACTAAGGATACTGATTGCAGATCACGCCCATTTTGGTGGACAACAGTTTTAAGTTCGCTCCAAACTTTTTCTAGGTTGCCGATAGAATCTATATTGTTATTGTTTTTAGCAGTCACTTAAATTACTTCCTTGTAATTAGAAAAAACTTTGAAAAGTTTAACAGAACAAAAAGTTATGCGAAAGCTGCCCCATAGAATTTTACTAACCGACAGTGTTCGTATAGAGGACCCACGAGATGCTGTAAGAGCTTTACCTGCCCGTAGTGGAGTTATCCTGCGCCACTACAATGTATCTGATCGGGCAGGGTTAGCTCGCGAACTATTAGCTATTTGTCGCACTAAGAAAATTCCTCTGCTGGTTGCAGGTGACCCAAGCCTCGCAAGAGCCATTGGCGCAGATGGACTACACTTACCTGAAGACATGTTGACACACGGACTAGGCCATTGGCGCAGATGGTTGATCCCTGGTGCCTTTCTTTGCGTTGCTGCCCACTCACCCAAAGCACTGCGAAAAGCAGCTTTAGCGTCAGCAAGCTTTGCATTACTCTCACCTGTTTTTCAGACAGAAAGCCATCCTGGTAGCAAAACCATTGGAATTCACCGTTTCGCCAATTGGACATCAAATGCTCAGCTTCCCGTCTACGCCCTAGGAGGCGTCACCCATCAACGTGAAGGCCGCATACTTTCCACAGGGGCAGCCGGTTGGGCTGCCGTTGGGGCTTTGTCAAACATAAACAAGGACCATGATTAACAACAGACTATAGTGCCCAGCAAATCTTTCGTATATTAAAGACATCGACCCTGAAGCTTTAGGAGCTCGCTTCGACATGACTGATCATTTGAATATAAAAGTTGAAACATATAAATTAACCCGTCGTGGACATCTTTTTTTGTTGGCGCTCATTTTTACAGTAACACTGATAATTAGCGGCTGTACCGAGGGGGAGCCTGTAAGTCAAGCTCCAGCGACCTCACCAAATATTAATATAAAGGACCAAAACACCTCTAGTGGTATTTTTGGAGATGATGGTTTATTTGCAGATGATCCATACGCCGATGGTCGCTCCATTGGCGTCAATAGTTTTTTATGGCGGGCATCCCTAGATACTATTTCCTTTATGCCGGTTAGTTCTGCTGACCCATTTGGTGGTGTTATCATTACCGACTGGTATTCAGCCAGCGAGGCGCCAAATGAGCGGTTCAAACTTAATGTATACATACTTGGTCGTGCTCTTAGGGCCGATGGTGTACGTGTTGCTGTTTTTCGCCAGATCCTCTCTGCGCAAAGTGGCTGGCGTGATGTCTCTATTAACGATGATACAGCAACCAAAATTGAAGACTCAATCCTGACAAGAGCTCGCCAACTTCGAAACGAAATTTTACAGGCCCAATAATTAAGAAACGGAGAAAAACCAACCGTTATGTCGAACTATAATGCAAGGGCAACCGAAGCTAAATGGCAGGCCAAGTGGGACAAAATGGGTTCTTTCAACGTAAAAGTTGATCCCTCTAAGCCCAAGTATTACGTACTGGAAATGTTTCCCTACCCCTCAGGTCGCATCCACATGGGCCATGTCCGCAACTACACACTTGGCGATCTTGTCGCACGCTATAAGAGGGCCCGTGGATTTAACGTGCTGCATCCTATGGGCTGGGATGCCTTCGGGTTGCCAGCCGAAAACGCTGCCATTGCCAATAATGTACCACCAGCGAAATGGACCCAAGACAACATCGCTAACATGCGTAATCAGCTAAAGAGTATGGGCCTGTCTTATGACTGGAACCGCGAGCTGACCACCTGCGAGCCCGATTATTACCGTCATGAACAAAAGATGTTTCTCGACTTTCTTGAAGCAGGGCTTGTCTACCGTAAAGAGTCGTGGGTCAACTGGGATCCAATAGAAAATACAGTTCTCGCCAATGAGCAAGTTATCGATGGAAAGGGCTGGCGATCTGGTGCGAATGTAGAAAAACGAAAACTCTCCCAATGGTTCCTTAAAATTACTGAGTATGCAGATGATTTACTTGATTCACTTCAAGAGCTAGATCGCTGGCCTGACCGAGTTCGACTAATGCAAGAAAACTGGATTGGCCGCTCAGAAGGAGCGCACATCCAGTTTGAGCTTAGCGGTCGCGACGATCGACTTAATGTTTTCACCACCCGCCCAGATACTCTTTTTGGGGCCTCGTTTATGGCGATTGCTGCAAATCATCCGCTAGCCCTGGAAATGGCCAATGGGAATACAAAATTAACAGAATTTATTGCCGATTGTAATCGTTTGGGTACTAGTGAGGCCGATATTGAAACCGCAGAAAAGATAGGTATCGATACAGGCATTAAGGCTAAACATCCCTTTGACGTGACTAGAGAATTACAAGTCTTCGCCGCAAATTTTGTACTTATGGACTATGGGACAGGTGCTATCTTTGGATGCCCAGCCCACGATCAACGGGATCTTGATTTCGCCCGCAAGTATGGTCTGAACGTAACCCCGGTTGTTGCTCCAAAAAACGCTGATCCAACAACCTTTCACGTTTCAAATAAAGCCTTTGTCGAAGACGGAGTTTTAATAAATTCTGATTTCCTAAACGGCAAGAGTATCTCAGAAGCAAAATCAGCCTCAATAAAAAAGCTTATTGATGAAGGCCGTGGGGAAAGCATGGTCAATTTTCGACTACGTGACTGGGGTATTTCGCGTCAACGCTACTGGGGTTGCCCAATTCCGATTATTCATTGTCACACATGTGGAATTGTCCCAGTCCCTGCCGAGCAGTTGCCTGTCATTTTGCCTGAAGATGTTAGCTTTGAAAAACCTGGGAACCCACTTGAGCACCATCCCACCTGGAAAAATGTAGATTGTCCAAAATGTTTAAAACAGGCCATACGTGAAACTGATACCTTTGATACATTCTTCGAATCATCCTGGTATTTTGCCCGTTTTTGTTCATCTCCACCGGACCAAGCTTTTAAAAAGGATTCTGCTGACTATTGGTTGCCGGTCGATCAATATATTGGTGGCATAGAGCATGCCGTGTTACATCTTCTTTATTCCCGCTTTTTTACCCGTGCATTGAAACAATGTGGCTATCTGGCCCTTAAAGAGCCGTTTGCCGGTCTTATGACACAAGGTATGATCTGTCACAAAACCTATCAAGATTCAAATGGCAATTGGCTATTGCCGGAGGAGGCCGAAGACACAAGTGCTCCGGTCACGGTCGGACGGTCTATAAAAATGAGCAAATCAAAAAAGAATGTCGTGGACCCCGAAGAGATCATTAACAATTACGGTGCGGATACAGCGCGCCTTTTTATGTTATCAGATAGCCCCCCCGATAGAGATCTTGATTGGACAGATTCTGGCATTGATGGAGCATGGCGTTTCATCAATCGCCTGTGGCGTATGATGACTGAGCTTCAAATACCACTGGCTAACATTGGCTCCCCACTGCCAGAAAATCGATCCAAGACTGTTGAGAATATACACCGGAAGATACACAAAACTGTTGCCTCTGTTTCTAACGATCTTGACAAATTTCATTTTAACAAGGCTATCGCGCGCATTCGAGAGTTAACAAATACATTAGATGCCCTTGATGGAAATGAAGCTGGCGCCAGCTGGGTTATGCGTCAGGGCTTTGAAACAATTGTACGCCTAATTGGACCCATGATGCCCCACATTGCTGAAGAGCTGTGGCAACAACTGGGCCATGATATTATGCTTACAAATACGCCATGGCCTATCGTCAATAAAAACCTTTTAATTGAAGCAAATTCAACCATTGCGGTGCAGGTCAATGGTAAGCTGAAGGGGACAATACAATTGCCCATAGGCTGCAAGGATAAAGAAGCAGAAGAAGCGGCCATGGCCTTACCAAAAGTTGCAGAAGCTTTAAAAAACATAGCTATCAAAAAAATAATCATTGTGCCAGATAGGATCATAAATGTTGTTATTTAGATGCCAGTTCTCTAGTGGGCTAAAGCTATTTTTTACCGCACTTATTTTGGTAATGATTAGCTTACTTGGCGCATGTGGCTATACACCTCTTTATGACCAGCGCGCTAGCACTGGGCATAGTGTAAACAAACAATTGGAACTCATTCAAATTGAACCAATTCAAGATCGAATTGGTCACCTTCTTCATAATAATCTGCTTATGCGTATTAATCCTAGAGGGGAACCAGCAAACCCACTGTACACACTTCATGTCATACTTGAAGAAAATAGCACCAATCTTGGAGTTAAAAAATCAGCGGTTGTAACACGAGGAAATCTAAGGGTATCGGCTACCTTTACTTTATCAAAAATAACCGATGTAAACGCTATAATTAAAACCGATATATTGACAACCGCAACGGTTACATCAATTAGTAGTTATGATATTCCCCAAGCCCAGTACACAGCCCTTACCGCATTAAAGGATGCCCAAACTAGGGCTATCAAGGAAATTTCCGATAACATTAGAACACGACTTGGTATTTATTTTCACCAGAGCTTAAATTAGTCCTTTCCCTTACACATAATATACGGAGAAGCTAAACATGAAAATTGTAGGTTCCCGTCAAGATAACTTTATCAACCAACCTAATCCTGAAATTGCCTGTATTATGTTATTTGGTCCGGACAGGGGCCTCGTCCATGAACGCGCTCTAACATTGGTTAAAACCGTGGTAGATGATCTGAAAGATCCTTTTAGAGTAGTCGAAATTCATGGGGCCGACTTAAAAAGTGACCCGACTCGTCTAGCCGATGAAGCAAAGGCAATCGCCTTTGGTGGCGGTCGTCGCTTGATTCTAATTAAAAATGTTAATGACGCCATAACAAAAAACATTGCTGACTATATAGAAATTGCTACCCCAGAGGATGCATTGATTATTATTGAAGGTGGAGAACTTGGTCCTCGCTCAAGTTTGCGAAAGCTCTTTGAAAAAGCTAAAAAAGCCGCTTCCATTGCTTGCTATGGCGATAATGCGCGTAATCTTCCCATAGTCATTAATGAGACACTTACTGCCCATGGATTAAAACCAACGCGAGATGCCATGACCTATCTGGTAAATAACCTTGGATCAGATCGATCCATTACCAGAGGCGAGCTTGAAAAACTATCACTTTATATGGGCGCACCTGGCTCCGTCGAGCTTACGGACGCTATGGCAGCGATCAATGATAACGCGGCAATTGCAATGGATGATATTACCCAAGCTGTCGGGTACGGCGACAAAACTAAATTAGACAAAGCGCTTATTCGGACATTGGGAGAAGGCATTCACCCAATTCAAATTATTCGAGCAGCATCCCGGCACTTTTTACGACTGCACGAGGCTGCAGGAATAGTCGCAAGTGGCAAAGATCCCGACATAGCCATGAAATCACTCAAACCACCTGTAATGTTTATGCACGTAGACAAGTTTAGACTGCAGTTACAACGCTGGCATCCAGCGCGCATAAGAGACGCGCTTGATTTATTGACAATGGCTGAAATGGACTGCAAAACTACAGGAGAGCCCGTTGTAGCTATTTGTTGGCGTACTCTCATGCGCATTACACAAGCAGCCAATCATTAAATTGTAAAACACCAATATCTGTACGATCTAGAACAAACAATTATTATTTGCTTTAGCCATCACACATTGTTTTAGTATCCCAGACAAAGCAAAAATTATTATTTAAATCCTAATTAGATTATGCCTTTTTTTGCTTTCGACTAAGACGAGCAAGAATGTCGTCTAGCTGATTCAGTCCATTATATTGAATTGTCAAGGTGCCGCGACCATCATTGAATTTTATATCTACCTTAAGCCCAAGTGTGTCTGATATATCTCGCTCAAGTGCCAAAGTGTCCGGGTCTTTAGCCAGCGTTTGAGACGTAAACCTGTTCTTGCCAGCATTTTCTTTTTTTACTAGTTGTTCTGTTTGTCTAACATTAAGTTCATGTTTTATAACGATTTTTGTAAGTTTCTTCATATTATTTGCGCTTAAAAGCGCGCGCCCATGACCTGCACTCAAGCGTCCATCATCAATCATAGTCTTAATAAATTCCGGCAGTGACAGAAGTCGGAGAGTATTGGCCACATGGCTCCGGCTTTTGCCCATTGCCTTAGCCAACTCTTCCTGAGTGTGTTTAAATTCCTTCATTAAGCGCTCATACCCATCAGCTTCATCTAATGGGGAAAGGTCTTGGCGTTGCAGATTTTCAATTAAGGCTATTTCAAGAGTTTCCTGATCGTTGAGATCCTTAACAATGACTGGAACTTCATGCAACTTGGCTTTCTGTGCAGCCCGCCAGCGCCTCTCACCTGCGATGATTTCATACAAATTGGGACTATTTGTGTCAGTTAAGGCTCGAACCAATAAAGGTTGCAATACCCCTTTTTCAGCAATTGAGCGGCTTAACTCATCAATACCGTCACCGTCCATGTGTTGGCGTGGCTGATACTTTCCTGGTTGCAGAAATTCAATTGGAACCATTTTTCCTGCACGGCCACTATCAAGTTTGGGAGAATTATCTTCACCCTCTCCCAAAAGAGCTGACAGCCCACGACCTAGTTTACGTTTTTTATTGTCAACTCGGCTCATGTTAATTAAACCTTACGTTCACGACGAATAACTTCGCCTGCCAAATGCAAATATGCTTGTGACCCAGCACAAGCCATGTCATAGACTAAAACTGGACGTCCATAAGACGGTGCCTCAGAAACTTTCACATTTCGGGGAATTACAGTTTTGTATACCTTTTCCCCAAAATATTCTCGAACATCCGCAGCAACTTGATCAGATAAATTATTACGCTTGTCAAACATGGTTAGAACAATACCCTGTAGTTCTAGATCTGGATTAAAGCCTTTGCGAAT
Organism: uncultured Rhodospirillales bacterium; assembly: GCA_938092065.1. Lineage (GTDB taxonomy): Bacteria > Pseudomonadota > Alphaproteobacteria > Rhodospirillales > JABHCV01 > JACNJU01. The sequence goes on from CALKND010000005.1 coordinate 69,431, forward strand.
ACGCTCAATTGATTTTATTAAATGACTAATACCCTCAAGGGCAAAAAACTCGCATTGAAGAGGAACAAGCACTGCATGGGCTGCAACCAGAGCATTAATGGTCAACAGCCCTAATGCGGGGGGGCTGTCTATCAGCACATAATCATAAAAGCTATCTTTGCCACTCGGACCTATAATGTTAACTAAGGCACGACGTAAGCTAAATTCGCGTTCATCGACGTCTACCAGTTCAATCTCTGCGCCACTTAAGTCTATACCTGATGGAACTATATCAAGACCAGGTATATCCGTCGGCTGTATAGCCTCAGATAAACGGATTTGTTCCATTACAACATGATAAATGTTACGACTTCTAGCATCCTTACTTACGCCTAGACCAGTACTCGCATTTCCTTGTGGGTCAAGATCTATAATAAGAATTTTTTTCTTTATAGCAGCTAGGGCCGTCGCCAGATTAATTGCCGTTGTTGTCTTTCCAACACCACCTTTCTGATTGGCCACAGCAATAATACGAGTTACTGCTTTTTGCCAGCCAAGGGGGTTTGTCTCAAGTGATTCTGGTGTGTTCTTGATCATACGAGTCGCTTCACATTCTCCAATTTGAGAATCGTCCCAGAAGGGTCTGACTGGCTCTGAATTTTAGTGACCTTCATCATCCAGTTTTTCTCGGTTTGGATCAATTCCTCATCGACTTTTTTACCTTTAAGGAACAAGCATGTTGAATCCTTCCGCAAGAAAGGCTCCGCTAAAACCAGCAGTTTTTCAAGAGGCGCCAAGCCACGGGAGATAACGACATCAACTGGACCGCTCAGTAAGTCCTCTATTCTGCAATTCTGCAGACGAACTAGAGGATTAGCTTCAGTTTTTCGCACAGCCTCAGCTAAAAAAGCACACTTGCGCCCGTCGCTCTCAACCATTGTCACTTGCGGGCCACCCAAAATTGCCAACACCAAACCCGGAAAACCAGCGCCACTCCCAAAATCCAAAATTGTGCACTTCGGTCGGGGCAATAAGGGCATCAGCTGTGCAGAATCCAACATATGTCTATTCCATAAATCAGCAATAGTATTGCTACCTACTAAATTAATTTTTTTCTGCCATTTTTCTAATAGTTCCGCATAGACCCTCAGGCGTTGTAATGTTTCCTTACTAACGCCTGTCGCTTTCTGAAATTGTTTCACGTGAAACATCAAGACTTTACCTTATCGCGCCGGCGCACGTGGGTAAGTAGGGCCGTCAAAGCAGCAGGGGTGACCCCAGAAATACGAGCTGCGGCAGCCAATGTCGCGGGCCGTGCCTGTTCCAGCTTCCCACTAACTTCCGTCGACAAACCGGGCATGGTCTTATAATCTAGATCATTAGGTATGGCTAAGACTTGATCTCGCCGAAAGGCCCTTACGTCTAACTCTTGTCTTTCAAGATAACTTCTATAATGAGCATCAATTTCAATTTGCTCCATAATATCCAAGGGTATTTTTTTCAGCTCCGGCCATAAGGGAATAAGGGCGTCTCGGTTAATGCCCCTGTAAGACAAGAGCTCCTTGGCGCAACGGCGCACTCCGTCCTGATTAATATTAAGCCCCAAAGCAGCCAACTGGTTTGGGGTTGCCGACAAATTATCAAGAAGTTTGCGAGCCTCATTTAAGGAACTGGTTTTGTTTTGAAACACCCTTTTTCTTTGCTCGTTAACAAGACCCAGCTTAATACCCTTAGCAGTAAGTCTCTGGTCCGCATTGTCAGCACGAAGTGCTAGTCGGTATTCAGCGCGCGATGTGAACATACGATAAGGCTCTTCGGTTCCTAATGTAACTAGATCATCAATTAAAACGCCTATATAAGCGTCGGCCCTATCTAGAACGAAAGGTTGGGACTCAAAACTACTGCTGCCAGCAACAATGGCGGCATTTACACCGGCCATCAGGCCCTGCGCTGCAGCTTCTTCATATCCAGTTGTTCCATTAATCTGCCCAGCCAAGAACAAGCCTGGCGCCCGAAATGTCTGCAAGGACGGAGCCAGTTCGCGAGGGTCGACGAAATCATACTCAATTGCATAGCCCGGCTGAAGCATAATTGCTCGCTCCAACCCAGGAATTGATTTCAACAAGTCAAGTTGGACATCCTCAGGTAGAGAAGTGGAAATGCCATTGGGATATATTGTCGGATCGTCTAGGCCTTCGGGCTCCAGAAAGATCTGATGGCGCTCACGTTTGGCAAAACGCACAACTTTGTCCTCAATGGAAGGACAGTAGCGCGGCCCTGCACCTTCTATCTGTCCTGAATAAAGCGGAGCGCGATCCAGATTATCCCGAATTAAATCATGAGTGGCAACTGTTGTGCCAGTGATATAACAGGAAATTTGTGGCACCATTATCTTATTCGTCATAAAAGAAAAGGGTACTGGTGGTTCGTCCCCGGGCTGCTCCTGCAAAATAGAATAATTAATAGTGCGGCCGTCAAGGCGAGGTGGCGTTCCTGTTTTCAAGCGGCCTAGACGAAACCCCAATTTTTCAATTGTTTCAGCCAGGCCAACAACCGGAGCTTCACCAGCTCTTCCAGCTGGTGTTTGTTTAATTCCAAGGTGAATAATTCCACGCAGAAAAGTGCCCGTAGTAATTACCACTGCTGCGGCCTTTAAAGTTTTGCCTTGTGCGGTAATAACACCGGTCACCCTCCCAGAAGTATCAAAAATTAAGTCTTCAGCAGAACAAGCAGCCATATGCAAGTTCTGCTGATTAGCTAACAAAGCTTGAACCGCTTTTTTATAGAGGCCTCTATCTGCTTGGGCGCGCGGGCCCCAAACCGCTGGGCCCTTGCGACGGTTTAGCATACGAAACTGTATGCCAGAAGCATCAATGGCCCGACCCATTATACCATCCAGAGCATCAACCTCACGAACCAGCTGCCCCTTGGCGAGGCCACCAATAGCTGGGTTACAAGACATTTCACCGACAGTATCCATCCGGTGAGTCAGTAGCAGGGTATCAGCACCCATGCGAGCGGCCGCTGCTGCGGCCTCCGTACCGGCATGTCCGCCACCAATAACTATGACGTCATATGTGTTCTTACTTAACATGCCAAGAATGTAGGCATGCCGCCTTCTAGAGTCAAAGCATTGCTCACCATATTGTTTCACGTGAAACAATTGATGTAACACTTAACGTTCTATGAAGTTGTTTTCTTTTTGGTTTTAGCTAGAAAAAAAGCGGAGAGATTAATTAGATTAAGAGTTATTTGCCAATGCAAAACTTGGAAAAAATTACGTCAAGTATATCTTCAACATCTATCCGGCCCGTAATTCGACCTAATGACCGGACAGCTAATCGAAGGTCCTCACCCATCAGTTCCGCTTCCCCCACCACGATAGCCCGCTCAAGCGAATTTAGACAATCTTTAAGGGCGTCCCGGTGCCGGTAACGTGTTAAACTTGGCCCTGAATCTCCAGCTAAAAGTTTGCTAGCCAAGTCTTGCATGGCAACCAACAGGGCGTCAAAACCCTCACCTGTCTTTGCTGATAGAACCAATACTGGATGGTTTTTTACCTGATCTGGTAAAATACTGTGGGGCTCATCACATTTGTTGAAAATTACCAGAGTGTTGGAATCAATCAGTTCCAGCGTTAATGGGTCCAGTGCCGCTGCCGCTCGTACATCACTGGCATCAAATACAACCATTTTCATATCCGCATCTTCGGCCCGCTCGCGAGCCCGTCGTATACCTTCGGTCTCTATCTTATCTCCAGCCTCTCGCAAACCCGCTGTATCAGCCGCAGTAACAGGAAAACCTCCAATATCTAATTGAACTTCAATAATGTCCCGTGTCGTTCCCGCAATATCGCTAACAATGGCCACATCGCGCTTTGCTAGGCGATTTAGCAAGCAAGACTTGCCAGCGTTGGGAGGGCCAATGATGGCCAAACTAAGTCCTGCGCGCAGACGCTCTCCCCTATGAGCATCATTAAGATGTTTGGCTATTTCCTCCAGCGTTTGCGCGGCAATATAAATTGCTTCATCTGTAAGGTCATCCGGAATATCTTCGTCGGAGAAATCAATATTAGCTTCGCTCAGTGCCTGAGCCCTAATCAAGTTCTCTCGCCAGCCATCATACAAACGGCCCAATTCTCCTCGAGATTGCCTCTGTGCCTGTTTCCTCTGAGCTTCAGTTTCGGCCTCAATCAAGTCAGCAAGACCTTCTGCAGCTGTAAGATCCATCTTGCCGTTTTCAAAAGCTCGACGAGAGAACTCTCCAGGTTCGGCTTGGCGCAAACCGGGCATAACAGATAGGGCTTTTAGAATGGCGTTAATTACTGCATTTCCTCCATGGACATGTAACTCAACCACATCCTCGCCTGTAAAACTGGCGGGAGAGGGAAACCAAAGAACAATACCATTATCCAGAATGTCACCCTTTGAGTTAACAAGACTTGTCCATTTTGCTTGTCGAGGTATTGGAAGATCGTCATTGCAGAGACTACTCAAAGCTGCACCCGCAGCAAAACCCGAGAGGCGAATTACGCTAATTCCAGCCCGTCCTTTTCCACTCGCAAGAGCAAAAATGGTATCCTCAATATTCATGCGTCAGCTTTCAATAAAAGCCGCTGAACAGTTGTTCCACCTCTCAGATGTAGCTCAAGAATTTCATCCACATCTTTACGCGTCTCCATGTGGTACCAAATCCCATCTGGATACACCACCACAGTTGGGCCAAGCTCACAACGATTTAGGCATCCAGCAGCATTTATACGGATGCCTGATAGTCCCATCTCTATAACTCTCGCCTTCATGTAGTCCCGCAATTCAATTGAACCACGCTCAGCACAGGAGCTACGAGGATGTCCTTTGGGTCGGTTATTTGTGCAACAAAAAACGTGCAAGCGATAATAACAATCAGACATATTTAAACTGGCCCCTGCCTTAATACAATTTCGAAAAGATCAATTTTTGTTTATGCCCCGTTCTTTCCAACGTGACTAGCAATCAAGTCTTGAATAGCTCATATAAGTATAAGTTAGCCTTCATAATTACTTCAGCTCACAACACTATGACAGCTTTCATGGTCATAGTGTTTAAAAGGGCCACAGCGCTATGCGCCTCTACCAAATTGCGATTATTGCAAAAGATAACTTTGGGGTTTCATTCCACCTCAAAAAAGTAAAAGTTGTTTTTTGCATCCGTAATACACAAAATCTGTAGGTTACGGACCTAATAAAAGAGTTTCATACATAAGCCGTCATCGACAGGATAAGTTAATCAACCCATGTTTTTTCAACATCTCGCCAATGGTTCTTACTAGAAGTTATCAGAGATAAATGCTCATAAAGCACCAAAATGGAAAACTTGAAAACATCTAACTAAGATATAAACTCAGCAAAATGTATTTTAAGACAACCCAGAGCCCACTCGGACCTCTAACACTATTTGCCAAAGTTGACAGCGTTATAGCCCTAAAATTTGGAACCGTAACAAAGAACAAATCATCGCCACTACTAAAAGAAGCCATTTCTCAATTAAAAGCTTATTTTAAAGGCCAACTCAAACATTTTGATTTGCCACTTAAAACTCCCGGAACGGACTTTCAAAAAGCTGTGTGGAAACTTATAGTAGAAATTCCCTATGGCTCTACTCGCAGTTATGGTCAACTTTCAGATGATTTAGGAAGTGCACCCCGTGCTGTCGGTGGAGCCTGCGGAAAAAACCCGATCCCTATTATCGTACCTTGTCATCGAGTTCTTGCTGCCAACTATAAAGTTGGCGGTTTTAGTGGTGGCGATGGCACTCAAACTAAAGTCTCCTTATTGCGCTTTGAGGGAAACACTTTAGTGTTTTGAATTAGAAAATAGGAATAATCATGAGCAAGGCAATTCGAATCTACAAAACTGGCGGGCCCGAAGTTTTAAAATGGGAAAACATTGATGTCAAAGTCCCAGGTTATGGCGAGGCCAAGATCTTACATAAAGCTATAGGTCTTAATTATATCGACGTTTACGGACGTACGGGCCTATACGCTCTACCCTCACTTCCACACACACTAGGTGTGGAGGCTGCAGGTATTGTGGAAGCCGTTGGTGAAGGTGTTAGCAATGTTGTTATTGGCGATCGGATAGCTTATGTAATGTCTCTTCCTGGCGCTTATTCAGAAGAACGCATTGTTCCAGCTAGCCACCTTATTAAATTGCCAGATGAGGTCTCCGCAGAGACTGCTGCAGCAATGATGTTAAAAGGTATGACCGCTCAATATTTATTGAACCAAACATACAATCTCAAAGCAGGTGACCACGTATTAATTCATGCCGCCGCGGGCGGTGTTGGCCTAATTGTATGTCAATGGGCCAAACATCTAGGAGCAAAAGTAATAGGCACAGTTGGAAGCAAGGAAAAAGCTGCACTAGCTGAATCCCATGGTTGTGATTATGCAATTGTCTACACTCAAGAAAACTTCAAAGACCGTGTATTAGAAATTACAAAAGGAGAAGGCGTTGATGTTGTCTACGATTCTATTGGTGAGTCTACTTTTATGAATAGCTTAGATAGTCTCAAACCACTCGGGATGATGGTTACCTTCGGAAATGCCACTGGGCCAATAACCCCCTTTTCACCTAAAATTCTTGCGGCTAAGGGCTCTTTGTTTATAACCCGCCCGACTATATTTACCTATATTGCCAAACGAGAAAATATGGTTTCTATGGCAACGGAACTGTTTAAGATAGTTACTTCTGGTGCAGTAAAAATCGAGATTAACCAGACTTATAATCTTCGTGACGCAGATCAGGCACACACAGACCTAGAAGCCCGGAAAACGACAGGATCAACTATACTAATTCCCTGATCATTTTAACAAAATCAAGAAATGAGTAAAAAACAATTAACCTGCTTAAACACTAGCATCAATGTTTTGAAATTTTAACAGGCAAATAAACAAAATTATGCTAAGTATCAAAACAAAACCAAAGCTAAATTAGTGTTTTTTATAATAAAAATTTTCTGGACATCTAACTATTCATAGAGTCAAAAAAATCATCGTTGGACTTTGAATCCTTGAGTTTTCCATTTAGAAACTCCATCGCGTCGACTACACCCATCGGCATTAATATACGTCTCAACACCCACATCTTAGATAATGTACCCTGATCAACTAGTAATTCTTCTTTACGAGTTCCAGACTTGGTTATGTCTATAGATGGCCAAACTCGTTTATCAGAAAGTTTACGATCAAGAATAATTTCAGAGTTGCCAGTACCTTTAAACTCTTCGAAGATAACCTCGTCCATGCGCGACCCCGTATCAATCAAAGCAGTGGAGATAATGGTTAGTGAGCCCCCTTCCTCAATATTACGCGCTGCGCCAAAAAAACGTTTCGGTCGCTGTAAGGCATTGGCATCAACACCGCCCGTCAGTACCTTACCAGAAGAAGGAACGCAGGTATTATATGCACGCGCCAATCGTGTGATAGAATCTAATAGTATAATAACGTCCCTCTTGTGTTCTACTAAACGTTTAGCTTTAGATATAACCATCTCTGCTACTTGAACGTGTCGGGAAGCGGGCTCGTCAAAGGTAGAACTAATAACCTCCCCTTTAACAGAACGTGACATATCTGTAACTTCCTCAGGACGCTCATCAATTAGAAGCACGATCAGATAACATTCTGGATGGTTAGCAGACACGGCTTGAGCAATGTTCTGTAACATCACTGTTTTACCAGTTCGCGGCGGGGCAACCACCAAAGCTCGTTGACCCTTACCAATAGGTGAAATTAAATCAATGACACGAGATGTGCGGTCTTTGACTTCTGGATCATCAATTTCCATTTTTAGGCGCTCATCAGGATAAAGTGGCGTCAAATTGTCAAAATTAGTGCGATAACGTACTTGTTCCGGATCTTCAAAATTTATTTCATTAACTTTTAGAAGAGCAAAATAGCGCTCACCATCTTTAGGGGATCTTATTTGACCTTCAACCGTATCACCTGTTCGTAATGAAAAACGTCTGACTTGGCTAGGCGAAACATAAATATCATCTGGCCCGGGCAGATAGTTTGCTTCAGGCGAACGCAAAAAGCCAAAACCGTCCTGTAGTACTTCTATAACACCGTCGCCAAAAATGGCGACGTCGTTTTCAGCAAGTCTTTTCAATATAGCAAAGAAAATATCTTGTTTCCTGAGCGTTGACGCATTTTCAATTTCAAGTTCTTCGGCATAAGCCAAAAGGTCTGCGGGTGATTTTGCTTTCAATTCTTTAAAATTCATAAATTTACTCTGATGAGCTGAACGGTCTGGGGAATAGCCGTTGCGAGGTTGAAAAAAGATAATTAGATGGAAGTATCACCGCGATTTACGCAGGTTTCACGTAAGAAGAAAATTCCAAAATACACTATTTAACTAAAAACTATCTTTGAAAGCGTAAAGATGAAATTTGAACAATTAGTTTAATCGTTCTAATAGTAATTATTTAATCAATCACAACTGGAAAAGCAAGCCCCTATTCACCAAGGCTTAAGAACAACCAAGAAAACAATTATAACCATTAACAAAGTAGGCACCTCATTAGCAAAGCGAAAATACTTTTGTGTTTTCGTATTGGCATCATTGTCAAAAGATCGCCTCCAAGCCGCCATTTTCATATGAGTAACCATAAGCGCGCCAACGCATACAAGTTTTGCAGGTAACCAGCGAGCGCTCCAGTCAGTTGAACTGTCGGCCAATAGCAGACCCCCAAAAATAAGTGATGCAAACATTGCAGGATTCATAATTGCTCTAAGCAGGCGACGTTCCATTATTTTAAAGAGTTCAGAGGCTTCAGAACCCGCTTTAAGTTCCGAGTGGTATACAAACAAACGTGGCAAATAAAGCAGGCCAGCCATCCAAGCAATAACTGAGATAATATGCCCAGCTTTAAGCCATAAATAAGTATCGTTTGAGAAATCTATCAACTTAATTTTTTTCGTTATTGCGGCACTGGGATCCAGTCGAAGAACATATTTTAGAGCCTGCGCCTGAAAAAATATAAAGTATTTCTGGGTTATCAGCCTCTTTAATTTCTTTCAGAGCTTTATTTACAAGCTTTTTGAGTCCACTTATAAACATTGGCGTAATATAAGCTGTAGCAACACGGTAATACGCAGGCACTCCTAATGAGGTTGCAAGTTCACGATACTCAATGTCAAGTTCTACTAAGGTTTCTGAGTGTTCAGATACAAACGCAATAGGAACAACCACTATTGGTACACCATCTTTAGCCGCCCGAGCGATTTCATCATCAGTAGAAGGACCAATCCATTTGAGTGGCCCGACTCTGCTTTGGTAGCAGACTGTCCAATCAAGATTGCTAATATTTAATTTTTTTACGACTTCAGTAGCCGTCAACTTTATTTGATCTGGGTAGGGGTCTCCTGTATCGACTATTTTCTGTGGTAAGCCATGTGCTGAAAAAAGTATACGTGGATTACCTTTATTAGACGCCTCTACAATAACATTACGAGTATCTTTAACGATCGCTTCTATAAAGCCAGTTTCTTGAGGGTAGCAACAAATTGCTGAAGTTGGTGCAACTATTCCGGCCTTTCGAGCTGCACGTTGCCACTCTGTAATACTTGATCCAGTTGTTGTTGTGGAATATTGGGGATAGAGGGGAAGCAAAACAATGCGATCTGCTCCGAAGTTTTTGACTGACCTAGCTGTCTCGTCACTTAAAGGGTGCCAGTAACGCATAGCAATAAATGTTTTTACTTGGTCTTCATTGTCAAATAATTTTTCTAAGGCCTGAGCTTGGTCTACCGTCTGTTTTAGTAAAGGTGAGGAGCCACCTAAATGAGCATATATTGCCTTTGCAGTAGGTGCCCGCCTGAATGAAATAAGTTTAGCAAGTAGCCAACGTAGAGGATTGGGAACACCTATAATTGCAGGATCATTAAATAGATTAAATAAAAAAGGTCGAACAGCGCTAGGATTATCAGGGCCACCTAAGTTAAACAGGACTATAGCAATTTTCATTTAAATCTTTCATTTAAGTTTCCATTCATTAATGATTTCTATCAACCTCAGGACATTCTCAGGTGGTGTTTGTGGAAGTATTCCATGACCTAAGTTAAAAATATGCGAACCTCCCGAAAAACCATCAAGAATTCTGTAAATCTCTTTTTCCATTAATTCGCCACCAGCAATTAAAGCTGTGTTGTCCAAGTTACCCTGAACTGTACATTTTGGTTGTATGTTGGCAGCAGCCCACTTAATTGATATACCATTATCTAAACTAACCCCATCTACACCAGTTTTTTCAACAAAGTCTAAATACCGTATACCAGCACCACGAGGAAAACCCATTATTGGAACATTTGGATGAACTTTCCTAATATTTTGCACAATTTTTCTGGTTGGTTCAGTCACCCAGCATTGGAATTGATACTCACTTAAGACTCCCGCCCAAGTATCAAATAACTGTACTACTTCTGCACCATGGTCAATCTGCTTAATTAAATAAACAGTGGTGGCTTCAATTAATAGATTAATTAATTTACTAAAGCTATCCGGTTCACGATAAGCCCAGGTGCGAGTTGTTGGACAATCTTTTGAACCCTGTCCTTCAACCATATATGTCGCGACTGTCCAAGGTGCTCCTGCAAAACCTATTAAGGTTGTCTCTTCAGGTATTTTTTTAGAGAGTCTCGAAACAGTTTCGTAAACTCCAGCTAAATGACTATGGAAACCTTCCATAGATAACCGCTCAAAATCCTTATCATTACAAATTGGATCAAGCACTGGTCCTTTACCTTCATAAAACTCAACATTTTGGCCAAGTGCATCCGGAATAACTAAGATATCACTAAACAAAATAGCGGCATCCAATCCGAAACGCATAAGAGGTTGTAAAGTTACTTCAACAGCAAAATCGGGAGAATAACAAAATTTTAAGAAGTTTTTTTCTTGGGAGCGAACTTTTCGATACTCTGGTAAATATCTTCCAGCCTGTCTCATTAGCCACACAGGAGGTCTTGTTACAGCCTCACCTCGTATAGCTCGAAGGAGTAATTTTTTATTTGCTTCCATAATTAGAAAATAACGGAATTTTCTCTTTACACCTACTTTAAATAAATATTTTTTTAAAAATAGGTTGTAGTAGTTGTAGTAACCTTAAAGACAAGTATTATTTTTTATTAACAAATTTTCCACAGCTTTAATTCGCTAAGGAAAAAATATTAAATTATTGTGGATAACCTATTAATAAAAAAAGTTTAAGGAAAAAAAGCCCCTAAATATGCTTAGTATCAAATAAAAAAAATAATTTAGTTACAAGGATTATGTGGAAAAGTCTTTAAATAAAAATTTTGTACTCGTTATTTTTGTGGTGTGAAAGAAATTTTTTTATCGTTACTACTTGTAGGACTAAAAAAAGCATTATGGGGAAAGAAAGTTAACTACAGTTCTTTAAGTGGATAACATTTGTCTATCCACAGGTTAACCACAAGTAGAATGCATTATAGTTCTTAAAAGTTGATACAAATATAGTTTACTACATGCTTACTATTAAAATAAAAAATCTTAGTTTTTATCAACATAACGCCAGCTGATAATTTCAGAACGATAAATAGGTGTATTGAAATGTTTCAGAGTATAACAAAGGCTGGTGTTATCGGCTTACCAATTGCTCATTCGCTCTCGCCACGTCTTTTCAATTATTGGTTAAAAAAATACAATATTAACGGTTTGTATAAAGCCTATTCTGTTAAGAAAAATGCAGTCTCTAAATTTTTAAATAGTATGGAGGAAAGAGGTTTTACCGGTTTAAATGTTACTGTACCTCACAAACAAACAGTCATGGAGTACGTTGACCAGTTGAGCGATCGTGCCCTTAAGATTGGAGCTGTTAATACCATTACTTTGAAAAAGAATGGTTTACTTTACGGTGATAATACAGATGGGTTTGGCTTTATTGAAAATCTAAAGCAATATTACAAAGGAATGGATGCATATACTGGAACCTGTGTTGTGATTGGTGCAGGAGGTGCTGCTCGAGCAATTGTTGTGGCTTTAATAGGTGTTGGCGCAAAAAAAATTTATATAATTAATCGTACTCGCAGTAATGGAGAAAAGTTAGCTGAAGATATTGGTGGTCCCATCAACATCTTGGACTGGAGTAAGCGTCACGATTCTCTCGCAGAAGCTACCTTTGTTGTCAATGCGACCACTTTAGGTATGAATGGAAAACCTCCTCTTGAGTTAAAATTAGACGAATTACCAAAAAAAGCTCTTGTTACCGATATTGTCTATTCCCCTTTACAAACAAAACTTTTAATAAACTCTAAAGCTAAAGGTAACCCAACAGTTGATGGAATTGGTATGTTGCTCCATCAAGCGCGCCCAGGATTTGCTTCATGGTTCGGTGAAGAACCTATAGTTACAGGGGATTTACGCAACCATGTTTTAACTATAAACGAAAATTAAAAACATGATTATCCTAGGTTTAACAGGATCTATCGGTATGGGTAAGACGACCGCAGCAAATGCTTTTCGTTCTTTAGGTGTTAAGGTTTATGATGCTGATTATATTGTTCACAGCCTGATGAGGCCGGGGGGCGTTGCTGTAAATAAAGTTTTAAAAATATTCCCCAACCTGGCCATGGATGGTGGGGTTGACCGTCAAGCTTTGGGCAAAATTGTTTTTGCTGATAAAAAAAAATTACAAAAACTTGAAAATATTTTGCATCCGTTAGTTAAAGAAAGAAAAAATGCTTTTCTTGCAACAAATGCCCGCAAAAATGAGCGTTTGGTTGTTCTAGACATTCCATTGCTTTTGGAAACGGGCGGTGAAATTCAATGTGATGGGGTTGTTGTTGTTAGCGCACCGGCAACAGTTCAAAAACGTCGTGTTTTACAACGTCCGGGAATGACTATCGAGCGCTTTCAAAGGATCCTAGACTGTCAGATTGAAAATAATCATAAATGTCGTAGAGCTGACTTTGTAGTTCAAACGGGACTTGGTCGTTTGCATAGTTTACGTGCAATATCAAAAATTACTAGGACTGTAAAACTTTGGCCACCTCGCCATTGGCTACCTGCATATAATAAATGGAACAGGACTTAATGTAGATGCGTGAAATTGTTTTGGACACGGAAACCACAGGCCTGCACCCTTTAGGTGGAGATAGAGTTGTTGAAATAGGCTGCGTAGAGTTGGTTAACCATTTGACTACTGGTGTTACCTACCACCAATATATCAACCCAGAGCGTGATATGCCAGATGGAGCCTTTTCTGTTCACGGGCTTTCAGCTGATTTTCTTAGCAAATATCCAAAATTTATAGAAATCTCAGATGCTTTTATAGAATTTATTGGGGATGCGACGTTGATTATTCACAATGCTCAATTTGACTTAAGTTTTATTAATGCCGAACTAGATCGTACGAGCAAGACTTTATTATCTGTAGATCGTTGCGTGGATACCTTGAGTATGGCTCGCAAGAAATTTCCATTTGCACAAGCTAGCTTAGATGCTTTGTGTAGACGTTTTAAAATTGATAATTCTAACCGCGGGCTACATGGGGCATTGTTGGATGCAGAATTACTGGCGGAAGTTTATCTGCAGTTGATTGGTGGTAAGCAACCAGATTTAATTCTACCAAATAAGTCTGATAAAATTTCAGGAGTTCTTACTAACGGTGGCGTGAAGGCTAAAAGCATCCGTAAGCCACGTCCACACAGCATAAGCAAAGAGGAATCCATTGCTCATGAAAGATTTATAACCGACTTAAATAACTCAATCTGGCATGGTACGGCAAAAAAAGTTTAGTTTTAATTTTTTTCTTTTTTGCTGCTCTTTTTCCTTTGTTTCTTTTGTTCTTTAGCCGTAACTTTGTCTAACTCAACTGTCTGATCACTAGCCTGTTTTTGAAACATTGCCACAAAGTCTACTGGCGCAATCATTAAGGGGGGAAAACCACCGTCGCGGGTAGTGTCAGCAATAATATTTCGAGCAAAAGGAAACAACAGACGTGGGCACTCAATAAGTAAAATAGCCTGCAGGTGTTCGGGTGGCACATTAATTTTGAATAGGCCGCCATACACTAATTCTGAAATGAAAGCGGTCTCATCGCCAACATTACAAGAGGCGTGTATATGTATCTGCACTTCAAAAAGAACACCCTGAATATTTTGTGCATTAACATTTACCTTAATGTTAACGTCTGGCGCCTCCTGTTGCATTTTAGATAAAATACCTGGTGTCGAGGGAGATTCAAAGGAGAGATCCTTGATATATTGGGCATTAATTTGGATTGGAGGTGCTTCGTCTGGTATTGGATTTGCTGAGTTGTCGTTCATAAATTTCTCTCCTGTTACCAAACGATGCCAAATTTAGGAATTAAGTCAATTACACTTAATTTTCTATGAAGACAACAGTTCCGTGCTTTTGGGGCGATCTTTAAAACTGGGGGGGGGATAGAGGATTTCTGTCATTAGTTTTTGTACTCTTGTTATCATTATTAGTCTTAACTTCATAAAACTCGCCATCAATAATGATTGGGCTCTGATTACGATCAGTTTGTTGTTCAAACCCAGGATGCTTGCCTAAATTTGATATTCCTTGGTTTTCAAGACGTTTTTTTATAAGGCTTCTGATCGTATCTCTAAAAACTGGTATAAATAACATTAAACCAAATCCATCGGTGACGAAGCCTGGGGTTATCAAAAAGGCTCCGGCCAACAATAAACATAAGCCGTTAAACAACTCATTTATGGGCACCATTCCGGCGTTCATACTTTTGCGAGCATTGAATAATGCTGAAAGCCCTTGGTAGCGCAATAGAGCTGAACCGACCAAAGCTGTTATGATTACTAACCCTATAGTTGACCATAGGCCAATGTGTTTACCAGCCTGTATAAACACGCATATTTCTATGATTGGAACACCAATCATAACTAGCAAAAAATACAAACCCAAAAAATACTCCTGTAATCTTTAGTTCTATCTATGCTTGCTTCCCCTTGCCCGCAAGGACAAGACGCCTTATCTGTAGATACTCAAGTGTACTTAATCGCTAATCTAAAAGGGCGTATAGTGTTTAAATTAGGGAATAATGCTATCTTGTACGTTAATCCAACAACATTTAAAAATTAGTGAAAGCATCATGAACAACGGTATTCAATTTTTCGATATAATCCTTTTTGCAATGATTGCAGTCTTCTTAATCCTGCGTTTGCGAGGAGTCCTGGGCCGTCGCGATGGTCACCAGGGTGACTTTCCTGATATCTTCAAACAGGCACTGAAGAAAGGAAAAAAGGAAGATAGTGAGGAAAACATCGACGAGAATGTTATTGCCCTAGATCAAGAAACAGTAAATATAGATGAGCAGTTAGAGGTTGAACCAGCTACTCAGACACCTTTACAAGCGCAGTTAAACACCATTGTATCCGCTGACAAAGACTTTGATGCTGATGAATTTATCTCCGGGGCACGCATTGCTTTCGAATACATTCTTGGTGCCTATGCAGGCGGTGACTCAAAGGCGTTAAAGCCACTTCTTAGCATTGATGTCTTTGATAATTTTGATCTGTCCATCCGTGAGCGTGAAAAGGCTGGGCGAATTATGGAAGAAACATTGATTGGTATATCCAAGGCGGAACTGGTTGAGGCTGAAATGGAAGGATCAGTTGCCCTAATCACAGTTAAATTTGTAAGTGATCAGGTAAATGCATTAAGTGATCGCGATGGCAATGTTGTTGAAGGTGACCGTGATAAAATTGTCAGCGTTACTGATTTTTGGACTTTTTCCCGTGATACTCGTTCCAATGACCCTAACTGGCTACTTTCAGCGACACGAAGTTTGGATTGATCGTATGTGGGGCCTGATTGTCGTCTTTTTGGTTTTGCTTTCGGCCTGTGGACCAGTAACCCCTCCTAAAGAGCTATTAACGAAAATCCCAGAAGACAAGTCTGCTCAGATAACAATAGCAGAGCCGAGACTAGTTCTTACTAAAACAAGTTTCAAAAAAATTATCGGGTGGAACGGTGACAAACACGATCAGGCCCTTGTTGTTTTTATTCGCTCGTGCGCTAAAATAAAAAAAATACCTATTAGATTTCCCATGGGTTCTATTGGCGGAGTCGCGGATGATTGGCAAAAGCCTTGTAATATTGCATCTGCGTTGCCTTTGGATCGCCCAGATTTGGCTCGACGTTTTTTTGAAACACGTTTCCAACCTTTTTTGGCTACGGCCGACGGTCGACCCGAGGGGTTGTTTACTGGTTATTTTGAAATGGAGCTTAGAGGTTCTTGGTTACGAAAAGGGCCTTACACAACCCCCATTTACGAACGACCACCTGAACTAGTTGAAGTTAATCTTGGCGTTTTCAAAAATGACTTGAAAGGTCAGAAACTTTTGGGAAAGGTTGTTGCTGGCAAACTTATACCATTTGAAGATCGTGGCGAGATTGAAGCTGGGGCTCTTTCTGGTCGTGGTCTTGAGTTAATCTGGGTTGATAGCCCAATTGATGCTTTTTTCTTGCACGTTCAAGGATCAGGCCGAGTGATGATGGATGACGGCACAATTATTCGTATTGGTTATGCGGCACGCAACGGCCACTCCTATTACTCCATTGGGAAGGAATTGATTAAAATAGGCGAGCTGAAGCGTGAGCGTGTTTCTATGCAGTCTATTAGAAGCTGGCTGAAGGACCACCCCAGAAAAGCGGCCCAATTAATGGCAACAAACCGTTCCTTTATTTTCTTCCAAATTACTGATGGCGCCCTTAAATCTTTAGGTAAGCAGCATGGCCCTGTTGGTGCACAGGGAGTTCAACTAACCTCAGGTCGCTCCTTGGCGGTTGACCGTCGTTATATACCTCTGGGCACACCCATTTGGCTTGATACTACCGACCCAGTAAACACAAGCGATCCTTTGCGACGTTTAGTCGTAGCCCAAGACACTGGTAGTGCTATCAAGGGCCCAGTCCGTGGTGATTTGTTTTGGGGTTTTGGGGCCACGGCAGCAACAAAGGCAGGGTTAATGAAGCAAACTGGTAGGTATTTTCTGCTGTTGCCCAAAAAGTAAAGAAATTTAAATGTGGGCAAATAAATTCTTTCCGTGTTGAATTATTTCGATTTTGTCAGTTTATGTTCTTGAAAGCCAAACCTGATTTAGCTAATCATCAAATAATATTACGAAGAGCCACAGTGTGTTTTTTTGGGAAAGAACCAGCGCCAAATTGTAAACGGGTTATTAGATCATTGGACTCTCAAGAAAACTAATGTTGAGTAAATATTGCTCAGGGACGCATATAGCTAAAGTTAACTTCATGTAGTGATTTTAAATGACAAAAAACTCTATTAAATCCCACAAAGTGAACAATAAAAAATTTTCCAAAGATCAGGAAATATGGGAACAGGTAACAGCTAGTATTAAGCCCTTACGCAGTAGTTTAAAAAACAGGGTGTTGAAAAAGGAAATTTGGCCAACTTCACAAAGCACTCATGTAAAAGTTGTTAAACGTACAAATTCAGTCCCTATGAGATCTGATGAATTACTTCGACCTCCTCCTTTACCTGAATTGCGTCACGGTACTTCGACGGGGCTCGATAGAAGAAATGCAAAAAAACTAAGAAAAGGACAGCACACCATTGAGGCACAATTAGATTTGCATGGGATGACACAAGAGTGTGCACATGTAGCAGTAAATAATTTTATAGAAGTCTCCTATCTATCAGGAAAACGTTGTATTTTAGTAATTACTGGAAAGGGTTTGAAGATAGAGGGGGCTGTTGGTGTTTTGCGTTTGAGGGTACCGCATTGGCTAAATGAAAAACCAAATCGTAGTCGTGTGCTTGCCTTTTCTTATGCAATTCCAAAAGACGGAGGAGAAGGAGCTCTTTATGTCATGTTAAAGAGGAAGCGATGACCCCGTTTGGTGAAAAAGTCAGAGAGTTGCGAAAACAAAAGGGCATACTATTAAAAAAGATGGCCATGGATCTGGGTGTTTCTAGCGCGTATTTATCTGCCCTTGAGCATGGTTATCGTGGTTGTCCCGGCACTGGTTTTTTGCAACAAATTTGTGGTTATTTCAATTTGATCTGGGATGAAGTTGAAGAAATTAAACAACTAGCCCAACTATCTCGTCCGCGGGTGATCGTAGATACTTCAGGGCTGAGTCCCCAAGCAACGGAACTGGCAAACGTTTTGGCTGAGACAATTCGTGAACTTGATGTTGAGACTTTGCAATGGATAATTAGCGAAATTAGGGGACGCCAAGCGCCCCTGAAAGGGCCAACACATTAAAGAATAAACTTTCTCAGGTCTGCATCTTTGGCCAAACCACCTACTTGTTGAGATACATCGTCTGCGGTAATTGAGAAAGTCTCGCCTCCTTTTTCTGACGCATCAAAGGAAATATCTTCCAGTAGTTTTTCAAGCACAGTGTGTAAGCGTCTAGCGCCAATATTTTCAACACCCTGGTTAATTTCTTCAGCTAGGTCGGCAATTGCACCAATGGCGTCATCACCAAATTTTAAGGTTACATCTTCTACAGCCATTAAGGCTGTATATTGTTTGATTAGGCTGGCTTCGGTTTCCAAAAGAATGCGAACGAAGTCGTCACGTGTCAACGAGCGAAGCTCGACCCTGGTTGGCAGACGGCCCTGTAGTTCTGGTAAGAGGTCGGAAGGCTTGGCCACATGAAAGGCTCCTGAGGCGATGAACAATACATGATCAGTTCTCAGCGTGCCATATTTTGTTGAAACGGTTGTTCCCTCGATCAGCGGCAGAAGATCTCGCTGTACACCCTCACGACTGACGTCACCTCCAGCCCTGTCAGAGCGTGCCGTAATTTTGTCAATCTCATCTAAAAAGACAATACCGTTATTCTCTACATTGCTTAGAGCTTTTTTTATAATTTTGTCTTCATCGAGCAGTTTGTCACTTTCTTCAGCAACTAAAATTTCATATGAATCGGATACTTGCATGCGTTTGGGTTTAGTTTGCTGGCCGAATGCTTTACCCATCATATCTCCAATGTTGAGCATACCCATCTGAGCACCTGGCATACCAGGAACATCAAAGGTTGGCATATTCGTTGTGGTAGACTCTGCCACATTTATTTCAATTTCACGATCTGCTAAGGACCCTTCACGTAGTAATTTCCGAAATTTCTCACGAGTATCGTTTGAAGAATTATCGCCGACAAGTGCGTCAATTACTCTTTCCTCCGCTTGAACCTCAGCTTTGGCGACAACCTGTTTTCGCATTTCCTCACGGACGTGATGCAAGGCGACTTCCACAAGGTCACGTATTATCTGCTCTACATCGCGTCCAACATAACCAACCTCTGTAAATTTGGTTGCTTCCACCTTTATGAATGGGGCTTGGGCTAACTTTGCCAAGCGGCGGGCTATTTCTGTTTTGCCAACACCAGTAGGACCGATCATTAGAATGTTTTTCGGGAGCACTTCCTCGCGTAGGCTACTGTCCAGTTGTTGACGCCGCCAACGATTGCGCAGTGCAACGGCAACGGCGCGTTTGGCGTCGGTTTGCCCAATTATATAGCGGTCAAGTTCTGAAACTATTTCACGGGGTGTAAAGCTGGACATGGCTTAAAGGCTTTCAACGACGATATTGTTGTTAGTGTAGACGCAAATATCAGCTGCAATTCCCATGGCCTTTCGGGCGATTGATTCAGCATCCATGTCGTCTATATCGATCAAGGCGCTGGCTGCTGCCAAGGCGTAGTTTCCGCCAGAGCCAATCCCTGCAAGACCGTGACTTGGCTCCAGTACGTCGCCAGTACCTGTTAAAACCAGAGAAACTTCTTTATCGGCGACAGCCATCATAGCTTCAAGTTTGCGTAAGTAGCGATCTGTTCGCCAGTCTTTGGCCATTTCAACACATGCTCGAGTAAGTTGTCCGGGGTATTGTTCAAGGCGGCCTTCAAGACGCTCGAATAAGGTGAAAGCATCAGCTGTAGCACCGGCAAAACCGACGATCACATTACCGTCCCCAAGTGAGCGAACCTTACAGGCGTTAGCTTTAAGTACTGTATCGCCCAAAGTAACTTGACCATCGCCTGCAATAACCACCGCACCATTTTTGCGAACCGATAAAATTGTGGTGCCCCGCCAACCGGGAAATTTATGATCATCCATAGCTTGCACCTTTGTAATTAAATTATAACAGTGGATTTAGGCTGACCAGGCGGCGGGGTCAAGTGGGTTGATTAAATTACTCTTGGCTGCCCGTATTTTGGTAAAATCAGTGTCATCATCCCAAACTTAAAAATAAAGACATTTTAGACAATGATAATAAACCCATGTGGGGTGCCTATTGCGACCGGGAACCTGATATAATTATAGCCAAGTAAATATTCAAGTTTACCAAGAAACCATAAGCCATTAAGAGCATGAATTAAGTCAGTAAAAAGCCAAATAATTTAGTATTGTTATTGTAACGACTCTTGAGAGCTCGTGGCATTTCTGAGTGGCTTGGATTAAAACCCACAAGTGGGTCTTCCGGTTTGTGTTCTCACCTGCTACAAAGACTTAGGATTTTCAGAAAAAAAGAGAATGTTATGCGAAAGGCTAGTGTAGAGCGCAGTACTAATGAGACGAAAATAATCGCGTCACTAAATCTTGATGGCACTGGAACATACTCAGTATCAACAGGAATAGGCTTCTTAGATCACATGCTTGAGCAGTTGTCCCGACATAGCTTGATTGATATAGAAGTTAAGGCTGAGGGAGACCTACATATTGATTTTCACCACACAACTGAGGATACAGGCATTGCCATTGGGGAGGCTTTTTCAAAAGCACTTGGTGATCGCAAGGGGATCGCACGTTTTGGTCAGGCTATGTCACCCATGGATGAAACCCTGACCCGTGTTACCTTGGATGCGTCTAATCGTCCTTATTTAGTTTGGCATGTAGACTTTACGCGGGATAAACTCGGTGAAATGGATACAGAGTTATTTAAGGAGTGGTTCCAGGCTTTTGGTCAAGCTGCTGGTTTGACATTGCATATTGAGTGTCTGTATGGGGTAAACAACCACCATAAAGTTGAGTCCTGCTTCAAAGGTGTAGCCCGTGCATTGCGCCAGGCAATTGAGATTGATATGCGTAAGGCCAATGCAGTGCCTTCAACCAAAGGTGTTCTTGGTGGTTCCCTCTAGATAAATCTGGTTAAGTAGCACAATAACCATGAAAACACGCCTATACACAGTGCACTTGTTGGATGATGCCAGCGATGATGGTCTTGTACTAGTTAAAGAAGGTTTTTGCTGGCCTGCCTTTTTTGTTGGTATACCTTGGGCCTTATTTCACCGCATGTGGGCAGTAGCGGGAGCTTTTGCAATTTTGCAGATTGCCTTAGTAATAGTGTTTAAAGTCACAAACATAATGGCAACAGGGCAGGGGGTTGCTTTGTTCGGACTTGCTTTCGCCTTTGGTTTCTTGGCGGACGAACTTAGGCGTAATGCTCTTACGCGGCAGGGCTACAGTCTTGAAGAAGTGGTACTGGAACAAAATATTGACAGGGCTACTCAACGTTTTCTTGATGCCCGCCCTGAGCTATCGACAAGAATGGCTTCACGTTCATGAGTGTTGTTATTATTGATTATGGCTCTGGCAATTTACAATCTGCTGCTAAAGCTTTTGAACGCGCAATTGCTGAAGCCGGCTTTCCTTTGAATGTTCAGGTTAGCGCCGATCCTGACCACCTTCGAAATGCATCTCATATTGTTTTGCCGGGTGTTGGCGCTTTTGCTGATTGTAGAGCCGGTCTTTTAGCCATAGATGGTATGGCCGATGCGTTACATGAATCTGTGCTGGAGAAAGCTAAGCCATTCTTGGGTATTTGCGTTGGTATGCAGTTGATGGGAACGTTGGGTTTGGAGTATGGCAAGCATTCGGGTTTGAGTTGGATTAATGGAACGGTTCGCGCACTTGATCCAAGCGATAAAAATCTAAAAATTCCACATATGGGTTGGAATGAGCTAGATCTTAACAATGCTGACCATCCGGTTCTAGACGGTTTGGATAACAGGCCCCACGTTTACTTTGTTCACAGTTATTACTTGGCTTGCGCAAGTTTAGTCGATGTTCTCGCAACAGTAGATTATGGTGGTCCCATCACAGCTGTGGTTGGCCGTGATAATATGGTTGGCACGCAGTTTCACCCAGAAAAAAGCCAACAAGTGGGCCTTAAACTAATTAGCAACTTCCTGAAGTGGAACCCATAAGAGTAATGATTTTTTTTCCAGCAATTGATCTAAAAGGTGGCCAGTGTGTGCGCTTATTGCGTGGTGATATGAACAAGGCCACGGTTTTTAATGATGACGCGGGAGCGCAAGGCTGTGCCTTTGAAGCGTCAGGCTGTGAATGGATACATGTGGTTGATTTGAACGGTGCTTTTGAAGGAAGGCCGGTAAATGCTACGGCTGTAAGGGCAATTCTAGAAGTGGTCAATATTCCGGTCCAGCTGGGGGGTGGTATTCGCGATATTGATACTATTGCCTATTGGCTGGAAACAGGTATTGCCCGAGTTATTTTAGGAACTGCTGCCTTAAGAAACCCAGATTTGGTCCAGCATGCTTGCAAGGAATTTCCTGGACAGGTCGCTGTTGGTATTGACGCTCAGGATACATTAGTTGCCGTTGAAGGTTGGGCCAAGGTATCTGAAATGCGAGCTTGTGATTTGGCCTTAAGGTTTGAAGACGCTGGTGTTGCAGCGATCATTTATACAGATATTAATCGTGACGGTGCTATGCAAGGTCCAAATGTAGAAGCGACAAAGGCCTTGGCTGAAGCGATATCAACGCCAGTTATTGCTTCTGGTGGCGTTTCCTCTATGGCCGATTTGAAAGCCCTGAAAGATGCAGGAGACGATTTGTTTGAAGGTGTTATCTCTGGCCGGGCGGTTTATGATGGTGAAATTGATCCTGGCACTGCGACACAATTTCTTAAGGGTTAACACAATATGTTAAAAGCACGCATCATTCCCTGTCTCGACGTTGAAGCCGGCCGTGTCGTTAAGGGAGTTAACTTCGTTGATCTTGTAGATGCTGGTGATCCTGTGGAACAGGCCCGTGTTTATGACAATGCTGGAGCTGATGAGCTTACGTTTCTTGATATCACGGCTTCTCATGAATATCGCGATACAATTTTAGATGTTGTTTTAAAGACAGCCGAACAATGCTTTATGCCTTTAACGGTCGGCGGTGGTGTTCGTACCACAGATGATATTCGTAAGCTGCTACAAGCAGGCGCAGACAAGGTATCCATAAATACTGAGGCAGTTCGTAACCCAGAATTTGTGCGGGATGCAGCAGAAAAATTCGGTTCTCAGTGTATTGTTGTTTCTGTCGATGCAAAATCTGTTAGGGAAGACAAATTTGAAATCTTCACACACGGGGGTCGAAATGCTACCGGGCTTGATGCAATTGACTGGGCCACGCGCATGACCTCTCTTGGGGCAGGGGAAATTTTACTGACCTCTATGGATCGGGACGGTACTGGGCTTGGCTTTAATTTACCTCTGACACGAGCCATTTCAGATGCAGTTCAGGTACCAGTTATTGCATCGGGTGGGGTCGGAACACTTGAGCACATGGTTGAGGGTATTCGTGATGGCCATGCCTCAGCTGTACTCGCCGCCTCGATTTTTCACTTCGGCACCTTTACCATAGAAGAGACAAAGACCTATATGGCGGGTAGTGGAATCCCTGTACGCCTAAACACTGTGAGTGATCAATTATGAACGCAAAAAAAATTAATAGTGAAGTACTGGAGAGATTGTTTGAAACCATTAAGGGCCGTCATAGCGAAAGTCCGGACACATCCTATACGGCTAATTTGTTTTCTAAAGGCCGTGGTAAAATTTCCTGTAAATTGGTCGAGGAGGCGACTGAAACCATTGTTGCTGCTCTATACGAAGGCGACGACAAGGTCATAAGCGAAAGCGCCGATCTGCTATTTCATCTGTTGGTCCTATGGGCAGATGTAGGGGTTGAACCTACCCATGTGTGGAAGGAGCTTGTTCGCCGCGAGGGAACCTCTGGTATTGATGAAAAAGCTGCCCGAAAGAGAAAGTAAATATAAGGTAAAGCTGAATGGTTTATGACAAACAAAACATCTTCGCCAAAATTCTCAGGGGTGAGATTCCTTGTGATAAAATTTACGAAGATGAATATGCCCTAGCCTTTCGCGATATTAATCCCCAAGCTCCTGTGCATGTGTTAGTGATACCAAAGGGCTCATATATAGATATTAATGACTTTTCAGCAAAAGCATCGGATGTGGAAATCGCTGGATATACTCGTGCAGTTGGGCAAGTCGCAGGCAAACTAGGCATTGTTGACCAAGGTTTTCGCACCCTTGCGAACAATGGTCCTGATGCCCATCAGGAAGTACCACATTACCATACTCATATTCTTGCAGGGCGTAGGTTGGGGCAAATCATAAAAAGCTTTAGAGAGTAAGTCACTTTGTTTGTACTTCTACTGATAATTAAGGACAAATAGGCAATTGTGGATAATTACTTTTGTTTTTACGGTAATTTTGCTTCAATAGCGTCCCATAATTGACTCTCTAGTTTGACGTTATTGAAGCGGTTTATTTCCTGTAGGCCAGTTGGCGAGGTAACATTTATTTCAGTTAAATAGTCTCCGATAACATCAATGCCAGTAAAAACTAGTCCGCGACTTTTCAGTTCTGGGCCTATGATTTCACAAATTTCAAGGTCACGATTCGTCAAAGAGGTTTGAAGCGGAGTACCCCCCGTATGCATGTTTGCGCGCACATCACCTTCAGGTGGTATACGGTTGATCGCCCCAGCTGCACTCCCGTCTATCAGAATGATACGTTTGTCACCTCTTCTGACATCAGTCAGATAGGTCTGCACCATGAGCTGTTCGTTTGAGCGTTCGGCAAACATCTCAAGCAGAGCACTAAAATTATCATCACTCGGAGGCACATGGAAAACCCCGGCACCCCCATTTCCATAAAGTGGTTTGATGATGATATCTTCGTACTCATCTCGGAAATCCTTGATTGTCTCTACATCACTTGTGATAAGCGTAGGCGGCATCAGGCCTGGAAAAAGGGTTGCAAAAAGTTTTTCAGGTGCGTTGCGAACAGAGGCTGGATCATTAACTACCAGAGTATTTGGATGAATGTGATCCAACAGATGGGTAGCAGTAATGTAACTCATATCAAATGGAGGGTCTTGGCGCATAAGAACCACATCGGTCTCACTTAGATTAATTATTTGAGCCTCACCAAAATTAAAGTGATTTCCTTGCTCCCGATAAAGGGTCATGGTACGCGCTCGAGCTGTTACAATCCCATCGATGAAGGCTAAGTTTTTAGGCTGATAGTGATAGACGGTATAGCCGCGTTCTTGTGCCTCTAGTGCTAAAACGAAAGAGCTGTCTGTGCTAATGTCAATGTACTCGATGGGATCCATCTGGATGGCTACTTTTTTTGATTTGGTCATTTGAGAAGTATAACCTAATTCAAGCGTTCACGTAGTTCTTGTAATAAAATAGAAGTTCGGTAGCGCGATGCATCAGCCCCAGCGTGGCTTAAAAACTCCTCAAGTGCTGCGACCGCTTCTTTAACCCTGTCGAGTCGGGCGTTTAAAATTCCGGCCTCACGCCATAGGGCTGGATTTTTCGGCGCAATAAGTAGCAGGGTATCAACAACATCAAGCGCTTGCTCAAGATGATCCGATCGTAAATGCAAAACTTTGGCGTTGCGCTGTGACCGTAAAATAATTTCACGGTTTGTCATGAGCTGCGTGTGTTCTGGTGTAATTTCAACGTGAGGGCCCGATACTGCTTTATAAAGGCCGCGTAAATCAAATGGCTCAAGAATTTGCCCACCACAGAAAGGATCAAGTATCCTGCGTTCGCCTGAAAATTCTATGCGTATTAAAAACCGTGGGGGAAAGTCTAACCCATCCATGGTCCACCCTAAAGCACGCGCTACATGAAGATAAATAATACCAAGGAGTGTTGGTAGGCCGTTACGACGGTCGATGACCCGCATCAGGTTGGTGCACTCAAAATTTTCATAAGCGTCATCACTGCCACCATAGCCATAGCGTTTTGCAATTATTTGTTGCAAAGCTTCTATACGGATTAGCATACCGTTTGTTTTGCTGTCTGCGTCTTTCCCCGCGTAGGCGGCAACATCGTAAGTTAATTTTTCTAGATGGCGCTCATACACCTTGGCATCAATTCCTGGCCGTTCTGCCCCGGCCAATATTAGTGCGGTCTCACTGAGACCTAATTCATTATCTTCAAGCATACCAATGGAACTTAAGCGTCGGCAAAGTTCTGGAGAAGATCTTATCAACTAGTCTCCCCCAATGGCTTTGGCCTGAGGTTCCTTGACCCGTACGTGTGAAATTATTCTCTTTACGTAAGAGATGTTTTGCGCAAGGTCAATAACACGGTTTAATTCAGCCTGGTCTTGCGCAATGCCAAGCAGAAATACTACGCCCTGTATAGTTTCGATTGCATAATTAACAGCTAGAATTTCTTTGTCGAAGGTGAGACGGGATTTAAGTTCAGTCGTAATGGCTGTGTCACGGGCGATTTCTATAAAGGTTGGCGTGTTGCCAACGACAATCTCGTTCATAACATCCTTAACACCGTTGACTTTCCATGCTAACCCAACTGCTACAGCACGCTCTTCTTCAGTTTTAGCTATTCCCGTTAAAAGTACTCGGCTTTCATAAACTTCAATACTCATGTGCTTAGCCATTAATTTGTCTGTATCAATCCAGTTTTTAAAAATTTTCGCTTCGATAGCGGTATCACGAGCAAGGCCCTTGATGCCGCGCTCTTGATAAGCAGCAACTCCAGTCGAAGCTCCAGCGCTGACTGCAACAGACAATGGATCACAAGCGGAAAGGTTTAAAAATATAAATAGTAACGTTAAAATTCTGGAGATTATAATCATCGTAACAGTATTAAAGATTGCAGCCAATCTGACAAAGTTTTTTTACTCAACAAGCACAGCGCACACGAGTTCCCTGAGCTAGTGTCGTTCGACCAAATTAGCAGTTATGGTTTTAAATTTGTTTATCAACGGACGATAAACTTAGAACAACTCTAAAAAATTATTTATCTTTGAACACCTTGATATTATTTAAATTGGATTTTCAATTCAAGGGCGCGGGTATAAACGTCTCTTTTTGATGCCCCTGTTTCTTTGACTACAGCGCTTACTGCATCTTTCAGGGATGATATTGCCAGGACCTTTTTCAACAAGCGATCAATATCTTGTTTAGGCGTCGCCATTTCGTTGGTAGTGGGTGGCGAGATGACGATTGTGACTTCACCCTTGGGCATTCCGTTCAGCGTGTAATGATCACTAAGTTCCTGTAGTGACCCTTTTCTGATTTCCTCAAATTTTTTTGTCAGTTCCCGCCCTATAGCTGCGTCTCTTGGGCCAAAGATATGGGCCATATTGTTAAGTGATTTTACTAGGCGTTTTGGGTTTTCAAGAAATATTAAGGTAGCTTGAACAAATTTAAGATTTTCAAAAAAACTCAAGCTTTTCCCCGCCTTATTGGGAGGAAACCCAGCAAATAGAAATCTGTCTGTTGGCAATCCTGCCAAAACTAGTGAGGTTAAAACAGATGACGCGCCCGGTAAGTGGGTCGCATAAATTTTTTCACGGGCGCAGGCTTGGACTAGGCGAAAGCCTGGGTCTGAAATTAGCGGTGTTCCTGCATCCGATACAAGCGCAACAATTTCTCCACGCTTAAGGCGATTAATGATCTTGGGTCCCGCAAGCTCAGAATTGTGCTCATGATAGGCCATCAGGGGTCGGGTAATATGATGAATAGCCAGAAGCTTCGAGGTGACACGGGTGTCTTCACAAACGATAACGTCAGCTATGCGTAATGTATCTAGGGCGCGTAGAGAAATATCTCGGGCATTTCCAATGGGTGTGGCAATAATATATAAGCCTGGCTTAAGTTCATTATTCTGGGGTACAGGTTTACTTGCGTTGATGCTAAGGCTAGTCTTATCAGAACTGTTGTCACTAGAAGGCTGTGAGTGATTGGATGAATGCTTCAAAAGCTTTGACTTTCGCCTTGGTTCGCCTCTGGGCTTGCTCATTCAAGAGGTCCATTTCATATACAAATATAACTATAGCTCTATTAACTCTTACTGCTTGTGACTCTTCACAACTAACATCTATTATACAAGGTTCCAACGTTCCCGTCGTAGCCAAAACTAGTGCAGACGTAAATGAGCAAAATCGATCTAGAGCGGCGTTTCCACCAATAACAACACCCACACCCACTCAAACACCTACAGATAAAACATCAGCTCATTACGGGCAGCAGGGGGAAAAACCTTCTCTAATTCCTTATTTAACAGGACAAAAACCACCACAAAATCAGGTTAACCCAATTATGCGGCTGCCAATTGCCCCACAGTTGACCTTATCTACTGTCCGCATTGGCTTATTGATTCCCTTGAGCGGCCCAAATGAAAAACTTGGGAGATCTTTGCTAAATGCAGCTCAGATGGCGTTATTTGATTTTTCCGATTCCCACTTCGAGCTACTTATTTTCGATACCCTTGGAACGTCTGAAGGTGCTCTGGAAGCCGCTCGTTTTGCAATTGAAGATGGGGTTTCTGTGATTTTGGGCCCTCTGCTTGGAACTTCAATAAGTGCTATTGCTCCTGTGTCTCAGGCTGCTAATGTTAAGGTAATTGGTTTTTCGAGTGACCGGACGGTGACTGGGGAGGGTATTTATACCATGGGGTTTTTTCCAGAAAATGAGGTCAAACGGGTTGTTGATTTCGCCGTTAAAAAAGGAAAAAAGCGCTTTGCTGCTATTGCGCCTAGTGGTCTTTATGGGCATGCAGTCGTTGAGGCCTTGCGCTATACGGTCACTAAACTTGGCGCTGAAGTTGATCAAATTTTGTTCTATGATACTGATGCTAAGGATTTTTCAGACATTGTTCGCGAGTTGGCTAACTACGATATTCGTCGTCAGGCCCTACTTGATCAACGCTCTGAACTAAAAGAGCGTGAAGATGACATTGCAAAAAAAGCATTGAAGCGTCTAGAAAAAATGCAAACCTTAGGTGAAGTGCCATTTGATACATTATTGCTTGCTGGTGGGGGTGAACAACTTTTCGCGATTGCCGCTTTGCTACCATTTTATGATATAGACCCTAAAAAGGTTAGGGTTCTTGGTACCGGTCAATGGGACATGTCGGATTTGGGTGTTGAGCCTGCCTTGAGAGGGGGCTGGCACGCTGGACCACCACCAGAGGCCCGCGCAGACTTCGTCAAACATTATAAAAATATTTATGGCGTTAATCCGCACCGGCTTTCTACGCTGGCCTATGATGCAACGGCTTTAGTTGCCGTAATGGCACGTGGTGAAGGTGGGGCAGATTTTTCCAATGAAGATTTGACAGCTAAAAGTGGATTTTGGGGTAGCGATGGTCTTTTTCGATTTCTTAATGATGGTACGGTCCAACGTGGCCTTGCAGTGTTGCAGGTGGAAGCGCGATCAATTAAAGTCATTAGCTCATCACCGCAAGCCTTCAATGATTAGTTCATTCTTTTTAGTACATAAATTTAAATGCTTAGAAGTTCACTAATAACACTATTTAGGCATAATTGACCTGTATCAGTAGTTCTTAACATTCCTTTTTCCATGATCAAAAACCCTCCTTTTTCCATGCGAACGAGGGCCTCATTGTTGAGAAAGCTATCAAATCTACGAACTTCAATGCCTTCGCCTAAGCGAAGTCCAGTCATGATTATTTCCTCAGCCCGTTCATTAGACTTTAAACGGGTTCGTTTGGCTGTTGCATGGCCTTCATTTTCGACTTTTTTAAGCCAACGCGCAGGGTTATAAATTTGATAGAGAGCGTCCGTCTCTGAGTCCTTAGACATCCGTCCATGGGCACCAGGGCCAACACCAATATAGTCACCACCACGCCAAATTGAAACGTTGTGTTGGCACTCCTCGCCTAGGCGGGCATAGTTTGAAATTTCATAGTGGTTTAAACCAGCCTGGGCGGTTAATTCATGTGTTAATGTATATAAGTTGGCCCCAGTTTCCGAATCTGCCTCTCTAACTTTGTCCGCAAAGAACTGTGTTCCCGCCTCAATGCTTAATTGATATAGGGATAAATGGTTGGCAGCCATGCTAATCGCTTTATTTAATTCATTCTTCCACATTTTATTAGATTGCTCTGGAAGGCCATAAATTAGGTCGAAAGAGTACCGCTCAAAATTTTCATTAGCCAGTTCGATCGCAGCTGTAGCCTGTTTGGCAGAATGCTCTCTTCCGAGGAATTTTAATGACTTATTTGAAAAACTTTGCACACCAAGAGAGAGCCTGTTAACACCAGCTGCTGCAAAATCTTTGAGTTTGCTGGCGTCAACAGACGATGGATTGGCTTCAAGGCTGATCTCCGTATATTTTGGGTTGGGCCAATAGTGTCTTGCAGCTTCGATCAGAGCTGCCGTTGTCTCAGGTGCCATGGTTGAAGGCGTACCGCCACCAAAAAAAATACTTACAAGTTGCCTACCAACAGATTTGTTCGCAAAATGATCCAATTCAGCTAGCAAAGCTCGCCGCCACCGGACTTCATCAATAGGCTTTTCAGAAACATGGCTGTTAAAGTCACAATAAGGACATTTAGACATGCAAAATGGCCAATGGATGTATAGGGAAAGAGCACTACTCATTTAGTTACCCTGAAGCAAGCCTTTACTAATTTTTTGAAGGCTTTTGCTCGGTGGCTGATGGCGTGTTTGGCTTTTGGTTGCATTTCAGCGAAGCTAACTTTCATACCATTGGCAATAAAAATTGGATCGTATCCGAAACCTTTATTGCCTCTTGGAGGCCAAACCATGTGTCCAAAGACCTTTCCTTCAAAGGACTCAGCGTGGCGATCGGGCCAGCACAATGTCAGTGCGCATGTAAAATGTGCACTTTTATCATCAAAGTTTTTGAGCTTTTGTTGAATTCTTTTCATTGCTGTACCAAAGTCTTTGTTAGGCCCGGCCCAGCGAGCAGAGTAAATCCCTGGTTCATTATTTAATTTGTGAACTGCGAGGCCTGAGTCATCGGCTAGGGCAGGTAATCCTGAGGCTAAGGCGGCGGAGCGGGCTTTAATTTTGGCATTGGCGACGAAAGTCAGGCCGTCTTCAACAGGTTCTGGAAGGCCGAGATCCCCAGCCGAGACTACATTTACATCAAAAGGTAATAGGAGTTCTCTAATTTCACGCACTTTACCTAAATTATGGCTAGCGATTACAAGTTTGCCATCTTCAAACATGCGGGTCATAAGTTTTTCCTCAGCTTAGACTAAGTATATGTCGCTGCATGACAACTAACTCATCAATACCCTTACGGGCTAGTCTCATTAATTCACCAAACTGATTTGGTGAGAATGGCTTTTCTTCAGCTGTTCCTTGTATCTCGACGATACCCTGTTTACCCGTCAATACGAAATTTGCATCAGCCTGTGCAGAGCTGTCTTCTTTATAGTCTAAATCAAGAACGGCAATTCCATCATAAAGGCCACAAGATACGGCAGCAACTTGATCAATTAAGGGAATGCTTTCTAGGATTCCAAGATTTACCATGCGTTGGAAGGCTAGATGCAAGGCGATGTAAGCTCCTGTAATTCCCGCTGTGCGGGTGCCACCATCGGCCTGAATTACGTCACAATCAACTGTGATCTGCATTTCACCCATTGCAGTAAGATCGGTAACCGCCCGCAAAGAACGTCCAATTAAACGCTGAATTTCTTGTGTCCGACCCGATTGCTTTCCTCTTGCGGCTTCGCGGCCCATGCGTGAGTCAGTGGAACGCGGTAACATGCCATATTCAGCAGTAACCCACCCTTTGCCAGAGTTTCGCATCCACGGTGGGACCCTTTCTTCCACACTGGCCAGACATAATACTTGCGTTTCGCCCATTTTTATTAGGCAGGAGCCTTCTGCATATTTATTTACGCCGGTGTCAAGTTTAATTGCTCGAAGTTCATCTATGGCACGGCCTGAAGGTCTCATTCTAGTTAGCCCCTTTCCTGTTAAAAGCTGATCGCAAGCTAGATCAAATAATCACTATGTGGAAACACTTAATTACTCTTTACGCGGGCTTGCGTTGACGTGATAAGATTTGATGGCTACATTTTTGTCTATGATCCCAGAACTTGATGAGCGCTCTCGTGAAATATTTAAGAATATTGTCGATGCCTATGTAGCGACTGGTGAGCCAATTGGTTCACGTACCTTGTCAAAACGTTTAAGCTCATCACTGTCTCCCGCGACTGTAAGAAATGTGATGTCTGACCTCGAAGACGCTGGTCTTTTGTTTAGCCCTCATGCATCTGCAGGGCGATTGCCAACGAATGCGGGCTTGAGGCTATTCGTAAACGGTCTACTTCAGACTGGCTATTTAACGAAGGAAGACCGTCAGAGCATCGAAGGTCAGTGCCAGGCGGAAGGGACGTCTGTTGAAGGGCTTTTGAAGGAAGCTACCTCTGTTTTGTCTGGACTCTCCAATTGTGCTGGATTGGTGATGGCTCCAAAGACTGACGTTCCCTTGAAGCATATTGAAATGATTTCTCTCCGCCCCGGCCGTGCCTTAGTTGTGCTTGTGACGGAAAACGGAATTGTTGAAAACCGTGTTATCGATATTCCTGCAAATCTTCCCCCATCAGCTTTGGTTGAAGCCTCAAATTTTTTAAACGCGCGTATGATCGGCAAGACCTTGGGCGAGGCCCATGCACAAATTATTACTGAACTTGATCAGCATCGCGCACAATTGGATAGCCTGACTAGTAGCGTTGTTAAATCTGGCCTTGCTAGCTGGGCAGGCGGAGATGAAGGTGGCACCCTTATTGTTAGCGGCCAAGCCAATCTTTTAGAAGACATTAAAGCTACGATGGACCTTGAACAAATACATTCCTTATTTGAGGCCCTTGAGACCAAGGATACAATGCTTAAATTACTGTCATTAACAGATGTCGCAGAAGGTGTGCAGGTGTTTATAGGATCGGATAATCAGTTGTTTGGAATGTCGGGGTGTTCAATGATTTTTGGCTCATTTAGTGATAGTCGTGAACAGGTAGTTGGCGCAATTGGAGTTATTGGACCAACGCGAATGAACTACTCCCGCATAGTTCCCATGGTTGATTATACGGCAAAACTTGTAGGCCGCCTAGTCGGCAATCGCTGAAATAAAATTTAACAAGAAAGAATTAATAACAATGTCACAAGTTACAGATCAAAACACAGAATGGGAAAATGAGGAAGAAAATCCCGGAATTCCTGATGTTGATGAGGAAAATATTTCAGGGGAATTCGACAGTGATGAAAATGAATTACACTCTGATGTAGACCCTAAAGGTTTAGGTGATGAAGTTGAGATTCCTGACTTTGCTGGAGGCGATAGTCTAAATGAGCTCCAGGTAGAGCTTGCGGAGACAAAGGACCAGCTATTGCGTGCGGTTGCTGAAACAGCAAATGTACGCAGGCGAGCTCAACGGGAAAAAGAAGATGCAGGTAAATATGCCATTACAAACTTTGCTCGCGAAATGCTCAGCGTTTCAGACAATATGGTCCGAGCCTTGGCTAGCGTACGATTAGAGGAGGAGAAGCAGGCTAATTCAGAAATTAGTGCAGCAGTTTTGCTTGAACGGTTTAACAATTTTATTCTTGGTGTGACGATGATTGAAACTGAAATGAAAAAGACGTTCGAGCGTATTGGTATCGAACAAATAGAGCCGATAGGTCAACCTTTTGACCCAAAATATCACCATGCCTTATTTGAAGTAGAAAATCTTGATAAGCCTTCGGGAACAGTTATTCAAGTTATTGAAGCAGGCTATTTATTGCGTGAACGCTTGTTGCGTGAGGCTAAGGTTGGCGTTTCAAAAGGTGGCCCTAAAGTGATCGCTGATGAAGTGGTTCAAGAAAGTGATGTATCTGAAGCCGAAGATGCTGCCCATGCCTACGAGCCGTCAGCTGAAACTGGCAGTAAGGTCGATAAAGAGCTTTAGGCGGGGAAAAATTTCTTGAGATGGTTGCGCCGTTTGAATTAGCTACATATATAACCCTCGAAAGCTTCGCCTTTCAAATATTTTAATATAAGGGGGGGTCCCGGCTATTGCGCCTCAATGGGCATTAAAAAGGGAAGCCGCTATAAAATTATAAAGGATTAGACATGAGCAAGGTTATCGGTATCGACCTTGGCACCACAAACTCCTGTATCGCCCTTATGGACGGTAAGGACGCCAAGGTTATTGAAAACGCCGAAGGCGTCCGCACAACGCCCTCAATTATTGGCTTTACAGATTCTGGTGAACGCCTTGTTGGTCAGCCTGCAAAACGTCAGGCAGTGACAAATCCAGAGGACACACTGTTCGCTATCAAGCGTTTGATTGGTCGTCGCTATGATGACCCGCTGACTGAAAAAGATAAGGGTATGGTTCCCTTTAAAATCGTTGCTGGTGAAAGTGGCGATGCTTGGGTTGAGGCAGCGGGTAAAAAGTACAGCCCTAGCCAAGTCAGCGCTTTCACCTTGCAAAAAATGAAAGAAACGGCCGAAAGCTACCTTGGCGAGGATGTTACACAAGCTGTGATTACGGTTCCTGCTTACTTTAATGATAGCCAGCGTCAGGCAACCAAGGATGCTGGTAAGATTGCGGGCCTTGAAGTGCTGCGAATTATCAATGAACCAACAGCAGCAGCTCTGGCTTATGGGCTTGAAAAAAATGAGAGCGGCACAATTGTTGTTTATGACCTTGGAGGTGGCACCTTTGATGTGTCTGCTCTTGAAATTGGCGATGGCGTTTTTGAAGTGAAATCAACCAATGGTGACACATTTCTTGGCGGTGAAGATTTTGATGCCCGCATTGTTGATTACCTTGCCGATGAGTTTAAAAAAGATAACGGCATTGACCTTCGCGAAGATAAGTTGGCGCTACAGCGTCTAAAAGAAGAGGGTGAAAAGGCTAAAATTGAACTTTCTAGTGCA
The DNA here is from genome assembly GCA_938092065.1 of uncultured Rhodospirillales bacterium. Classification (GTDB taxonomy): domain Bacteria; phylum Pseudomonadota; class Alphaproteobacteria; order Rhodospirillales; family JABHCV01; genus JACNJU01. The sequence goes on from CALKND010000005.1 coordinate 104,441, forward strand.
ATGCAGACTGAGATAAACCTGCCGTTTATCACTGCTGATGCGTCGGGTCCAAAGCATTTAAATATCAAATTAACTAGGGCTAAGTTAGAGGCGCTCGTTGAAGACTTGGTTAAACGTACTATCGAGCCCTGTAAAAAAGCTCTTAAGGATGCCGGTTTGACAGCAGGAGAAATTGATGAAGTGATTCTTGTTGGCGGAATGACACGTATGCCTAAAGTGGTAGAGGCGGTCAAGGAATTCTTCGGCCGCGAACCCCACAAGGGCGTTAACCCTGATGAAGTAGTCGCTATAGGTGCAGCTATTCAGGGTGGTGTCTTGCAGGGAGATGTCAAAGATGTTCTTCTGCTTGATGTCACACCACTGAGCTTGGGCATTGAAACCTTGGGCGGTGTTTTTACCCGTCTCATTGATAGAAATACGACAATACCAACACGTAAATCGCAGGTATTTTCTACTGCCGAGGATAGTCAGACTGCAGTCACGATCCGCGTATTTCAGGGTGAGCGCGAGATGGCGGCTGATAATAAGGTTCTAGGCCAATTTGATCTTGTGGGCATTCCCCCAGCCCAGCGCGGTATTCCGCAAATAGAAGTAACTTTTGATATTGATGCAAACGGAATCGTTAATGTTTCGGCAAAAGATAAAGCCACAGGTAAAGAGCAACAAATTCGCATCCAAGCTTCGGGGGGATTAAGCGATGATGATATTGAAAAAATGGTTAATGAAGCCGAATCACACGCTGATGAAGACAAAAAGCGCAAAGAAGTAGTTGAAGCGCGCAATCATGCCGATGGTCTTGTTCACTCGACGGAAAGCAATTTAAAAGAACACGGCGACAAGATTTCTGAGGAAGACAAGCTTGTTATTGAAACTGCTCTTCAGGAACTAAAGACATTACTCGAAGGCGAAGACCCGGATCCAGATGAAATCAAGACCAAGAGCGATACCCTGAGCGAGCAGGCAATGAAGTTGGGTGAAGCCATGTATAAGGCTAGCCAAGCTGAAGCCGCAGAGGGGGCAAACGGAGATGCTTCTTCGGGCGAAGAAACCATTGATGACACAGACGTGGTTGACGCCGAGTTTGAAGAAGTCGATACGGATGAAGCCCCATCCAATGAAAAAAAGAAAGAAAAAAAATAGGCAATTAAACATTCCAACTTTTAACTAAAAAACCACCTTAACGAGTTTAGAGAAAAACGTCGGGGCGGTTGTCCATTAAGGCTCAGATAAACATGTCCAAGGAAGATTTCTACACACTTCTGGGTATTGAGCGGGATGCAGATGGGGATGATATAAAAAAAGCCTACCGCAATTTGGCTATGAAATATCACCCCGATCGTAACCCGGGAGATGAGGAAGCGGAACGAAAGTTCAAAGAAGTCAACGAGGCCTATGAGGTCTTGAAGGACGAAGAAAAACGTGCGGCTTTTGACCGATTTGGTCACTCTGCCTTCGAGCAAGGCGGTCCTAGTTCAGGAGGTGGTTTTGGTGGTTTTTCTGATATTTTTGATGAAATGTTTGGTGACTTTGGATCCCAAGGTGGAGGTAGAGCCGACGCTGGGCGTGGCTCGGACTTGCGCTATAATATGGAGATCACCCTTGAAGAAGCATTTGAAGGCAAAAAAACTAATATTAGGGTACCTACATCTGTTTCCTGTGACGGGTGTAATGGTTCTGGTGCGGCTGGTGGCTCTGCACCAGTAACATGTACCACTTGTGGAGGGCATGGTAGAGTCCGTGCGCAACAGGGTTTCTTTACGGTAGAGCGCACTTGTCATTCTTGTCAGGGCATCGGCCAAGTAATTAAGGTGCCATGTTCCATTTGTGGAGGCCAAGGTCGAATTCACAAGGAAAAAAACTTGGCGGTTAGCATTCCTTCTGGTGTTGAGGATGGTACGCGTATTCGTCTTGGTGACGAGGGCGAGGCTGGATTGCGTGGCGCTCCTGCAGGTGACCTTTATATTTTTCTGTCGCTGAAGCCTCACCGTCTGTTTAAGCGCGACGGCGCCAATATCCATTGTCGTGCGCCTATACCCATGACTACGGCGGCTCTCGGTGGGAACATCGAAGTGCCAATGGTAGAAGGCAAGCTGACTCGGGTCTCCATTCCGACAGGGGCTCAGTCGGGACAGCAGCTTCGTTTAAAGGGTAAGGGTATGCGTGTTCTAAGGTCGGATGCTCGCGGTGATATGTTTGTTCAGCTAGCTGTAGAAACTCCTGTCTCCTTGAGTAAGAAGCAGAAGGACCTACTTAAGAAATTTGAGTCTGAAAGCTCGCACGAAAAACATAGCCCCGAATCTCATGGCTTTTTTGACAAGGTCAAGGACCTGTGGGAAGATTTAAAAGAATAAAGGGTCCTGTAGAATGAAAGTTGGAATAGTTGGTTGCGCGGGGCGTATGGGACGTATGTTGATATCCGAGATATTGGTTAATGAGGGGGTGACGCTTATCGGCGGCACAGAACATAGTGAAAGCGCTTTTGTGGGTCATGATATTGCTAAACTTGCTGGTTTTGATGAAACTGGAATTATTGTTGGAAGTGATACTGATGCCCTTTTCTCAGTTTCTGATGTGGTTATTGATTTTACTTTGCCGCAAGCAACTATTAGCCATACGCAAGGCGCCGTCAAATATGGCACAGCCCTAGTCGTCGGCACCACGGGCCTGAACAAAGAAGAACAGGCGGCAGTTGTAAAAGCATCAAAAAGTGTGGCTGTTATTCAGGCGGCAAATTTTTCTATAGGTGTAAATTTGCTACTTACGTTGACCTCACAAGCTGCAAGCGTGCTAGAAAACGACTACGACATTGAAATTTATGAAATGCATCATCGTCATAAGGTAGATGCACCCTCAGGTACCGCCCTAGCACTTGGTGAGGCGGCGGCGAAAGCTCGTGGCGTAGATCTGGTGTCAGTGTCCGAGCGGATCCGAGATGGCAATACGGGAACACGTAGCCCAGGAAATATTGGCTTCGCCACGTTACGAGGTGGGGATGTGGTTGGTGATCACTCTCTTATTTTTGCTGCTGATGGCGAGCGCTTAGAGCTAACCCATAAGGCATCAAGCCGAAGAGTTTTTGCACGCGGTGCAATCCGTTCTGCCAAGTGGTGTGAGCACAAGGCACCTGGACTTTACTCTATGCGCGATGTACTTGGTTTATAAGCAAATATCGTTTTATCAAGCATATTACTAAGCAGCTTTATTATATTGCTAAAGTCTAACGTCATATTATCGCGCTTGGATGGTTCGCTGGCCACATTAATTTCCTGCATCAACAAAGAGAATAAATGAAGAGAGCTAATATTGAATTATTTTATCAGACGCTGTCCGATCAAGATCCAGAACCTAAGGGAGAACTTCATTGGATAAATGTGTATACCCTTTTGGTTGCAGTGGTGTGCTCAGCCCAGGCTACGGATGTAAGTGTTAATAAAGCGACTAGGCCACTTTTTAAAAAGGTGACAACCCCAGAGGCTATGCTGAGGTTGGGAGAGGGAGGTTTAAAAAACTACATTAGGGCTATTGGTTTGTTTAATACCAAAGCTAAGAATGTTATTAAATTGTCCCAAATTTTGATTGATGAGCACTCGGGCGAGGTGCCAGAAAATCGCACTGCCCTTGAACGGTTGCCTGGTGTTGGGCGTAAAACTGCCAGCGTCGTCATGAACATTGCTTTTGGCGCACCGACCATTGCAGTTGACACGCACATTTACCGTGTTTCAAACCGGACTGGGCTGGCAGTTGGAAAAACAGTCTTGGAGGTAGAAGAAAAGCTTGAAAAGGTAACCCCCGAGCATTGGAAGTTGCACGCACATCATTGGCTAATATTGCTTGGGCGCTATGTTTGTAAGGCTAGAAAACCTGAGTGTTATCAATGTGTTGTAAATGACATTTGTACCTTCAAGGGCAAGATATTAGTTAAACGTGTTAACGATTAACGCGTAAGGCCTGAAGAAAACAATTGTCTTGTGATTTTTTGTTGATACTACGACCGCGAACTTCAGCGTGTCTGACACGCAACTCATTGGATTGTTGCTTGTCCACATATAGGAAGATATCCAGCAAACACTCTTTTTTTCGATATTGCCATATTTCAGCAGGCGGGTCGTAATGCTTGAAGTCGGGGATGCCAAACATCTTTTGGACGCCCTCTTCAAAAAGTCCTGTCATTTGCTGGGGGCTAAGGGTGTATAGATCATTGACAACATTTAGCATGTGTCTTTCTGGCTGCAGCATTGTGACTGGGCCTAGATGGGCAAGACCATCATTTCTATTTGATGCATGGGGTACTCTTGTGTTTGGCTCCTGTTGCTTGGAAACGACACACCCGCTCAGAGCCGTGATCATAACAAAAGCAAAAAGTGTGAGATTTGGTATCGTGGTCACACCGTGCTAGTATCCTTACTCGCCACATCAAGGGCCTTCATATCGCCGGAAACTTCACCGCCAGCCTCAATTATGATGCTGCCATAACGGACTGAGCCGCTTATTTTTCCGCTAGATAGAACAGTCAGTTTTTTATTAACCGTCAAGTCGCCATCAATCTGGCCACTGATTATTGCTTCATCGACTTGGGCACTACCCTTAAACACACCGCTTGAAGCCACTTCGAGCAAACATGCATTATTGAGGGTAACTTCAACATAACCTTCCACTACAAGATGCTCACAGGCTGAAATTTCACCACAAAGTCGGATATTTTTTCCAACCACCAAGCGTTTTGAGTCTGCCTCACTTTGGTGAGGGTGTTCTAAGTGATTGTGACGATTTGGAATAGAAGAAACATTAATATAACGCACAGGTGTTGGTAAACTTGAGTTTCCTCCCACCGGATTTGGCACCTTTTTTGGCGCGTGTGTTCCCTTGGATGTAAATGGTTTTATAGGCGGAGCATCGATGCTGCTTTTGTTTTCGTTATCTTTGTCCTTGTCTCGCCGGAACATATTTTCCCCTCCAGAAATAATATTTAGGTGCGGTGACTAAAATCTTCGAATAAATGAACCATCATTCCTGTGGTTATAATCGGAGCTAATAAATTTACAATTGGAACAGTTAACATAAACGCAACAAATATACCGACCAAAAAAAGCTGAAATGCGTGTTTTTTACGAAGGGCCTTTGCTTCAGAAGGCCCTGTACGTCGAAAGGCCACTATCTCGAAATACTCACGGCCTAGAAGATAACCATTTATGCTGTAGAAGACAAAAGGGAAAAATGGTCCCGTTAACAAGAAAGGCAACATTAGAATGTTTAAAAATAACATAATAGCTAGAAAACGCAATGTTGTCAGCACTGTATTCGCGCAGGAAATGGCATTAGCAGGGGCCAAGTCTGGATAGTGCTTTCGTTCCACGGCGTTTGCTATGTCTTCAAGAAAAAAACCAATTACAACACTTATGGCTGATGGAAACAGCAAACATGTTAAAGCTCCTACTGCTAACCCACCCAGCCAGTCAATGGCAACTTCAAGTAATCCTATGGAAAAAAAATCTGTATTTATGAGTAGGGAACCAACTAACGTCCACAGCAAGATAAATACCGCAACTGCCGTTGCAAGGGCAATCCAGACTATCCGTCTTACTTTAGGATCTAAAATTTGATCCGCTGCCTTGATGAATGCTCTAATCAATGTGCCACCCTTTTTTCTCAACAAAAAATTAGATCTAGATGTTTAGACTTAAATTAATGTGTCCGACAATATCATTATTCTCTGCTGAGTAAGTCATCAATCTCTAAGCCGCGGAGCTATCAGGCCCTTGCAAGCTAAGCCTTTGTCGCTATACTCCGCCGCCTTGCATTCCCGTTAAGGAGAGACTTGTTATGAGTGATCCCAGATTTAGTGTGGTCGGTATTGGTAATGCCATTGTTGACGTATTGGCCCATGTTGACGATCAGTTCATTATTGAAAACGATTTGATTAAGGGATCCATGAGCTTGGTCGACGAGGCTGAAGCGGAAATTATATACTCAAAGATGGGACAAGGAGTTGAATGTTCAGGTGGCTCTGCTGCTAATACTATTGCCGCCCTTGCTTCGTTGGGGTCAAGTGTTGCTTTTATAGGTAAGGTAAAAGACGACCAGTTAGGCAAAGTGTTCCATCATGATATTACGTCGCTGGGTATTGCCTTTGAAACAACAGCCGACACGGACGGTCTTTCGACGGCGCGTTGTATGATTCATGTTACACCCGATGCACAGCGTACCATGCAGACTTTTCTTGGTGCTTGCAGTAATCTTGGTCCGGACGATATCGATGAAGCCATCATTGCAGATTCTAGCGTTACTTATCTTGAAGGTTATCTTTGGGATCCTGATCTCGCTAAGCAGGCCTTTCGTAAGGCAGCGAAGATCGCAGAATCTGCTGGACGTATGGTATCACTTAGCCTGTCCGATCCGTTTTGTGTAGAGCGCCATAGAAGAGACTTCCTTGATCTTGTAAAAAATCACGTCAACATTCTTTTCGCAAATGAAGAAGAAATTATGTCGCTTTATCAGCTTAAAGATTTTGATGCTTCTATGGAGGCCGTGCATGCTGATTGCGATGTTGCTGTCATAACCCGCGGTGAAAAAGGCTCTGTTGCTGTTCGTGGTGATCAAGTTCACATTGTTAAAGCAGAGCCAGTGACAAAGGTTGTTGATACGACTGGTGCTGGAGATGCATACGCAGCAGGTTTTCTGTATGGCCTAACAACAAATCAACCCCTCAATATGTGCGCTCGTTTGGGGGGAATCTGCTCGGCAGAGATTATTAGCCATGTTGGTGCACGTCCGGGCGTCTCCCTGAAAAACCTTGTAGAAGAGAAAATTAAATAAATGGAACTCCGTAACATTGCCATCATCGCCCACGTTGATCATGGGAAGACCACGCTTGTAGATACTTTAATGCAACAGTCTGGTGCCTTTCGAGAAAATCAAAAAGTCGCAGAACGGGTTATGGATTCTGGCGATCTCGAACGTGAGCGCGGCATTACTATTTTGGCCAAATGCACTTCTGTTGAATGGAAGGGTGTGCGAATTAATATTGTAGATACTCCTGGTCACGCGGATTTTGGTGGGGAGGTCGAACGCATTCTATCTATGGTTGATGGGGTTTTATTGCTTGTTGACGCAGCTGAAGGGCCCATGCCACAAACAAAATTTGTTACGGCTAAGGCCCTGAAGTTAGGTCTCAAACCTGTCGTAGTTATTAACAAGGTTGATCGTCCTGATGGACGCCCTTACGAAGTTCAAGACGAGGTTTTTGATCTGTTCACTGCTTTGGAAGCCAATGATAAACAGTTGGACTTTCCAACTATCTTTGCTTCTGCAAAAAATGGGTGGGCGGCTATGGAACCGGACGGCGCTCAGGAAAATATGCACGACATTTTTGATCATATTTTAAGCCATGTTCCAGAGCCTGAAATTGATATGACTTCTCCGTTTTCTATGTTGGCAACGACACTGGAGTCCGATCCATTTTTGGGTCGAATACTGACCGGACGAATTCAGTCGGGCTCGATAAAGGCTAATGACCATATTCATGCCTTAGATCGTAACGGTAAAGAGGTCGACCAGGGCCGTGCTACGAAACTGCTGGCTTTTCGAGATGTTCGACGCGAGCCGATTAATGAGGCATCCTCCGGTGACCTTATTGCTATTGCTGGACTGACCAAGGCCACTGTTGCTGATACAATTTGTGCACAGGAGGTGATCGAGCCCTTAAAGGCAGACCCAGTTGATCCGCCGACACTGGCAATGACATTTTCTATCAATTCATCTCCAATGGCAGGACAGGAAGGCTCGAAAGTGACGTCACGCATGATTCGCGATCGCTTAATGTCTGAAGCTGAGGGTAATGTTGCTATAAAGGTTAATGCCTCTGGCAACACTGATGCCTTTGAAGTGGCCGGGCGTGGTGAATTGCAACTGGGAGTTTTAATTGAACAGATGCGACGTGAAGGCTTTGAGCTTTCTATTTCACGCCCGCGGGTGATCTTTCAAGAAGATCCTGAAACTGGCAAAACCCTTGAGCCCTACGAAGATGTCCAGATTGACGTTGATGAAGAATTTTCTGGTATCGTCGTTGAGGCAATCTCGGTTCGCAAGGGCAAGATGACGGAAATGCATCCCTCAGGCGGTGGTAAGGTACGGTTGTCATTCCTTGCGCCAGCCCGGGGCCTGATTGGTTATCACGGTGAATTCCTGACTGAGACCCGCGGTACTGGAGTTATGAGTAGAACTTATAACAGTTATGGTTCACATGCCGGTACAATTACTGGTCGGCGTAACGGCGTATTAGTTTCAAACGCACCGGGTAAGACCGTCGCTTACGCTCTATCAAATCTTGAGGGTCGTGGCTTCATGTTTATCTCCTCTGGCGTACCTGTATATGAAGGAATGATAATAGGTGAACATTCAAAGTCAGGCGATCTTGAAGTTAATCCCATGAAGGGCAAGCAATTGACCAACGTGCGGGCATCCGGTACGGACGATGCTGTGCGCCTGACAACACCGCGCAGCATGAATTTGGAGGAAGCGATTGCTTATATAGATGATGATGAACTGGTTGAAGTAACGCCAGAAAATGTCCGTCTACGTAAAACCCATCTGGATCCTCACGAACGTAAACGGGTCGAACGTGGTCGCGAGAAACGCGGTTAGGTGGAAAAGGTTTCCCCCGTGGACCGTCGTGGTGATAATGGCAAACTACTAAATTTTAAATAAGTTAACTGATGCACCCCTTGCCCCACGTCTCCGCTACACGTAAAAAGAGCTATGAGAGACACGTCCAAATTAAAGACCTCAAAATCTAGCACTTTTTTTGTTAGCAATCCATTCTGGCGGATGCTGCCTGCTGGTATGCGTCGTCGCTGGTGGTTGTTCAGGTTTTTTGATTTAGTTGCCAAATATATACCAATCTTTCGTATGCGTCGTGGTGTGTTGGTTGTTCGCATGGACGGTATAGGTGATATGGTTCTTTTTAGGACGTCCCTAGATCACTATGGAGAAGTCTTCGGGGTGGAAAAGTCCGAGATTACTGTCCTTGGCTGTGATAGCTGGGGCTCCATCACAGATGAGGTCTTTAAGGATTATAATATCCTGACCATTAATGAACATAGTTTTGCACGCTGGCCGATTTACAGATTCTGGGTGTCTTTGAAGGTGCGAGCTGTTAATCCGGCTATCAGTGTTTGTGACTCCTATTTAAGGCGTGCTTTAATGGCAGATAGTTTGATGTGGATATCCGGTGCTCCGCGCATGGTGTCATCCTTGCCCTTCATAAGTGAAGGCACCCGCGCAGAGTATCAATATTACCTTTCTCAAATAGATGAGATTATCCCAACAGGCGAATACCCCACCCACGAGGCATTGCGACATTTTAATTTTCTCTCTAATGTCGCCGGGCGTCAAATTAAAGCTGAGGCACCAAAAATTTCATGGCGTCATACACTGCCGTCGTCAGATCTTGTGCCTCGTGGTGTTCCTTATGTGGTGCTTAACCCAGGTTCCAATGAATTTGGCCGACGTTGGCCTCTAGCTAAATATCAGAAATTGGCCAAAAAACTTACTCAGAAAGGTCTGCTCGTTATTTTTGTTGGTGGTGTAAGCGAGCGTCCGGGTGATATTCAAGAGAGTGATGGGCAAATAATCGATCTGATTGGACAAACAAGCCTTGAGCAATTGCTTGATCTTATGAATCATGCCCAATTGGTGGTCAGTAACGATACCGGCCCAGCCCATCTCTCTATTGCTATTTCTACCCCAACTCTAGTTATTATTGGTGGAGGACATTTTGGTTGTTTCGTTCCTTACCCAGAAGAAATTCGACCTATTAATGCGCGTTTTGTTTATCATCGTATGGACTGTTATCATTGTTTTTGGAATTGTCCGAAGCGCGCAAGCAAGTACGATGTGTTCCCCTGTGTTGAAGCGGTAAATATCGATGAGGTCTGGCGAGCATCCCAACAGCTGTTGGCTCTTTCAGAATGAACAGCTGGGTTCAGGCTTCCAAAATTTATCTGGAACGCCGGGTTCTGGTTATTTTGTTACTTGGCTTTTCAAGTGGCCTTCCTTTGTTGCTTGTTTTTCAGACCTTGTCGGCTTGGCTTAAGGAATCAGAAATTTCTTTGACTATGATTGGCTGGTTCTCGTTAGCTAGCGCTGCGTATGCCTTGAAGTTTTTATGGGCACCACTGGTTGATAAGATGCCTATACCTTTTTTTTCGCGATTTTTTGGGCAACGCCGCGCTTGGATGATTTTTTCGCAGGGCTTAATTGCATTTTCTATGTTGGGACTTGGCCATGCTGACCCTGCCTCGGACATTTGGTTAGTTGCAATGTGGGCGGTGGCTCTTGCGTTTTCCTCTGCGACACAGGACATCGCTGTAGATGCCTACCGAATTGAAAGTCTTGACGAGGACCAAATGGGGGCAGGTTCAGCGAACTATGTTTTGGGCTATCGTATTGCCATGCTGACCGCTGGGGCTGGAGCTTTATTTATTGCTGATGTGTGGAGCTGGTACGCTGCTTATGCTTCGATGGCAATTTTGATGAGCGTTGGTATGATAACTGTGTTGTTTAGCCCAGAACCGGAACGTAGTCCTACCAAGGAAACGGCAGCGCGTGAGCATAAAGTTTTCGCCTTCATCGGTCAGTATAAACATCTACCATTTTTTCTCCGTTTGGCTATACCAAGAATTTATGAAGCAGTAGTCTGCCCCTTTGCCGATTTTATGAGTCGCCCCCATTGGCTTATGATCTTATTGTTTGTTGCCCTTTACAAGTACGGTGAGGCATTGCTCGGTATTATGGCTAACCCGTTTTATTTGGATTTGGGTTTTTCAAAGTCTGAAATTGCTGCCGTATCTAAGGGCTACGGACTGACAATGACGTTAGTAGGCGGCTATCTTGGCGGGATCATGGTAGCTCGTTACGGCATCATGAAGGCTTTATTGTATGCTGGTGTAATGCAATGTTTGGCTAACTTGGCTTTTGCTGCTCAAGCGCTGATTGGTTACTCCATTCCTATGCTGGCCATAACTATAAGTATAGAAAACCTTACTGCGGGCATGGCTACAACAGCCTTTATTGCCTATTTATCCTCCTTGTGCAATATCGCCTACACTGCCACTCAGTTTGCCCTGTTTACCTCACTAATGAATGTGACACGTACGGTTTTTGCTTCGGGCGGTGGCTGGCTTGCGGATCATATGGACTGGAGCCTCTATTTTTTGCTGACGACTTTTGCCGCCATACCGGGGTTAATTATATTGGTTTGGCTGATCAAACGTCTTCCTGCCCAAGAGAGATCCGTAGGGACTTAGCAACGGCGTCATAAGGAATAAATTTCATTTCGCGTCCACCGAAGGATTTTGCTTCAATAATGGTTATATTTTCGCCCATAGGCGTAAATTTTTCAGGAACGGTTGGCCCAAATAACGAGACCAGTGGATTGCCTCCTATGGCAATCATATGGCCTACCCCCGAATCATTGGATACGGAAGCACTCATACGCTCAGCAAGGGCGATAGTGTAAAGGGGGTCAAAGTTGTTATCTTTAATTTGAAGAGGAAATAATGCTGACGGAATTTGTGCTTTTATAGGCGCCATCCATTTTGGTTCCTGAGGTCCCAAAAAAAACACTGGAATACGCTCTTGCTCAACTTCAGCCTCGGCCAAACGGATAAAATTTTTTAAATCCCAACACTTAGGCTTGCCGCCACTCCCTGGGGCAAAACCAATATAGTTTTTACCAAAAGGTAAAAGCTCAAGGGCATCAGTCCGATAATTCTTGCTAATATCAAGGCTGAGGCTCTTAGGTGTCTGGAATTTTTGGCCACTAGCTAACTCCAAAAGATCAAGCAACTGCCGCTGCATGGATTTAGGAAATTTGTAGCCTTTGGGTGCTTTTACTGAGGACAGTAAAAACCTCCCAGCAGGGGATACGAAAGTTTTGTGGGGAATACGCCACAGCGAGAATGAAGCCCATAGGATCTTTTGGCTGTCAATAATCAGATCAAATTTGCTACTGCCAAGGGGTCTCTTGAGTAATTCAGATGGGTGCAAACCAATGCTGGCGTGCTCTATAACTTCATTGAGTAGACCTTCGACAACGGGGGCAAGACATGAGGCATAAACGCTTGTGTCTTTACCTGCTAGCCATGTTATGTGGGCATCTGGAAAGGCTTGGCGCAGGCCACGCACAAAAGGAAGTTTTAAAAGACCGTCGCCGACCCGATCAAGGCCGACATAGACAAGGACGCTTTTGGGCTGGACCCGTTTCAAGTATTGTTTCTCCACAAATTGGAAAGCTCTTATTTGATATCATATTTGTATTGGTTGACCAACTCTAAGCAATGTAGACCAGATTTCACTTTCAGATTTGTTGCCACTTTCAAATATAGGCCTCCAAGTAAAATCATCTAGACCCAGATTTTATAAAAAGAATGTGGGATTTAAACGAAGGCTTTAAATAAATTTTTGGTTAGGGATTATGTGAGTGCTTTTAAAATAATTTGAAAAGTGTCACATAGCTTCATGAGCAGTCAAGGCAGCCATGTTTACTATGTCCGAAACAGTAGCCCCCATGGGAACTATCTGGGCTGGTTTAGACAAGCCTTGGAGCAAGGGACCTATTACTGTGCCGCCGCCAAGTTCATGTAGCAGGTTGGTGGCAATCTGTGATGAGTGCAAGCCAGGCATGATCAGTATATTGGCTGGGGCAGACAGGCGGCAAAATGGGTAAAGAGCTAATAATTCTGAATTCAGGGCCACATCAACACCCATTTCTCCATCGTACTCAAAGGAAACCTTACGCTCATCAAGAACTAAAACAGCGTCACGTGTAAGTTGTGAGCGTTCAAGCATGGGATTGCCAAAATTAGAAAATGATAATAAGGCGACCCTTGGCTCATGGCCCATGCGCGTGGCGACAGAGGCGGCCTGAATAGCAAAGTCGGCAAGTTGTTCGGGTTTTGGCAATTCATGGACTGCGGTATCTGCAACGAATAATGTGCGGTTACGCGTTAGCAACAGCGACAGTCCAAAAACATGTTCGTTAGGCAAGGGGTCCAGGACGCGGTTTATTTCTTCTAAGGCCACGTAGTAGTTTCTGGTAAGGCCTGTTAGCATGGCGTCTGCGTCGCCCAAAGCAACCATACAGGCTGCGAACAAGTTACGCTCTTGGTTGACCATGCGCTGGCAATCTCGATAGAGCGCACCTTTACGTTGTAGACGTTTATACAAGAATTTGGTGTATTCTTTATTGGACGTACTTTTTTTGGCGTTATGTATCTCAAGTCCGTCTATTAACGGTAGGCCTAGGAACTCCATTGTCTCACGAACTTTTTCTTCGCGGCCTAGCAGGATTGGGATGCCATAGCCCGCGTTGTAGAACGAAACAGCGGCGCGAATACTTTTTTCCTCTTCGCCCTCAGCAAAAACAATTCGCTGGGGATGTTTGCGCACCTCTTCAAAAATAGCCTGCAGGCTGGCTGCTGTTGGGTCAAGGCGGGCAGAAAGTTCGTTGCCATAGGCCTCCACGTCGATAATAGGATGACGCGCAACACCTGAGTCCATGGCAGCCTTTGCAACGGCTTTAGCGACAGCCGTAATCAGGCGTGGATCAAATGGTGCCGGAATTATATATTCAGGTCCGTATTTAAGGGTTTGGCCTGCGTAAGCTGCACCGACTTCATCAGGCACGTCTTCGCGAGCCAGCTCTGCAATGGCGTGGGCGGCGGCAATTTTCATCTCATCGTTAATAGTTGAGGCACGAACATCCAAAGCACCACGGAAGATGTAGGGAAAGCCTAGTACATTGTTGACCTGATTAGGATAGTCTGAACGTCCAGTGGCAATTAAAACGTCTGATCTTATAGCTTTCACTGTTTCTGGAAGAATTTCAGGATCTGGATTAGCCATAGCGAAGATGATCGGTTTTTCTGACATCGAGAGAACCATTTGAGGGCTTAAGGCATCTTTGATGGAGAGGCCTAAGAAAATATCTGCGCCAACCATCGCGTCTTGGAGTGTGCGTGTCTCAGTTTCTATTGCGTGGGCAGACTTCCACTGGTTCATACCTTCCTCGCGGCCTTGATAAAGGACACCCTTGGAATCGCACATTGTTACATTTTCGTGGGGCATACCCATTTTTTTAATCAGTTCAACACATGCAATGGACGCTGCCCCAGCGCCATTGGCTACTAGCCTAGTTTTTTTTATATCGCGATTTGTCAGGTCTAGAGCGTTAATCAAAGCGGCAGCCGTAATAATGGCAGTGCCGTGTTGGTCATCGTGAAATACCGGAATGTCCATAATCTCGCGCAACTCTTGCTCAATGATGAAACATTCAGGAGCTTTAATGTCTTCTAAATTGATTCCCCCAAAAGTAGCGCCTAAATATTTGACACAGTTAATAAATTCATCCACTTTTTGAGTATCAACTTCCAGATCGATACCGTCTACGTCAGCAAAGCGTTTAAATAGTACAGCCTTTCCTTCCATTACAGGTTTAGACGCGAGTGCGCCTAAATTTCCTAGGCCAAGCACTGCGGATCCGTTAGAAATAATCGCGACCAGATTACCCTTGGCGGTATAGTCATAAGCAAGTGAAGGGTTGCGCTTGATCTCAAGGCATGGAGCTGCTACGCCCGGTGAGTAAGCTAGCGACAGATCGCGCTGGGACGTCAGCGGCTTTGTCGCTCGAATTTCTAGCTTGCCAGGCCGGCCACTTGCGTGGAATTTTAGGGCTTCTACATCGGAGATGTCGTGTTTTTCATTGTCCACGTTTGTCATTTCCTTAGAGTCTTGAGGTGTAAACTCCATTGTGCATAAGGGTGCTATGATTCCTAGCCTTAAAGAATAAAATCACTTAGTTTCCATTATGACAACATGTGCTCAATAGTAAAAGCTCTGGATGGAACTCGTGTCCAAAGGTGATGCCCAAAGAAATATAACTGAGCAGCGTCAGGCTGTTCAGTTAGTATCTGATAAAAAACCCTACATAGCGTCAAAAAAAGACGGTGTGACGCCAATGATGTTGCAGTTTCTTCAAATCAAGGCGGAACACCCAGAAGCTGTATTGTTTTATCGCATGGGTGACTTTTACGAACTTTTCTTCGATGATGCGATTCAGGCTGCTGCAATCCTTGATATTACTCTAACGAAGCGTGGCAAACATCTGGGTGAGGATATTCCAATGTGTGGCGTGCCTGTCCAAAATCATGAGGGTTATCTTCATAAATTGATATCAAGCGGCCTAAAGGTCGCGATTTGTGAGCAGGTGGAAGATTCGTCGGAAGCAAAAAAACGTGGCGCAAAGTCAATTGTTAAGCGTGCTGTCCAGCGCATAGTCACTCCTGGCACACTGGTTGAAGAAAACTTACTTGATGCTCGAACCCATAACTATCTTGCGGCAGTTGCTGAAGCTGGTGGTAAACTGGGTCTAGCTTGGATTGAAATTTCTACAGGGGAATTTTTAACCCAACCACTTGAAGCCGGTTTTCTCTCGACTGCTCTTGCGCGCATTAGTCCAGGCGAACTCCTCATATCTGATGTTTTGACTGGAAAACCAGAATTATGTGAAATCCTCAACGAGTGGAGTGAGCAGTTATCTGTTCAACCGCAGACCCATTTTGACAGCGCTAACGGAGTGAGACGCTTGCAAGCACTTTACGGCGTTAAGATGCTTGCAGGTTTTGGTGATTTTGACCGTGCCGAATTGGCCGCTGCAGCCGCTTTGGTTGCTTATATTGAACTGACCCAGAAAGGACGTCTACCTCGTCTTTCTAGACCAAAGCGATTGACACTTAATCAGGTGATGGAAATTGATGCGGCGACCCGACGCAACTTGGAACTGACTGTGACTTTAAGTGGGGAGAATAAAGGCTCATTGCTAAGCGTCATGGATAAAACTCTAAGTAGTTCGGGCGCTCGTTTGTTGGCGTCTCATCTTGCTGCACCTTTGCGTGACCCCGCCAAAATTGATGAGCGACTAGACATGGTCGAATTTTTCGTTGATAGCGAGCGTATATTAATGGACTCACGAAGCGCTCTAAAGCGTTGTCCTGACATTGAGCGTGCACTGTCACGCCTTAGTTTAGGACGTGGTGGGCCCCGCGACATAGGGGCAATTCGTGACGGTTTGCAGTTGGGTATGAATTTAAGTGCCATCCTTGAAGCCTTATCTCTTTCAAACGTGCCGCAGGGTATTGTTGTTGCTATTAAGGGGCTTGGGGATCATCGTGATCTAATTAAATATTTTTCAGAAGCTCTGGGGGCTGAGCTTCCGTTGTATGCTCGCGATGGTGGTTTCATAGCTCAGGGTTTTGCTCCAGAGTTAGATGAGGTTCGGTCCCTCAGGGACGAAAGTCGCCGCCTTATAGTGGGCTTTCAAAACCGTTATGTTGATGAAAC
Source organism: uncultured Rhodospirillales bacterium (assembly GCA_938092065.1). Lineage (GTDB taxonomy): Bacteria > Pseudomonadota > Alphaproteobacteria > Rhodospirillales > JABHCV01 > JACNJU01. Next base: position 120,836 of record CALKND010000005.1, read on the forward strand.
GGGTGTGGCTAATCTGAAGGTTAAACATAACAATATGCTGGGTTATTTTGTTGAGGTTCCAGCTAAGCAGGGAGAAAGAGTAGCTTCAGGCCATGGAGACAACTTTATTCATCGTCAGACCATGGCCAATGCGATGCGCTTTTCCACAGTGGAGCTTAGCGAGTTGGAACAAAAAATAGCCCATGCTGCTGACCAGGCATTGGCTATTGAGCTCTCCCTATTTGACAATTTGCTCAGTGAGGTAACGGTTAAATTTGAAAAAATTGCACTTGTAGCCACATCTCTAGCTCGCCTTGATGTGGCTTCGGCTCTTGCAGAACTCGCCCGCCAGCGACACTATGTACGGCCACGTATTGATGGTTCCACGGCGTTTGATCTTAAGGGTGCGCGTCATCCGGTGGTTGAAGCTGCTCTTACCGAACAGGGTGAGCCGGCATTTGTGGCTAATGACTGCTGTCTTGGCGCTGGTGCGGATGATGGTGGTCGTTTGTGGCTTTTAACTGGCCCCAATATGGCAGGCAAAAGTACGTTCTTGCGGCAAAATGCCTTGATTGCTGTGATGGCCCAAATGGGTTCATACGTTCCCGCTGAAAGCGCCCATATTGGCACGGTGGACCAACTCTTTTCTCGTGTTGGCGCAGCAGATGATTTGGCTCGGGGGCGCTCCACTTTTATGGTAGAAATGGTCGAAACGGCGGCGATCCTCAATCAGGCAGGGCCACAAGCATTGGTCATTCTAGATGAAATAGGTCGTGGCACTGCCACCTTCGATGGTTTATCGATTGCATGGGCTGTGATAGAAAATTTGCACGATGTCAATCAAAGTCGGGCTTTGTTTGCCACCCACTACCATGAATTGACGGCCCTTAGCTCACGCTTGGATCAGCTCGCATGCCACACAATGAAGATTAAAGAGTGGCAGGGTAGTGTAATCTTCTTGCATGAAGTTGGTCACGGTGCAGCAGATCGTTCATACGGGATTCACGTTGCGGACTTGGCTGGATTACCAAAAGCAGTGGTCACTCGAGCGGAGGAAGTTCTCTATAACCTGGAAACTGGCGATCAATCTTCAGCTCTGACTAAACTAGCTGATGATTTACCTTTGTTTCAAAGCACCACTGTGGTGCCTATAAAAACCAGAAGTCCGTCACTGGTAGATTTGGCTTTAGAGAAAATGCACCCAGACGAGTTAACTCCAAAAGAAGCTTTGGAAGCCCTTTATTCTCTCAAAGGTTTGTTGAAAGACTAGTTGTGGATCATGCCTTGAAGAAAGTTCCCAAACAACGTGAAATAATTGGTCGCAAAGTCTTGTTTGCTCGCTTTGGGGAAATAGCAGCCTGGTCGGGGATCACAAATAACAACCATACAAACGTGCTAAAGATTTTTAAAGAGGCTCTGGCTAACGGGAATAGCGTAGTACGTAAACGTTTTGAGAGAGAGCATGTCAAAGGAACCGAAACGGTCCGCGCTCAAGCTTTTCTCATAGATCAATTGATTCGGGTGCTTTACGATGTTGTCGTTACCTATGTTTATCCTGTCGCTAATCCGACCAAAGGCGAGCAGATTGCCATTGTTGCCACAGGTGGATACGGACGTGGTGAGTTAGCACCGTTTTCAGATGTAGATTTGATGTTTTTGCTCGATTATAAGCGTAGCCCGCGTACCGAGCAGATCATTGAGTACATGCTCTATATGTTATGGGATTTGGGCCTTAAGGTAGGCCATGCTACGCGTTCTATCGACGAAGCGGTGAAGCTATCAAAAGAAGACTTAACAATTCGCACTTCCCTACTAGAAGCGCGGTTTCTTTGGGGGGACGAACAACTTTATCAGCGATTTAAGAAAAAATTTTCAGCTGACGTAGAAGCCTCATCTGGCTCTGCCTTTGTTGAGGCTAAGCTGGGCGAACGTGACATACGTCATGAACGTATGGGTGACACCCGCTACGTTCTGGAGCCAAATATAAAAGAAGGAAAGGGTGGTCTGCGCGACCTGCAAACATTATTCTGGATTTCTAAATACCTTTACCAAGTAGATGAAGTCTCTGACCTGGTTGAAAAAGGTGTGTTTACAAAACGTGATGCTAGGCGTTTTGCTAAAGCCCAGAACTTTCTGTGCACAGTTCGTAATCATCTACATTATTTATCCGGACGTCCAGAAGAACGCCTTGTTTTTAATGTACAAAGCGAACTCGCTCAACGTATGGCTTATAAAGATCATGCTGGCGCACGCGGTGTCGAGCGTTTCATGAAGCATTACTTTCTTATAGCTAAAGATGTTGGTAACCTTACCCGAATAATTTGTGCGGTTCTTGAAGCTAAGCACCAGAAGCGCCGTTTTCATATTCCTAAATTGTCTTTTATGCGTAAAAACATCAACGGCTTCATCGTTGATGGTGACCGACTGACTTTGGTGAGTGATGATGATTTAAAAAATCACCCGACCAAACTTTTGTCTCTTTTTGCCGAAGCCCAACGTCTTGAGCTGGATATTCATCCAAGCGCCTTACGTGCAGTTACTCAGTCTTTGGGGTTGATTAAAAAAGGGATGCGTGCGGATGTTGAAGCCAACAGGGTATTTATGGAGATATTGACCTCAAAAAAAGATCCAGAACTAGCTCTTAAGCGTATGAACGAAGCAGGTGTTCTAGGCCGCTTTATCCCAGAATTTGGGCGGGTCGTTGCTCAAATGCAGTATGACATGTATCACGTCTATACAGTAGATGAGCATACCATACGTGCTATTGGGATTTTATCGCAAATTGAAAGAGGGCTTTTGGCAGAAGAATTGCCAGTGGCAAGCTTGGTCGCTCGCGAAGTACAGTCACGCTGTGCACTTTATCTTGCTGTTTTGATGCACGATATTGCTAAGGGCCGTGGCGGTGATCATGCGGAGATCGGCAGCGTCATGGCCTTGAAGCTCTGCCCTAGACTGGGATTAAACGATGGTGAAACAGAAACTGTCTCGTGGCTAGTAAAATACCATTTGGCCATGAGTAATACTGCTTTCAAGCGTGATATAGACGATCCTCAGACGATTAGTGATTTTGTTGAGTTGGTGCAGTCACCTGAACGTCTGCGTCTTCTTTTAATTTTGACAGCGTGCGATATTCGTGCTGTTGGCCCTGGTGTATGGAACGGGTGGAAAGCGCAATTGCTGCGCGATCTTTATTATAGTGCCCAGGAGAGTATAGCTGGCACAACAACTCAAGAAGGCCACGTTAATAGAGTTGCCCGCGCAAAAGAAGAATTAAAAGAACTTCTCTCAAAATGGAAAGACGCAGACGTGGAGGCCTATTTAGCAAAAGGCTATGATGATTATTGGCTTAGCTACGATGCTCCATCTCACGCCCATCACGCTCATATTATTTCTAACGCTGACGATAAAGGTCTGGATATCACTATCGTGGATCGCGTTGACTCTGAGCGTGAGGTTAGCGAAGTTGTCATCTACACTCATGACCACCCTGGGGTTTTTGCTCGCATTGCGGGTGCTATGTCCCTGACCAATGCAACCATTCTCGACGCAAAAATATCGACCCTTGCCCATGGTATGGCGCTCGATACCTTTTGGATTCAGGATATTAATGGCGGTCCATTTAATAAAAAGGAAAGCTTAAAACGTTTAAAAGGTAGAATTAAAGATGCCCTAAATGGCAAACTGCAACCCTCTGTAGAACTTCAAAAAGCTCGTGATAAAACAATGTTGAGTCGGACACGCGTCTTCAAGGTGCCGCCTAGGGTCCTAGTAGACAACTCGGTAAGTGCTAAATATACGGTAATTGAAGTGAATGGCCGCGACCGTCTGGGGTTTCTTAATGATGCTACAGAAGCTCTTACGGGCATTGGCCTGCAAATCGCTTCAGCCCATATTTCAACCTATGGCGAGCGGGTTGTTGATGTGTTTTATGTTAAGGACGTGTTTGGCCTTCGCGTGGAGCACGAGGGTAAAATCATCCAAATCAAGCGGGCTCTTTTAAATGCTATTGATCCCCCAAAAAATAGTCGGGATGACAAATTAGGTAAAAAAAGTAAGTAAAAACTCTCATCAGATGTCCACCAAGGCCTAATCCTACCTTTTCAATGCTCTAATTAACAGTTATTCAGGCTACATGGCTTTATTAAATTCTATTGTGACTATTGGCTCAATTACTACAGTCAGTCGAGTCTTTGGTTTTTTTCGTGATATTTTAATTGCTGCCACTCTGGGTGCAGGTGTGATGGCCGATGTATTCTTTGTCGCCTTTAAATTTCCCAACCTGTTCCGGAGGCTTTTTGCTGAGGGCGCCTTTTCCATGGCTTTTGTGCCAATTTTTGCTGGGATTTTGGAAGAAGAGGGTAAGGGAAAAGCCAAAGAATTCGCCGACCAAGCTATGGGGGTCCTAATTAGTGGCCTACTGGTTCTTGTTATTGTTATGGAGATCGCCATGCCGTGGGTGATGAGGGCATTCGCTCCGGGATTTTTGGATGACCCAAGAAAGTTTGATCTGGCTGTTGAGCTGACCCGCATAACTTTTCCTTATATTTTACTGATCTCTCTGGTTTCGTTATTCGCCGGTGTATTGAATTCTTTTGGTAGATTTGCCGCTGCGGCGGCAACCCCAATTTTGCTTAATGTGTGTCTAATAGGGGCTCTTTTGTTTTGGGCGCCCATATCGAAAAATCCCGGCCACACACTTGCCTGGGCTACTTTTTTAGCTGGTTTTGTGCAGTTTTTTTGGATCGCTTTTTATTGTGGAAAAAATGGTATTTGGTTTTGTAGGCCTATTTTCACCTTTAGCAAAAATGTCAGGCTTTTGTTGGTTCGCGCCCTGCCTGTAGCCTTGGGTGCGGGGATTTATCAAATTAATCTTTTGGTCGATACCATCATCGCTTCTTTTTTACCGGAAGGATCTATCTCATATTTATTTTTTGCTGATAGGGTTAACCAACTGCCTCTGGGTGTTGTTGGGGTTGCAGTTGGTACTGCATTGCTTCCTTTGCTATCCCGTCAGATCAGGGCCGGGGATGAAGTAGCTGCTCAAAATAGTCAGAACCGTGCTGTGGAATTTTCAATTTTACTGACCCTGCCCGCGGCATGCGCCTTATTTCTTATGGCAGATCCTGTGGTTAAAGTTCTGTTTCAGCGCGGAATGTTTGGTGATGTACAGGCTAGTGCAACGGCGGCGGCATTGTCGATCTTTGCGCTTGGCTTACCTGCCTACGTTTTAATAAAGTCCTTGGCGCCAGGCTTTTTTGGGCGTGGTGATACGGCGACACCAGTGAAAATTGCAGCTGTGGCAATGATTGTTAACGTGATCCTCAGCGTGATCCTCATGAACTCTTATATGCATGTGGGCATTGCAATGGCAACGACAGCGTCAAGCTGGCTCAATGCCTGTGTGATGGCATTAATACTATATAGGCGAGGTCATTTTGTTTTTGATGATCGCT
>CALKND010000006.1 GCA_938092065.1 uncultured Rhodospirillales bacterium
TTGCAAAGGCCATAAGCTGCTGCCAATTGCAGGCCAGGAGGGGTAGTAAAAGTATTAAACTGATGGTTCTTAGCGACACTGGAGAGTAATTTTGCTTCAGCGGTAATATATCCAATTTTCCAACCGGTAACCGAAAAAGTCTTACCTGCCGATCCAATTCGCAGGCAACGTTCGCGCATACCTGGAAGGGTCATTAGCGGGATGTGCTTTCGGCCATCAAACAAAAGATGCTCATAAACCTCGTCACAAACAGCATATGCATCATGCTTTTTGACCAGATCTGCAATATAACTTAGCTCATCCAAATTGAACACCTTACCTGCTGGATTATGTGGTGAATTTAGCAATATTAACTTAGTCCTATCTGAAAAAGCGGCTGCCAGATTTTTTTTAGGTAATTTCCATTTAGGCGGCTCAATTCGCACCATCTTGGCAATACCTCCGGCACGCTGCACCATAGGCAGGTATGAGTCATATAAAGGCTCGATCATGACCACTTCATCTCCTGGGTTAATTAGCCCCATAATACAATCAGTAAGAGCCTCCGTAGCTCCAGATGTGATCATGACTTCAGTACGCCAATCCACATCCAAATCGTAAAATCGACTATTTGCAACCGCCACAGCTTGGCGCAGTTCAGCCATACCCATCATGGGTGGATACTGGTTGGGGCCATCAATCATAGCAGCGGCAGCTTTTTGACGAATGTCTAATGGACCATCCTGATCAGGAAATCCTTGTCCCAGATTTATTGCATTATGGTCAATGGCCAATTGGCTCATCACCGTAAAAATCGTGGTGCCATAGTTTGACAAAATTGTATTTGTCGGTTTCATTTGACTTCTCTCATTTTTGATTATTTAAATACGGTTTCTATTTAACCTAGAGATATCTTGGGTGCATCAACTATTAACCGTTAAATATTAGGCAGTTGCCTATTTTTTACTCACTTATTTTTTACACTTGTTCTTTATTTTATGCTTTAGCGATTAGTTAAAACCTTATCCACAGGGAGTTTTCCAAGAAGGCTTACAGATTGGCACGGCTTGTGCTTCTATAGTTGATGTGCGTAATGTAGCGGCCTGTCTCTCACAGACCAAGGTAAATAATAGGGCGGGAATATCATGAAAAAAATTGAAGCAATCATCAAACCATTTAAACTGGACGAAGTTAAAGAAGCCCTGCACGAAATTGGTTTGCAAGGAATTACCGTGTTAGAAGCAAAAGGTTTTGGACGCCAGAAAGGCCATACAGAGCTATATCGTGGGGCAGAATATGTTGTTGATTTTCTGCCCAAGGTCAAGATTGAGCTAGTTATTGACGATAATCTCGTAGAGGGGGCCATTGAAGCAATACAGCAATCAGCACACACGGGTCGTATTGGCGATGGCAAAATTTTTATAACCCAGGTCGAAGAAGCTATTCGCGTGCGGACTGGGGAACGTGGAACTGAAGCTATTTAAACATAATCTCCAACAAGTCTTTATAACGACATCAAATTGGGAAAGGGAAACAAACCCATGTCATGTAACTGTATAACACCTGCCGATGTTCAGAAATACCTCAAGGAAAATGATATTTCGTTTGTTGACCTTCGTTTCACCGACCCACGCGGCAAGTGGCAACACTTGACCATGTGTTCGGAATTTATTGATGATGATGCTTTCATAGATGGCGTCATGTTTGATGGCTCATCAATCGCAGGTTGGAAAGCTATAAATGAATCTGATATGTCCTTAATTCCTGACCCAACAACTGCAGTAATGGACCCATTTGCAGCTCAGGCAATGATGATCATTTTCTGCGATATTATGGAGCCTTCCACTGGTCAACCATATGGCCGCGACCCGCGCTCTGTTGCAAAAAAAGCAACAGCCTATTTAGGGACCACAGGCGTTGGGGATACAGTCTTCATTGGGGCAGAACCCGAGTTCTTTGTTTTTGATGATGTTCGTTATGCAGTTGACATGAACCGTTGCTTCTTTGAGTTTGATTCTGAAGAGGGCCCCTATGCTACCGGCAAGACCTTTGAAGGAGGAAATTCCGGTCATCGCCCCGTCATCAAAGGAGGCTACTTCCCAGTGCCACCGGTTGATAGTTCACATGATCTGCGAGCCGAAATGGTCACAGTCATGCAAGAAATGGGCTTGAGCATGGACAAACACCATCATGAGGTAGCCCCCTCCCAACACGAACTTGGCCTGACCTTTGAAGAACTGATCAAAACTGCCGATAACGTTCAAGTTTACAAGTATTGTACACACATGGTTGCTCACACCTATGGCAAGACAGCAACTTTTATGCCTAAGCCAGTTGCTGGTGATAATGGTTCTGGAATGCACACACACCAGTCCATCTGGAAAGATGGCAAGCCAACCTTTGCGGGTTCAGGATATGCTGATCTCTCGGATACGGCACTTCATTACATTGGTGGAATCATTAAGCACGCCAAGTCTCTAAATGCCTTCACCAACCCTTCTACAAACAGCTACAAACGTTTAATCCCAGGTTTTGAAGCTCCTGTATTACTGGCATACTCTGCCCGAAACCGTTCAGCTAGTTGTCGTATTCCGTTTGCTACCAACCCAAAAGGCAAGCGTGTTGAAATTCGCTTCCCTGATGCAGTTGCCAACCCATACCTCGCTTTCTCCGCAATGCTCATGGCTGGGCTGGACGGGATTGCCAATAAGATTAATCCCGGTGACGCCATGGATAAGAATCTCTATGATTTACCGCCAGAAGAACTAGCCGACGTTCCAACTGTATGTGGTTCTTTGCGAGAGGCTTTGGAATCTCTGGATGCAGATCGTGATTATCTGAAAAAAGGCGATGTCTTCTCTGACGACATGATAGACGCCTACATGGAGCTAAAATGGCAAGAAGTTTACAACTTTGAACACACTCCCCATCCAGTCGAGTGGCAAATGTATTATTCAAGCTAGGTTTAAGTTAAGAAGAATAAAGGGCCGCTTTTCTCAAAGCGGCCCTTTATTTGTTTAACAGTACCACACATAAAAAAATAAGTTTCTCAACCATTGGACTAGTAAAGCAATCACAATTTTCTCTGTGCGTCGATAGAACTAAACGAACATGACTTTCAGCGAAAAAAATTATTTTTCCTATCACTAAGATAAATGTTGCTGTTTTGTTCTTTTTTTGTAAAGATATTTAATCTTACAAAAAAGAAAAGAATAGGAGACAGAACTATGTATTTTTTATCAAGAAAAACCACCAACTTTAACACTGGTTTAGGCAAAGAATTCGCTGCTCTGAGTAGCCTGTGCGCTGCTGGTTATTTATGGCTATTGCTAATCTAAAGCACAGGCAAGCATACTTCTTTCGACCCTTACATTGTCACACATGTAAAAGATCTTTTTGTGACCTTGATGTGGTCCATGTCGTTTCTCAACAATAGATCAAAACCTTGACTATTACTGTTAAGAGATGTCTTGCTGGTCTTAACAGTACCTGTAAAGCTTTCTAGTTGTCATATTTACACAACTTGCTATATTTACAAAGTTCCATTGATTCAACTTTCAGCACAGGTTGCTGTTGTTAAACGCACAGCTTTTTCTCGATTTTTAGGGAGAATAATTTAACCATTAATCCATGTTCTAGCAAGTAGCGATCTGATGACAACGCAAGAAGCCAATATAGCATTGTCTTTTTAGGTGGATCAAAGGATTATTCAGTTCGAGGTGACCCAACCTACAATTATGATGCAGCAGTATCTTAAGCTGAGTATTTGTTAATTTCTGAGGGAGTAAGTGCGATAATAGAAGCCGATTGATCTGGCGTTGCCACCGCTGTCCTGCAAGATGTTGAAACAGTCAAGGGCGTCGTGATGATTTCCCCATCTGCTACTTTTCCAGCATTATTAACCATTAAATATAATGGTTTGTTTTTCCGAACATCACTCCCAGATGCTTGTGTTGTTGTGAACAATTTATTTAAAATATAAGGAAATTTGATGAGTCATATTATTTATGAACCTGTTAAACAAAGACTACAACGCAGTGAATTAGCAGTACCAGGTTCTAATCCAAAAATGTTTGAAAAGGCCTTAAACAGCACAGCAGATTATGTATTTTTGGATTTAGAAGATGCTGTAGCTCCAGATGACAAAGTGCCCGCACGTAAAAATGTTATTGATGCCCTAAATGACTTAGATTGGCGGGGCACTGGTAAGACTATCTCTGTTCGCATCAACAGTATTGATACACATTATATGTATCGAGATGTGATTGAAGTGGTCGAGCAAGCTGGTGAAAATCTTGATACCATCTTACTTCCTAAGGCCGGAACATCCTCAGATATCTATATGCTTTCTGCCATGTTGAACCAGATTGAAACTTCCAAGGGCTTTAAAAATCGAATCGGTATCGAAGTCCTAATCGAGACAACTCTTGGTATGGCTAATGTAATGGAAATTGCTAAAAAAGGTCGTGATGAGCGTCTTGAAGCGATGCACTTTGGTGTAGCTGATTATGCCGCAAGTTGTCGTGCGCGTACGACCGTTATTGGTGGTCTGAATCCAGACTATCCAGGTGACCAGTGGCATGCCGGCCTATCTCAGATGTTGGTTGCTTGCCGTGCTTATGGATTACGACCAATTGACGGCCCATTCGGCGACCTTAATGATCCTGAGTCTTATAAGGATGCGGCACGTCGCGGAGCAGCTCTTGGTTTTGAAGGAAAGTGGGCAATTCATCCATCACAAATTGAATTGGCGAATGAAGTCTATACTCCACCGGATTCAGAAATATCACATGCGAAACAAATTATAATTGCTTTGGACGAAGCAGCAAAGGCTGGTCGCGGCGCGGCTCAATTAAATGGTCGTATGATTGATGCAGCTTCTGCGAAAATGGCAGAAAATATTGTTAATTCTGACAAAGCTATTCAAGAAAAATTAAAAGGTTAAATATGAATATTCATGAATATCAAGCTAAGAAATTATTAGCAAAATATGGTGTACCGGTCCCTAAAGGCGGTGTCGCACATTCTGCAACTGGGGCCATTTATCAAGCCAATGAATTAGGTGGGGACAAATGGGTTGTAAAAGCTCAAATTCACTCTGGCGCACGAGGTAAAGCAGGTGGTGTAAAGGTATGCACAAGCCAACGAGAAATTGCAGAATTTTGTGATAAGTTTCTTGGA